>JAJYIF010000023.1 GCA_021790195.1 Nitrospirota bacterium
CGCGAAGGCGGGAATCCAGGTTGAGAAGCATGGATGCTCGACTAAGGACCTCGGGCATGACGGACGAAAGCCAAAAGTCTGTAAATATTATTTTGAGACTGTTAATAATTCCTGCACAGTGAGACTTTGTCGGTGAATTCCAACCTGCTAAGCTCCAAAAATCCTTCTCTGTTCACAGAAGCTGTATACACTTCACCACGCCAAGATTCTGAAAATCCATGCATCCGTTACAGGATATGCAGTCGGCCTTTTCCTTACCTGCCTCGAATTTTTTCGGAAGGTCCGGCTCTCTTATCAGAGGCCGGGCGATGGAGATCAAATCCGCCTCCCCTTTCTGTAGCACGTCCTCCATAATAGATTGAGACCTCATGCCGCCCACGAGCATCACCGGAATTTTCAGCTTGCTCTTGAATACCTTGCCGAAGCGCCTGAAATACGCCTCTTCCTCCGGACTTGTTATGTCGGGCTGCGCCGCCTTCTGACTGGATTCGTACATGCCCCCGCTCACCTCAACAGCATCGAGTCCCATCTCTTCCAGTCTCACCGCTATCTTCACAGCCTCCTCGACCTTCAGTCCCCCTTCTATCAGATCGTCCGCATTCATCTTGATCATCAGAGGGTAATCTTCACCGACCTCTTTCCTCATCGCCTTATAAACCTCTTCCAGGAAATGAAACCTTCTCTCCTCATCCCCGCCCCAATAGTCGTCGCGCCTGTTTGTGTAAGGAGAAATGAATTCGCTCACGAGATAGCCGTGGGCCCCGTGGATCTGCACTGCATCAAAACCCGCGATCCTCGCCCTCCTCGCCGCATCCGCGAAGGCATCGACTATTTTCCATATCTCCGCATCGGTCATCGCCCTAGGCATGATCTTGGTGGAAGTGTCGTAGACCGCGGAGGGAGCAATTGCATCATTGCCGCCAAGGAGAATAGGGAAGGACTGTCTCCCTCCATGTACAAGCTGGATAGCGATCAGGCCGTCAAGGGAATGGACCGCGGATGTGAGTTTGCGAAGACCCTGGATATAAATATCGCTATGGATGCAGAGCATTTGGGCCACGGACCTGCCGGACGGATGTACCAGCGCGTTTCCGGTTATCATCAGGCCGATGCCGCCCCTGGCAAGGTCCTCGTAAAGTTCTATAAGCGACTCGGTCACAAAACCATCGTCGTCCGCCCTCTTTTCAAAGGTGGCTGAACGCACCAGACGGTTTCCGAGATCAAGGCCGCTGAATGAAAAATGTTCGAATAACATGATGTCCTCCTATCAAAACAATATCTGTAACGTCAAGAAACTATAAGAAATGCCGTTTTGAGAAAAAATCTTTACAGCGATACCGATTATGTCCCCCAAGCATTTCTGACCTCAAAAAAGCCGACTATTGGCAACCGGGAAAATGCATACGCAATTTCGGATTATATCGCATCGTAAAGATTTCAAAGCAAAGCGGCATCGTTTTGTGAATTAACTGGGATCCATGATCAAGTCAACTTCAGTCTTGTTGCCAGCCTCATCGCCTCGATCATGCTCGATGGATTTGCTTTCCCTTTCCATGCGATATCATATGCCGTTCCGTGGTCGGGAGAAGTCCGGATGATCGGCAGCCCGACGGTCACATTCACACCCCTGTCGAAGGCTATCATCTTCAGGGGTATCAAACCCTGGTCGTGGTACATACAAACCACGATGTCGACTTCCCTTCTGTATGCCTTATGAAAAATTATATCGGGAGGGAAAGGACCTTCGGCAGCAATTCCCTCTTTCTGTGCGGCGACAATAGCCGGCATAATATCCGTTATCTCCTCTGTTCCGAATATGCCGGATTCGCCGGCGTGAGGGTTGAGTCCTGCCACCGCGATCCTCGGCCTTTTCAGACCCAGCATGGCGCATGCCCTGCCGGCAAGGCGAACCGCCCGCAGGACACTTTCCTTCGTCACCATGCCTGGGACATTCTTCAAGGCCGTATGTATCGTGACAAGTATGACCTTCAGCGGTCCGCCTGTGAGCATCATGGCGAATTCCTCTGTTTTAGTCAATTCTGCAAGCATCTCTGTATGGCCCGGCCAGTGAAAACCCCCGAGTTTCAGGGCCTCCTTCGATATAGGCGCGGTTACAACGGCATCGACCTTCCCATCCACAGCAAGTTCCACAGCCTTCTTGATATAGCTCACGCATGCGGCGCCGTTGGCCGCATCCGGCCTGCCTTTCACAAAGGTCTGCAATGCCTTTACGTCGTAACGCCAAAGCACGCCCGGAGAGTGAAAGATGTCATTCACATCTGCAATCGTTCTTATCTTCAGCGGAGACCCGATCATTCTGACGGCCTCTCTCATCACAGACATATCGCCGATGACAACCGAAAGGCATTTCTCGGACATTGCAGAGACCGCCCGCGCAACAATTTCAGGTCCTATGCCGGCCGGATCACCTATGGTTATAGCGAGTTTTTTCATATCAGACAAGTGCTCTATTAATAATACTAAATTGCCATGAATTTTGAATCGGGCATGAAACACGTTGGTCATTATGGCAGCAGCCGCCGGTAAGTGCTATAATTTTCACAATTCAGAGCACCTCAGGAGGAAATGAAATGACCCAGGAATTCGAGAATGCCTCCTCATGCTGGAAGACAATTCTCTCGGATGTTTCAAGGAACAGGGGACTGCTGCCGCTTATCGAAAAGTTCGCCCGGGAAAATCCTTCGCCTGCGAAGATCGTATTCGGGACCTCTGGTTGGCGGGGCGAGATCGGGACCGACTTTACATTCAACAATGTGCGGATCGTTGCCTCCGCAATCATCGAGATGCTCAAAGAGGGCGACAGGGCCGTCATGGCGGCGATGGGGGTATCGGGTTTCGACGAGATAAAGCGACGCGGCGTCATCGTCGGGCATGACAACAGGTTTCTCGGGCCGGTCTTTGCAGGAGAAGTGATCGGACTTCTCAGAAAGGCAGGGATCAGGACGTGGTATGCGGGCGAGGCGACGACCCCGGAATTTTCCGCGGGAATCGAAATGCTGCAGGCCGCGTGTTCCATAAACCTCACCCCTTCCCATAATCCGGCGAATTACGCCGGTTTTAAGTTCAATCCGGCAGACGGCGGCCCTGCTGGCTCTGAGATCACAACGAGGATAGAGGAAATAGCCAACCGGATGATGGACAGGTCCGTTCTTGTGCCTTCATCTCCTGAACAGTGTGAAAGGGTGGACCTTACCTACCTTTATATTCAGTTCATAAAAGACAGAAAGACTATAGACCTCGGACGGATAAGCGACTTCCTCGCCGGGCAAGATGCGGTCATATGCGTAGACAACGTCCATGGGGCAACGCGCGGAAAAGTCGGAAAGGTGCTCGGAGTGAGCGGGAAAATCGTCTATCTGAGGACCGAGGACGATTTCCTCTTCGGCGGGATAGCGCCGGAGCCTTCAGAAAAGAATATGGCAGGGGTGGAAAAGGTCCTGAGGGAGGCCAAGTCCGGACTCAAACTGGGAGTCATCATGGACCCGGACGGGGACCGCATACGCTTCGCGGACGGAAGCATGCAGATACCGATGAACTACTTCGGCGCGATGGCCTTCCATTTTCTGCACGTGCATAAGAAGATTCCGGGCGTAGTAGCAAAATCCGTGGGGACCAGCAACTTTGTCAACGCAATAGCTGAAAGGCTTAGCGCTCCGGTAAAAGAAACCAAAGTGGGCTTCAAGAACTTCAGGCCTTATCTTCTCAGGACATCCGGAGAAAGGGCGGTTGTAGCCTTTGAGGAGTCTGACGGGATATCGGGATATAATCACACTCTCGAAAAAGACGCCCTGTTCGGACTTTTCCTTGCCATAGAAATGATGGCTGTGACCGGCAAGGGCCTGAGTACATACCTCCGGGACATCATGGACGAATTCGGACATTATTATCCGGACCGCTCGGGGATTTCAGTAGACCACTCCCTTGTCGGAGAGCCGCTCGTAAAGAGACTTTCTGTGGTAAGGGAAAAATACGGAAAAGGGACTTCCCTTCTTATCGGGGGCGCAAAGCGCACGGTGAAAGACGTCATAACCGTAGACGGCACGAAGCTTGTCTTTGATGACGGATCGTGGCTCATGATAAGACCTTCCGGCACGGAGCCGAAGGTGCGGTTCTATATCGAGGCAAGGACGGTAGAAGGGAAAAAGGCCGTCTTTGACACGGCCGAGAGGATGACCAAAGAGGCCCTGGGGATGACGTAATGACGCCTTTACCGCAGAGGGAAGACAGCGGCTATCTTTTCAGAAGCCTGTCCACATACTGCTCTATTTTCGTCTTTGAGGAAGTGCCCATACCCGTAAACTTCACGCCGTAATTAAAGTGCTCGGGGGATTTCTTTGCAACCCGCACAACTTCACCGTCAGATTCTATCTGGTCTGCGCCGAGGAAGAAACTGCACGTTATGAGGTCTCCTTTTTCGAAAGACTTGTCCGTTTCGATAAGCATTCCGGAGGCGCTGATATTCTTCGAAGTCGCGAAGAACGAATTGCCCCTGAACTTCCCCTTGACAGTGACCTTTATGAGGAGACGCATGCTCAACCTCTCCGGAACGTCCAGCAACGCGCTCACTATTTGAAAAAGGTCCTGGGGGTTCACCGGCCTCCTTATATAGGCGTTCGCCCCGCAGGCCATGCACCTCCTGATGTCGGATTCACTATGAGAGCATATTATGACCACTGAAACCCTCTTAAGGTTTGGGTCCCTTCTCATCCTCAAACAGAGGATATCGCCGCTCATGACCGGCATATCGAGTTCCGTCAGTATGAGGTCAACTTTTTCTTCGCGGTGAAGCCTGACGGCCTCTTCTCCGGACGCTGCAGAGAGGATCTTGAAATCCGACCTTGAAAGGATGCTCTTCCTCTTTTCAATCAGAGCGCTCAGCGTATCGACTATGAGTATCTTCTTCATGGGTTTCAATAATAACACACATCGTGGAGCGGCTTCCGACAATCATCATCAGTGGATAAACAATCCGGGCGATATATGCGGAGATAGTTCGGGATTTTCGGTTTGCACAGCCGATCAAAAATCCGGGAACATCCTCAGAGAGAGCGGGCTTCCGCCTCCGAGCGAAGTGCTGGCCAGAAGGATTCCGCCCTCTATGTATCTTAATTCGAAGTCTCTGAATCCTGCCGACACGAAGCCCTTTGCGTTGGCCGGACAGCCGTGCTCACATCCGGCAATCCCCTTGATCATCCCGGAGATCAGTCTCTTGAGTTCCAGGCCGGCCATGTCGGCGCCCTTTGAGGCGGCAAACCGGTCAATGCGCTTTACAATAGCGTCAACATCTGCGCGAAAGGGCTCGGATATTTCTATAGTGGTTGAATCACTGCCGACAGCGACATCAAGGATCATCTCATGCCTCCGGACCTTAGTGCATTCGGTCTTTATTTTACTCTTTCTGATTAAACATATCAAAATAACGCTTCTTTCGGTAGTGTCCTACTTGAGCGGACAAGGAACCTCAGGGGCAAACACTTCGATCCCAACTTGCTGGACGCCTTTCGCGAATGCAGCAACGAGTTCCATGAGATATTTGAGGCCTGCAGGCTTTTCGACGCTACTTACGGCAAACTCATGAACGTCAGGAGCAAAGACGCTCTAAAAATCGCGTGGAGTGAAGACCTGTCGGTCGGAAATTAGCTGATAGATGGACCGCCTATCTGCTTTTCGACAATTCCTTAAGATACCTGCGTATGCGTTCCGCATTTGTCCCCAGGTCGCTTAATCCGACGCGGGAGACGGACCTCACGTCGATGCGGCTCTTTTCATCCACGGGAGTTATGCGGACGACAATGTCGTCCTTGAACCCGAACCAGAAGGTTGTGTCGGTGGCCTCGATGCGAAGGTCCCTCTTGCTGGCGCTAACTATGTCCCATCCCATTCTGCGCGCAGTGGAGCGTGCCCTGTCAAAGGCATTGTTCGGCGTGGCATCGAGTATCAGCGGCTTTATATCCGGATAGGCCTCGCGCTGCTGCATCGCCGTCTCGATGCCTCCATACTCAGGCGGATCAGGGGCGTTCTTCCGGAGCGCGAGGACAGCTACAAAGGAAGGAGGGTCCCCGGTGTCTGTGGCTATGTCATGGATCTTCGGCAGGCGTTGTGCCGCAAGAAACCACGAAAGGGGAATGCCGAATGTTGTAAGACCAAGGCCAAGCGCCATGCAGGACAGAATCAAGCCTGCCCGAAGACCCTTGCGAAGGGTTATTACAGCACCGGCCAGGGAAACTACTGAAGCAACGGCGCCTCCAAAGGCGGCAAAGGCGAGAATCTTGAAACCGACCGTAAAATACCAGAGTCCCCACCGGCTCCCGAACCCCGCGAGTGCCGCAGCCAAAGCAGCGACGACCGAGAGCGAAAGCCCCAGGACCGGGATTGTTGATGAAACTTTAGTCCTGTTCCCCTCTTCTTCAGTCGAAGTCACGTCCTCCTCTGTTCAAACCAATTGTATCAGCATTTGAAGCTTCTACAACTCAGGTAATCAATTGACGTAATTTATCCTGCCGTTTTATCATAATCAACCATGATAGAGCCGGGAAGACAGCTTGAGATAATCAGGAGAGGCGCGGTGGAGATAATCCTCGAAGAGGACCTCCTGCGTAAACTCGAAAAGTCGCAGAGAGACAACAGACCGTTACGAATAAAGGCCGGGTTTGATCCCACCGCACCCGACATCCACCTCGGCCACACCGTCCTTCTTGAAAAGATGCGGCAGTTTCAGGAGCTCGGACACGAGGTGATCTTTCTGATCGGGGATTTTACGGGGATGATCGGCGACCCTACAGGAAAGAGCGAGACGAGGAAGCCCCTTACAAAGGAAGAGGTGCTGAAGAACGCCGAGACCTATAAGACACAGGTATTCAAGATACTCGACCCGAACAGGACCCGTATACTTTTTAACAGCGAATGGCTCGGGAAGATGAGCAGTATGGAGATGGTCCGGCTCGGCGCCATGCAGACGGTCGCGCGGATGCTTGAACGCGAGGATTTCAAGAAACGCTTCAGGAACCAGCAGGACATCAGCATCCTGGAGTTTTATTATCCCCTCTTTCAGGCCTATGACTCGGTCCACCTTAAAGCGGACGTGGAGCTAGGCGGCACAGACCAGAAGTTCAATCTTCTCATGGGCAGGACCCTCCAGAGAAAGATGGATATGGAAGAGCAGGTGGTGCTTATGATGCCCCTCCTCGAAGGGCTCGACGGCGTGAACAAGATGTCCAAAAGCCTCGGGAACTACATCGGCATAGACGAGCCCGCGTTCGAATACGTAAACGGGGAGGCGACCGGCATGTTCCCCAAGATCATGAGATTGAAGTCTAAAGAACTGTTGCTGCGTTATTACGAACTCCTAAGTCATATTTCCATAGAAGAACTTGCCGCCTTAAAGCAAGGGATACAAAATGGCACGCTTAATGATTTAGAGGCAAGGAAGAATCTTGCGATGGAATTGGTTACAAGGTACCATGGGAAAGAGGAGGCGGAAAGGGCGCGGGCCGAGTTTGAACGCATAAAAGGCAGGGAGCTTCCGACTGATATACCTGAGGTGGCTATCCGGGCGGCCTTGACAGACCCGATGAGCTCCGTTTCCGGTACAATCAGTCCAACTAATTGGCTACCTTATGTAATGAAAGAATCTAAGCTCGCAAAAAGCACGAGTGAGGCGATGAGACTGATAAAACAAGGCGGCATAAAGGTGGACGGGGCCATCGTAACCGATCCAAATACAAGACTAGAAATAGGGAAACAATACATCATTCAATCCGGCAAGAGAAGGTTCTGCAAGGTCAAGATAGAAGCATGATCGGTCCGACGGAGATAATAATAAGACTCTTTCTCGGTGCTGTTTTCGGAGGCATCATCGGCTTCGAACGGCATACGCACGGAAGGGCGGCGGGCTTCAGGACCCACCTTCTCGTCTGCGTGGCATCCGTGCTGGTCATGATGGTCTCGGAGTACTATCACTATCTCAGCCCCTGGGACCCAGCCTATGTCAGGGCAGACCCGGGGCGAATTGCCGCCGGGGCCATCACGGGTGTGGGCTTTATCGGCGCCGGCGTGATCGTCAAGATGGGGTTCAATGTCCAGGGCCTGACAACGGCGGCGTGCGTCTGGATCGTTTCGGTCATCGGCCTGGCGATAGGGAGCGGCCTTTATCTGCCCGGGTCGGTGGGCTTTGTGATCACGTACGTCGCGCTCTGGCTGCTGAGGGCGATCGAAGACAGGATGCCGGCCCTTTCCTACAAGTTCATGACTGTCGTCACAAACTGGGAAGACGATGAGAAGGCGATCACCTCTGCGATTCAGAAGTGCGGGGCGTCGATAAGCAACATGGACTATGAGAAGGATGTTGAGAATAAGAAAATGACTTTCGACCTTACCGTTTCTTATAGAGATACTGATTCCCCAAGAAGGATTCTGAACGAACTGTCCGGGTTGCCGTCCGTAAAGAAAGTGGTAATCCGCGGCTAAGACCGGATGCTGCGTCTTGTGGATAGCAAGTTTTAGATTTATAATAGGCAAAGAGAAAGAGAAGGGTGAAGGGCATGCTGTTTCGGGACGGGATCACGGACTTTCGGCGGCAGCAATTCAGTATCAAATCTAAGCGGAAGGAGTGGGACATGATAAGAGTCAGCGACTTTAAGAGGACCGCCTGTATTTTGATCGTATGTCTTTCGTTGGCATTAGGCGCGGGTTGCGCGACACAGGCACAAACAGGCGCACTTACGGGCGCGGGCGCTGGAGCCCTGATAGGCGGCCTCGCCAATATGCACGGGTCCTGGGGTGCAACGGCGCTGCTCGGCGCGGGCATAGGCGCCGGCGTCGGATATCTCATCGGCAACGAACGGGACAAGAAGGAAGCCGAGATGCGAAGGACGCCTACTGCAGCCGAGCTGCAGCCTCTCGCAGGGACCAGATGGAAGGTCATCAGGATCGAGCCGGAGCCGGCTGAGACTTTCAGGTCGATCGTTTCAAACTTCAGACATGACGGGACCGTCGTAACCACCAAGACAACGATGGACGGGAAGGAATGGAGGACGATCGAGCATTACCGCATTGTTGGCTCAACGCTCATTCTCAGCCATCCGGACTACATGGAGGACACCAACTTCAGTATTGAAGGCGATAGATTGACTATAGATTATGGAAACGGGCGCACCGTCTTGAAGCGCATCATCTGACTGAAATAATCTTATAGCGCAGCAGATAAGAAAGAGGGAAGACCGGACATCGGTTTTCCCTCTTTCTTCTTAGTAGACATTATTCATAAAATATGGGCAGGCGTTGCGCAAAACTTTTTTGTTTCGACACCTTAAATATAAATTTCCAATAAACATTTCGAACATACTGCCACGATCGGTTTTCATTAATCCCGGCTTCACGATCATGATACTCCGTCGATTTCAAAAAAGTTTTGAGTCGTGTCTGCCCTTCACACAACAAAGTTCATGAATAATCCGGGTTAATCTGCGAAGCGACTGTTCAGCGCAGCGTCTTCTTCCTTATTATCTCTCTTACCATGGCATCAACGGTCGCTTCTTCGGGCATGATATCGACCTTCAGCCCCGCCTTTTCGATGGCCTTTGCCGTTATGGGACCGATGACCGCGATGCTCACTTCCTTCAAAAGGTCCTGCGCCTCCTGTCCCATGATCTCAACGAAATTGCTGAAGGTAGCAGCGCTCGTAAAAGTCGCCACGGTGATACGGCCTTCCTTTAAAAACCGCTTCAGTCTTCTGCCGTGAAGCTCCGGCTTAACGGCCCTGTAAGCCGGCGGGATGTCTATTACGCCGCCGAGTTCTCTCACCTTCTGGGGGAACAGCTCTCTTGCGACTTCCGCTCTCGGCAGGAGAAAACGCATTCCCTTCAAAAGCAGGGGCGGGGTCGCCCCGCCGTCGCTCCTGACCTCCCTTATGAACATCTCGATGAGACCCTCGGCCCTGAATTCCTCCGGGATCAGATCGACCTTCATCCCATATTTCCTGACCTCCTCCGCTGTTTTGCTTCCGATGGAGCATATCTTCAGCCCTTTAAGGTCCCTTATGTCGCGCTCCAGTTCGAAGTATCTTCTCAGGAAATGCCTGACGCCGTTTGCGCTCGTAAATATTATCCAGTTGTAGGACTGGATCCGCTCTATTGCCGAATCCAGCTCCTCATAGCTCTCCGGAGGAACGACCTCGATGGTCGGGAACTCTATTATCTCCGCGCCCAAGTCTTCGAGGAGTTCAAACCCGCCCGAATGTTCCCTCGTAACGAGCACCCTCTGGCCGAACAGGGGTTTGTCCTCGTACCATTTAAGTTTGTCCCTCAACCTCACCACGTCACCTATAACCACCACGGCCGGAGGTTTTATCTCTTTCTCCCTTACTGTCGCAACTATCTCAGCAAGCGTGCTGACTATCGTCCTCTGATCGGGCCTTGTGCCCCACCTGACGACCGCAACCGGCGTGTCCGGGCTTCTTCCGTTCTTGACAAGTTTTTCCACAAGCGCCTTAAGGTTCCTTACCGCCATAAGGACCACGAGGGTCCCGACCCCTGTGGCGAGCTTGGCCCAGTCAATGGCCGATTCTCCCTTGGTCGTGTCTTCGTAGCCGGGCACTACGGCGAAGGAGGACGAATAAAGTCGGTGGGTAAGAGGTATGCCGGCATAGGCCGGCGCCGCCACCGCCGAACTCACCCCCGGGACAACTTCGAATTCAATGCCGGCGCCCACAAGGGCCTCGGCCTCTTCTCCTCCCCTTCCAAAAACAAAGGGATCACCCCCTTTAAGCCTGCAGATGATCTTGCCCTCTCCTGCTTTCTCTATAAGGAGCGAGTTTATCTCCTCCTGCGTCATGGCGTGGTGCCCGCCCCTCTTCCCAGCATAGATAAACTCCGCATTGTGGTTGATGTAGTTCAGGATCTGGGCGTTCAGGTGAAAATCGTAGACCACAACCTCAGCCTTTTGAAGACACCTCATCCCTTTTACGGTGAGGAGACCTATATCTCCCGGACCCGCTCCTACAAGATAAACCTTCCCTTTCTTTTTCATTGGCGATTCAAAAAAAGACCCTTCTCAAGAGAAATCAAGCATTGATTGCGACATGCTCTGACCATACGGCAGCTGTCAAGGATATAAGAATATAAAAGCTCAGGGGTGAGAACCGGGCGGCATCACTGTCATGCCCTTATGGATTCTTTCTCCCCCTTCGACCGGCCTTCCGATAGAAATCTTTTCTTTAACGGATTCAATCACGATCGTTCCGGCCCTTTCCATGGACGTATCCAGGACCTCGCCCGTATCAGGGTCCCTGATCTGTTCAGAGCTTCCGATTACAAAGGTCTGTCCGGGTTCGACCCCTTCTCTTGCGCCGCGATTTATGTAGACCATCCCGCCCTTGGTAATCACGACGGTTCCTTATATGCAACTCCCCCTTTCGAAAGATAAAATCATTATATGTGAGAGTTCCTTTATTTTTCAAGCTTCCGACGTCGCTTCATAGGGATCGAAAGGAGACCGGAATAGTTAGCGCGCTGCTCAGGTCTCACACTTAGGGTCTCTCCGGATCGTGCTATACTTTGAGGAAAAGATGCGGGCCTGTGACATCATAAAGAAGAAGCGGGAAGGACTTGAGCTTGCCGACAAAGAGTTGTCGTATATGATCCGCGGATACGTCTCCGGGCAGATACCGGATTACCAGATCTCGGCCATGCTTATGGCGGTCCTTTTCAAGGGGATGACCGGAGAAGAAACCTTGTCTCTCACAAAGCTTATGCTCGACTCCGGATCGAGAATCGATCTTTCCGGCATACCCGGTCCGAATATAGACAAGCACTCGACCGGCGGCGTCGGCGACAAGACGAGCATCATACTTGCCCCTTTGCTTGCCGCTGCGGGAATAACGGTCCCGATGGTTGCGGGGAGAGGGCTAGGCCACACAGGAGGAACGCTCGATAAGCTCGAAGCCATCCCTGGGTTCAGGACTTCCCTTTCCGTTCCGGAATTCATCAAGAACCTAAGGGATATCGGTGTCTCGATAATAGGCCAGACCGGCGAGATCGCCCCTGCCGACAAGAAATTATACGCCCTTCGAGATGTTACGGCGACCATCGACTCCATACCTCTCATTGCGTCCAGTATCATGTCGAAGAAACTCGCGGAGGGCATAGATGGTCTTGTACTGGATGTAAAAGCAGGGTCCGGGGCTTTCATGAAAACGATCGAGGATGCGCGCAAGCTCGCGGAGACCATGGTCGGGATCGGGAATTCAGCGGGCAAGAAAACTGTTGCACTCATTACGGATATGGACCAGCCCATAGGCAAGACCGTCGGCAACAGCCTTGAGGTAAAGGAATGCATCTCCGCGCTCAGGGGAAAATGGCAGGACGATCTTAAAGAACTGACCCTGTCTCTCGGCGCGTGGATGATAGAGGTTGCGGCAAAGACCGTCGGCTTCACATTCCGTTGCGAAGGGAGGGATCTTGCGAATTTGGAGGAGTACAGGACCGGCCTGGCCTCTCTCATAGAAAACGGCGGCGCCTTCAAGAAGTTCGTGGAGATGGTCAGTGCCCAGGGGGGCGACCCCGAGACTGTCTTCAAGCCGGCCCTTCTTCCCTCGGCAAGGCTTATGAAACAGGTTGCGGCAGGCGCAAGCGGATATATAAGAAGAATGGACGCGGGGAAGATAGGAATGGCTTCTATGCTCCTTGGCGCAGGCAGGGAAAGGATTACGGACTCCATTGACTATTCAGCGGGGATAATCTTAAATAGAAAGACGGGGGACTACGTAAGGTCCGGCGAGCAGGTAGCGATGCTCTATTACAATAACGAAAGAAATTTGGAAGAGGCGGAAGAGATATTCTTGGGCGGTGTTGAAATCGGACCCCAAAAACCTGAACACAGAAAAGTTGTGTTGGAAGTGATACAGTGATACCCGGGAAATCTGTTTAGTCTTTTTTAGCGTTCTTTGCGCCTGCCTGCCGGCAGGCAGGGCTTTGCATGAAATATTTTTGGATTCTTTAATGACGATCCGTGAGCAGACAGAAGAGATAGAGAGGAAGACCCTTCATCCAAAGGCTTGTCTCAGCTCCAGAAGCAGGGGCAGGGCCAAGAAGGAAAAGGAAGGGGATATAAGGACATGCTTTCAGAGGGACAGGGACAGGATCATCCATTCGAAGGCCTTCAGGAGGCTGAAGCACAAGACGCAGGTCTTCCTCGCTCCGAAGGGGGACCATTACAGGACGAGACTGACACATGTCCTGGAAGTCTCACAGATTGCAAGGACGATTGCTAGGGCGCTGCGGCTTAACGAAGACCTGACCGAGGCCATCGCCCTCGGGCACGACCTCGGCCATACTCCCTTCGGACACGCAGGAGAATCCGTACTGAGGGAAATCCACCCGGGGGGCTTTGACCACTACAAACAGAGTCTCAGGGTCGTGGACTTTCTCGAAAGAAAAGGCGAAGGACTCAATCTCACCTACGAGGTCAGAAACGGGATAGTGACACATTCCAAGGGCAAAGGGGCGATAATTCCGGAGAAGCAAAAAGAGAGGTCTCTGACACTTGAGGGACTCGTTGTGAGGATATCAGACATCATCGCCTATACTAACCATGACCTGGATGACGCCCTTAGGGCGGGCGTGATAAAGAAGACCGACATCCCCAAAGACATTGTATCGGCCCTTGGCGACACCCAGTCAAAAAGAATAGACACAATGGTGAAGGATGTGGTTTATAATACTTTTTCTTCCGATATGGAGCTGATCTCGATGAGTGAAGATATTTCGTTTGCCACTTACAAACTGAGGGACTTTCTGTTTGAACGAGTATACGAAGGGAAAAAGATAATGGTCGAATTCAACAAGGCGAGGAAGATCCTCCGGGACCTCTATGAATATTATCTCGAACATATCGAGGAGGTCTTCAGAAATATTCCTGCGGAAAAGAAGGCGAGCAGGCACAGGGTCGTGTGCGACTTTGTCGCGGGCATGACCGACGGCTTTGCAATGGAGACCTACGAGAGGCTGTTCCTGCCGCAGCAATGGGCGACCCTATGAGTCCGGAGCTATTGCAAAGGCTCACCGAGGAGCCGAAGATAGCCTATTTCTCCATGGAGATAGGCCTCACCGCCGAGATTCCGACTTACAGCGGCGGTCTCGGGGTGCTGGCGGGCGATACCATAAAATCCGCCGCCGACCTCGCTCTTCCCATGGTAGCGGTCACCCTCATCGACAAAAGGGGTTACTTCCGTCAGGTACTCGACAAGAACGGCAGGCAGACCGAGGAGCCAGAGGAATGGAAGCCTTCCCAGTTCATGAAACTCCTGCCGGATAAGATATCGGTCGAGATCGAAGGCCGGGAAGTCCTTGTGCAGTCGTGGCTGTATGAGGTGAAGAGTCTGACCGGGGGAAACGTCCCTGTCTTCTTCCTCGACACCGACATGCCCGAAAACGGGGCGGATGACCGCGAGATCACCGCTTCGCTTTACGGAGGAGACAGGACCTACAGGCTGAAGCAGGAGATTGTGCTCGGCATCGGAGGCGCACGGATGCTTCGCCGTCTGGGCTTCGAGATCAAGAAATACCACATGAACGAGGGACACGCGAGTCTTCTTGCCCTCGAACTCCTTAAGGAGCATAAGAGAGACATAGAGGAGGTGTGGGATGAGCGTCTCGTATGGGACGTGGAGAAGGTGAGAGGTCTGTGCGTCTTTACGACCCACACCCCGGTCGAGGCGGGGCACGATAAATTCCCCTATGATCTGGTCTCAAAGGTCCTCGGGGAGCCGATACCCCTCGAAGTGATAAAGGACCTGGGCGGAAGGGACAGCCTCAACATGACCCTCCTTGCGCTGAATCTGAGCAGATATATAAACGGCGTCGCGAAAAAACATGGGGAGGTCTCCCAGGACATGTTTCCCGGATACAAGATACACGCGATAACTAACGGCGTTCATTCTTACACCTGGACGTGCGAGAGTTTCAAAAAGATCTACGACAAGTATCTTCCGGGATGGGCCAACGAGCCTGAGTTGTTTGTGAGGGTGGGTCGCATTCCCGACGAAGAGATCTGGGCCGCCCACATGGAGGCAAAGAAGATCCTTGCGGACTTCGTAAAGGCCGGGACCGATATAGTCATCAATCCCGAGCTATTTACCATAGGCTTTGCAAGAAGGGCAACCGCTTACAAGCGGCCCGATCTGCTCTTCACGGACATGGACAGACTTCTCAAGATAGGGAGAGGGAGACTGCAGATAATTTACGCCGGAAAGGCCCACCCAAAAGACGAGGCCGGCAAATGGCTGATAGAAAAGATATTTGCGATAGAGGAGAAGCTCAGTGGGAGCATCGACATAGCCTATCTTCCGAACTACAACATGGACATGGCACTTAAGCTTGTCTCCGGGGTCGATGTGTGGCTGAATACGCCGAAGAGACCTCTGGAGGCTTCAGGGACAAGCGGGATGAAGGCGTCGCATAACGGCGTCCCCAATTTCAGCGTTTTGGACGGCTGGTGGATAGAGGGACATATCGAAGGCTTCACCGGCTGGTCCATCGGTCCGTATCATTCCGGGAACCACTTTTCCGAAAGCGGCGGGCAGGACGACTCAAAAGATGCCGAAGACCTCTATGACAAGCTTGAAGACATAATCCTGCCCACGTATTATAACGACAGGCACAGGTGGATCAGGATAATGCAGAACGCCATAGGGAAAAACGCCTATTACTTCAACTCCCACAGGATGATGCGCCGTTACGTCACCGAGGCGTATATAAGGTAATATCGCTCTCGCTCAGCATTTACCGCCGCGCTAGAAGTCTTCCCTCGATATCTATATGGTCCGATTCTATCTCCGATAGGGCGGT
The DNA here is from genome assembly GCA_021790195.1 of Nitrospirota bacterium. Classification (GTDB taxonomy): domain Bacteria; phylum Nitrospirota; class Thermodesulfovibrionia; order Thermodesulfovibrionales; family UBA9159; genus JAJYIF01. The sequence continues at coordinate 15,864 of JAJYIF010000023.1, forward strand.
GAAGACCTTCCTCACCCTCGGTTCTATTGCATCTCCGGCGAATTTCTTGTAGAGGGTTGAAGCGGCGACTTCGCGCGCATGCGCCGTTGTCAGGTTCTTCTTGTCATCATCGCTTGCCTGTGATTCCTCGCGCCCGGGCTGGGGCACTTCGCACTTGAGCATCTTTCTGATCACCGAGGCATGTTCGGCCTCTACCTTCGAAAGATATTTAAAGATCCCCTGAAGTTCGACATCGCTTGTCCTTGCCATAGCGTCCCGATAGAAAGGCGCATTGTCCACTTCCAGCTGAAGCGACCTTTCGAGGTTCTTCTTCGAAGCATCCGATAGCTCCATGTCCATATTCTCGTCTTTCCACCGGTCCGCCTCGACAATATATACGGCCTTTGCGCCGCAAAAGGGGCAGTTCGAAGGTTTTCCCTTTCCCATGTAGGTCTCGCCGCAGATCAAGCACCGATAAGCATCCATATCGCACCTCCTAAAAACAATATTCTCAAGAATCAGATTGTTCTATTCTACCGGCTATGAAGTTAGAGTTGCAAATTCCGTTTAGAACTGTCTTATGGTTTACCTTGTCTGAGTCTAAAAGTGTACCCCCAAAATACCCATATCGGGTGATTTACTTTGTTTACGTGAAATGATAGCCTTGACCAATATTCCCGGGAGACAAGCGTAAACTGCGTCTCTGAATAGACATAACCGTCAGGCCTCTCTCTTCAAGGGAGAGAACCAAACAAGGAGGGGCTATGGAAAGTTCGCGACAAACAAACCACCAAGGCTTCTTATTTCTTCCCCATAAGATAATAGTACTCCATATCGAGGAGCCGCCGCTTTATGTCTATCCCGGAGGAGTAACCTCCGATGGAGCCGTCGGATTCGATGATCCGGTGACACGGAATGACTATGGGAATAGGGTTCCGGCCCAGTGCGCGGCCGACGGCCCTCACCGCCTTTGGATTTCCCACCTTCTCCGCAAGCCACTTGTACGGCCTCGTCTCTCCGAAAGGCACCTGTCTCAGGGAAAGCCATACCTTTTTTTCGAAGTCAGTGACCCGTAGAAAGACGATGTCCTGATCGAATTCCCTCAGCCTGCCGTGGAAATAGTCGTTCAGTTGCTCCTTGAAAGACCCTTTCACCCTCCCTTTCGAACACGAGGGCTTCTCCCGGTTGAACCTTATCTCGGCAAGCCTTCCGCCCGAAAACACGAGATAGAGAACGCCCAGAGGACTTTCCACGGAGTCAAAAAACAGGTCAGTCTTTGGACTCAAAGGCCTCTTCCATTTCTTTCGAGTAGATCTCGACCCTGTCGCCGCCCTTTCTTATGGCCTGAGCAAGGGCCTTCTCGCAGCACATGATGAGTCCTTCCGGCGTCTGTCCGTCAAGGAACGCCAGGCCTACGCTCGCCGTTATCCGTTTCTTTGGCTGCGACTCGGAACACGGAAACGGATAATTCTTGATGATGGCATTATAGCGGTTGCCAAGCGAAAGCGCGGCTGAGAGAACAGTGTTGGGCAGGATTATCGCGTAGGCGTCTCCCCCATATCTGACAACGACATCCGACCCTCTTATGTTCTTTGTGAGAAGCTCCGAGACCTTCTTTAATACCAGGTCGCCGTTCTGACCGCCGTTTTCCTTTATGTACTGCCCGAAGAAATCCATGTCGAGAAGGATCAGGTTCAGGGGATGCTTGTATCTGTGCGCCCTCTCCACTTCCTGGGCAAGCCTTATCTGAAAATACCTGTGGCTGAACACGCCGGTTAGCTCGTCCACAAGTCCGGCCCTTTTTGGATATAGGACCTCCATCTCCATTATGTGGTCGACAAGCTCGTCCAGATTGAACTTGTGTTTCTTTATGATCCTCTCGATCTTGCCGACGAGATTTATCCTGTCCTCGACCGATATGTCCTTTTCGGTCAGGATGAATATCGGTATGTTCCTCGTCGAAGGGTTTTTCTTCAGTTCATTTACCAGGTCGAAGCCGAGCATGTCCGGCAATTCGAAATCCAGCAGTATCACGTCCGGTCTCAATGCCGTGGCGAGTTCCATGCCCCGCCTGCCTTCCTGCGCGGAATAAACGAGAAACTTCTGTTCGTCGAGATTCTCTTTAAGCGAGTCCCCGTCCCCGTCGGGATTGATCACGAGCACCGTAGTGGGGTGTTTTCTGCCCTTCAGGATATTGAGACCGTTTATCTTGTCAAGGAGGGCCTCCTTATCAAGCGGCTTAAGCAGATAGTCGGCAGCGCCGAGGACGAAAGCGAGTTCTTTATTGTCGACCACGGAATGTATCAGAACGGGTATATTGGACGTCGCCTCATTGCTCTTGAAAGACTGAAGGACCTCCCAGCCGTCCTTCTTCGGGAGCATAATGTCCAGTAGAACTGCAAAAGGCCTCAGGGCCTCGGCCTTTTGAATAGCGTCTTCGCCGTCAAAGGCATGGGCCACTTTGTATCCCGCCTGCGCAAGATGCAGCGTCAGAAGCTCCGCGTTCGCCCGGTCATCTTCCACAACCAGGATCAACGGCGCCTTCGCATCCATCCATGGAAAGTTCAAATCCACCGCCTCTGCTTCCCCGTTCCGGTCCTCCTGGGCCGGAGAGATGAAGGGGACAGAGACAAAAAAAGTGCTTCCCTCGCCCAGTTTGCTGTCGACCGTTATAACACCGCCGTGCAGCTCGACGAGCTTGCGGGTGAGAGTAAGGCCGAGACCGGCGCCCCCGTATTGCCTCGAAAAAGCGCCCTCCACCTGCTCGAATTCGTCGAATATCCTCTCCAGGTTGTCGGGACTGATGCCGATCCCTGTGTCGGAAACAAAGAATTTGAGGAAACCGTGATTCTGAGTATTTCCGCGTCCCTCCTCGCGCACGACTCCGAACCTGACCTTACCTTCCCGGGGTGTAAATTTTATTGCGTTGGAAAGGAGATTATAGAATATCTGTTTGAGCTTGACCCTGTCGGCGGTTATAGAGTCCACTCCGTCGCCGATTGCGAGATTGAGTTCAATCGCCTTTTGAACTGCCATCGGCCTCATGACCGCAACCGTCTCGGTCATGACCTCGGAAAGGGCAAAGGTCTCATAGCTCATCTCATATTTACCGGCCTCGATCTTTGCTATGTCGAGAACATTGTTCACGAGTTCGAGAAGATGCCTGCCCGAGGAGCATATATTCTTCACGTACCGCTCCTGATTCTCGGTCAGCTCCCCGAAGGTCTTGTCGAGAAGGACGTCCGAAAATCCAAGGATAGAATTGAGGGGCGTCCTCAGCTCATGGCTCATGTTGGCGATGAACCTGTTCTTATGGCGGCTTGCCTGGAGCAGTTCATTGTTCGTCCTCTCGAGCTCCTCCGTCCTTTCTTTCACCTTTCTGTCGAGCCTCTCGTTCAGGCGGGAGACCTCTTCTTCCTTCTCTGTGGACCTCGTCAGACGGCGTATCCTATCGAGGACAAGGGCCGAGACGATCGCTAAAAGGCTGAGCGCCCTCTTCTGTCTTTCCGAAAACTGCCGTGCCTTGAAATCATCGAGATAGACTATCCCATAAACGCGCTCCTCAAGCATGATCGGACAGGCGATGACCGAGGCGATGCCTTCACTCACAAGGGCGGGGTTATTGATATAACCGACCTGCCGGATGTCCTGTATCTCCATGAGCTTCTTCTCTTTAAGCACCCTGTCGGTAAGACCTTCGGGCATAACCTTCCACCTCCTGTTCTCCACAAACTTTCCGGAGAGCCCTTTTGAGGCGATAAGACAAATCTCGTCGCCGTCGACCATAACTATGCTGCCCGCAGGACAGTCGGCTACCTCCATGGCCGTCCCGAGGACCGCGCCGGCCAGATCGTCCGCTTCCTGCAGTCTGCATGCGCTCTCTGCCACGGAAAGGACCTTTTTCTCGTATTCCGTTGTCCGGTTAAGTTCGATCTGGGCCTTCTTCTGCTTCTCTATGGTCTTCCAGAGCAGCCTTGCTCCTGTAGCGTCGATGACCTCTATCCGCCCTGACAGCGTTTTCACGGTCTCGCTCAATCCTGCATCGCCGGTGACATTAATAATGATCTCCGGATGAGCCCTTGCCACGAGAGCGGCAATATCGTTGAACAAGGGTATGCGCCATTTTTGAGCAAGCACGACGCCGGGGGTTTCCATGTTCTTTTCATAAATCCCGGAGATCTCGATGTCCGGGTCGCCCCTCAGCATAGAAAGGACCGTGCTTCCCGCAATATTCCCCCCGGCTATCGCCAGCTTCACCATGGCGTTGTCTCGTCTCTTCCGTTCATGACCATCATATCTATAAACCGTTCCACAAGAGAAGGGTCCCATTGTCCGTCGTATTTCTCTTTTCTGAACACGTCAACCACTGTCACCGCGGACCTTCCGTTCCTGTAAGGCCTCTCTGAGACCATTGCGTCGTACGAATCTACAATAGAGAGGATCCTTGCATTAAACGGTATTCCCTCTCTTCCAAGACCGTCGGGAAACCCGGCGCCGTCCCACCTTTCGTGATGGTTCCTGATGGCGGGAAGTATGCCCTTGACGGAAACAAGGGGCTTGCAGATCTCCTCTCCGAGAACAGTATGCCGCTTCACGGCCTCCAGTTCCTCATCGGTAAGCTTGCCTTCCTTGCATAGAAGATCGGTGCTTACGCCGATCTTGCCGATGTCGTGCAATATCCCGGCCTTTCTGATCTGCTCCTGCTCCTTAGCGCCGAAACCCAGAAAAGAAACAAATTTCTTCGATATCTCCCCCACTCTTGCCGAATGGCCGCAGGTATACGGGTCTCTCGCCTCCAGCGCAACGGCCAGCGTCAGAATCACATTTTCAGAGTGTTCGAGTTCGTCCTGGAGCATCTTCAGTTTCGTAAGAGACTTCGCCTTAATGATTAGCTCGGCGGCATCGAACGGCTTGCTGATGAAATCGTTCGCCCCGCTCTGAAGTCCGGTTATTCTGCTCTGTCTGTCGGTGAGTGCAGTAAGAAGTATCACCGGAAAGAAACGTTTTTCGGTCAAGGACTTCAGTTTCCTGCAAAGCTCATATCCGTCCATGCCCGGCATCATGACATCGACGACGGCTATGTCGATATTGCTGGACTCGAAGAGGGAAAGGGCCGAAGATGCATCGCGGCAGCTCAGGACCTCAAAACCGGCACTTATAAAGATAGCTTCGAGCAGCTCGAGATTGGCGGAAAGGTCGTCCACAATGAGGACTGCAGGCCTCTCCCCGGCGCTTACATAATGCTGGATCATAGGAAGATTAAAACATTCCCTTTAGCTTTTGTCAAGAATTTTCTTTTAAAGTTTTATAGTTACAATTCAAACTTCATCTAAAACATTAGCTTTAGATCGCTTTTAGGCCGGCGTAATAACAGCAGCACTCGTTATCGAGGTCGTTTATGAAGGATCTTTCAATGCCGTCATCGAAGAGAACTCTGACAAGACAAAAGCCACCGTCGAGCGTAGAATGGCTTTCTTCCACAACAACACCGCTCCCCCAGGCGCAGTTCCTGAGATGTCTTACCTTGTCCCCGACTCTTAGATATAATCTCGGTTTCACAATTGATTATACCACCTGCGGCCGCTTCAGTTCATTGCCTTTGCCCTGCCGTTCATGTATCATTTAACGATGATAAATCCCATGTCGACAACGGGAATCGGCAGCCTTCCACATCTTGACCCTGAAGAGGCATGCCGCCTCGTGCTCGAAACCTTCGACATACCCTTCTGGCCGCAGCTTCCGAGGTCATCTTTCCTGGAGTGGATGATACCTCAGTACTCTGAAGGTATGCCGTTCATCCGTATCGATGCGGGTTCCGAAACCATGTTCATAGACAGAGACCGGGGTGACGAACTCGAAAGGTTTTACGAGACCTGTTCGGACGAATGCAGAATCGCCATATCTGACGATTATGCGCGGGGTCTTCATTCCTTTATCAGGATGATCAGGGGAAGACGCTTCAGTGCCCTTAAGGGCCAGATAACGGGTCCCATGACCTTCACTCTCGGCCTGAAAGACAGGGAAGGCAGACTCGTCTTTTTCGACGAGGAGCTCCGGCAGATATCTCTTATGCTGCTCCAGGCTAAGGCGAGATGGCAGATAGACCAGCTGAGGCCCCATTGCGAAGAGGTCATCATATTTCTGGACGAACCGATATTCTCGGCGCTGGGAAGCAGCACGTATCTCGGCGTCAGCAGGGAGGAGACCCTGAGGCTCCTTTCCGAGACGACCTCGACGATCTCGGGTGCCGGCGGCATCCCGGGCATTCATTGCTGCGGCAGCGCTGACTGGACCCTGATTATGGAGAGCGGCGCAAAGATACTCAACTTCGACGCCTATGGCTATTTCGAGAACCTCGCAATATATCATGCCGAAATCAACGCATTTCTCGAAGAGGGAGGATATCTGGCCTGGGGCATAGTTCCAACAACGGGAGAAATAGAAAAAGAGACCTTTGAGTCCCTTGCGCAGAGATTCGAGGGCAGCCTTAAGAGTCTGTCAAGGCATGTGCCCAAGGACACCCTCATGTCCCGCTCCATTCTCTCTCCCTCCTGCGGAACGGGTTCGCGCAGTCTCGGTGAGACGCTAAGGATATTCCAGCTCCTGATCAGACTCAAAGAGGCCTTTGCGTAACTGGAGGGACTCGTTAGGCCGGACCGAAAAACCTTATGTCGCCGCGGTCAGTCAGGCCTCTGAACAGACAACTGCGGGAAGACGGCAGTAAACGCTTTTACGACCCCGGGGTCGAAGTATGTCCTCACACGCTCGATGATCTGCTGTTTCGCCTCTGAGGGAGTCAATCCCTTCCGGTAAGAAAGCCCACAGACCAAAGAATCGTAGGTGTCTGCTACGGCAATGACCCTGGCCCCGAGCGGGATATCGTCACCTGAAAGCCTGAAATCTCCGGCGCCATCGAATCTTTCCCCATGGTAGAGGATCAAAGGCAGTATATCGAGGATCTTTCCGCAAACAGGTTCGAGCGTATCAGTGCCCCTGGCAAGACGTTTGCCGTCCCCCGGATCGCCGCCGGCCATCATATCGATCTTCTTCAGTATCTCGCCGCTTACGCCGATCTTGCCCAGATCATGCAGGATCGCGGCTATACGGATATTCTCAACCCACAGCTCGGACAGCCCCATCTCGCGCGCAATCATCCCTGAGATGACGGAAACCCTGTAGGAATGGCTCTGGGCCGCCTTATCCGCCGAATCTATGACCAGCGACATCATTTCGACAATGCCCTGATAGGTCTTCTTCATCTCCATATTCGCCCTCTCTTTTTTTTCATAAAGATGGCCCATCAGGTAGCCGGTAACGATCAGGAAGGCGCCCCACGTCGAGATATCGAGCCATCTGTGGAACTTGTCGTCGCGTGCAAAGGTGAACATGGAGGGATAAAGATATGCGATCAGAGAAACGAGTATTACCGAAAGCAATGCGGACTGAGTCGCATAGCGTTTGCCGAAGAAATAGGCGCCGACCAGAACCGGCAGATAGAAGAAATTCAAGAAGGCCCTCTGGTTGGAAACAAAGAAGAAGATCATCCCCGAGACGGCCACAAGAAAGAAGATAATCAGTAGTTCCTTGTCGACCTTGAAGTAATCTCTCAGATCCCGTTTGCGCAGCATTTCCCTGAAGAATAATATCAGACCTTACCTAAAAAAGCCACTCTTGGGCGGCCATGGTGAACAGTCTTCACGAGATGCTATACTAACGGCCATGAGCATAGGGTTGTGCGGAAGTCACAGAACGGGAAAGACGACTCTGGCTGATCTGGTCTCGCAAAAGACCGGCATTCCGTTCGTGAGGACGAGCACGTCCGAAGTGTTCAGGGAACATGGTCTGGATCCCTCACGACCCCTGGATTTCAAAAAGAGGCTTTGGATTCAGCATAAAATACTCGAGGCTGCGGAGAAAGTCTGGAACGCTAAGCGCGGGCGGTTCATCACGGACAGGACCCCCATAGACATGGCCGCATACGCTCTGGCGGACATCCAGGGTTCCACGGATATAAGTTTCACCGGCCTGGAAGAGTACATCAGCCGTTGTTTTGACGCCACCAATAAGTTCTTCCGGGTTCTCGTCCTGGTACAGCCCGGCATTCCCCTTGTGCACGAAGAGGGCAAGGCAGCGCTTAACGAGGGGTACCTCGAACACCTGAATTTTCTGATGCTCGGTCTCTGCAACGACGAGCGCGTCTCAAGCAAGTTTCTCCGCCTGCCGCGAGAGATGACGGCTATTGAGGACCGCGTCGACTCAATCCTGCAAGAGATCAACGAGATCGGGGACAAAGACAAAAAAGTCCGGTGAAGAGGGATGTCTACATCTCAAGTATTCTCTTCTTCAGAAGTATAATCTCAAAAGCGATGCCGGCCATGGAGACAAGCTTCGACAAATACCCCACGTTCGCGTTGAGGACCGAAGTATTGCCGTTATCGACATAGAGAAGGGCAATCACCTTTTCCCTGATATTGACCGGCATTAGAAGAATGTCCTGGGGCGTGCCCGAGAGGATCTTTATCAAAGGCTTGTTCCCCTTAATATTCAATACGGGACCTCTGTAATAACTCCTTCGCTTCAGCACATCGGAAAAAATCGAAAACTCTTCCGACCTCAACTCCTCCTCCGGGATGACAAATTCATCTATGTTAAGCCCCCTTGCCTTCCAGCCCACGAGCGTCCCGCCTCTAAGGATAAAAATAGCCACCCTCGCGGCGAACTTGTACGCCGCCTGAAGGAGGATGCCGGCTATCTCCTCCGTCTCCTTGACATCCGCAAAGGCGCTCTTTATCTTGTCGACCGACTCCTTTTCAACCTCGGCCTCCGGATTAAACCTGTCTATCACGCTCACGTAGCGCAGCTCGCGCTTTATCCCGTAATACTTTTCGAGGGCGTAGAGAAGCCTCAGTTCCGTGATCACGTAAGGGATAATGTCAAACCCCGTGATGAACCTGAGCTCGTCGATTTCCTTCATGTTCTTGGGATTCAGAACAGCGGCATGGAGTCTGTTTCGCTCTTTCTTAAAAGGAAGTATCCGGTACTTGTCCACGATTTCGGTACTTATCGAGCCCAGCGTCTCCTCATCGATCGCTGCGATCATTTCCGGCGAAACCGACGGGATCCTGAAATACTTACTAAGAAACCTTGTCAGCTCATCCTCACCCAGAACCCGAAGCTCCACGAGGTTAGTGCCGATCCTTCCGCCGAACTGGACCTGTCTCTGGAGCGCAAGCTCCAACTGCTGCCTCGTGATAAGTCCTTCTTTGACCAACGCCTCTCCGAGCTTCATATTCGTCTAAGACACCCCTCTGTCCAAAGTCCTGTATTGAATCGCCTCGGAGATATGGTGCGACTGGATGTCTTCAGAAGATTCCAGGTCCGCTATGGTGCGCGACAGTTTCAGGATTCTTGCATACGCCCGCGCGCTCAGCCCCAGTCTCTGCATAGCCGTGTCCAGAAGACTGTGCGCCTCTTCCTTGAGCCTGCAATACTTTTTGATATGCCTCGTCTTCATCTGTCCGTTACAGTAAATCTTATCTCCCCTGAATCTCTCAAGCTGTATTCCCCTTGCCGCGACGACCCTCTTTCTGATGTCAGAGGATCTTTCTCCGGCATAATCAGCCGACAGATCCCTGTACGGGACCGCCGGGACTTCTATATGGATGTCGATGCGGTCCAAAAGGGGCCCTGACACCCTCCTTCTGTATCTATGCACCTGTCCCGGACTGCACGTGCATTGATGACGCGGGTCGCCGAGATATCCGCAGGGACAGGGGTTCATGGCGCTGATAAGCATGAACGAGGCCGGATATGTAATCGAGGCGACCGCCCTCGATACGGTAACGTCTCCGTTTTCGAGAGGCTGCCTCAGTACTTCAAGGGCATTTCTCTTGAATTCGGGAAGCTCATCGAGAAACAGAACGCCGTTATGCGCAAGGCTGACCTCGCCTGGCCTGGGTGTCTGTCCCCCTCCTATCAGTGCGACGTCGGAAATCGTATGGTGCGGGGACCTGAAGGGCCGCGTAGCAAGCAGCGGCTGTCCGTTCTTCAGAAGCCCGGCCACACTGTGGATCCTCGTGCTTTCCAGCGCCTCGTCAAAGGTCATTCCAGGAAGTATAGTAGGCAGCCTTTTTGAAAGCATGGTCTTTCCGGAGCCCGGCGGTCCTATGGCCAAAACGTTATGACCTCCTGCCGCCGCCACTTCAAGCGCCCTCTTGGCGTGCTCCTGCCCCTTTACCTCCGAGAAATCCTCCTCGTATATTGAATTTTCCTCAAGGGCCTTTTCGGGGTCCACACTTAAGGGGACCTTCTGACAATTACCGGAGAGGAAATCCATTACGTCCGGCAGGCTCTCAAGGCCGAACACATTCACTCCGCTGACAACCGCTGCTTCCGGGGCATTCTCTTTCGGCAGGACCAAGCCCCTCAGTCCCGAGGCCTTGGCGAGGATCGCCATCGAAAGCGCCCCCCGGACAGGCTTTATCCGTCCGTCGAGGGAAAGCTCGCCTGTAAACAGGTAACCATCGAGACACGCCGGATCGATAACGCCTTCAGCGGCGATGATACCTATGGCAACCGGAAGATCGAACGAAGAGCCTTCCTTCTTGAGATCGGCCGGGGCAAGATTGACCGTAATCTGCTTGAGTGGGAAATTGAAACCGATATTCTTAAGGGCCGGCCTCACCCTATCGCGGCTTTCCTTCACCGCAACGTCGGGGAGCCCTACAACCGAGAAATGAGGCAGACCTCTCGCAGTTATATCGACCTCGACCTCAACCGGATGGGCATCGATACCGACAACGCTGGCGCTTCGTATCTTAGCGAGCATCAGCATATTATATTTTTTGGATACTACAAAAGCAACTAGAGTAATAGGAAGAAACTGCGGTTTCATTCACAGTTACAGTTCCCAAGATTGACAAGAAATTGTGCTTATAGGTATGCTAATAAACTCAGGGCCGCTAGCTCAGTAGGTAGAGCAACGCCCTTTTAAGGCGTGGGTCGTTGGTTCGAATCCAACGCGGCTCACCAAGACCGTAATGAGTAACGCGTAATAAGACAAAAAAGTTTTGGAACTTATTCCGTTGTTACAGATTTCCGATTGCGTATCACGGTCTTTGAATGTCCCTATCGTCTAGCCCGGCCTAGGACATCGCCCTTTCAAGGCGGTAACGCGGGTTCGAATCCCGCTGGGGACGCCAATGAAGGTTAAAAGGGGTTGCAGTCGGCGGCCCCTTTTTTGATTTCACAGGATTGTAGCAAAATTGTAGCAGTCCCCTTGTACTCAATCGCCTTGATTGCCCCTCTCAAACTATCAGCAGCAAGTGCGCATACCGTTGTGCCATCCCCTGACCCTTGTGTCCCTTTTTCACTTTCTCATAAGTCAACAGATTCAAACGTTGTTATCTTTATAATGTATTCAACCGACAATCGATACATTGGCGTCTCAAAAGTCAATAGTCAAGCCTGACCCCCATGCCCTCATAGCAGCATGAAGTGAAGATTCGAATTACTTCTGAGCCGCCAGCTTTATTTCAAACTCCCCTATTTTCTTTTCGAGATCGTCATCGATCTTCAAGAATATTCTATAAGTTCCGAGAGTCTTTATCTGAAATGGTATAAAGGAAAGGTGCATTATCAACCGTTCACCCTTAATGTTATGAGGGGCTTTTGCGGTAATTGGGCCTAATGGGTTGCCATCTGGTTGTTCAAGTCTGAAAACAATTTCGTTGAATGTGCCTGCTGAGATGTCCCATTTTGTAATAAGACAGAGTTGCGGCATTATCATAGGCGTCAAAGGAACAACGATGTCGCTTCCATACATGCCTATTATAGATGTTTTACCGCTAACTTCTAACCTGACGTCATCACAAATTATCCAGTCAATGAGTTTTGGTTTCTTGCTCATGGTAGAAGTTCCTTATAATTTACATTGAAAACTTTAGCGAGCTTTTTGTATGTTTCTGTGTCAGCCGAATAACCAGGCTTTTCCAAACGGGAGATATTGGGTTGCTTTATGCCAGAAAGGTGTGACAATGTTTTTTGATCCATATTATTTATGAGACGGTAATACTTAACACGGTTTAACTTTCCTTTTTTTGCCTGGTCGCGGAGTTCACTGTGCAATTCTTCCTCTGCTTTTTGCAAAGCCATCTTGCCTTTCTCCGTTGTCGTGTACTTTGCAATGACATCATCAATATCAATCAAATCATCGCAATGATAGGTTATCTCATCAGACGGTACGAAGAACACTAACACGCAAGGCTTTGTCATTTCCCGATATGTTGCTGGCTTATGAAAGGGCGCTAATCCACTCGTCTCCGTTGCTAATGTAGTACAGCTGAAATATGTTGGCACGCCTTTCTGTACTACTAGTACCGCGTTATCTTGCTGTCTTATTTTATTCATATCATCTCCGAATGCCGGAAATTAGCTTATAGTGTTTCCTGTATGCATCTTTTATTCGTATGATGTGTAGAGCTTTCTCGTCATATGTATCATCAGTTCTTTCTATTATTTCGCATATAACAACCAATTCAACTTTTTCGTCAACAAAATAGAAAACACGATATTTATCGAATTCACTGCATCTCAACTTCCGAACATCAAACCCTTGATCCTTGAGGAACTGAACTGTTTCAGAATTAATAGTTACGTCACCAAAGCTATGAGGATAAGGATCAATTTTAAGTTTCTTCAACCTTGCCAGAACCTTGTACCCTAAGCCTTCATCGTCCCGCATAATATATGCGAGAGCCTCCTCTGCCGGACGTTCAAATTTAACGTCCATGCGGTTGATTACAATATATCACATGTGATATATATGTCAAGAAGCTTATGTGGTAGTTATAGCGATCCGAAGGTACGATATATGGTATACTCACATTGCGGTCTATTTTCATAACAGTTTCAACAATAAAACGCATGTCATTAAGACCTTCGGAAGAGATGCGTTCATATCTCTGAGGACTTTCTCTATCCGTTCTCCGAGCCTCCACAAACAAACCCTCCAAGAAATTTCTCGAACGAAATGAGGCGTGACCCAATAAGCCTCCCTAGATCACTTTTTGTGATCGCTTCGCGCCCAACTTCGAGCCCAACTCCCTCTTTACCGAGTTCAGAACATGGTAGCGTTGCATAATAGCTGTTGTAAGGGCTTCTTCGGAATATGCGTTTTCTATCTGAAGCTCTGACCACTCCTTGCTGCCTCGAAGCCCCTGAATACCAATAACCGTTTCAACAAGTGCCTGCTCAAACCAAGCATGGACTGCATCCCGAGCTATATCAGCAATTCCGGGGTAATCGTGAAACTCCTTTGTAAAATGCAAAACCATGTCTGCAAATGCTCGAAAGTCAGCATTAATTAATAGAAGGTTTTGATCAGACAAGTATTTTGCCGCGCGATCCTCAATGTCGCCGTATTCACGCGTTCTGTCTTTAATACTTACCCATCTGACTGTGGGAAAAACATCTGGCTTTGCCTTCTTTGCGGGAATCCCATCAGTCTTTTCGAATACGGCGTAAACATTTCCCCCAGTTCCCCCAGAAGAATTCCTTTCTCTTTTGGCTCTAGTAGTGGTTTGTGCGCTACCCGCCATACCGCCCCTGGCCAGTTGGTCTGTATCAACAAGAATATTGCCATCCGAAACGGGTTTATAACGGCTTATTTTGAAAAGCTCAATTACGTCTTTTAATCGTTCTCGAATTGATTTTGAGTGATCTGTCTCAGTAGCGTCAGCAGCCTTTTCTGCCACGAGTTCAGCAATCTCTCGCGGAAGCTTTTCCCGAAATTCGGCAGCCCAGTCAGCCCAAGGTAACGACTCATTATCAAGGAGAAGAGCCGTTCTCGCCGTGTTAGTTGTAAGTCTTGTCATATCATTGTTATGCGGTTCGACATAAATAACAACCTGACGGTAGCCAAATATAACACCAAACTGCTGCAATCTTGACATTCCGGCTCTCGCTGTCGCTTGTTCATATAGCTCATTCTGATATAAGGCGGCGACGTGCCCTGCGGACTCAATAAATCCTGAGTTGTTTGTTAGCGCTGGTTCATCCTTCAGAATCCACCAATAAGCAGTGGCGCCAGACAGGTCCACTTTTCCTGATGAGACAGAATGCTGTTTGAGATAGGCCTCTTGACCCGTTAAAGTACGCAGATAGTTACGATCTTTGTCATTCCTCTCATATTCCCATCCTTCACGAGCCCGAATTGTGACCCCATCAGGAAAACGAAAATACCGGGTATTAATATACTTGGATATCCACCGAGAAGGAGAAGGTGCCCCCTCAGGAGCCTTCATTGTGCTCTCAGCATCAGACATCCCCAAAAGAACCACCTTTGTCCCATGTTGCACGATATTCTCAGGACGGACATAATCATCAATCGGCAGATAATGTCCATACCTTCCGTCAGAATGTTGCCACTGTTTCAATCCATATTGACCACTGTCTTCCTCGCGAAAGAGATGGATCATTGAACCCTCAGCGTCCTTCCAGGAAAGATATAAAACACCTACGGGATTTCTGGTCGCTGCAGCAATTTTAGCTCCGACACCATAGTTGCCAGAAAATGATTGTTGAGAGACCGAAGAGGAAAGCTGATTAATGAAATGGACCATATCTTCTCCACTCATACCGATACCCGTATCGGTAATGCAGAGTTTTTGGACCCCCTGCATTAAGAAATAAGTCCAATCAACATCCCATATAATCTCTCCGGACTTCCCTGAGCGCTGTATAGCCTCGATTGAATTCTGGGTGAGCTCTCTGAGAAATTGAAGGGGATGACAATCTTGTCCCAAACGATCGAGAAGGAAACCAATGTTACTTACAGTCATGGCGAGGAAAGCCTTCTCGCCACCCTTTTGGCGGATCATGATATGCTCCTTTCTTCCGACGGTGGGTATCTAACGACCATCGGAAAGCAAGTTTTTTATCCTCTATTAGAAAGGTGGGGGCCAAGAGGCTGCGACCTCTTAGAATAGAAGATGAATTCATCTTACAACAAATATTTTTCTAAGGCAAGATAATTCCTTCGTCACAGAGGCAAGCGTAACACTTGGCCACGGGGTCTCGCACTCATGCCAGTTTCGAACGGAATTCGTCAGTTATAATAAGGATCTCTTTACTGCCGACTTTCAGGCGCAGTTTACGTCAGTGAGCAGCAACAACCCCTCATCCGCCAGAGCGCTTCGGCCTGTGGCCGATCCTGACCAACTCGTCCATAATCGCACCGCAATGGTCCCCTTGGATCTCGATTAAGCCGTCCTTAACGGTCCCTCCGGCGCCGAGTTTCGCCTTTAATTGTTTCAGGAGTTTCTCGCACTCGTTAACCGAAAGCTGAAGCCCCTCAATTACGGTGACTGACTTGCCGCCCCTGCCCTTCCGGTCGAGGCGTACGATCGTTCTGGATTTTGAGGGACCGCCAGTCGCGGGAAGGTCGCGCCCGGCCGACTTCTGCTTCCCTATGACCGTCTTGTCCGTTGAATAGACCAGCTTGGAATCGTCTTTAGGCATAAAGCCATTTTAACACAAGAGCGCCTTCCGAAAAGAAAGGCAGTCATCGAGGGGTCAACATATTTCTTTAAGCCGCTCATCTCCTTAACCTCCTCTGCCTTCTGACAATGATAACCTACACGTTAACCATCGTCCAGGCAATTGACTTTCACAAGAATTCTCTCGTCCTCCCATCATAATGAAATTGACATACATGCTATTCTATGTATATAATTATGTATTAACAGGAGGTCCAAGATGCTGATCAATTCCGAAAAAATGATACCCGTAACCAAACTGCAGAGAGAGCTGACCAAAAGGCTCCGGGAAGTTGCTGAGAGTAAAGAAGCCTTATATATCCTGAGGAACAATGAAATGGCGGCGGTCATCCTGTCTGCCGAGGAATATGCGATGCTGAAGAATGCAGAGGAGATCCTCGAACACGTTGAGATATCCGAAACAGTGAAGGAGGGGCTGAAAGACTACAACCGCTCCAAAAACATTTCATGGGATAAGATAAAGAAGAAACATGGCTTGTAAAATAGAGTTCATCCCGAAAGCACGAGACGACTTTGATGCCCTGGACAAATCCGTAAAAAAAGAAGCTGCAAAGAAGATAGACGGCCTTGCAGTAAATCCCTATCTCGGTCAGCCGCTCGGCAATAAGTTTGGCATTAACCTGACGGGATTTTACAAGTTGTATATCGCAAGAAAGAAATATCGGATCGTTTACAGGTTGCTCGGGGAGAATGTTATTGAGGTAGTCGAGATCGTCGGCATTGGCAAGAGAGACAAGGGAGAGATTTATAGACTGGTTGCAAAAAGATTGAGGAAACTGTAAGGAGAGTGAAACAGACAGACATAGGAATTAAAGGGCTAAGAGAAAGCCTGAAGGACTTCGCCAAGACGTGGCGGCTTTCTCTATCAGCCAGGTTCTAGACTCGTCAATGAAGGGAACGCCAATTCTCTACATTAAGCCCTTTGACTATCATGTCAAAGGGCTTAATGTAGAGGCGACTCCTTCATCAGCTTTTGAAGCTGTCCGACCGGTTGGCATTCAATGCATCCTCGTTTATGAGCCGCGGCAATCACATGCCTTCCGCCACATTCGGAGGGTTGTCTCCTCCGGCATCCGTCTTGAAGATGCTTATGGATTCCTGAAGTTTCTTCACCTGCGACATCGTGTCCTCCGACGCACCCTTCATGTCCGTGGAGAGTTTCAGGTTCTCTGCGGCGATCTGCCGCATCTCTTCCATCGCCTTTACCACCGTATCCCCCACCACCTTCTGCTCTGCCGCGGCATCGGCCGCCTTCTGGGTCATGCTCCGCATCTGCTCAGCGGAATCCACTATCTGCCGCAGGCCGTTCACCTGCTCCTTAACGGCTATGTTAACCTGATGCACAACCGCCTTCATACTTTCAAGGGCCTCACGGATCTGCCTGCTTCCCGCGGCCTGCTCTTTGGTCGACAGATCGACCTGCTGCGCGTGTCTGTCCATATTCTCGACGATATTCCTTATGGATCCAGCGCTGTCCGCCTGCCCTTTCGCCGCATCAGCCACTTCCCCTGAGGAGTTCTTCATGTCCACTATATAGTTCATGACTTGGCCCGTGGCCTTGCTCAGTTCATCCGCCGACCTTGCGATTCCTTCCATGATCCGCGAAGTCTCTTTCACTGCCTCGATGATATTATTGAAAGAATCCCGGCTGCTCGTCGCAAGCGCCATGCCGGCCTTGCCTTCGCGGTAAGTCTCCTCCTCGGCCTTGACCGCAGTCGCGGTCTGCCCCTGCACCTGCTTGATCAGGGACCCGATCTCCTTCGTCGCCTCCATAGAGCGCTCCGCGAGCTTCCGTATCTCGTCCGCCACGACTGCGAACCCTTTGCCCGCCTCTCCGGCTCGCGCCGCCTCTATAGCCGCGTTCAGGGCCAGGAGGTTGGTCTGGTCCGCGATCTCGTCGATCACCTGCACTATGCTTCCTATCTCCTCTGAGCGCTTCGACAGGTCTTCTATGATCGCCATGGTCCTCTCGGTAGTCTTCCCCATGTTCTGAAGACTCTCCATGCTCTGGTAGATCCCCTTGCCGCCCTGCTCCGCTTCCCGGAAAGAGTCCTGACTAAGCCGGTTCGCAGTCGCAATCTTGCCCGCCACCTCCCTCACGGTGCGCATCATCTCTTCGATTGTTCCGGAACTCTCCGACACCAGGTGCTTCAGCGACTCGGTACCATTTGATATCTGCTCCACCGACAGCAACATGTTCTTCACCTTCATCGACGTCTCGCCGACCGATTCGGTCATGAACAAGGTGTTCTTCGAAGACTGCTCAATGGAGCCTATCATTTCCTCGATGGTGGCTGAAGTCTCCTCCACCGAGGCCGCCATGACGTCCGCGTTCCTGCCCACTTGTTCGATGGACGAAGCGACCTCGCCGATGGTGGCGGAGGTCTCGTCCACATTTACGGCCAACGCCTCGGTGCTCTTGGCCACTACCGCTATGGAGGCCGCCATAGTCTCCATCGAGTCGGTTGTCTCTTCCATCGCGCCGGCCTCCTTCTCGGCAGACACCGCTATCCGGTTGGACCTCTTCGAGATGTCCTCTGCGGCCGACGTCACCCGGCCGGCGGAATCCTTCGTCTGTACGATGAGGCCCTTGAAGTTTCTCACCATATTCTCCAGGGCGCGCTCCATCGCCCCGATCTCATCGTTCGAATCGACGCTCACCACACTGCTAAGATCGCCCCCGGCAATCTTCTGGACAAAGCCGGCCATGACGTTGAGCGGGCCTATAATCGACCTCCTCATCATTACAAGAAAAAAGATTAGGCCGGCCGCGATCAATATCGACGCGACCATGAGCGCCCTGCCGAGGTTGGCGTATTTTACCGCATCCACGTTGCGGTCATGAGCTGCAGACACCATCTGGTCTTCTATGTCCTTCAGCGATTTCTCGACAGCGGAGAACGGGACGGAGGATTTCTCCGTGACATTTAGAGTGGCCACGTCCACATACAAGTTTTTACAGTCTTCTATGGTCTTTGCTTCAAGGTCGAAATAGGCCTTTGTCTGCGCCGCGATATTGTCCCGCAAGTTTGCTGCGATATCC
Source organism: Nitrospirota bacterium (assembly GCA_021790195.1). Taxonomy (GTDB): domain Bacteria; phylum Nitrospirota; class Thermodesulfovibrionia; order Thermodesulfovibrionales; family UBA9159; genus JAJYIF01. The sequence goes on from JAJYIF010000023.1 coordinate 34,443, forward strand.
AGTTGCGTTATCTTGTCCAACAGCGCTTTCTTTTGCTGCTCGATCTTTCCTTCCAGGTCGTTTATCTTATCCACTTCACCCAAAGCGCTGTGGTTTACTGCAAGAATCTCCCCAATACGGATATCGTTGAGCATGTTCTGAACGATGCTGACGGCCTCGATCCCCTTTGTGGACTTCTGATATATTTCCTCATTGGCCTTCATCAATGAATGGCTTGTGAAGAAAGACAGCAGTATCGCGGTTAGGAGCGCCGCGCTGACGACCCAGGCAAGAGCGGTAAACTTACTCTTAATAGTCACTGTCGCATCTCCTTTTCTTCCGTATTGTCTCGTCTCAGGCCGCGAGTATGGCTTCTGTTCAGCCCACGTCCGTGGTGCGTATCATCAAAGACCTTCCTTTTTCAGCTCCCTGACGCCGCCTTCCAGAAAATAATAATGCTTGATGCCTGCCTTTATCAAATAGTACTGCAGCCACTGCACCTGTTTGCCGACGTTGTCGAGGATCAGCAGATTGCTCGACGGGACCGCTTTGCTCTTGGCCTTGATAAGCTTCACGATCGTATCAAAAGACATGATCTTCATTTTCGGGAGACTGAAATGCGTCTGGCTCCGCTCATCGGGATCGCGGATGTCGATCACGGTATACTTCCCGGATTTGCTCCTGGACAGGAATTCCTTCGGGGGCAAGAGGACGGCCTTAAACTGTCTATCGGATATCAGAGACGACTTCAAATCCGCTGCGCTCATTATCTTGCCGAAGAATCTGGTCTTGCCGGGATTCGTCTTTGCCCACTCGAATATGCCGGCATCGTAACACTTCACGGATTTAAACCCCCACTCTTCAGCGCGCTTTGCAGCATTATAGCTCTTCGGGCAGTCTATGCCGTTACAATAAAACACGAGCAGCCTGCTATCGCTCTTAGGCCTCAATTTAAGGAGGTCCTGCTCGGTCATCTTTCCCACAAGGATGTTGGTAGCCCCTTCGACGTGTATCACCTCGAACTCCCCTTCGTTTCTGGCGTCTACGATAATTGCCTTACCGTAAGCTGCCGTGAGCTCTTGTGTGTCTATCGGCTTGACCGTTGGGAATTTCGCTCTCAGGGGATATTCGACCGCTCCCGCAACGCCGCTCAGAAGAAAGACCACCAGGAATACCGGCAGGATAAGAGAACTCTTCCTTTTCAATTCCATTGTCTTACGCATACTGACCTCCTTAAAGGACAAATTTGTTTTATGCAGCGAAAAGCATCACCTTGAAGATATCAAAACAAGCCGGGCGTGTCAAGAATTCAGAGCGCAGCAGTCCCGTATCGATGCTCCCCATCGTGGCCTTGCGGTAACCCGCATATTAACTATTTAATGTGAAGGAATCCTTGGACCTCACTAACCACCTCCTATCTCAGACTGATCAAACGCCTCCTGATTGCCACGGCAACGCAGTGGGACCTAGTGATTACACGGAGCTTGCGCATAATAGCCTTCATATGGAATTTCACCGTGTTCTCGCTTATCCCCAACACGATCGCTATGTCGGCGTTCGTCTTCCCGCGCTTAAGGCAGTTCAGCACCTCACGCTCTCTCTTCGTAACGATCCTTCTCTGCGGAATCCTGTCGCCCTTTCTAACTAAAGCGCCTCTCATTTGTTACCTCCTTATCGAGTCTCCGAGCTCGTTCCTCTTACCCCTTTATTAACACCGTATCTTTTTTATAGTCGCTAACAGGGACGCATGACGGCGCTTCCCGTGATCATAAGGGTTGCCGACCTCTTCTTTTTCATCACCTCGCTTCTTCCAGTCCCTTCCCTCTTACTACCATGTGAATCATATTGATCGCCTCAAGCTCCCCTAATAGCATGTATTGCAGCCCGACGAGAAAGCGGGTGTTGCAACACTTGTGACGGAGCTATACGCCGAGTAGTCCGTTTTGCACAACGCTGCACCGCAGGCGCATGGGTTCTTGTCCAAGTCTTCGCATCGATAGACCCTTGCCCGGTAATTATATGTCGATCCCGGGTTCAACCCCGACTTGTCGATGAACGCCCCGCCCGTGCCTCCCGGAGCGCTTATCGACGCTATCTCGGACCATATTCCATTGAGCTGTGCCTCAATCGAGATACCGTCGATGCCGCTGTAACCACTCTGGCTGTAGGTCCAGTCCACCTCTACGGCCTGACAGCTCACGGCGTGGCTGCCGGTGATGCTTGGAGCGGCAATGCCGGAAGTATAATTGCACTCCGGCGAGCTTGGAGCGGAGTTCGCGCTAGGGGCCGCCTCCGTGTCGGACCCCGAATTATACGCCACAACTTCATAACAGTAATTTGTCCCTTCCGTAAGGCCGGTGTCGTTATAAGAGGCCGTCATAGGCGAAAGAGTGGCGCATCCGACAAAAGGATAAGTTTGACCGCAATAACCCTCCTGATAGGGCTGACTGGTGGCGGCTATCTGTATATATGTCCCGGCTATACTCGTGCTTCTCAGGATATTGTAATCGCTCGCTCCATAGACTCCGGGCCACAACAAGGTAATCTGCGAGGAAGATGCAATGCTCAGAGTCACCGACGGCGCGAGCGGCGTAGTCCTCGCATATTTTTCATTGCTCGGTGCGGACGGGTTGCCTTCGCCGTTTAAGGTATACACCTGATAATAATAGACCTGTCCCGGATCGAGGCCCGAATCGGTATAGCTCTCCACGTTTGTACCTGTCGTGCCGATCTGTGCATAGGTGCCGCCTGATTTTGTCTTGCGTTGTATCGCATAGCCCGCGTTATTGTTTACGTGGCTCCAGTTGAGCGACATGCCAGTTGTGCTTATGCCCGAAGGTGCGTTCAGTGCAGGCGCTAAAGGAGTAGTCTCCCTCCAGCAGTTCGTCGAGCCCGCTGTGCAGCCCGTATTGCTGCACGCAGAGCTTCCCGATCCGTTGATCGCCGCCACGGCGAAGCAGTACGTAGTGGCTTCCGTCAGGCCGGACAGAACATACTTCGGGCCGCCATAACAATTACTGCATTCGCCCACGCCCGCCTTGCTCCACTGTGTGCAGTCATTATTGCAGTAGTCGTTGCTGCCCGACCTGGCCCTCCAGTAGAAATTGAATCCCGTCTCTCCAATCACATCATTCCAGTTTGCAGTTATCTGAGTCGTGGAATTCGGCGTCAAGCCCGATATTGCGGGGACCGCCGGTATCGTTCTCACATAGGAGCTCGTGTCACTTGTATACGCAGTATATGATCCGGAGCCATAGGTGGCCCTGGCCCTGTATTTGTATCCGTACCCGGCCGTCAAGCCCGTGTCCGTATATGTCAGTGTGGCTGGATTGGTAATAGTTGCGATCTGGGAGTAACCTCCCCAGTTGCCGGCGGTGCCGTCTCCCCCGGGATCGTCATTAACATTGGCGCTTCTTTCGATCGCGTATCCCGTATATAATCCACCGCCGTTGTTCTGCCAGCTCAGCTGTATCTGGGAAGACGTTACATTGGACAGCGTAAGAGGGTCCGGCGACGGAGGCGGCACCATCATACACTGTGCATTGCTGTAAACATCCGGGGGAGAACTGAGTCCGTTAGGGGTTATTGCCGGGAAAGTCGCTATGAAATTATCGACCTGCGCTTTCAGACTGATAGCATTATTCCTCAGGGCGTTCTGGAAGACATAGACCCTTACGGGCTGCCCTTTAAGATTCGGATCTGTTGCCTCGGCCAGGAGCTTCCAGACGCCGCTTGTCCAAACGTAAGCATATACGGTCGATCCTGAGCGGCTGATTCTTAATGTGCCTGAGGTATCGCTGGTCGGCATATATGATGTGATGTTACCGGGATTCAGCGGGACGTCACCCACAAAAACGCCGGCCGTATATCCGTTGCCGGCAGGGTCGACATGACGTTGCACCGCTACCCTCGTCTTGCCGTCGGAGGAGAGATCTACGCGAAAATCCACATAGTAATTCATCCCTTGCAGACCACTATATGAAGTGACCTGACCGTTAGGCAGGTTATAGTCGATCTGTGAATCAAAATCGCCCGCAAAAGGCGCAAGATTGTTCAGGCCCATTTGCGACTCATTTGCGCCCGAAGTGTCGTTCCCGTTGCTCGTCGTATCAAACTCCACAGCTCCGTTTGCCGAGGCAACAGCGGCCGAGCCGTTACCATCGCTGATATTTATGGGGGGTGTGGTTGAGGGCGTCGATCCCAAATAGCCCGCCTGCCACCACGTCGTGGAGTTTATCCCGCTGCTGAATGTATCATTTATATCGGGATTTGTCCCTCCCACAGCCGTATTGTATCCCCTTATGATATAGCTGTAAGACACACCCTGGGTAAGGCCGGTGTCTGTAAATGAATTGACATTGTAGGCGAGTCCGGCCCCGGCTGAAACTGTATTGTAAGTGCCGCCGGTGCAAGTTCCGCCGGTGCACGGGCCGGTACAGTCTTTCCGCTGCACATCGTAGTTAGTGGCCCCGAGAATGTCGATCCAGTTGGGCTTAAGCGACGTATTGGATACAGGGATAACGGCATTTTGTGTGAGCGTTCCAAGACAGGCCCACACGCCCAGGTCATTGCTGGGGGCCGATGCTGTGCCGCCGCTGTTCACGGTCGAAGACACTCTGAATTGATAAGCCCAGCCCGGGTTCATGAGAAAGGTGAAAGTCGTCTGTGTCGTACTTCCAGCAGGCTGCCAATTATTGTTCCAGGAATATCCGCCGATGCAATTGTTTGGGTTCTGATCGGTGCAGGTCGAATACTCGACATTATAGCCGGTTGCTTCGGCCACGCTATTCCATGTGATGGTCGCATTGTTGTCGCTGCAGGTGGCGCTCCGGGTCACACTCGAAATGGTCGGCGCTGTTGGAAGCGAAAACGTATAGACCGGCGTACTCGGGGCTGAACTGCCGGAGCAGCCGGCCGCATTAACCTGGAAATTATACTCTGTGCCAGGCGTGAGACTGGCAGCCACACATGATGTCCCCGTTATGCCGACGCAACCGGGAACATTGGTCCATGACGATGGAGTACAGCCCGAAGGCGCCAGACACTCATATTGAAGAGTATAAGAAGTTGCCCCCGTGACGCCGTTCCAGTTGACGGTAATAGACGTTGTCTCTATGTCCGAAAAAGGCGTGTTGTTCCACGAGTTGTTCCATGCCGGGGCGGCCGGCAATGTGCAGGCGTTCACCTGGCTGCTCCACGAGGAATTGCCGTATGAGTCGGTATCGTAAACAGCAAAGTAATATTTGGTTCCGGCCGCAAGCCCCGACGGCGTGCAGCTTGTAGCGCCAATGCCGGAACAGTTGGTCGGGGTCATAATTGCGGTATATGTCTGAGTCCCATCTGTATTGTATCCCAGCGTATACGAAGTCGCAGACGTCCCGTTTTGTCCGGGAGGTCCCGGCGCGACAGGTCCGGTGACAGAACTCCACGAGAGAGACATGCTGCCGGTGGTGATGCTTGAAACGTTCACGCTCAGATTGGCAGGCGAACTCAGCGTTGTTGTAACACCCGCGGTCAGCTTCCTCGACGAGCGGGCCCCTGTGGTCGCTTCTATCCTGTAGCAATAATTGGCGTCTTCCGATAAGCCGGTATCAGTCCACGAAGCAGCCACGCTTGTCCCCGGACTGAAGGATTTGACGAGGGTCCAGCCGGGGTCAGAGGGTGACGGACACTGTAATAAACCCGGAAGTACGGCCGGGACTTTCTCAATGTTGACGCCGGTAGTAGCTGTGCACGTATATCCGGAGCCGCAATCGCTGTCCGCGAAACACATGCCGCCGACGGCAGACCCGTTATAGCATAGTTTTGTATTGTTATGCCATGTCAGATTGACATTATAGTTATTGCTGTAAGTTGTTGCGGCAACGACCGTGAAGGGCGCCGGGGTCGGCATCACGTACGAGTTCTTCTGCTTCAACACCAAGAAGTCCTGATTCAGGTAGGGGTTCATGGAATAACCGGCTATGAATGCCTCGCCCCTGTTGTTGACCGCAATAGCGTTCGCAACGTCGTCGCCTCCTGCGCTGCCGGTCAGTCCGGTCAAACAAGTATTCCCGGAGCCGCAATCCGCGCTTTGCGTGGCCGCCGTGCAAAGCTTGGTGTAATCATTGGAACACCTTGCGCCGTCGAACATCATCGCGTCGAGGACATTGCCCTGAGCATAATCATAAATCACCGACATGATGTCCAGGTTAGAGCCGTTGTATGCATCGCCCGCAACATAGATATATCCCGAAGAATCCATCGCCATGGAACTCACAAGGGCGTCATCGCTGCTCCGGCTCCGGAAGTCATTCTCCCATATGACCGATCCGTCCGAGGCGGCATAGCGGACGACATGAAAATCATGGCTGTCGCAGTCCGAGCTGGTGCTGCAGGTCTTGGCCGGGTAATTGGAGCAAGTGGAGGGCGATCCCGCGCAGGTACCCGAGGATACCAGACTCGTGCCTGCCACAACCACGTTGCCGTCAACGGGGTCCACCTTTACCGCCTTCGCCTCATCGTCTCCATGGGCCGGGCCGTCATAGAAAGATCTCCACAACACCTGGCCCGTGGAGCCGCTGTATTTTGTGGTGCACCAATCTTCGTCGGCTACAGCGTTCCAAGCGCAGCTGCCCCATGTTCCGCCGGCCGCTTCACAGGCGCCCTGGGTCGAATACGGCGCGCCGTTGCAGCAGAGGGCAGAAGCGCAGTCGGACTGGGTCGTAAATGAAGGGTCGGCGCACTGCGCCTTCACAAAACCGGAAGTGTACACATTCCCGTAATTATCCACAGCCAAAGACGTTGCATGATTGTTTCCATTTCCGGTCCCTGAGTAGATACCGGACCAGATGGTCTGCCCCTTGGACTTGCCGCCGCATTTAGAATACGTTCCTGAGCATGTCCCTTCTAACAGCGCCTGGCTGCAGTCCGTGTCCCTGCCGCAGGCCTTATTAGAGTTGCCGGAACAGGCATTGCTGCCGCAGTATTTTGCAATAAAGAAATCGTCCTGATTGAGCGTGCCGTCGCGGACGTAACCCGCCACAAACACGTTGCCGTCCTGGTCGAAGGCGACTGAGGAGGGACGGTCGTTTCCCTGCCCCGGTCCGTCGTAACGTGAGATCCAGTTCGAGAGGGACGTGCAATAATCGGGGAACTGACAGTCCGCATCAGAGAGGCAGGAAGTGCCCTGGGAAATGGCGCACTGTCCTCCGGAGAGATATTTTATGACGTAGATGCCTTCGTTGCCCGTTACGCAGGTATTCCCGGAGCCGCAGTCACTGTCCTGATAACAAACTGTGGAGGAGTTATTGGAACATACTTTATTCTTGCCGTATCCTGCCACGGCCACATTGTTTGAGCCGTCTATCGACGTGGCTATTGCTACAGGATCGACGTTCTGCTGGAACGGGTTGTTGAACTGGGACTCCCACAGGGTCATGCTGCCTGAAGAGGGGTAAGCACCGGAATAATTGAGAGTCGAGATCTGGTGCAGATAGACAAGTCCGCCCGCGCCCTGCACTTCCGCATAACCCGAGACCAGCGTATTTCCGTTATTGTCTCCCGCTATGCACGCCGCCTCATATTCCCGGTCGACGTCTCCATAAGTGCCGCTCCATATGAGGCTCATATCCGACCTGTTAAGTTTGGTGGTGTACCACTCGTAGCTCAGCAAGTATGAGGCCCTGTAACCGGTCGCCACCGGGTTGTCGTCCGTGCTCGCGGTTATCGCAGTTGCGACTTCGTTGGCGCGGTCCGTTATGCAGTACCCCGATATGCCGGCATTAGTGCAATCAATATTCTTCTTGCACGCGGTTGTCGTTATGGTGTCCGAAGATGAGTCGTAACAGACATAAGCCGAGGCGTTATCGTACAGATAAATGCCGGCAGGCGCGGAAAAAGATACCACCGTGGTAAGCGCATTGGCCTCGTTGCTGTAATTGGAGTATAGCCCGATGCTCGAATTGTGCGCCCTGACCCTGTAATAATAATTGGTGTTCGCAGTCAGAGACGGGTCGGTGTCGGTGTAAGAGGAGGCGCCGGCCGACACGGTCGCGGCGACCGCATAGGTCCCGAATTCCCCGAGTTTCCTCTCTATAACGAAATCGGTCTCATTCGTTGAATTGTCCTGCCAGCTGAGTCTTATCTTCGTGGCCGCACAGCTCCCAGCGGCTCCTCCGCAGTCGGAATCCTGCGTGCAGCCCGTAATGTTGTCCGGACACACACCCGCGGAGGCAGTGAGGTCCGTGGGCGGGTTTAGCAGTCCCCGGTCATAATTTATCAAATAGTAATCATAGTCCTGAGCCGAGTTCGTCCATGCATCGGACCACCCTGCCACATATAAGTTTCCGCATGTGCCGGGCGAGGCACAGTCGGCATCTGTCGCGCAGACAGTGTTGGGCGCATTGGTGCATGTCATGGAGAAGACCGCTCCAACGGCTTCGTCGTTTTTATGCGCCGCACCGTCAAAGGCTGTCTGCCACAGGAGGTTCCCGTTGGTCCCCTTGTATTTGGCCGTCAGCCAATCAAAGCCGGCCGTAGACGCGTTATATTCATATCCCATCACAAACACATCGCCCGAGGAGTCCAACACAATCCCGGAGGCGGTGGCGGAATTGCTGTTGCCAAGTCCGAGTCCTATCGTCTCCCACACCTTTGCGCCCGTGCCACTCGCCCCGTTGTACCTGGCGGCATAGAATCTGTTTGAGCTGTCGGGGTTCGTTGCATAGCCTGTTATGTATATGTCTCCCGCATTATCGATCAGCATGTCCTTGGGGACATTATCGTAACCGCTGCTGTAAGTCCATGAACCTATCAGTGTCCCGTTTGTGCCGTTGTACTTCATTGTACGGATGTCGGTGGAGCCGGTGGAATTCATGACATTGCCAGTCACGACGACATTGCCCTGCGCGTCCGCCTTTATAATTCGTCGGCTGTCATCTCCGCCAGTCCCCGCTCCGGGGTATCGCTGCGTCCACTGCACTGAGCCGTCTGCGCCGATCTTAGCGGTAAAACAATCAAAATTGCTCAGGTTGCAAGTGCCTTTTCCAGACGATTGACAATCAGCATCAGACGAGCAGTTTGTCGAGCTGTCGAGGCTGCAGATACCTCTCTGCGAATACCCTGCTGCGGCCACAGCGCCGTCGGCGGTCCAGACAAGGGAGGTGAGCACGTCTTTTCCCAGTGGGGTCGCGTCATATATCAGAACCCCGGAGGAATTGAAGCCGGTATCGAGCAAACCCGCAGGCGTGTAGCCGAGAATCAAGAAATTCTCCTGGCCCTGGGGCCCCGTGTGTCCGCCCACATAAATATCATTGCAGTCGGCGTCCGAAGAGCAGGCGCGGCCCCCGTGGTTGGAACAGACTGAGCCGGAGCAGACCCCTCCCTTTTCCACGGCTATCGAGTCGCAGTAAGTGTTCGAAGTCGGCGAGGCCGGGTATGTCTGCTTCCAAAGGACTGAACCGTCCGACGCATTGTATTTGATGACCTCACACTGAAAGTTGGTCCCGTTGTTCACATGCCCTGCGACAATTACATTGTCGGCCGCGTCCGTGGCCACTGCGCCGATCTGATCGCCCGGCGAGGGAGGCGCCACATTGCAGGAGCCCGCTCCGCAATCCGCGTCCGCCGAGCAAATCGCCGAGACCGCATTGGAGCACCTGCCGAGGGTGGAAGTCCAGGCTACAGTCGGAGCGCCGGGGGAAATTGTGCTGATCTTTATGGTGTAAAACTGACTGACTCCCGTCAGGTTCTGCGAGCCCGCGATAACGACATTTCCGTGGGAATCCGCCGTCGCAGCGACCGGAAGCTGCTGTCCCGTCTTTGCGTCTCTCAGCTGCCCCGTAATATCTCCGCCCATGCCGTAAGCCGTAAGAGGGAAACCGCCAGATATGAAAAAGACAAGGACAAGAAAATATAACCACAGAGGCAAAGAGGCACCTAGAAAAGCCATGACACGTACCGCATGATGCGCGACGCGCAACAAAGACATTTCTTCTCTTCGTTCCTTTGACTCTTTGACCCTTTGCATTCTTACAATACCGACCACGTTTAATTCATTCATCTTTTTTCAGCGCACCTTCTTGCCCCATTTCACCTCTTAACCCGTTCTGTCTTTACCTGTTTGACCTTTTACTTTTGACCTCTTTAAACTTCTTGATCTTCTTCCTTTTACCACGGCGACTTGATGTTCCAGTAGTTGTTCGGCCATCCTTCGGGAGTCGGATGGCAATTCGACTGATAGTTCTTGTTGCTGCCTTTAGGAAAACTGCCGTTGTCGTAAGAACCAGCGCCGCTGCTCGGCTGCCCGCCGGAGGCGACCTGCCCCCTGTGATTGTAATCAAGACAGTTGGTCTGCAGAAGTCTAGGAAGACCTGAATCATGCGGCTGGTGACACTTCGAACAGGGGTAATTATGCTGTATCGTTGCATCCGCTGTCTTCCAGCCCTTCACTGACTCGTGTATCCTGTTCTTGTCCCTCCATGTGTGGGTCACTCCGTCCGTGAGATTTGCCTTTGGATGGCAATTCAGGCACAAGCCCGCAAACTGCGAGTCTGTTTCGGATATCGATCCGTTATTGAAAGTGTTCTGGTCTATATGCACGGTCTGCAGCGCGCTGGTCGACGGATACTCGTTACTTCTGGACCCCTGTACTCCGCTCGACATCGAAGGTGAATCCTCTTTGTAAGGAGAGGTCAGCCACGTGCCTTTCAAAAGGGGCACTCCGTATGCCTGGTTTGTCCCGAGGATAGGGCTTACGCCGTGCGGGTCATGGCAATAAGTGCAAAGACCGTTGATGCTCTGTTGCGCAGGGGTAATAAGGGAGGACGACGCATGCAAGTGTCCTCCGACGATGGTGTTCTTATTTGCCCTGTAAGTGAAGCGGGACTGGGACGCCTTCACTCCCTGCCCGAAACGCGAAGTGTCCTTGTATCCCATTATGGGGTTCGCCACGCCAAAGGTCTCGGAATACCCCCACGGTATTCCCTTGCTCGACCATATACAGTTATTGACGTCCGACTGGCAGCTAGTCTGGTCCGTATGTGTGGAACAGGTCCCGGAGCCCGAGCAGGAAGGACGGACGGCGTTCCTGGTCTCATGACAGTCGAAGCACTGACCCGCCCCGGCGGCGTAGGGGTTGACCCCCGTGGTATTAGGATTATACGAGGCCGTATAATCCATTGAGTAGCCGCCCCTGTTTGCCACAGTCTCCTTGAGGTTGCCGCCCCAGTGTCCCACGCTCGTGCACGCAACACCTGCGCTGCAGTCCGCATTCGAAGCGCAGATCTTGAAATTGTCAACAGTGCTGTTACATTTTGAGGGGCCGTACGTAGTTATATAACTCGAGGTGTTCCCGACGAGCTTGGAGCCGTGAGAGCTGTGGCAGTCAAAACACTGGACATTGCGTGTAGCGGCCCTCATGTTCTTGCCTGAGAGATCGTTGTCGAGTCCCGTCCCTCCGGTGCTGTCCCACCCGCCTTGATTGGACTTCGCGTTTCCGTGAGCCGAAAAAGCCTTGGTGAAGTTCCTCGGCGACGTCGTGCACACTCCTGTATCACAGCCTAAATATTCAACCGTTCCCTGCGCGAGGGTCTGGATCTGGGGAGCGCTCAATGAGCTGCTGTATATGACGACATCGTCTATCAAACCGTTGAAATATTCACCAAATGCCGGGTCCGCACCTATGTAAAGTGCATTCGTCGTGCTCGGCGAACTATAGGGCACGCTGTTGCTGTTGTCAAGAACTCCATTGATATATATCTTCAGGCCCGTGGAATCCCCTGTGACTGCTATCAGCGTCCACGCATTCAACGAAATCAGTCCTTTGCTTGAAATGCAACTTCCAACCCCGTTGCTTCCACAGCCCCGATCGAACCATGCCACGGTCCCATTGTTGCTTATCCTGAAACGATA
>JAJYIF010000050.1 GCA_021790195.1 Nitrospirota bacterium
GGGGCAGACTGTTGCGCCACAGTCCAACTGCACTGTTCAAGCAAAGTTTTCCCCGGCGTCTGCGGGCTCAAAGAGTGCTGCTATATCCATTCCATCTAACGATACCGCCTCTCCTACGGTGACCGTCTCCCTTACGGGTACAGGCGCATCCCCATCGCCATCCGGCAGCAGCGGGGGCGGATGCTCGATCGGCGGCAAAGAGAATGCATCGTCAGCAGTTGCCGATAGCGCGGTGCTATTGATTCCATTTATAGCAGTAGCTTTGTTGAGACGCAGAAGGCAGTAAGAAAGAACTGCATTCATTTAAACACTTTTCCAAGAACACACGGGTATGTCATACCGGCAAAAGCCGGTATCCGGCGACGTTAAGATGTGACAATAAGGCAAAAAGTCACTGGATTTTGGGTCAAGCCCGGAATGACGACCATGACTTACACTTTTCTATTGGTATGGCGTTATCAAGAAATCTATTTTAGCTTGGCATGAACAGACTTACATAATTTCCGCTCTCTCTTTTATGATATACTTTGAGCATGCCAAGCCTCAGATTTTTCACGTCAGGGGAATCTCATGGGAAGGCCCTTATAGGTACGATGGAGGGCATGCCCTCCAACCTGAGCCTTTCCCCCGACGATATCGATAATGAACTGAAGAGAAGACAGTCCGGTTTCGGAAGAGGCGGACGGATGAAGATAGAATCCGACCATGCCGAGATCATATCCGGCGTCCGCTGGGGAAAGACCATCGGCTCGCCCATCACGCTCCTAATCGAAAACAGGGACCATAAGAACTGGACTGAAGGCATGTCGTCCGATGCGCAATTCCGCGGCTCTATTCCTCCGGTGACGAGGCCGAGGCCGGGACATGCGGACCTTTCGGGTGCTATCAAGTATCACCAGCACGACATAAGGAACATCCTGGAGCGTTCGAGCGCAAGGGAGACAGCCGCAAGGGTCGCCCTCGGCGCTGTCGCGAAAAAGTTCCTCAAGGAATTCGGAATAGCAGTCGGCAGCTATGTTATACAAATAGGCGACCGGCAGTCGGCAGTAGACCGTCGGCAGTCGACGGAAGAACTAATAAAGATTTTTGAAAAAGCCGAGGCTTCTCCCGTGAGATGTCCTGATGAGGATGCGACAGTCAAGATGGCGGCGCTTATAGAGAGGGCCGTGAAGGAAGGCAATTCCCTAGGCGGCGTTTTCGAGGTTTTTGCGACCGGCGTTCCCGCGGGACTCGGCAGCTATATCCAGTGGGACAGGAAGTTGGACGGAAAGATAGCTCAGGCGCTGATGTCGATTCAGGCGATAAAAGGTGTCGAGATAGGTCTCGGGTTTGAAGCGGCGGGACTCTTCGGCTCGGAGGTGATGGACGAGATATTTTACGACGGTCAGCAGTCAACAGTCGACAGTCGGAAGACAGAACCGGACGCTGCACGCTATGCGCTGCGCGTTGGTTTTTATAGGAAGACCAATAATGCCGGTGGAATAGAAGGGGGTATGTCGAACGGCATGCCTGTCATCGCGCGGGCAGCCATGAAGCCGATTCCAACGTTGAGGAGACCCCTCGCTTCCGTCGATATCGTCACCAAGGAGCCCTTCGAGGCTGCCTATGAACGGTCCGATGTCTGTGCGGTCCCCGCGGCGTCGGTGATCGGAGAGGCGATGACGGCCTTGGTTTTGGCCGGCGCCTTTCTCGAAAAGTTCGGCGGCGACAGCATGGAAGAGGTTGCATCGAATTATAAGGCGTATATGGAATACGTAAAGCGGTTCTGAAGAATACGCAATAATTACCACGGAGTTCACAGAGGACACAGAGAAAGAACCAAGATTTTGAGCACAAAATACAGAATTGCACTTGAGCATTCGTCTTTCGGGATTTGTTTCGGATTTTTTTCTCTGTGATCTCTGTGGCTAAAAAGGCGATTTCATTGATGAAAAACATCGTTCTTACAGGTTTTATGGGAACGGGAAAGACAGAGGTCGGCAGGGAGCTTTCGCGCATCCTTGGATGGAAGCTCATTGATGTAGACGACGAAATAGTGAAGAACCAGAACATTAGCATAAACGAGATATTCGGCAGGTTCGGAGAACCTGCCTTTCGCGACATAGAGACGGAGATGATAGGGAAGGTCTCCCGTAACAGGAACGTGATAATCTCGACCGGAGGAGGAGCAGTGCTGAAGCAGCAGAACATGGACATCCTGAGGGAAAACGGTGTGATCATCTGTTTGAGCGCGACCCCGGAAACGATCTTCGAGAGGACGAGCACAAACAGCGAAAGGCCGCTTCTCAAGGTGGAAGACCCCCTCGGGAGGATCAGAGAGCTTATGGAATTCAGGAGACCTTTCTATGAGAAGGCGGACATCATGATCGACACCGAGCAGAAGACGCCCCTGAGCATTGCGGAAGAGATACTGGAGCGGATGGGATGGAAGAGATAAGAGTCGATCTGGGCGAGAGGAGCTACGGCATACACATAGGATCCGGCATACTCGCCGGCCTGGCGGAAGCGGTTAAGGGCTTCAGGTTCAGCCGGGTTTCCCTTGTAAGCAACCCTACTGTCTACGCCTTATGCGGAGAGGCGCTGTCCGGTTCGTTGAGAAAGAGCGGACTGGACGTATCGACAATCATTATCCCGGACGGAGAGGCGTACAAGGACCTCTTCTGGGCGTATTACATTTACGGGGAACTCCTGAAGAGGAAACTTGACAGGTCATCCGCGATAATCGCCCTCGGAGGAGGGGTCATCGGGGACATCGCGGGATTTGTGGCCTCCACTTACATGAGAGGCATATCCTTTATTCAGGCGCCGACGACGCTTCTTGCGCAGGTTGACAGCTCGGTCGGGGGAAAGACAGGAGTCAATCATCCTCTCGGGAAGAATATGATCGGGGCCTTTTATCAGCCGAGGCTCGTCTGGACGGATGTTGATACGCTGAGGACCCTGCCGAAAAGGGAGTTCCTTGCCGGTATGGCGGAGGTGATAAAGTACGGCGTGATCTGGGATGCCGGACTGTTCAGCTTCCTCGATGAAAACAGGAGCGCGATCCTTGATCTGGAGAAGGATCCGCTGACACATGTAATCAAGCGCTCATGTGAGATAAAGGCGGAAGTCGTGTCGAAGGACGAGCGCGAGGGAGGGCTGAGGGCGATCTTGAATTACGGCCACACAGTCGGTCACGCCGTCGAGACGGCGACAGGATATGCCGCCTATATCCACGGTGAGGCTGTTGCCATCGGGATGCAGGTGGCGGCTAAGCTGGCTTCCCTGCTCGGATTGCTGGACCGCAAGGACGTTGAAAGGATACGCTCCCTGATAGATTCTTATGAGCTGCCTTCTTCTGTCCCGGCCGGCCTGGAGACCGAAAGGCTTTTTTCCTCAATGCAGCTTGACAAGAAGGCCGTGGCGGGTGAGCTGAGGTTCGTCCTTCCCGAGAAAATAGGGTCTGTCAGGATTTTGAGCGTTAGTGATACGGCGAAGATAATCGAGTCGATGCGGTCGGAATAATGCTCGACGGTCTCCGCAGAACCGTGCTCGCCGGCAGTGCCCTCTCCACTAAGGAAGCGATCTATCTCTCCTCTCTAGAAGGCGCTGAACTTTTCAGGTTTTTTTCAGTTGCCGGCGAGATACGCGAGAAGTTCAGAGGGAAGAAGGTCGATCTCTGCGCGATCATCAACGCCAAATCCGGCGCATGCTCCGAGGACTGCTCCTACTGCGCGCAATCGTCGAAAAGCCTCGCCGACGTCCCTGTCTATCCTCTCATGGGGGAAAGACAGGTATTGGAAAAGGTCCGCGAGGCAAAAGAGGCCGGGGTCAAGCGGTTCTGCATAGTTACAGGCGGAAGAAAGGTCGGAAAGAAAGAGCTTCATGAGATATCCTCCATGATCGCCGGTGTCAGGAAGATCGGCCTTCTCCCCTGTGCGACCCTTGGGCTTCTCGATAAAGACGAGTTGTCCTTTCTCAGAGACAGCGGACTGGAACGCTACCACCATAATCTGGAGACCTCGGAGAAGTTCTTCCCGTCGATATGTTCTACCCACACATATGCGGACAAGGTCAGGACGATCCATGCCGCGCAGTCTGCCGGCCTGTCCGTATGCTCAGGAGGCATTTTCGGTCTTGGCGAGTCCTGGCAGGACAGGATAGAAATGGCGTCTGCACTGAGGGAGCTGAGCGTGGATTCCATACCGCTAAATTTTCTGATCGCCATCAAGGGGACCCCTATGGAGGGAGCAGGCCCGCTGAACCCTCTCGATGCGCTGAAGATCATAGGCCTTTACAGGTTCATCCTGCCTGACAAAGAGGTGAGGGTATGCGGCGGAAGGAGACAGGTCCTCGGGGAATTCAACTCCATGGTCTTTATGGCCGGGGCGGACTCTCTCCTTACAGGCAACTATCTTACGGCAACCGGTACGACCTACGAAGACGATCTGAAACTTATAGAACAGTACGGGCTTGAAACCGGATAAGGCGGCGGCAAACGAGGGCACTCATAACGACCTAAATCGCTGGTGGCTATAAGCTGCGGAGGATTTGCTTGTCAAGCGCTTTTCCGGATCAATTTATTGTCAAGCTCAAGCTCGTAGGAGAGGATGGTTTTAATGTTCATCTTCTTTGAAGCGTGCAGTATTTCTATGCCGACTATCTTGTCATCAGTTGTTGTATCTAAATTTACTCCTTCTGAAAGTTCAACAACGCCTTCCGGCTTTTGGTTGCCTAGCTTTATATAAATAGCATCAACCTCATTGTCGTAATGTACTCTCATTTCTTCCTCCCTTTCTTCAACGGACAATTTGTTATTACCGTCATCAAATCCTTTTCAATAGAGACGATTATCTTTAGAGGATACTTAAATCCTGACACTTCCTTTATAATCTCATGTTCGCCTTGATGCGGTTTCAAGTCCCTTAAAGTGTCTATTATAGTAGTCTCAGAAATTCCGTATAGTTTTGCCCGCCTTTTAGCATATCGTGAAAATCTTATTTCCATAAGAATATTACCTACCAAGATTATAGCTTGTTTTATAAAAAGGGGGTTGTTTTTTACCGGACGAAGGATTCGTTAGATATTGATCCTTTCATCGCCTCTTGCATTCAGGTCCAAGTTCCGATGGATAAACTGAATGACCTTGAAAGCAGCCATTGCTGACAAAGAATAAGATATCGCAATAAATGGCAGCATCACTATGAGCGGTGGACTTTCTGCACACAACGACGGAACTGTGCCGAGAGCGAAGCGAATCGGCACGAGTGATTTGTTACACGTCTTTCTTATTTTCGTTTCGCTGTCTTTATGACGCCCTCAAATTCTTTGAATCCAATTATCTTCTTGCCTCTATATGGGTTCAGGACGAGTAAATCTTTGTCTCCTGTCACAATATAATTCGCCTTGCCGCGAATGGCAGTCTCAAGGAGAAAGTTGTCTTTCTCGTCTCTACAATCTCTAATCGTATGATGAATCTCGACTATGCAGGCTGATTTATAGAGAAGTGATAAGAATTCTTCGATGTCGTCTGCTGAAAAATGCTGCCGGAATTTGGGCCTTCTCAGAACCGTCGATATTTCCTCTAACTGCTCCTCAGATAATACAACCTCAAGAAGGCCGTCAAGAATATAATCGTCAAGTCCCGCAAGGAGCCTGCCGATAAGAAAACTGACCCAGATATTCGTGTCAATGACTGCCTTCACTTGTATCTTGCAGCCCTTACTTTTTCAACCTCTCTTGTAATCTCCTCATATGAAATAGGAATGCCCTTTTTTGCAGAAAGCAATCTTTTGAATCGTTTCTTCAGAGTTAAACTGTCGAGGTAGCGGGCAAGGTCTTCTTTTTCCTTGCCGGAAAACTGAGAGATTAAGCCCTTTACCTGTTCGATATCCATCTTTATGGTTGCCGGCATAAAACCCACCTCCTTAATTGATTTTCTTGCTTTATTATAGCCTAACGACTATCAAAAATCAGAAGAAAGACAGCGGCTATGCCAATCTTGTTTTCATCGTCTTGCTTGCATTGCTTGCGCGATTTCAAGACAAGTAACGTCCATATAGTCGGCATTTCCATAAGCATCTTCTTTCGTCCAACGACCATCTTTCTTGGTCAAAGACCAACCGTGCGGCATAATAAGATGGGTGTAAGTCCAGATCATTGGCTGCGGCGTCGCATTCGTATGTGCTACTGGAAACAGTGGCGCAGGACTAAGACACGCATCGGCGAGCCGATAAAACTCGGTGCGCCAAGGTATCATGCCATTCTCACGGGGTTGAGCAGGAAGGGCTATTGGCATCTTGCTAAAACTCTATCGACGAATTGCGGGTTATCTCAGGCGTTCCTTCAAAAGCGGGGACTTGCCTCTATTCGCACATTGTGGATCAAGATTCATTACCCGGCCAAGACATAATCAGGTCTTTGCCGTGCTTTCCGCGAACCGCCCATTGCGGAGCCGCACGATGGGTGGTGTGGGGAGGGACGGTTAGCTACCGTCCCTTACCCGATTGTGCCTCGGTTTTTCTTTTTTTCTGTGCTCTTTCATATAAGAACTGGAGTCCGAACATTCCAATGATTATTGATATGAGCATTATTGTTGTTTGTACTGTGCCTTGTATTTTGAAGTACCATTCCGGCGCGGTATCGCGCCACCCAAGGATGAGAGCGCGAAATACAAACCAGATAGAATTTATTGCCCCGCCGATGACAAAGCCTAAGAATCCGCCCACAATGAGGAGAATTATCGTTTTTGTAATTTCCTCTTTATTTTTCATAATGCCTCTATTTTATTGGGCACAACGCTGAAAATGAGGCGACGGGGCAACCACGCCGAACTGAAAAAGTAAAGACGGCTATTCCCGTGTCCCTCTTGAGCAATTTGTTCTGAGGTCATTCATGTTTTCTATTATGTCTTTGTCGTGGCTGAATTACAAATCAAACAATGACTTGACAATCTAAGCGTCACAGCTTAATATTAGTTCATGCTAATAAACTTATAGAAAGGTGCTTTGTGAAGGAATCTGCAGACTTATTTAAAATACTCTCGGTTGATAAAAGAATTGAAATTATTGAATTACTAAAAAAAGAGCCTAAGAGTGTTAACTCCCTGGCCGATGCTTTGCGGATAACGCAATCGGCGGTATCACAACATTTACGGGTTCTCAAAGGCGCTGGTCTCGTGAAAGATGAAAGACAAGGATACTGGATTTATTATTCTTTGAATAAAGATGCACTTGAAAAATGCCGTCAAAGACTTAATCGTATCTGTACCTGCGGTTGTTTAGGCGGACAGGTTAGTTTAGTGAGAATACATAAGGAAGACAAAAAAACAAAATAAAGATATTTTTTTGCCATTCCATATTAGTCATTAAGCATAAACTTAATAGAAAGGAGGTGATAATAATGACAAAGAACAACAAAGAAACAAAAGAACAGACCGAGGAAACGAAGTCCGACGTAAAGAGCGACGCAAAGTGTTCTTGCGGGTGCGGTTGCATGGCGCCCGTGAAAAAGAAATAGGCAATTTTTGAGGGGTGAATTGATCAAAATCAATTTGCCCCTACTTTTAAATCAACGGAGGATAACATGAAAGAGGTAATATTGGCGGTATGTTACTGGCTGCATCTCAGCGCAACCGTTGTATGGATTGGAGGAATATTTTTTATCCTTTTTATTGCGCTTCCATCCGCCAAACAAGTTTTAGGTGCCGAGGCGGGCAAGCTCACGGGCGAGACCTCCAAAAGATTTACTCCTCTGGCGAACTATAGCATAATTCTTTTGATAGTTTCAGGGGCCGTATTAACTGCATTAAGTAAGCAATTTTCAGGAATGGGTAATTTTGAGAACAGTTGGTCGATAGGTTTAATCGTGAAGCACGTTTTTGTGTTAGGGATGATACTTGTCCATTTTTATAGAGGCTTGATATTGGCACCCAAGATAGCACGAACAGAACCTGCTTCTGAAAAAGCGACTTTACAGAAATTATCTCTAAATTTGGTCAAAGTAAACTTTTGTTTTGCGCTGATGGTATTACTATTCAGCGGAATAATATCTATTTCAAAATAAGAACATCCTCGCGCAACAATGTATGCTGAGCTAAGCCTGCCATTGGGCCGTCGGTCGCTATGCCGTGATGCGCAATTGCCGTTATTATCTTTTATTTGACTCAAACGACCAGCATAACCCGCGTAGCTAAGCGAAGTCGGTGTTGATGCGCTTGTTGAACGCGTCTCATTTTCTTAGGATTATTTTAGGAGTTCTTTGAATTTCTCTGCTGTTAAATCTGCGTCTCTAAGAATACTGGATAAAGTTTTCGGATGTAGGATTTTCCCGGAATGATAAGGAATGGTTGCCCTTTTGCCTGCTTTATTTTTGTAAATTTTGTGGCTGCCACTTTGCCGTGAGAAAGAAAAGCCGATGCTTTCTAATACCTTGATCGCATCGGCGGCAGTTACCCTCGGCAGCTTTTCGCTCATACGGCGACTTCCATCAGGGTAAGACTTACCGCATCTGCTTGTGGGATTTCTTCGCCGCTTTCAATTCTGTCTTCTATATGAAGGCGAATAGCATCCTTGATATTTTCCAGAACCTCTTCATAAGTATCACCCTGTGTATAGCAGCCCTCAAGCTCAGGGCAAAAAGCAAAATAGCCTTCACTGTCCTTTTCTATGACCACGGAAAACTTATATGTGCTCATGTCTCAACCTCCTATTACGACAATTATAACAGATAAGTTGGCGTCGCCTCGACTGGTTGCTCACAAGTCTTATCATTTTTTCTGAAAGTTGAATTCTCCCCCTCCGGAAGTGACTACCATGTATTTACCCTCAAAGCAGGCGGTCGTTTCTTCTCGACTATCATTTGGCAGTAAACAGCCGTCTTTATACGACATGACGGTTGAATCAAAGCATCGCATGCCTGCTGGCTCTGGACCGCTATTTTCAACAAAATACATTTTGCCGCGCTTCTTAATGCTGAGATTTGGCATCATATAACACCATTTTACCTTTGCTGTTTGAACAAGTTTCCACTCGCCCAAAAACTTATCACCGCCGCTACCCGCGCAGCCACTCGATGCAAAAACAAATATGGAAACCGCCAAAAAGGAAACAAATGCAGTTGATTTCATCATACCTCCATTAGGAAATTGAAAGTCACAAAAATAAGCCTCGTTCTCTTCCTTATCGCAATCCCCTTTCTTCTGCTCGCGTCAAACAGATAAATGATCATAGACGACGATGCCGTCATTTTCCTGTGATTTCATTTTATTTTGCGTACAACGCTGGCCATGAGCCGACCGGGGCAAACAGCCTTTGCAAAAAAACTCGGAGGTTAATCCCGGTCGGCTCGATGGTGTTGATACTCATTAAGGCCCCCCTGAATCATACCCGAATCAGATATGATTCAGGAACCCGATCTTTTCACAAGGAGGCCTCAAATGAGATTTTACACCAAGCAGCACAAATTTTCTTGCGGAATCGAC
>JAJYIF010000024.1 GCA_021790195.1 Nitrospirota bacterium
CGACCCATACATGGAAGGACAAAAACAGGATACATGAGTCCGTCAAGGGGTGGAAGACCGCAAACAGCACAATACAACACCAGTACGTCTGCTCGAAGTGCCACACGGTCCATAATTCTCGCCTGCCGAGGTTGATGGTCACAAACTGTCTCAACTCAGCCCACAAAGGCCGCGTCGGCAATAATTCTTCACCGAAGATATCCGGGAGCGGAAGCGGCACACAGACATGTCTAAATGCCTATTCGCCGTCACTGACATGCTCGGGAGACGGCGCGTCGGTCTATTGCTACGAAAAAGGCCTCTATTCAGGCATGGGCTGCGGGGGTGTCGGAGGTTCGGGCTCCGGCAGGATGCCGGGCAACTACTCATATTCTTCCGTCGATATAGGAAACGGCTCCAACGCTATCTCATGTCACGAAACTGATACGGGAAGCGTTACCGATCAGAGCTGGAATACAAAGACGCCATGGACCAATTAGTCAGGAAAGAACTCCTATGGGCCGTATGGGATATATGGATAGATAGAGAGAGTTCTGGGCCGGGAGCATCCTTTCATCGTTCCGACCCTCGGATGCCCGGCAACGGCTGCGTTTATTCGTGGCGCAGGGCCGCAATCGGATCTAGCTGTGTGGCCCTCCACGCCGGATAAAAACCGAAAAAGACGCCTTCCGCTACAGCGAAGGCGGGAGCGATGATAAGGGATTCCGGGGGTATGGACATCGGCCATCCCAGGACATGCCCGGCCACAAAGGAGCCCGCCAAACCGACGAAGATTCCCAGGAGACTGCCGAACGCGCTCAGCATGACGGCCTCCCCGAGGAACTGGACCTGGATGGCGCGGCCTGTTGCCCCTATCGCGAGACGCAGGCCGATTTCTCTCGTCCGCTCGGTCACCGATACCAGCATCACGTTCATGATCCCGATCCCGCCGACGAGAAGGGAAATGGAGGCGACGCTTACCAGGAAAAGCGCGAGCGTCCGCTTGGCGGCGATCTGGGCCTCTATCACCTCTTCCGGATGGCGTATATTGAAATCGTCGCCCTCGCCGGGCTGGATATGGTGCCGTTCGCGCAGTATTGCGTTGATCTGGTCGATGGCGGGGCTGATGGAATCGACGGACACCGCCGAGCACATGATGTCGTCAAGCCATGTGAAGCCCTTGCCCCTCAGTTTCTTCTGCACCGTGGTATAGGGCATGATGACGGTGTCATCCAGGTCATAGCCAGTATTAGACTGGCCCTTTGGGGCCAGCACCCCGAGCACCCTGAAGAGCTGTTTGTTAATCCTTATCTCCCGTCCGACCGCCTGCCCATCCCCGAAGATTTGCTTGCGCACTGTTTGCCCGAGCAGGCAAACATTGGTCGCATGTTCAACGTCTGCTGCCGTAAACGGGTCACCTTCTGCCAGGCCCCAGTTTCTGATCTCTAGGAATTCCGGTGTCACACCCCGGTAATGCGTCGTCCAGTTATGGTCCCCTGAAGCGACGAGCACTGTCCCGTCCACATTCGGAGAAACACTCTTAATGCGTGAGACCTGGTGAAGGATCGTCTCCGCATCCTGCATCGTGAGCGAAGTCATGCCGTGGCTCCCTGAACGCACGCCGTTTACATTGCGGGAACCTGCCTCGATCCAGACGAGGTTGTCCCCCAGGCTTTGAAGCTGCTGCTCCGCCTGCCGCGAACCCGCGGCGCCGATGGCTATGACGCAGACCACCGCTGCGATGCCTATGGTGATCCCTATTGCCGCCAGCGCGCTCCTCAGCTTGTTGCGGGAGAGGGCGCGGAGAGCCTCGCGGACAAAGAGGATCGAGACATCTATGCCATTTCCTGTAATGCGTGACATGGTATTATTGCGACTCCTGATTTTCTGACTCTTGTATAGGCATTCTAACTCTTGCGGATAAAATGATTCAATAACCGGAGGCCCGCTTATCCAGATCCTGCTTGTCCTTTGCGCTGTCCGCGATAGCAAGCGCCGAGCCTTCTTGCCGGACATCGGATGTGCTATCATTAGATGCGGTGGCGGGAAACTGCGGGGCTTCGATCCGGGGGCCAAATAATAGGATCGGCTAAAAGCAATTTTTATCTTATTGTCGCGCTTCCGGCGTATTGTGTGCCGAAGGCTCGGAAGCGCAAAATCCTTGGGAGATATCCGGCTATGAACAGGGAAGGTTTATGAACCTGCTTGACATGCGTTCCATAATCTTCAGTTATGCGCTCAGCAACCTTATTTGCATGATCGTCATGACCATCCTGTGGAGACAAAACCGCGCGCGCTTTGACGGGCTGGGATTTTGGATGGCCGATTATGTGATGCAATTCGCAGGGCTTGCCCTTCTTGCGCTGCGCGGCCATGTGCCTGATCTTCTTTCGATGACCGGCAGTAACGCCCTGATCATCGGAGGCACTGTCCTTATCTACATCGGCCTGGAGCGCTTCACGGGAAAGCGCGGGCCTCAACGCCATAATTATATCCTGCTTGCGGCATTCATCGGAGCTCATGCATATTTTGTCCTCGTAGTCCCCGACCTCACCGTGCGGAGTGTCCTTATCACCCTGGCCTTGTTGGCGATCTGCTTGCAGTGCGCCTGGCTGATGCTCCGGCGCGTGGCGCCGGACATGCGCGCCATCACAAGCGGCGCGGGGTATGTATTCTCGGCCTTCTGCCTCGTCAGCGTCATCCGCCTGATCGCTATTTTTGCGGCCCCCTCCGGAAACGATTTCTTCCGCTCCAACATCTATGAGTCGGTCCTGCTCATTGTTTATCAGATGTTCTTCATCCTTCTCACGTTCTCTCTCTTCCTGATGGTGAACCAGCGGTTGTTTGGCGAGCTCGAAGGGGACATCTCGGCGCGCAAGCGTACGGAAGCGGCGCTCCGGCTGAGCGAGGAGAAATTCTCCAAGGCCTTCCAATCCAGCCCGGACGCTATCCTCATCTCCCGGCTCGGAGACGGGCATTTTATCGAGGTCAATGACGGCTTCTGCCGCCTTACGGGATATTCGCGCGAGGAGGCGCTCTCCGGTTCTTCAATCGCACTGAAACTGTGGGCCGACCCGGAGGACCGCGAAAAGATAGTTGCAGGCTTGCGGGCAAACTCTCGCGTGAGAGACTATGAGTTTGATGTGCGCATCAAATCGGGCAAGATCGTGAACTGCCTTTATTCCGGAGAGATCATCATGCTGGGTGATGAGGCGCATATCCTGTCGCAGGTCCGGGACGTCTCCGAGCGGAGGCGGGCGGAAGAGATCAACCGTCTGCGCCTGATATTATGGGAGTTTGCATCTGCACATTCCGCGGGCGAGTTGATGCAAAAGGCGCTCGATGAAATCGAGGCGCTGACCTTCAGCCTGATCGGCTTCTATCACTTCGTGGAAGAGGAGCAAGACACTCTGACCCTGCAGGCCTGGTCGACCCGCACGAAGAATGAATTTTGCACGGTTGAGGGGGAGGGGATGCATTATCCCATTGACGAGGCGGGCGTGTGGGCCGATTGTGTCCGCCTGCGGAGACCGGTCATCCACAACGATTATGCGTCCTTGCCGCGCCGCAGAGGACTGCCCGCAGGTCACGCCGAAGTGGTCCGTGAACTAATCGTTCCGACCATGCGCGGCGGGCGGGTTGTGTCTGTCCTCGGCGTAGGGAACAAACCCGAAGATTACGATGAAAGAGATCTTGAGATGGTCTCTTACATCGCCGACCTGGTATGGACCATTGTCGCGCAGAAGAGGACTGAAGAGCAGGTCCTCCTGCTGAACAGCAGGCTTGAGCGCCTTGCCATGACGGATGAGCTGACCGGACTGTCGAACCGGCGGTCCTTCTTCATCCGGGGCGGCGAGGAGGTAAAGAAGGCCCGTCGCTATCACACCCCTCTTGCGCTGATCATGCTGGACATCGACAGGTTCAAGGACATTAACGATACATACGGGCATGAAGCCGGGGACGAGGCCCTGCAGTGCCTTGCTGAAACGCTCCGGGAAAACAGCCGCGAGGTAGACGTGGCTGCGCGGTTAGGGGGCGAGGAGTTCTGCATACTCCTGCCGAACACGAATGCCTCTGACGCCTTCATATTGGCCGAGCGCCTGAGGCTGGCCATAGAAGGGGAAGGCTGTTTCCTCGATAAGCAGAGAATGCACCTGACCGCCAGCGTCGGCGTGGCCGCATTCAGCGGGGAAATGCCGGACCTCGATGCCTTGCTAAGAAGTGCCGACGCCGCTATGTACCAGGCCAAGAACCAGGGACGGAACAGGGTCGTTTTAATGGAATAGGGTGACGCCGTGAGCAGAATCGGTAATCTGTCTTTTTGTCGAGTGTAAACCCATGCTGTTTCGGGAGGAACACCGACAACATCATAGTTACCAAAAGCTGAAACTGGTGAAGATTGCTGTTTGTATCAAGCAATAAAAAGGGGCGAGTATTCTCTCGCCCTTAATCAGGTTTGCAAGATCCTTGCTATGCTGGTCTCCGTCTTCTTAAATAATAGACGGAACCAAGTCCCGCTAAGACCATGAATATTATCATGCCCCATTCCGTCATTGTGGGAATCGCCGCAGGGGCTGTCTGTCTGCTGAAGGTCAAATCATCGAGCACGACCTCTTGATTGGAAACTCTGAACTGGCAAATGTCGGCTGTCGGACGGCTTATGCCTCGAAAGCCCCCTGCATTAGCTGCCCCTGGCGTAGAAATGGGCGCCTCCACTGTAATATCATAGGATTCAAGCAAATTATTGGAACAGTCATAGGCGCTGACAACGGCATTGGGGCTTTCTAGCGGCATGTAATTGATAAATCCGCCGACAGAACTGACAGGTCCACTGTTGAACGTAAAGATCATGTCGCCCGAGTTGGTATCTAAACCAGTAAACCCGCTCTTGCCGCAGTCCCAGTAACCGTTAGGGCCAAGGCCATAGCTATCGCAGCCGATAACAGACTCATTATAGGGATCCGTAGTCGTCCAGACTATATCTTCGCCGATAGGCGTGCCCACCTGCTGCGGCCCATCACCAAATATAAAGCCCGGAGCAAAATTATCGAAAGTTACCACACTTTGCGGTGATGGAATAGACGCTTGAGAGGTAACAAGCGCAGCATGGACGCTGCTAACAAGGACAAATATAGAAATTATTAGAGATAAACTGACAATGAAAGCCTCTTTTTTCAAAATTTCCCTCCTGCTAAGATGCTCTTATGTCGAAAAGCTTGTTACTTCCAAAGAAGTTTATATTAGTCGGCATCCTTTGTCAAACTTATAGACACGAAATTTATGGGCCTGAATAGAGCACATGAGTCACAAACTTTTGATATTGCACCCTCCGGCAAGAGATAATAGTCTCATTAATAATAAGTAGGGAAATTTCCCATATTATGCCCCTCTCCTTTTGGAGAAATAGCGCATACCCTTGCAATTCTCAACATGGCTCTATCCTATCCAAAACATGAAATCTTTAATGATTACCATTCGAACCCCTCACGTGTGAAGAGTATATCATAGGTGTCAATAACAGTAAGTAGACTGTTGGCGCACTCTACAAGAATTCAGGGATAAGCGACCAGTGAACTTAATTTGAATCGGATAGCGAGCCTGCCTGACGGCAGACAGGCCTACCGGACAGGCAGGCGCATTCCTCGCAGCTTTGCTGCGGGGGCGTTCATTCGGACATCCTCTGGCGTATCGAGAAAGTTCTCATTCTTCTCATCATAATATAGAAGCATAGAAGCCGGCTTTTCCTACTAAGAAGTGCTATCTGTGAATGCTGCGACTTGACTCCCATTAAAGGTGACTAAGAAATTAGGGGAGGTGCTGCCTGTCTTTTTATATTGGGGAGGTATCAACGACAGGCAGCACTGAGGCTGTTCAATAATATAGGCGCAGTGCCGATAAAGTAAATCACCCGCACTGGGTATTTTTGGGGTACAAGGACGGACGAAGAGGCGTATCGACCGGGGCGGCACTTTCTCGCTGCGATGCGCAAACGCGCATTGAGACATGCTCCTCACGGCAGGCGTATCCTTTTCGCCTGAGTCTCGTCTATAGATGACTGACGATTACGACTCGCTTCGATAAACAATGTTCAGTAAATGCGTTGCCTTGAAAAAAAGAGAACGAAAAAGAAAGGCAGGTCGTCGGGAGGGAGGTGATGACGGCAAGTTATCGAAGCGTCTCGGACGAGTTGTCACAAACCTGGGCGTCGAACCACTTATGTATAAAAAGGTGCATATGGACGCCAAAGAAGGAGGATATTTTATATGTTCGGTGAAGTGATGAATGGGAAGAAACAATTGTCCAGAAGAGATCTCATCATCGGCGCGGGTAAATTAGCGGCCGGGACGGCCGGGATCGCCGCTATTTCCGCAGGCGCGCTCGGACTGGCGACAAAGGCGGAGGCCGCAAAGAAGAAGTCCTCGGAAATCCCCTGGCCGTATAAGAAACTGAGTTCCGGGGAAATCAAGAGGGTCGCGGAACTCGCGCACGATAACTGGTTCAAGGGGTTCTGCACATACGCCA
This sequence comes from Nitrospirota bacterium, assembly GCA_021790195.1. Taxonomy (GTDB): domain Bacteria; phylum Nitrospirota; class Thermodesulfovibrionia; order Thermodesulfovibrionales; family UBA9159; genus JAJYIF01. The sequence goes on from JAJYIF010000024.1 coordinate 6,502, forward strand.
CCTTGAGCGGCATTGTCGGGATGCTCAGGGAGAAAGTCGGGGAGCCATATAAGTCTTTCCCGCTGGAGGCGTTTATTTTTGCCCACGGCGGCACGGCAGGATGGGGCGGCACGTGCGGGACGCTGATCGGCTCGGGCATCGCGGCCTCTCTTGCCACAGGGCATAAGACCGGCGAGCAGATAGCCAACGAGGTGATGGAATACTATTCAGAAACAGAACTGCCCACTTACATACCGGACAGACCCAAAGCCGACCTCAAGGCAAAGAGTATAAGCCACACGCCCGTTTGTCATATCTCGGTAGGCAGGTGGATGAAGGCGGAGGGCATAGAAGAAGGGAAGGGCGCCGAGGGCATCGGTTTTCTCAGCGTCCAGCAGATGGAGCGCTGCGCGAGGATGTCGGCCAATATGGCAATCAGAACGGTAGAATTACTCAATGATTGGGCGGACGGTAAGTTCAGGGCGGCACATACGTCCCCTGTTATGTCGAACCATATTCCCTCTCAGAACAACTGCTCGGATTGCCACGGCCAAAATGTTCCGACCCCCGGACCATTCGGAACAGGCCTGCACATACTCGGCGGAGGACATTAGTCGACCACCGGAAGTATCACCAGAGCGGCTGAATGCCCGCAGTCGGAACCGTGCGCTGCCGGACCTGAGATTCGGCAGCGCATTCCGTTGCATGTGTGGAAATCCTCCATGTACTTTTCTTCCGTCCCGAAATGCGTAGCGGCGTAATCGATCATTTCTTTGAGTATCTCAGACACGGCGTCTTTCCCTTTGCCGGAATATTCTATCCGGCTTACTGTCCTATTTGATCGGCCCAAAGCACCCGGGACGATTGCGGGAACGGACTAGGGTTGTTGCGTCATTATGATGTAATCTATAGTTTATGCATATGTTTATGAAAGCCTTTACAAGATGTTCCGTGGCTTGCCACGGGAGTTCCACTTGCATGGCGAGTGCAGGCAGGGCTTCGGCCCGTCCATCTCAAAAGCAGTGCGTGTCTTAGAGAAGCGTCATGAATGACAACGGTCGCATGGGGAACGAGTCGGTTTGGACGCCTGCCTTCAGTCCGTGGATCATAGCGGCCACGATGGTTCTGCCCACTTTCATGGTGGCCCTCGACACATCGGTGGCAAACGTGGCCCTGCCTCACATCGCGGGCAGCCTCTCGGCGAGCACGGATGAAGCCACCTGGATGCTCACGAGCTACCTTGTGGCAAACGCGGTGATACTTCCGGCAACGGCGTGGCTGAGCGGGCTCTTCGGCCGGAAGAGGTTCCTCCTTCTGAGCATCGCGGTCTTTACCGTTTCCTCGGGACTGTCAGGCGCCGCTCTCACGCTCGATATGCTCGTCTTCGCCCGCGTGGTCCAGGGCGCAAGCGGGGGCGTCCTCCTGCCGATCTCACAGGCGATCCTCCTGGAAAGCTTCCCCCCCGAAGACAGGGGCCAGGCCATGGCCGCCTTCGCCCTCGGGGTTATCGTGGCTCCCATCGTCGGCCCGACTCTCGGCGGCTGGATAACGGACAACTATACATGGCGGTGGGTCTTCTACATCAATCTCCCCGTGGGGGTCATGGCCCTCCTCATGACCCAGACGTTTATTGAGGACCCGCCTTATATAAAAAGGATATCGCGAAGAGAGATAGATTACGCCGGATTTGTCCTCATGGCAGTAGGTCTCGGCGCGCTCCAGGTGATCCTCGACAAGGGCCAGGAGGACGACTGGTTTGCGGCCCCCTGGATACGCTGGTTCGCGTTTGTCTCGGGCGCCTCGCTCATCGCCTTCGTCATCAGGGAGCTGAAGGCAAAGAGGCCGATCGTGGACCTGCGCATCCTGAGAGACCGGAACTTCACGGTCGGTATCGTCATTGCCGTCGCCTATGGCGCGATCCTGTACGGCACGCTCCTGATCCTCCCCCTTTTTCTCGAAGACCTCATGGATTATTCGGCCCTGCAAAGCGGGCTCACGATCAGTCCGAGGGGGATCGGCGCGATGATATCGGTGGCGGTGGCAGGCAGGATGATCAAGAAGATCGATGCGCGGATTATGATGATCGGGGGTTTCCTTATGATCGCCTGGGCCGGGTTTCTCTTCGGCAGGATCAATCTGGAGATAGCCCCGTTCGACGTCGCGTTCCCGAATATAGTCCTCGGCAGCGCCATAGGCTTTGTCTTCGTCCCCCTCACGACAATCTCCATGGGCATGCTCGCCAAGGAGAAGATGGGGACAAGCACAGGCATCTACAACCTCATGCGCAATATGGGCGGCAGTGTCGGGATCGCCGTCATCACCACCATCCTGGCAAGGAGCAGTCAGAAATACCAATCGGTCCTGGTCTCTCATCTTACCCCCTATGACCGCTCTTTCGTGCAGGCCTATGACCGGCTTCATAGTTTCTTTCTATCAAAGAGCGATCCGGTTACCGCGGCCGGGTTGGCACTCGGCGCTATCTATCGGGACCTCCTCGACCAGTCGACCCTGCTTGCATACGTGATCAACTTCAGGCTCCTTGGGATCCTTGCGCTCATCTGCATTCCCTTTGTCTTTCTTTTTAAGTCGGAGAAGAAAGGCGAGAAAACCACAGGCGGCGGAAACGCCGTGGATTAGTGGGCCGACATACTGCCGCGCGGCTGAACTCGCTTCATAAGAAAGACTACAGTGATGCAGATCAGGCAATCGATCGCAAGCATGCGGAAGCCCTGCACAAAGGCTAGAAGCTGAGACTGGACGAGCAGTGAGTTATAGACAAGATGCTGGGCCTTGTGGTACGCCCCGGCGGTTCCAAGACGGACAGCAAGAAAGTTCTGTATTTCATTAAGCCTCTGCTGAAAGGCGGGCTCCAGAGGCGTAAGGTGCGAGACCAGTATAGACTGGTTCGCCTGGGAATGCCTGGTCAGATAGGTCGTAAGGAGGGATATTCCGACGCTGCCGCCCACGTTTCTCATCAGATTGAATACGCCGCTGGCGTTACCGATTTCCTTCTGGGTAAGAGTTCCCATGGCCACAGTCGCCAGAGGAACGAAAAGCATCGAAAGCCCGATTCCGGTGACTACCGAGGGCACGGCAATGTGCCATATGGAAATGTCGAGCGTCAGGTCGCTGATCACCCATAAGGAGGCCGCGACCAGGAAGAACCCGATCCCTATCAGCTTCCTGAAGTCAACCCTTGTCGTGAGAAACCCCACGACCGGCATCGTGATCAGGGCGCCGAGCCCTCGCGTGCTTACTGCGAGGCCGCTTTCCAGGGCAGTGTATCCCATGAGAGTCTGAAGGAACAGCGGTATCAGAGTGATCGCGCTGTAAAGGGCCACTCCCACAAGGGTGATCAAGAGTGTCCCCGTGGCGAAATTCCTGTTGCGGAAGACATTGAGGCGTACGATCGGCTCTTTGCTTCTTCGTTCCCAAAAGATGAACGCCATCAAAGACGCCACGCTGATAAATGCGAACCATCTTATCCATGTCGCGGCAAACCAGTCGTCCTGCTGGCCCTTGTCGAGCATGACCTGGAGCGTCCCCAGGGCAACCGCCATCATAATGAACCCGATCCAATCTATCTTCCCCGGCCTGGCCTCTCTGATATAAGGAGGGTCTTCAACGAATGTGCGGATCATCAAAATGGCGAGCACCCCGATCGGGACATTGATATAAAAGGCCCAGCGCCATGAGTAATTGTCCGTCAGCCAGCCGCCGACGGTCGGTCCTGCTATGGGCGCAACAACCACCCCCAGGGCGAAGGCGGCCATGGCCATCCCGCGCTTTTCAGGGGGGAAGCTTTCCAGGAGGATGGCCTGTGAAATGGGTTGAAGGGCGCCTCCTCCGGCCCCCTGGATAACGCGGGCGATCACGAGCATCTCGAGACTTGAGGCGGCCCCGCTTACGATGGACGAGAGGGTGAAGATGACGATACAGGCGATCAGAAAACGTCTGCGGCCGAAGTAGACGGCAAGCCAGCCGCTGGCCGGCAGAATGACGGCGTTCGAGACAAGGTAGCTCGTCAGGACCCACGTCGCCTCATCATTGCTCGATGAAAGGCTCCCGGCGATATGAGGGACCGCGACGGTGACGATCGTGGTATCGAGGACCTCCATGAAGGTGGCGAGCATCACGGCTACCGTGATGAGCCACGGGTTGGAGGCGGGACGCCATTCGGCATAATCACGTGCGCTCATCGCGTCCCCGTCATCGAGGTCCTGGAAGGGATCGAAAAGAAGAATCTTTCTGTCATCTGCACTCCTTCCGGCTTTGCCACAATGATACCGGAGATATCAAAGATTGCAAGACCGCGCCCCGTTCAGACGCGCGAATAGGTGATGCTGTCCTTTTGGAACTCCTCGATAGTCTCTTCGGTCAGAGACGGCCGCATGTTCGGCAGGATCTCTATAAAGGTGTCGGTGGTCACACGGTAATCCTGCCCGCGAGCGTGCTCCTGCTCAAAAGCGAATTGCGCCACCTGCTGGAAAAGGTACTCGATATCGGCAGGCGTGAACCGCGACGTCATCTTCACGATGAGATTAAGATCGACGTTTTCGGTATTGAGCCTCGACAGAAATTGCTCCAGGATGGTCCTTCTGCCGTCCTCGTCAAGACCGCCCACCGGGATTATGCAGTCGAACCTTCCGGGACGAAGCAGGGCCGCATCCAGCTGGCGGATGTAGTTGGTCGCGCAGACTAAGAGGACTTTGTTCCCCTGATTTTTCAGGAGAGGGACCTGTTTGAGGAATTCGTTCGTAATGGATTTGTCTATCCGTGTTGCGGCGTCACGGCTGGCCGCGATCTCCTCGAACTCGTCGATGAAGATCACCGCCTCCTCCAGGTTGCGGGCCTTTTCCATCACGGTGTGCAGATTCGCGCCTATCTTTTCCACCCCGTCCACCATAAGCATGCTCGGCAATATCTCTATGTACCACCACGAGAGGACCCCTGCTATAGCCTTTACAAAATGGGTCTTTCCGGTGCCGGGCGGGCCGAAGAAGATGATTGTCTTGGGCGGCGTGACGCCGTGTTTCCTCGAAAGGTCCTCCTCCGTCAGGGGAAGGATGATCCTCTTTTGGACCAGTTGCTTCGGCGGCTGGGAGTCGGATATCGAATCCCACTTCTCCCTGCCGATCCTTTGTGCGGCCATCTCGACCAGAATGTCTTTTCGCTTATAGTCCATATACTCCCTGAGGGCCTGGTCCATGTTTTCGAGCAGGTCCACGCAGGCAGTCCGCAGGCCAACGTCGCGCCCGAGCTTTTCGGACATCAGCCACTTGTGCTGCAATATCTTCTGCCAGAGGTCCGCGGCGACCTCAGGGTCGAGCTTTGTGCCGCTGATCTCAAAGATCTTGCTGGCGCAAAGCTCCGGTGACGGGTCCTCTATCAAGGCGTCGCTCATGATTTCCTCCTGTCCGGCGTTTTCGTCACATCAACGCGACAGAGATGTTCCTGCTTTTCCGTTTCTCCGCTCGCCGCGATGATGGACAGGTAAATGAGAAAGACGGTGTGTGTCGCAATCGTATGCTTATCAAGAGCTTAATTTCTGCGTATGAAGGAAATATGAAGACAAGGCCGAAGATGAGATTCTATCGCTTCAGAAAACGGTCTTCACGGCCCGGCAGGAAAAGTCCGTTTCTCAGGGCTATGAGGCACGCGGAAAGCCTGTTTGAACAGCCGAGCTTCGAATAGATGTTGTCGAGATGGGTGTTCACTGTCCCGGGGCTGATTTTCATTATGTCCGCTATACTCTTGTTGGACTCTCCCCTGACGTCGATGAATACGACCGGCTCTTTTTCTATCGATCCTTCGAGCTGTTTGAGGGACTTCTTGATCGCAGCTACTACTCCTCTGTTGATCCTATTCATCTGTCCCCTCGTCCATATTCCTATAGAACACTATTTCTCGCACTTATATCTTCTCCCATTTGGGATATGGACTCCGATTGCCCGCCTCATTATAATTTTAGCATCGAAAAACGCGAATTTAAGTTCAAGGCCTCAATCGATGAAGATATGAACTCCGAGGAAATAGAAAGAAGACTTTGCGAACATAGTTATCTGAGGTTAGACAAAGGGGAGCCTGAGGCCGGTGCGGAATATTCCCTCGACGAATACTGGGAGAAGAATAAGACATACTTCACCAGGCAGGCCGAGACATACTTGTATGTCAAGAAAGTCACTGGACCTGAAATAGTCTTTTGCCCTTCCCAACTCGCCTGCTCAGCCACGCCTCTTTATGATCTGTCGAAGTGACAAGACCTGCGCCCGGACGGCACCCTGATCAAAGTCTATCCCTGAGACAAGATATCGCTCGGGGTATAAGTCAATGGAAATTTACATCAAGGTATCGAAACAAAAAGAGTCTTGAGCCGCATCTGCCCATATTTCATGAATAATGTAGGCTAACGGGTATCCGGTGACTAATGGGCGACGATGCTTCTGTGCCATTTCACCCACGTCGGAAGAGGGACCGGTCGATTACACCCGACCGCCGTAATTATCGGGAAGGAGATGCAGTTACATCTTCCTGCCGGGCTGTCTTCCTTTACACGTCTTACCGGTTTGCGCAGTCGGCTGCTGTTTGGGGAAAGATTGATTCTTTCAGGGTCTTTCGGTATGATTCTTGCTGTTAAAGGAACGTGGAGCGTGTTTTCCTGAGGGGTTGCCGAAGAGCGTCAATGGAAGAGCGAAGGGGAGAATCCGGCCGATGAAACGAAGGATTGTTCTGTCGCTGAGTTGCCTCTTTGTCCTGTTTTCATCCGGCGCCATCGTGGCCTCTTTTTATATCAACGACACCACCGCAAGGGTCGGCAGGCTTGTAAAACTTCACCAGATACAGGATTTTCGCACCGATCTGGTAATAAGCATCCAGGCCGTGCAGTCGGACTTATATACCGTCGGGACACCGCTCGCGGAAGACCTTGATTCGATCGTGACCCATGCGGAAAGGCTCGATGCGACCGCGCAGAAGTGCACCATGTGCCACCATGCCCCTCCCATAGCAAAACGCCTGGAAGAGATCCAGTCGCTTACAAGAGATTATCAGAATGCCCTGAGCTATTACATAACGGCGTCTGCAAATCAGGGGCGGATCGACAAATTGAAACTGGATGCCGCTGCCACAGGAAACAGGCTTCTCGGCGTAATCGAGGGGATGTCGGTAGAGGCGGGCAGAAGGCTCGAGACCATGACGGGTGCGGTCATGCAGAAGATCAACAGGGCGAGGACCATCCTCTACATAACAATGGCCCTCAGCTTTGTCTCCGGGGGCGTCATTGTCGTTTGGCTGACTCTTTCCATAACGCGACCCATAATGGCCCTCCTGAAGGGGACAAGGGCAATAGCGTCCGGTGAGCTCGGCTACACTGTCTCACACAGCGATAAGACCGAATTCGGGGAGCTCACAGAAAAATTCAATTCCATGAGCAATTTTCTGAAAGAGGGTTATGAGAAGCTGCGAAATGAGATAGCAGAGCGGGAGCAGACGGAAAAGGCCCTTGCCAAATCCGAAAAGTTCCTGAGCACGATATTCGACAGCATCCACGATCCTTTCTGCATTATCGGCAGTGATTTCAAGATAGTGAGGGCCAATAAGGCATATGCGGACCTCAAAGGCAAGGGGCTCGAAGAGCTTATTGGGCGGAGCTGTTTTGAAACGATCGAGAACAAGGAAGAGAAGTGCCGGAACTGCATCGTCGAAAAGACCTTCCGCTCCCACGACCCGTGCTCGAAAGACAAACTATTGGCCTTGCCCGGCGGACGCAGGATGTGGCTCGAAATATACACTTATCCGGTCATGGACGCAGAGGGGAAGGCGTCCCATGTCGTCGAATATGTGAGGGACATCACTGAGCGGAAGCTGGCGGAGGAAGAGATCAAGGAAAGCAAGGAGCGTTACGAGCTTGCGGCCAGGGGCGCAAACGACGGGTTGTGGGACTGGGACCTGAAGTCGAACAAGATCTACTATTCCCCCCGGTGGAAATCCATGCTCGGCTATTCGGGGGACGACATCGGAGGCTCTCCCGAAGACTGGCTCGACCTCGTGCATTCCGACGACCGCAAGCAGCTGGAGGCAAAGATGGCCGCTCACATAGACGGTCATGCCCCGCATTTCGAGAGCGAGTTCCGCATCCTTCACAAGGACGGGACGCACCGCTGGCTGCTCAGCAGGGGGCTTGCGGTGAGGGACGGAGCCGGGAAGGCTTACCGGATAGCGGGTTCGCAGACCGACATTACGGAGCGGAAGGTGGCCGAGGAGCAGCTGATCTACGACGCTTTTCACGATGCGCTGACCGGCCTGCCTAACCGGGCCCTGTTTATCGACCGTCTCGAACATATCATCAGGGGGATCAGACGCCGCAGGAACTATTTGTGCTCGGTGCTCTTCCTCGACATCGACCGCTTCAAGGTCATCAACGACAGCCTGGGGCATATGATAGGAGACCAGCTCCTGGTCGCGGTGAGTCAGAGATTGGTGGGGTGCCTGCGCCCCGACGATACAGTCGCGCGTTTCGGGGGTGATGAGTTCGCCATCCTGCTTGATGACGTGAGGGACATCGACGAAGTGTCGCAGATAGTCGAAAGGATCCAGAAGGAACTGGCTTCGCCGTTGCATATAGGCGGAAGCGAGATATTTACCACCGTGAGTATCGGGGTCGCGATGAGCTCATCGGAATACGACAGACCTGAGCACATGCTTCGTGATGCCGACATAGCCATGTACCAGGCCAAGGCGCACGGCAAGGCGCGATATGAGGTCTTCGACAAGAAGATGTACGCCAGTATTACGGAGCGTCTGCAGCTGGAGACGGATCTTAGGTCTGCCGTGGAGCACCTCCAGTTCCTGATCCATTACCAGCCTATTATGAACCTGAAGACTGACGAGGTCATCGGCTTCGAGGCCCTCGTGCGCTGGAAGCATCCGAGGCGCGGACTCATCTATCCGCTTGAGTTTATCCCCCTTGCCGAAGAGACAGGCCTGATCTTTCCTGTCGGCCAGTGGGTCCTCACGGAGTCGTGCCGGCAGATAAAGGCCTGGCAGGTCAGGTATCCCTCCGACCCGCCCCTCAAGCTCAGCGTCAATATTTCGACGAAGCAGCTTTCCCAGCCGGACCTTGCTGTGCGCGTAGGCGAGATACTCGCGGAAACAGGCCTTTCACCGACCTCTCTGGCGCTCGAGGTCACCGAGAGCATGATCATGGAAAACCCGGAGGCGGCCACCGCCCTTATGCTCCAGTTGAGAGACCTCGGGGTGCATATCCACATAGACGATTTCGGCACAGGATATTCGTCGCTGAGCTACCTGCATAGGTTCCCGATCAATGCCTTGAAGATAGACCGCTCGTTCGTGAACAGGATGTTCGTCAACAACGAAAACTTCGAGATTGTGAGGACAATCGTGACCCTCGCACAGAACCTTGATCTCGACCTTATTGCCGAAGGGCTGGAGCTTTCCGAGCAGCTGGCGCAGTTGAAGGACCTGAAATGCCACTATGGTCAGGGCTTCCTCTTCTCGCACCCGATGGAGGTGAAGGCGGCCGAGGCATGGATGGCGTCACAACTCCCCCCTGCGGGCGGATGGCAGCAGGGCCGCAACTTTTGAGGCGTAATCCTCCATGCTACTCTACGTTTCTTAAAAACAGCGTTAAGGAGTTGCTTCCGTTTATTTCAGGATTGCCGGCCGATGAAAATGACCGACCTTTTCTACCTGACTCTTGACGGTGGGCTTCTCTATTCACCTTCTCTTGAGCTTTTCGACGGGAAATATTCGCAGATCGTCTTTATCCTCTTCAAGATCGATTCAGCCTCTTTCCGATTTAGCCGCTCGATAATAAGTCTATCCGCTATCGCGCCAAGCACTTTGCCCGGCATTTCGTATTCGATATCAACGCTCAGCATGGTTCCATGAGCATCTTTTTCAAAGCGGTATGTCTCCCGAACAGGGAACGCCCCGTCCATTTTCATAGAGAATTCCCTGTTCTTGTGAAAAGAAACGACCTCGCCTCTGCCATTAAAATTGATTCCGACCATTCTATAGGACCATTCGAACGTAATGCCTGCAGTGATCACAGTGCCCGAAACATTCCGGATACCGACAAGGCCATTTACGAACTTCGTCCAATTAGTATGGTCTGTCACAAAATCAAATACTTTGTCGAGGGGGGCTTTTATCCTGATTGCCTTTGAGATACGCGAAACCTTTCCTTCCCTTTTCGGTTTTTGCTTATGTTCTGCCTCGATCCTATCGATCAGGGTTCTGACCTTTGGCGGCATTTCCCCAAGAGAGCCTAACTTGTCGACGATGAACGAACTATTCATGATCAGTTTCATGGAGGACAGAAGATACCGTCGCTTAAATTCGTCTTTCATCAATACAATCTCTTTCAATTTGCCCATATAAAAGCTTCTGTAACTGTCAATTATCGCCCGATCAATCTGTTTCAAGCTCATTCTATCTGGTTTGATCACGGGATCTATCAGGTTGTATTTCCGATAGTCTCTCTCGACAATGTACGGCTCGATTTCCTTATACATGTCACTGTACGGCCATGCTGCGAGCGCAAGGTAGTGGGCAAAGTCAGGGTTATAAATTTTTGAAAGAGCGAGGGTCTTTTTGACTGTTTCCTTGGTCTCGTGAGGGAACCCGAGTATGAAACTCGTCTCGGTTATCATGCCGTGCTCGTGAATAAGACGTATGGCTTCTCTTCCTGTCTCAACATTGACGTCCTTCCTGATCAGGTCAAGCGTCTTCTGATCAGTCGCCTCGATGCCGATATAAATGTGGACAACTCCGGCCTCTTTGTACTTCCATAATATGTCCTTGTCACGGATGATGTCCTCGGCCCGGGTCTCCATAAGGAGATATATACCGAGACATCTTTCTCTCAGGAGGTCAAGGAGCCTCTCCCACCTCTCCCCGCTCCGGGTGGGATACTCATCCGGGATCAGAAAGACATTTACATTGTATGTCTTCTTCAGGTGCTCCAGCTCAGCTACAACGCTTTCGGGCCGCCGTCCCCGCCATGATTGATGCCAGAACTTCTGCTGCGAGCAGAACGTACAGTTGTGGCTGCAGCCTCTCGATGTGCTGACCGCAGCCAGTCTGCTCCCGGGAATGACGAAGTATGTGTAATCCCTCCAGTCTATCAAGTCCCAGGCCCTGGCAAGACGGTCAAGATCCCTGATGAAAGGTCTCGGCGGTGTGGCGATAATTTCCTGCCCGTTTCTATATGCGATTCCTCTCACTTTTTGGGTCTTCTTGCCAGCTCGGATGGTCGAAAGCAGCTCGCTAAGCGTTTCCTCTCCTTCCTCTCTGACCACATAATCGACAAAGGCGCTATCAAGCACCTCTTCAAAAAGAAATGTTGGATGAACGCCGCCGATGATAGTAACTATACCCGGGTTTACCTCCTTGGCAACCCTCAGGACTCCGAGCGCGTCGGTAACTGTCGAAGTGATGGCTGTCGTTGCAACAAAGTCCGGCTTGTTCTCTCTTATCGCCCTCTCTATCTCGTGGAAACCGTGCCGCTTCGTCATGGCATCGTAAATAACGGGTTCAAAACCTGCTTCCCTGACGGAACCTGCGAGGTAGACAAAGGTAAGCGGGACCCAGCGGCCCGCGACTTCCACTACGCCGCAGTGATATGGAGGAGTTATGAAAAGGATCTTCTTCATCACTACTCTCTCTTTCCGGTCCGGATTCTAAGATGCACTATCCTTTTTCTTATTCTGACCCAGACGTAAATCCCCGATCCGACGCAAATAAATGCAACGATGTGTTTGACGATCAGGGCAGGCACCTGACCTTTGCCCGCAGCGTTGGCCCACTCAAAGTCCTTATAGAATATGACCCTCGGTATGCCGCCGATAATTATCCATAATAAAGAGAACTGCGCAAGACGTGTCATGCCGCGGTGTATCCTAAGAAAGTAATCAGCTGTCGCAGTTGCAGGCGCGTCGTCGAGCCTCCTAAGCATCAGCCACATCGCGATGCCGCTTGAAAGCAGCAGGGCTGTAGCAACGTCGTGCAGATAGTTATTCATCATAAGTAGGACACCTGCTGAAGCGCTCAACTTGATCATCTGTATTCGTCCCTGATTATCTTTCCGTCTTCCATGGTAATTGTCCTCCGTCCCCATTGGGCGACAAAGGGATCGTGGGTGACAAGGATTATGGTGAACTGCCGTTCCGAGTAGAGCCTGTTTAGGAGCTCCAGTATCTTCCTTGTGTTCTCCCTGTCGAGGTTGCCGGTCGGCTCGTCGGCAAGCAAGATCTGCGGGCTGTTGATCAATGCCCGTGCAATACAAATGCGCTGCTGCTCGCCGCCGCTCAGCTGCGAAGGCTTGTGGTCAATCCTGTGCCCCATTCCGACTCTTTCGAGAGAATCGGCAGCCTCTCTCTCGTCCGCGATGCTGTGAAAATACTGCGCCAGCATAACATTCTCCACCGCGTTGAGGTATGGTATAAGGTGCGATTGCTGAAACACAAAGCCGATCTTCTCTCTCCTAAATCTCGCCATCTCGTCCTCTTTCATCGCGGTGATGTCCGTGGAATCGATAACGACCTGACCGCTGGTGGGATTGTCGAGACCGCTCATGATGTTGAGAAGCGTGCTCTTGCCGGAACCGGAGGGACCTACAACACTGACCCACTGTCCCTTTTCAACAACCATGTCGATACCCCTTAAGGCAGAAGCCGTAGCATATTCCTTAGAAACGCACCTTAATTTTATAAACTCATCTGCACTGCCCAATGTTCATTCACCTCTCAGTATCGCCGCTGCATCATATCTCATGGCTCCCCTCACGGGGAAATGGCTTGCCGTAAGGGCTATCGAAAGTCCCATAGCAAGGGAAAGAAGGATCATCCATTGAGGCAGATGGATGAAGGAACCAAATGCTCCTCTCGAGATCGCCTGGGCCGATAGATAGCCGGCAATGAAGCCTGAGAGACCGCCCGAGAGTCCTATTATAACAGCCTCTGTCGTATAAAAAAGAGTGATCTGACTTCTTGACCCTCCCAGCGCCTTCATGAGACCGATCTCTTTCTTCCTTTCAAATACATTGGCGCTTACTGTGCTAGCCACGCTGACTGTTGAAGCAAATAGCGCGATAAGCGTGACCAGCGTCATAAGGAGCTGCATCTTCGAAAGCAGAGATTCTTCTGCAGACGCGACTTGCCTCAGGGTCTTGGCCGCAACCGCTGGAACATCCCGGACGATATCCCTGGCTATACCATCTAATTTCCCCGGCTCACCCCTGACGAGAATAGCGCTGAAAACGTTGTTTGTCCCCGTCAGCTCCCATGCGTCTTCGATCGACATGATGATACTGCTGTCTTCAGGGCCACCTTTTTCTACGAAGCCGCTCACTATGAAGTCCGCTTTGCCGCCGTTGCTTTCCAAAGACAACGTCTTGCCGGGTGCAAGCCTCAGGGCGTCCCTGAGATCGATTCCGGCCAGGACCTCGTTTCGTTTCGCCGGCCGATCTCCGATAAATCTCCAGCCGCTGTATTTCAATCTGTCGATGTTTAGCCCGATAAGCTCAATCGCGTAACCGCCTATAAACACCTTCCCGAGAACCTGTCCTGATGCATCTTCTACATGCTGAATTCCTCTGATCTTGTCCAGGGCCGCGGCCTCGATAGAATCTCCGTTCCGGGGAGAGACGATTATGTTCGCGCCATAGGCCTTAAGTTCCGCGCCGAGTTTTTCCCTTATGCCCGAATTGATCCCTGCCAGCGCGGTTACCATGGCAACGGCCAGCATTACAGAGAGGGAGGCTATGACAACCCGCCCTTTTCTCTGCGAGACGGACCTCGCAAAGAAGAATAGGAAACGGCGGATTTCAAACCTGCTTAACACCTTCATTGCTCACCTTTGAGTATGACGGCGGACCTTACTTCCATCGCCTTCTTAATCGGGAGCACTGTGCCGGCAATAGAGACGCAAGCCGCGCCCGCCATTGTCATCGGCAGAAGCATCGCTCTCTGTTCGAGGGCGATGCCAAAGACCTTCGTCCCTATGTATTGGGACGCACCGACTGAAAGGAGATAACCGAACAGACCGCCCGCGAGGCCTATCATTATTCCCTCGGTCACAAATATGAGCGCTATCTTTTCCGAACCCGCCCCAAGAGCCTTCATGAGTCCGATCTCTTCCTTCCTTTGCACAAGGCCCATTATCATGGTCGTCGAAACACCGAGGGTGGAGGCGGCGAGAGTCATAAGGCACAGCAGATAAACCAGAACCTTCAATCTCTTGAGGACCTTACCTTCAGTCCCTGCGACCTGCCATATCGGCCTTGCCTTTGATCCTTTAAACACATCCTCAATCTGTTTGGCAATCGAGGTGACATAGCCGGTGCAATACCACTTTTCGTATTCTGCCTTGGACATGGAGGCCGGGTCCCTGTAAGCGAAAGTATCCATCGGAGCGGTAAGGGCGCTCACGAGGACCTTCGAGATCTTGCCTCCCGCACCCTTCAGTCTCTGCAAGGATTCGAGGTCCATAAAGATCTGCCTGTCCTCAATGCCCCCGGAATCAAGAGTTCCTGAGATTTTAAGCGGCGTTCCGTCCACATCTATTCTATCGCCCGGTTTGACGCTGAATTCAGAGGCGATGGAAGAACCGATTACAATATTGTCTGCAGAATCCGACCATTTTCCTGAAAGAGACCACCACGGCGAAACGGTCTTTATCCCGACGGGAAAAGTTCCCGTCTCTCCCGGAAGAGGCAATTCCTTATAGTACCACGAGCCAATGAGCCCGACCTTCTCGGACTTTCCATTGCTTGTGATTTCGGCGTCGGTCTCCAGAAAAGGTGCTATGCCTACTATATTGTGTCTCCAGAAAATAGTTTTTGCCCTGACGATATCTTCATAACGTAAATATCGCCGCTGTCCCGAGAGGTCGGCCATGCCTTCTATTTCAGGCTCCACAAGTATGTTGGCTCCGAATGCCCTCAGCTCCCTTGAGACCCTGCCGCCTATTTCCATGGAAATAACGATCAGAGAAGACGCTATTGCCGTGCCGAAAGTTATCGACGCGATCATAAGTGCAGCCGCCTTCTTCCGGTTAGCAAAAGACCTTCTGACAATAGTCGCGATCATGACTATATATACGCTCTTCTCTTCCCTATCGTTTCAGTCACAAAAAGCGCCAATCTCAACGGCAAGCCAATTATGACAAGGACGATGCCCGCCACAACAAGCGGGACCCCCCGATCTTCCACAGCTTCCAGTCTTATCCAGTAGCCGGTATCGAGAAAGGTCAGGGTGAGGTTCTCAAAATCGATCCCTTTATCCGAAGGCCATTCTCCTATAAGCCTTTCCCCCCTGAAGATGGTAACGCGGTAAGCAGGAGTTTTGAGATTGTAGACTCTTGCCGAGCTTCTGCCTTTCTCTATCACCTTTTCTGGACTGAGCATCAAGTTAAACCTGAAGGGAAGGCCCTGTACCGTGAAGCTGTCCGAGCTTCCCGGAG
This sequence comes from Nitrospirota bacterium, assembly GCA_021790195.1. Taxonomy (GTDB): domain Bacteria; phylum Nitrospirota; class Thermodesulfovibrionia; order Thermodesulfovibrionales; family UBA9159; genus JAJYIF01. The sequence goes on from JAJYIF010000024.1 coordinate 21,967, forward strand.
GCAGTATCCTCTGGGGCATGTAGCCCTGTATGACGGTCCTTCCGCCCGATGTTATTCTTATGCCGGGGGCAAGGCCGAACTCCATGATATGGAAATAGCTGCCGCCGAGCCTGCTGGGCGGGTAAACGCCTACTTCGTAATCGCGATCAGAGGCTGCCAGAGTCACCTTGGGCTCCATGGAGAAGAACCCTTTCATCTCGTCAATATCCAGCACGCTGCCTTTCAGGTTGGGCTGGATCTTCTTTACTACATAGATTTCACCGTCTGCGGCCTTGACGGTGTCTTCTTCCCCAAGCACGACCCGCTCCGTATGCTTTGAAGTTATGCTCAGGAAGAAGCCCAGGAGAAATATGAAGACACCCAATGAAAGAGGAAGCCAAAGCAGCTTGTGAAGGAGTCTTTGCCTTTGATTGTAAACGCCGGTCACGAGATGTATGACAAGGTTTACGAGAAGGAAGATAAAGAATGTCTTGAATATAAGATTTGTCCTCAATCCCTCCACAAAATGCTCGAACGCCTCCGATCCCCATATGGCGACAGTAACATAATATGCAAGCCACGTCATAATGAGCCAGAACAGAACGCCTTTCGACGCCAGGATGCGAAGTATTTTCTTCGGGACGCTCATTTTACAGACCCTTTGGTCTTCCCTGTTTTGACATCCTGCCATTTCTTCAGAATATCGGATGCCTGAATCCTTACGTCTCTGTCGGTTACTACGGCATTCAACGGTATGGGGTTGCATCCGCCCGGTTCGCCGATACTCTTCAGGGGGATAGGGGTCTTGCAGTACAGGCACACTATGCGTTCATGAGACTGGCCGTATCCCTCCTGAGGGCATATTTCACAGGCATCGAGACATGTCGCGAGTCTGCCGTCCGGCTTCTTAACTATAAGAATCCGAATTACATCACTGCCGGATGAAAACGAAAACTTATGGATGCGACCGTCGAAGAGGTCGTCACCGGATTCTCTCAGGGGGATCGAGATGACTCCTTTGTCCGAAACAACGGGCAATGGCTGAGGGAGATAAAGTGATGTGGATCTCTCGCCGGAAGCCGCGTACCAGGATGCAAACACCAACAGAAGGGAAATGAAGACAGGCGCGGTGACCTTTCTCCTGCGGGACCTCTGTGCCGCTATGAACGCCCTCCGGTGAGCGCCCTCCTGTGTCATCTCGATGCCGGTCATTGGACTGAAGATTGTCTTAACGATATAAATGGCAAGCGGAGCCGCCAGGACGAAGAGGGCGATGACGATCGCCAGCGTTGAGCCGAAAAGGAAGCCCACAAATCTCCAGACAAAAGGGGTGAGGAGAGGATGGTCCGGTAACATGAGAATAACAAAAAGCTGGTGAATCATATCATGGAGCATCTTCATGGCCCCACGTTGAACGGACGAGACAAGAGTCATCTCCGCAAAGCCCCTGATACCGCCGCCTATCAGCTTAATTACCGCTAAAGAGAAAAGCAGACCCGGGAGATCAAAGAAAGAGCCTATTCCCTTCTTTCTCAGGTACGATGCAATGGGGATTCCAGGGCCTGCCGACAGGACAAGTCCCATGAACGCGGAGAAATAGCAGCCATAGGTGTTTCCTTTCATTAGTGCAGTCTCGTGCAGAAAAGCGAAGGCCCCGACATTTTCGGGGAGAAAGAGCATAAATGGAACAGCGAAGCAGACGGCGGTGACAAAAAAGCTGTTATTGCCCGCCTTCTTCAGCGGTCCGAGAAGCTCAATCCCGTGTGTCTGATAAAGGCCGATTACGGCAAGAATATAAAGCATCGCGAAGGAATAGGCTATGAAGTTGCCGATCTCTTCCCTGACGTCGATATGGTTATGGATAGTAAAGGCTGCTATGGCCACGGAGAGGGTCAACGACAGAATCAATCCAATGATAAATGCTTTTGTCCACTTCGATGCCGCGTGACTCTTATCGCCTGAACGCGCATCCAAGAAGGAGATTACGAAAAGGCTGACGATGCAGACCTTCAGGCCCTCTCTGAATATGATTATAAACGGTGCGGCGACAAAAGGATTCATCTTGATAACCTATCAGACCGGTGAGAGGTCGAAGACCTTCCAAAGTCCTTTTTCTCTGACCATGTTATATCTCATGTGATATTCAATGGAGGTCAGGGGCTTGGCCTCTTCTTTTGTTTTCACATTGATACGCCTGTATCTCCAGTTTTCCTTTGTCGTCACCACAACATTGTCCGGTCCCCATCTCTCGACTTTTTCTATGCGCATACGCTCCAGCTCGGCCTCCATAATAAGAGACTGAGAAAGAATATCTTCTATGAGATGAGAGACCTTATTGAATTCCCTGTCTGTAGCAAAATCCCTCAATGGGGCCGGATCGTTCTGCCTATATGCAGACACGAGCGCCTTGTTGTAGGCTCTGACCGCACTTACGGCATCGGCGGCGTCAGGGTCTTTTCTAAGAAAATCCTTAACGGACGAAAGTTCGATGAAGTCATTTGAACAACCTAAGAGAAAGATCATAAATGTAACGGCGCCTATGATTCTCTTCACTTCTTCGCCCTCATGGCTTCATGATCTGCGTATGCACATCGCCCACGAACCCTACCCCGAAGAAGGCAATGATTATTCCGAGGAAGGAGAATAGGGCAAGCCATGAAGCCTTCTTGCCCTTCCATCCAAGAGTAAGTCTGAGATGCAGATTGATGCCGTAAGTGAGCCATGTTATAAGGGACCACGTCTCGATGGGGTCCCATCCCCAATACCTTCCCCAGAGCCCATGGGCCCATATTGCGCCCGCGCCGATCATGACCGCGTCCGTGATAAATCCGAACATGATGAACTTGAGGCATATTTCATCGAGCCTCGTGAGGGCTGGAGTAAGAGTCACTGCTCCTGTTCCTTTATTGCTATTTGCCTTTGATGACTTCGACAGGTAGATTATGGATACCGCCGTTGCCATCAGGTACGAACCGAAGGCGAACCACGCAAAAAATACATGCACATATAGCCACGTGCTTTGATACGGCGGCTCAAGGGGCGCCATTTCGGCCTTTGCCATTATGCCATTGCCGAGAATAAGGACCGTAGCCGGCATCACAACAAGAGAAAGAATCCTTCCCTTCGGGAAATATCTGAGCGTGAACAGGAACGCCAGCATAACAAACCATGCGCCGAAGAGGGAATTCTCGTAAGTGCCCATAACGGGCATGTGCCCCGTGGATATCCATCTGGTGAGGACCGCGCCGCTTAAGAAGACAAATCCGACGAGAGTACTTATGTACGACAGGTAGACGGGTCTTTCCTTCTTAAAAATGACGCCCGCCAAGTGTCCTAAAAAGGAAATGACAAGGATAAAAATGGAAGACCAAAGAAGAATACCTTCCAAGAGGGTCATATTCTATTATGATAATCGTTGATTTTGCAGCTTTTCAACGATCCTCCTTATTTCTTCCTCGAAGAAGTCGGGGAAATATTTTGTCCAGCCCTTTATGAGTGCCTTGTTCCCTGTAATGCTGATCTCCATCTGTTTATCGGGGAAGACGAATCTCAGGGCAAGACCGAGCACCCCCATGCCGAACCCGGCGGCAAAGATCCAAAGTCCATAGTCCCTTCCCACGATGAGGTCAACCCAATAGTTGAGGGCGTCAAATTTGATATAAAGTCCGCCGATATCCACCGTGTCTCCCAGACGAACAAAGTTCCTGCCCAATTCCCGGCCGTTCGAGGTCATCCTTAGCAGGAAGACCGGATTCTTTGGAACGATGCTTCTGCTTCCGAACCGGCCGTTATCGTAAAAGAAGTCGGGGAAGAATTCCGTGTAAATCAGATACGGCGTATTGGGTATCAAGAAAGAATCTTCTTTGCCTCCGACGACGACAAGGTTGACCGTGGCATTCAGGACCTCCCTGCCTTTCTCGTCAGTTACCTTGAAAGAGGGGGCGAATCCGAACCTGTGAAGACTCAGCTGGAATCCGCCCATGTCCGCAGGTTTATTTACGTGAACGTCTTTCCGCGCTCCATCGATGGAGAGTTCGGCAGAAAAGTCTTTCGCGAATTTTCCCTTTTCATAGGACGGCACGAACCTTTTGAGCTCGACGACCGACGACGGCACTTCAGAGAGCCATCTGTTTTTATATATCTTAACGAAGGCATCCTTTCCAAGCTTCATTGGAAATCCTTCCGTCAGAAGGAGTTCAGCGCTGAACCTTGTAATGGAAGAAACGACCACCGCGATAAAGACCACAAGGAGGCCGAGATGAAATAAGACAGAGCCGTGAAAGCCGTAACCGCCTTTTGTGGCCTTTAGAGTATCGTCCTCTCTCACCACGCGCCATTTTTCGGATGAAAAGATGGAAAATATCTCTTCGTACCTCAATTGTGTTTCACCTGCTGCTTCCCTGTAAAACCCTCCTTCTCCGGCGGTCTTCAGACAGAGGCGCTTCATCGTACAGAGAGCGGTGCTTAGAAATATCAAGGCTGGCAGGACGAGGAAATAAGGAGACGAGATGAGTGTCTCGATCTGGAGAGAGTTGCTTATCAGGAAGAGAAGCGGCCGGGAGGTCTTTAGTGCGCCGGTCTCTTCAGGGGTCATCGAAGCTATATCGGGAAGAGAGGTGCCCAGGATAAGAAATGCGACCATGATTGCAAGAAGATAGACGGCAAATCTTCTTGAGGGAAGGAGCCGAGTTAATCTATGCATCATCGCTTAGTTTATCAGATACCGGAACAATCGTCTCCTCGAACTATCAAGATATGGAGTGGCTCAAAACTTTCCCGCCCATATAGAATATGCCATTATATATCATTCGCAAAAGTGTTATGGATTGGTGTCGTAATCGTAATTAGCTGCTCCACTCGTGAAAGACACGCCGTTATGGGAATGTGCGCAATTATCCACTGCATCCACGCTTCCCTTTGTCCAGCATGATCCAGCGCTAGCCGTCGTTGAGCGTGTGACTGCGTACCAGGTCGATCCCCCAAGAAGCCGCTTACCCGAGTAACTCCCGCCGCTTCCGTTGAATCCCTTCCCGAGGTTTTCGCCGTGTATGCCGCCTGTCCTTGCTCCGCCGTGGCAGTTCATGCAGACGATACCCCACTTGTTTTTCGCTGTTAATGAGTGAGAGCCGGAGTCCACAGGATGGCTCTGGCGTGAATATCCGGGGCTGGCCGGCGAAGTATAATTATAATCTCCATACACATCCCTCCTGTGGCAGTTTAGGCAGAAAAGATACGTGTCACTCGGACTAAGACTGTAGGCCGTATCAACCCCGCTTGAGTTCAGAGAAATAAAACTCTGGACGACCGCCTTTCTCAGCAAATACTTTGTTGCCGAGCCATGAGGCCCCATGGGGTCGGTGGTCGTGTCGCTCTCGTGACAGTCCGAGCAGCGCATGGTCGACCAGGGTCCCCATGGCGGGACAAAGGTGCTGCCCAATCCTGCTGTTACCGACCAGTACTGAGTGCTCGCAACAGCTATCGCGGGCGTAACTGTAAAATGCGTGCTGTCCGTAATAGATACGACCTGGAACCAGCCGTAACCCGTCCCCCCGGCTGCCGGGGTTTTGGCACTATTGTTGGGATTGTCACCGCCATGTGTTCCGGTTGTATCGACCCATACATACCAGCCGGGTATTACGGACTTCGGCAGTGCAGCAGCACCTCCGAAAGTGGCATTGCCGGACGAGTCTATTGTTAAGACATCTGTTGTTGAAGTAGTGCCGTATTTAGGCCAATTTGGATTCCATGAAGTTGTGGCGGCCGTATTGTAATTTGCGGTTATCGGCTGGTTCTTGCCTATCGCGAATATTGGGTGGTAGCCCAGGTTGTTCGGGCTGAATTCGTTAGCTTTGTCTCCCTGCGTCGCTGTGCCGCCCACTGTATTGCCCCATGTCGAAGAAGTGCTGTTCGGCAGCCCTGAAGCCGTTGCGGGCGCAGTAGATCCATAGGCATAAGCGGAGTGGCACTTGATGCAGATCTGACCTTGTATTGTGGCGCTCTCGGTCCTGTTCCATGTTGAAGGAGAGGTAAAGATCGCTGTGCCGGTCTTGCAATTGCCGCTCGCGCCGGCATTGGAATCAGTAGCATCATTAGTTGTTGTCGAACTCCCGCATGCGCCACTGCTGTCGTCCCAGTTTGTATAGGAACTATAGGTCGGCCAGGTAGGGTTGAGGCCCCATACACCATTCTGAGGCCCCCTGACGGTGTTTCCGTCGCTTGTGCCTCTCTTGAAGATAATGAACCCGCTGCCGGTTGTAGCGCTCCCCGTGCCGGGCGCAGTGGCGAACTTCACGTATATCTGGTTTGCCGTGTTCCCGTATATTACGCTCATCTGTCCGGCTCCTGTAGCCGACTGGGTAGATAATAATTGCAGGATTTTCACCGTGTAACCTGTCCACTGGTCGGCTGTCCAGTTCGGTGTACCGTTGGCTGTCAAAGTATCGTATGAAGCTCCGCTTGAGTAAGCGTTCACACTCCCTGTTGCATTGCCGCTCGCAACCGGCTGGGCGGCGTGTGGGTTATGGCAGTCTGCGCATTCAATGTGCCTGTTTGTGCCGCTGAGCGTGCCGTCGTTGGCAGTTGCGCCCTCGTCTGCAGGCTTGTGCAGTCCTGAATAGTTCTGGACCTCATGCCCAAACGTGTATGTAGCGGACGTAAAAACATTGTATATAAGCTCTGATGCAACCGACATTGCTTTCCCCAGAGTGCTGCCGTACCAGTCATAACCCGGATTAGGTTTTACGGTTCCGCCCACGGTATCGGTCGTCCTCGAGTGGCACCTGTAGCAGAACTGCTCTTCATAGTCCGCGGACACGGTTCCTCCAAGGGACGACAGGAGCCTTTTTGCTGTGGAGTCATGCGTTCCCATGTCATTTGCCGAATAGAACTGGGCTGTCTCGCCGTTTTGTTCGTCGTGGCACTTGACGCAATTGGCGTTGAACGTCTTTGATCCTGTCTTTGTCGTCATCGCTACGTTATATTGATGGGCCGACGAGTAGAAATTGGCTTTCGTCACCGTGAGTGTCTTAGTGGAGCCCGTCTCTGTCGCCTGCCTTCCCGTGTCCTTAATGAGATTTCCTGTGCCGTGGCAGCTTACGCATATGCCTCCGTTAGTCAGGGTATTGTCGAAGTCCGTATTCGTATAACCCGAAGACGCTGTGGGCTGCACCGTGATGTCGGTCCTCAGGTTCATCGCCCTGGGTTGGGTTAATGCAGCGTTGGTGTTCATCCTGTCGCTGAACTTGTTGTGCTTCACATGGCACATGAGACATTTCCTGCTCGCCGGGTTTGTGCCCGTCGACCAGTTCCCCTGAGGAACTACATTGGCAGCGGCCGCATTGTAAGGATAGTCGCTGTCAGGATCTGATGTATTCGGAGTATATGCTTCGGTATTGATGGAGTGGTGATATGTGGTATTGGAAGTCAGATCGATCTTATGACAATCCGTGCACCGGGTCGAAGGATCCAGATCGTTCCAGTTAAGAGTCGTATTGGTATTGTCCGCAGTGGTTGTACCTGTCGGATGGCATGAGACATTGGAGCATGTGCTGACTCCTGAGTATGCGTTATATGTATAAGTCAGACTCACCGTACCAGAAGCGCTCACGTTCTCACCGGTCGGATATGAATTTGACGCATTACCGCTCGTAACAGTATACGAACCGTTTGCATGAGTCGTGCTTCCCGTTGCTATAGTCGCGCTGTCCGTAGTCGTCTGATAGTGGCAATGCTGGCACTTTGTCTCGCCTGTATTTATCGTGTTTGCGGTTATATGAAGTCTGTGTGCGTTCGGTTTTGCGCCGGCGATCTGCGTTGTTGTGGAATTGTATAGCGGAGCGCCTATCCGGTAATCCGACGTATATGTAGAATTCCCGTGGCATGTGTTGCAAGCCACGCTTGTGGGACCCCATGTCGGAGTGCTGCCCGCGCCGGTAAGCCCGGACCATATAGAGGTGCCGTCGCTGTGACACTTGATATCCGTGCAAGAGCCGTAAGCCGTCCCGACGGTCTTCTGATAAACGTTGGTCCCCCCTGCATTCTGAGAATTATAGGTGGCCGTGTTAAGGGCGGCATTCGAATCGAGGTTTATTGTTACGTAGCCGTTCACGTGGTTGGCATAGGTGCCTATAGCGGAATTTGAAGAGGCAGTAGCATTGTGACAGTTGTTGCAGGTCGCGCCTTTCAGGTGCCCGGAATGAGAACCGCTCGAAAGCGAGCTTGCATCGCCGTGACAGCCGTTACATCCAAGGCTCGACCCCCACGTTGGATTGCTATATGTTATGGCCGCCTGGGCATCTGAATGACAGTATATGTTTGAACATCCTCCATATGCGTCGCCGGGCGCGGGCGTGCCCGTGTATGAGCCGACTACCGAGATATTCCCAACTGTACCGTTTATAGCAACGTCCACATTGCCGTCGGCGTGCTTCGTTGTTCCTTCTCCCGCCCCGTTGTGACATAAAGTACAGGCGAATCCATATGTGCTGACGTGCTTGGTATGGCTTCCGGAATCCATAATCGTTGCGTTGCCCGAAGATCCGTCAGCCTTATGGCATGTGCCGCACTGACCTGAAGATGCGTTTCCCCATGTCGGTGACGCGTAGGTCAATGCGCCGCCGGGAGGTGACGTCTGGACATTACTATGACAGTAAAGGTTGGAGCAATTGCCGTAGGCGTCGAGCATGGTCGGAGTTCCGCTGTACGCTGCGGATGCCCCGATGTATGTCTTTGAGGTATCAAAGGCGAACTCGGACTGGTTGTTCACGTGGGTCGTCGTTGCAGCGGGCGGCACATATCCGTTATGACAATCCGAGCACGGCAGCGCCCTGTTTGGAGATGCGCCTGTGTGTTTTTGATGGCTGCCCAGAAGGGGAGGGTTGGACGCCGAAGCGCCGTGGCACGCCCCGTTCGGATTGCTGCTGCATGAATATGATCCTGACGCTGCTGTCCATGAGGGGGTTGTTGCAGTCCCGTTGTTGTTCCCCATGGTCGAGCCGTGACAGTAGACGGAGCATGTCGGATCTGACGTGGTGATGTTCACCGTTGTCCCGGCGGCCGTACCATATCCGGTATATGGAGAAGCCGGAGCGCGCGCATTAAGTGTGCCGGAAGCAATGGACCCGTTGAAATTCGGCACATTGGTGGCGTTCAGCGCGAATCCCATATCAATGGTATAGCTCGGAATTGCGTTCGTCGGCATGCCGCCCGTATGGCACGCTTCACAGAGCATTGCCCTTGTTGTAGCGTGGAAGACGTGGGCCCCGGCGCTCGAAGGGTTGGTGACACCGGTTGCCGGTGTTGCAACGCCAGGAGGCCCGATAGTCCCGTCCTGTGGCGGATCGCCGTGACAACTAGTGCATCCGCTCATGAAAGCGTTCTTATGGTTATGGCATGTGGTGCAGTCGGCGCCGTTGTTGTGGGAATCGGTTACGGACATATTGTAGGCATGCTTATTAACTCCGTTGGCATCTGACGCGTCATAGACATGACAGACTTCACATACAAAAACAGAGGTTGAATGTGTCACCGAATCATCACCCATTATTCCGGAAGTCTGGGGACCGGGGACGGCAGCTGTTCCGGATTTCACCCTAAAATCGACGGACACACTATTTGTCGCGCTACTCAGGAAGTTCGAGCCGTCCGGAGTGGTTATTGCCCCTTTTATCAAGTAAATGTTGCTTGTGCCATGGGCTGTGTGGCAGGTAGTGCAGAGAAAGACGCCGTAGACCCCGCCGGTAACGCCCCAACCGCCAGAGGACGCATGTTTGCCTGGCGTCCAGGTGCCGTTGCCTTTTGTGGGATCGATGCATTCCGACATCGTTTTGTATAAAGCGTTGGAACAAGTGCCAAGGATTTCGGAGCTATGCATCTTGATCGCATTGCCCCAGTCCGAGTTTGCGACGCCGCCGATTACCGAAGGCGTATTCACATTCGTCTTATGGCAAGCCTGGCATGTCTCTTCCTGGGACCGTTTCAACAGATTGCCATCACCGGAGCCCAAGGTGGCAATAGTTGTTGTCGCCGTATTGCTCGTAACATCGGCATGTCCGTTGCCGCTTCCGTCAGCAGCCGTAACCGACGTCTGCTCGGAAGAGCCGATGGTGCCGCCAGAGGCAGTCGTATGCGTCAATGTTGTTGTGCCGGACTGACCTCCGTTGAGCGGACCGATGGCTGTAGCCCCAAGAGTGGATGCGGTGAAATTAGTGTTGGGAACCAAGGGCAGGTCCGTATTGGTGAGGTTGAAGGAAGTACCGGAACACACCGCAGTGTCGTTGTTCGTCACGGTTACGGTGTAGTTAACGCTCCCTCCTGGTTTCACGCTTTGTGCAGAAGGGTAAATGGAAACAGAGGGATTTGCTCTGACGCAAGTGGCGGCTACCGTAGTGTAAGAGAAAGCATAACTGGAAGCCATGGCATTTCCGGCCGAGTCGGTGACATTTGTTGATACAGTTACGGAATAGGCGGTATTGTTCGCCTGTCCGCTCGTAGTAAAGGTAGCAGTGTTATTTAAGCAGCTCGATAATGTCCATCCGGGACTTGTCGATGTTATGTTAGTCGCATTGACCGTGCTACAGTTTACGTTCTCGCTCCAGGTTATTGTGACATTGCTGTTCAGAGTGACGTTCGTTGCCCCATTCGCCGGATTCGTACTGCTCACCGTCGGCGTTACAGTATCCACCGTAACAGTTACGCCCGCGCCCGGCGTCTCGACATTATTCGATGAATCAGTGGCCTTGCTCAATATAGTATATGAAACCCCGTTCTGGGTAGGCAGTGTCCAACTATAAGACCAAGTAACACTTGCCCCCGGGCAACCCGTGCATGTCGCCGTGTTCCAGGTGGACCCGCCGTCAGTAGAGACCTGAATGCCGGATACCGCAACGTTATCCGTTGCCGTGCCGGTTATCGCATACGGATTCGGAGATGCGAGATTCAAGGTTGCTCCGCTTGCCGGCGACGTTATGCTCGATGATGGAGGAGTCGTATCAGGCGGCGTGTAAGTGATTGAAACCTGATCTACCCAAAGGTTTGACGTTGCGGCTCCGGAGTTTCCGGACTTGGTATTCATTGTGATTCTTATTTGAGTCACATTCTGCGCAAGAGTCAGGGCGGGAGAGTTTGTCCTTTGGGTCCAGGTGCTGTTGGTCAATTCGCCGGTGCTTAATATATTAACAGTAGTGTTATCGGCATAAACCAGATCCACTGACACATTATCGCCGGTGGTCTCATTGCTGGTTGTTAGCTGTGTCCATAAAGATATAGCAGATACGGTTGAGCCCGACGGAATGCTTACCGCCTGAGTTACCGTTCCTGAGACGGCGCTGTTCCTTCCCGAGGTCGCGAGTTTGGCTGAGCCGGTTCCCGCGTCATATGTGGTTGTGCCGTCATAAGCAGACGTAGCAAACGACCAGTTGGTGCTGCCGGAAAAAACGCCGTTTGTGACCATTTCAGCGGCATGCGCGTCCCCGCAAACAAGAGCCGACGCGAAGATGACCGTCAAGAATATGCCTTTCATTCGGAATGGAAAAGAATTGCGTGCAACAGCAAAGCCACGTTCGACACCAGGCGTTGTCAGTCGAACAGAGGTAAAGAAGTTATTGTTAAAGCTTTTTGCCTTTTCGATCCGTTCCTTCATCCTATCAGTCTTTTCTGGGCATAAATATATTGTTTCAATACTTTTTAACTGCAAGAACCATGCCTTTAGTTGCGGCGAACAGGCTTCTTTTTCATATAATAAGAATTCCCTTGTATACTAGTAGTTGGAAACATGCGGCAAGGTTCTGAAACGCCTACTGTCAGCAATTTGGGTGTAATAACACTGGTAATAATTACAACAAGTGTACAGAATGCCCGATTTCCTAATATTTATAATGTAGATATCAGCTATTGGGCCAATATGCGTTTTCGCTAAAGAGATCAGCCGAAAGGCGCACAATCATAAAGAAGCTCGTAAAATCAAGCAGTTAGCGTTTTGTGCAGATCTCCCGATGTTAAATGAAAAGAAAACAGTGCTAACTACTCATGCCGCAATGCATCAATAGGGTCGAGCATTGCTGCGCGTTTTGCAGGAAAGAATCCGAAGATAATACCGATGGCTGCGGAAAAAAGAAATGCCAGCACGTTTATGCCGGGAATGAAGATATATGGGACCTGCATGAGCCGGGCTGCGAAAAATGAACCTGCTGTTGCCAGGGCGATACCGATCAAGCCGCCAAGCGATGAGAGCACAACGGCTTCCACGAGGAATTGCATAAGCACATCATATTCGAGAGCCCCGATAGCAAGCCGGACTCCGATCTCACGGGTTCTCTCCGTGACCGACACAAGCATTATATTCATAATTCCGATGCCGCCGACAAGGAGGCTGACCGCAGCGACCGCACTCAATAATGCTGTAAGCAGTTGAGTTGTTCCTGTAAGCATCTTTGCGATCTCCTTCATGTCCATGACGTTGAAGTTATCATCCTCGCTTGCCGAAAGATGACGCCTCTCCCGCATCAACGTCCTGATATCGCCCTGGGCTTTTTCGGTCGATGCCCCCTGCCTGACCGACAGCTGTATCATGCCGACGTCCTGGTTGCCCGAGATGCGCCGCTGAAAGGTGCTCAATGGAATAAGCACAATATCGTCCTGGTCCATGCCCATAGTGCTCTGGCCTTTGGCTTCCAGCAAACCTATCACGTCGCAGGAAAGTTTTTGCAGGCGGATCTTTCCCCCCAACCCCCCTTGACCGCCAAAGAGTTTCTTGCGGACTGTCTCGCCGATGATGCAGACTGCCGCGCCGCTGCGCAATTCGCTGTCGCTGAATTCCCTGCCGGCCTTGAGAGACCTGTTTGTCACTTTTAAATATTGGTTATTTGTTCCGGTCACCTGTGTTGTCCAATTCTGGTTGCCGAATATAGCCATAAGAGACTGGGATGATACGGGAGCCACGGCAGTGACTGAACTAATCTCTTTTGCGATAGCATCGGCATCACTTTCTTTGAAAGGAGCGCTGCCGCTGGACTGCCCGGGCCCCAGTCTTTTCCCCGGACTCAACATAAGCATGTTGCTTCCCATGCTCGCAATCTGCTGCTGGACCTGAACTGTAGCGCCTCTCCCGATAGTCACCATAGTGATTACAGCCGTAACGCCAATGACAATACCGAGCACGGTCAGGAACGATCTGAGCATATTGCGTCTTATTGCGCGTAGAGCCAGCAATATTGTGTTCCATAACATTAGTCGGCCCTCCCGTTTTGCTTGTCTGTTTCAACCAGGCCGTCCCTGAAATGGATGACCCGCTTCGCGTATGCTGCCATATCGGGCTCATGAGTAATCATGATAATAGTAATGCCGTCCGTGCTGTTCAGCGTATTCAGTAATTGCATGATCTCACGGCTTCGCGCAGTGTCCAGGTTGCCCGTCGGCTCGTCTGCCAGGAGCACAGCAGGTTTCGTTACGATGGCGCGGGCGATGGCGACCCGCTGTTGCTGTCCTCCGGAGAGCTCGCCGGGCGTATGGGACTCCCATCCCTTTAGCCCCACAGTTTCCAGCGCCTTAAAGGCATCTTCACGTCGCTGGTGCGCCGGAGCACGCCGATAGATCAAGGGAAGCTCGACATTTTCAATCGCTGAGGTACGGGTTAGCAGATTGAACCCCTGAAATACGAACCCCTGATAATAACGCCGGAGCAGGGCGCGTTGCCTGCGGTCCAATTTGCCGACATCCACGCCTTTGAATGAGTAGAGTCCGGAGGTTGGCGTGTCGAGGCATCCAAGGATGTTCATGCAGGTGGATTTCCCTGATCCGCTCGGCCCCATGATCGCCACAAACTCGCCTTCGTCTATACTGAGATCGACTCCTCGAAGAGCCTGCATTGAAGCAGTCCCTTTACCGTAGGCCTTAGTCACCTCCTTGAATTCTATAAGGCGCTGTCCGGTATTCATTTGGCGCCCGCAATAGTATCAACCACCACTGCCATGCCGGGCTGGAGATTGCCGGTAAGAACTTCTGTGACGTCGCCACTTGTTGCCCCAGTCGTGACGGTGAGGGGGGATAGCTTGCCGTCTTTCAACATCCAGACTCTCGGCTGATTTCCGTCGGTAGTATTATCACTGCGCTGCTGCGTTCCGCTTGGCGGATGCGGAAGCAGGCTGCCGACTAAACCAGCGGATGGTTCTTTCTCCTGCTGAACGGGCGGGGTGAAGCGAAGCGCTGCGCTGGGGACCAGGGTGGCATTTTCGACTTTCTTGACCGTTACGTTGGCAGTGGCCGTCATCCCAGGTCGCAGAGACAAATCCGTGTTATCGACTTTCAAAACTGTTTCGTAAGTCACGACCCCCGAGGTCGTTGTGGATGCATAGCGGGCCTGGGTAATCCGTGCCTCGAAAGTCCGATCCGGATAAGCGGAAACGCTGAATGTGGCTTTCTGGCCTTCCCGTATTTTGCCTATATCGGCCTCATCGACATTTACGTGCAGTTCCATCTGTGTCAGGTCCTGGGCCAGAGTGAACAGGACCGGGGCCTGAAAGGACGCAGCCACTGTCTGCCCCGGCTCTATGCTGCGTGTCAGAACGACACCGCTGATAGGAGACCTGATGACCGATTTGTACATATCGGTCTCATTAGACTGTAAAGTAGCCTGGGCCTGGGAGACGGCAGCGGCAGCGCTGGCCGCATCAGCTTTTGCCCGCTCGAAAGCCGCTTCAGCGGCATCCATCTCTGACTGTGAAGGGACCTTGCCTTTGCTCAGTTCCCTTACTTTCTTAAACTGGCCGAACTTGGCCTGCGTTTCTGAAACAGTCGCCTGGGCCTCCAAGACCTTCGCCTTTGCCGACTCCAATGCGGCCTTGGATTGGGTTATTTGCGCTTCGAGTTTCGATGTATCCAGCCTTGCAAGTATCTGCCCGACCTTCACCCTGTCGTTGTAGTTTACTTCAACGCTCTTCATGGTCCCGGATAATTCGCTGCCCACGCTGACGGTATTCGTAGGTTGCAGGGTGCCCGTGGCAGTTACAATGACTGTAAGCTCTCCGCGCCGGACCTGCTCGGTCTTATATTGAATTGCGGGTGTCTTGTCCGCCCTTTTCCAGATCATTATCGCTGCCACTGCCAAGATCGCTACTAAGGCAATTGCAAGATATCGCTTCAGCCGGTTGCTGAACATTTGGGAGCGGTGCATTCCCAGGGTCTCTGTAATATCCGGGTTCGGATCAACCTTAGATTTCATATCAATTCTCCATTGCAAAGCTATTGTTTTCATCGGAAGCGATTGATTTCCACCCGCCTCCCAGGGCCTTATACAGGCTGATGAGGTCGGAAGTCACGGCGGCCTCGCTCTCTGCAAGCTGTTCCTGGAAATTCAGGAGGGACCTCTGCGCATCCAGGACGCTCTGAAAATCTATAAGTCCGGATGAATACTGATCTTGGGCAAGCTCGGCCGCCCGCTTCGCAGCCTGCGAAGCCTCAAACAATGACTGTCTCCGGCTCTGCTCTTTCGCATATGCGATAAGTGCATTGTTGACTTCTTCAAGAGCTGAAAGGATTGAAGCCTCATACGTTATCAGCGCCTGCTCCTGAACCGCATTTTGAGCTTCGATGCTTTGGCGGACGCTTCCCGCGTTAAAGATATTCCACTTGAAACTCGGCCCATAACTATAGACCTTGCTCGATGCGTTGAAAAGATTCGACAGGGAGAGCGCTTCAAGACCTATCGATCCGCTCAAGGTGAGTTTAGGGTACAGCTCGGCAGTTTGGACGCCAATACGGGCAGTCTCGGCAGCCAACTGACGCTCGGCGCGCCTGACATCGGGTCTGTTCCGAAGCATATCCGCAGGAATCCCGTAAGCTATCTCCTGTGATGCGACGGGGATGGATTCTCGCTCGGCCAATTCTTTTTCTAAAGAACCGGGATTCAGACCCAACAATACCGCGAGGCGGTTCTTGGCTTTCTCAATACCCGTCTGTAGCGTAGGTATTTGTGCGTTAGTCTGTTCCAGGCTGTACTTTGCCTGTTCAACGTCGAGGTCTGTAGTCAGGCCCGCCTCGTAACGCCACCTGACGATCTGATAAGTCTCCTGCTGTGCATCGCGATTTTCTTCTGCGATCGAAAGTCTTGTCTGAAAGGAGCGAAGATCGACGTAATTTGATGCCACTTCTCCTATCAAACTGACAAGAACATCGTTCAGATCTTCTTCACTTGCCTCCAGGTCCGCCTGCGAGGCCTCGACGGCCCGCCTTTTACCGCCGAACAAATCAAGTTCCCAGCTGGCATCGAAGCCTGCCGAATAGAGGTCGGATTCGGCGGCGCCGGCTTGAGCATTGCCGGCTGTCGATAGTGAGTTTGGTCCGGCAGCGACACCGGTTTGGGTGTTGCTATGAGTGTGCTGTACCGAACCCGAGGCATCGACAGAAGGGAACAGTGTGGCCCTGCTGATACCGCGGCGCGCCCTTGCCTCACGGACTCGCGCCCTGGCCTTTCGAAGATCGGTATTGTTCTTAACGGCGCGTTCAATAAGGCTTGTAAGTTCGGAATCATTGAGTGTCGACCACCATCGAGCAAGAGTTTTGATATCTGCCCTCTTTGAATCGGAATGACCGACTGCTTCGCTGTTCCAATCGGCGGGCACCTGCACTTTGGGGCGGACATAGTTCGGGCCCACGGCGGCGCAGCCCGCAAGTGAAAGCGGTGTCAGCAATGCCGCAATTAATACGACTATCGCATTTCGGCTCATGAGGCTTCTGATTTTCATTAAGTGCTTATCTCCTCTATGTTTATCTTTATCAATATGCGTAGGGGCCAAATATGTTCTATTTATGTTATATCCATTTGGCAATTATTGTAGTATGCAACTAAATGGACAAAAATTTTTTTAATGAGAACCGTCACGCATCCCGAGAGCCAACTTTGATGCCAGCTCGATAAAGGTTTTGCGCTCACCCGGCGTTAACAGTTCGAGCATTTTAAAGGCAAGAGCGAGTTGATGTTCTCGCGCGTTATCGTGGAGCATCTTCCCTTTCTCACTTGGAGCAACGATGACAATCCTGCGGTCCCGATCGGAGCGCGAGCGCACGATCAACCCTTTTTTCTCAAGGCGGTCGGTTATTCTCGTGACGGTGCTGAGGGGGGTATCAATAGCAGAGGCGAGCTCCGTCATAATAGTCTCTCCCTTTTCTCCAAGGAAGATCAAAACCCTGATTTCCGAAGGACTGAGCGCTAATTCCGGCAAAGGATGCTTTCCTAATTTCATCGGGGCTTCCATCAACTGAACCATTGCCGACATCAGTTCACTCGCCTGCCTTTTCGTCTTTGCATCAGTATCGAGGGTTCTTTGTTTGGCTCCCATATTTGCATTATACAATATTTCCATTTTGAAAGCAACTTTTTTTCTCTGGGCACTGGGATGGGTGGCAGGAATCAATCGGCGGCGCGAGTTTGACACCGGGCCATTGTCGTAGTAGCATTTTCCATAGACGCATTCGCCGGTAAAAATCCGGCGAATGCGAATTTCTATGAAGAGGAACAATCGTGTACATAGTGAGTTACAGGAAACAAGGGCACTGGCGGGCGGGCATTGTAGGCGGTTCTCTTCTTGCGGATATCGCTATGCTGAGGCCGGCGCAGGGCCGGGCCGGCTATTCGGTGCGATCCCTGATCGAGGAGGGGGCAGAGGCAATAACCGAGACGCTGAAGCTGGCGGAGAAAGCTTTTGAGGTTGGGAGAGATTATCTAGTCCCTCTCGAAGAAGTCGAGCTGGGGCCGCCTGTTCCCGACCCAGATAAGATTATCTGCCTCGGCCTCAACTACTACGAACACGCCCGGGAAGTGAAGATGGAGATACCCGGCGTGCCGACGTTCTTCGCCAAGTTCCGCAATTCCCTTTGCGGTCCCTTCAGTCCTATTGTCCTTCCCCGGGTGAGCAAGCAGGTAGACTACGAAGGCGAGCTCGCATTTGTGATCGGCCGCCGCTGCAAGGACGTGCCGGAACAGGAAGCCCTCGGCTGCGTTGCCGGCTATACGATCATGAACGATGTGAGCGCGCGCGACCTCCAGTTTCAGACGAGCCAGTGGACCGCGGGCAAATCTCCCGACACCTTTGCCCCCATGGGGCCCGGTATCGTACCGGCTTCTTTTGTGCCGGACACGCAGAATCTTCAGATCACCACCCGCGTAAACGGCATTACCCTCCAGAGCGGAAACACGGGTGACATGATCTTTTCGGTGAAACATACTGTAGCCTTCCTCAGTTCTATAATGACGCTTGAGCCGGGTGATATCGTCTCTACCGGCACGCCTTCAGGCGTTGGTTTCAAGCGGACACCGCCGCTCTTTCTCAGGGCCGGCGACGTCGTCGAGATAGGGATCGAGGGGATCGGCGCCATACGCAATCCTGTTACTGGAGGATAAGCCGGAAGGCCCGTCTATTTTTATGCGGGAAGGAGGTTTTTGTTGTGAGCGAACTCTTTGCATCGTTTAAGTTGGGACAGGTTGAGTTGTCAAACCGGGTCGTTGTCTCGCCGATGTGCCAGTATAGCGCAGACGACGGGGTAGCGGGTGATTGGCATATGCACCACCTGGTCCAGTACGGTTACTCAGGGGCCGGGCTTATCACGTTGGAGGCAACGGGCGTTGAAAGGCGGGGCAGGATCACTCACGGCTGTCTCGGTCTTTATTCGGATGCGTGTGAAACAGCACTCGCCTGCATTATCAGGTCCAGCAGGCGTTTTGCCGGACCCGCTCGCTTCGGCATTCAGCTTGCCCATGCGGGCAGGAAGGCCTCGGCGCATCTGCCCTGGAAAGGGGGCGGACCCCTGGGACCCGAGGACGATCCCTGGCAAACCGTTGCACCCTCGGCAGTTCCCTTTGCAGAAGGATGGCCAGCGCCTGGGGCCTTGAACGAAGACGGAATAGAACGGACATTGAACGCCTTTGTCGATGCGGCGAAAAGGGCTGCAAGGGCCGGCTTTGACGCTGTGGAGATTCATGCAGCCCACGGGTATCTGCTGCACGAGTTTCTTTCGCCCATATCGAACCGGCGGACAGATTCCTGGGGCGGAAGCCTGGAAAACCGGATGCGTTTTCCGCTCGCCGTGGTATCGTCCGTCCGGGCGGCATTGCCTTCCGGCATGGCGGTCGGAGTTCGCATTACCGGCACTGACTGGACCGAAGGAGGGTGGGGCATCGATGACGCGGTTGTGTTTGCACGCGAGCTGAAGGTGCTCGGCGCGGATTATGTCTGCGTCTCCTCGGGCGGCATCACCCATCCGCTTCAGGTCCCGCAGACTCAGGGATATAACGTGCCCATGGCGGCAAGGATAAGAAAGGAGACAGGGATGGCCACGCAGGTTGTGGGCATGATCCTGACCCCCTCGCAGGCCGAGGAGATTATCAAATCGGGGCAGGCGGACATGGTCTGCCTTGCACGTTGTTTTCTCGATGACCCACGCTGGGTCTGGCATGCGGCCGAAGAGCTCAACGCCCGTGTCCATTATCCCCCTCAGTATGAGAGGGCACGAAGGTCTGTCTGGCCTGGAGCCGGCATATTGCGGCCATTCAAAGATAGAGAATAGACCGTTGAGCCGTCCTACTTTATCGCGTCGATAACCTCTCCATTCATCGAGCCTTCGAGCGCCTTCACATATGCGCGCGCAACCACCTCGACAGGAGTTCCGATCGACGGGTCCATGTTGAATGCCTTCAATGTATCTATTACCCAATTCGGGCTTACCACATTTATACGTATGCCGCGAGGCATCTCCAATGCGGCCGCCCTGCCGAAGCCTTCGAGGGCGGCGTTCACCGGGCTGATCGCGGCAGAGCCTTTCATGGGCTTGCGGCTCAATATGCCGCTTGTGAGAGTGAATGAACCCTTGTCGTTTATATGATCCAGTCCGACGCGCACAAGGTTCACCTGTCCCATCAGCTTGTTGTTCAGGCCGAGCGCAAAGTCCGAATCCGTCAGCGTAGTCATGGGGCCGAACTTGGCGAGCCCTGCCGCGCTTATCAGCGCATCGGCGCGTCCCACCGACTCGAACATCTTCTTGATGGATGCCTTGTCCGCAATATCGACCTTGATGGCTGATTTGCTGAAACTCACCGGCACCACCTCATGGCGGTCGCCGATCGCTTTTACAATCGCTTTTCCAATTGTCCCGGTTGCGCCAACAACAATTACCTTCATGTCTTTGTCCTCCTGGGAGATCTTGTTCAAGGTTTGATGTAACTGTTTAATAAAGTATAGCAGCAGGCTGAGAGTTTAAAAGGACATGTCAAAGGAACTGAACGGAATGAATGATTTGCCCGTCCGGATAAGGAACTATCGATGCCCCGAATCATGCACCGAGATCTACTTCTGATAATCTATAAGGATGGTAGTCCTGTGGGGTGGGCAGTTCAAAATCCCGAAAGGATAATTTTTCGGCGAATTATACTGCTGCAGCATAACAATGCCCTGCGTACTATTATATTCCAGAAAACCCAAAAACTGGACAATTATGCCCGATTTTGATTGACACCTCGACTTTTTGGGGAATATAATGCTGCAAAGATTGAAGAAAGATAAAAGACAATGTTAGGAGTAATGAAAAATGAAAAGATATAAGAACTTGATACTTTTATTAGTAGTGTTTGGTTTTATTCATCTACTTTTTACAGGTGCAGTTGTTCCTATATTTGTGATTTTTCACGAGCATTCCCCCATTTGAAGGGATAGTTTTTCAAGACCATTCCCCCACCCTTTTTCAGGAGCATTCCTCCACTTTTTCAGGTCATTCCCCCAC
>JAJYIF010000025.1 GCA_021790195.1 Nitrospirota bacterium
CAGGTGGGGGAATGACCTGAAAAAGTGGAGGAATGCTCCTGAAAAAGGGTGGGGGAATGGTCTTGAAAAACTATCCCTTCAAATGGGGGAATGCTCGTGAAAAATCACACCTATTCTTGTATAGGCATTACCAGAAGCATCAGGAACTACTTTGTCCTCTCTGTAGAATGTTCTAAATAGAACTATAAAATCTTCACGTCCTTTAATATTTGTGACACCAATCCTTTTAGATTCCGTACGACATTCCGGACAATGGGTACGATATGCCTTTTCTCTGTCATTAAGTTCATTTGGACTCAACAACGAACACCCAGAGAAAGAACCATCGTCTTCCATTCCTAATACCAAGAGTCCCCCACTGGGAACCGTATTGGCCCACATAGAGAAATATTGTCCAAGGATCGGCGGATGGGTTTTGGCTGGTTTTCGTTCAATGCGCCTATCTTCTTTCAATTCAGATAGAAGAGATTCGTCTGCCGCATGATATATCTCATCTGGACTGAGAAGATGAGATATTTTTTTGTCAGGATAAACAAGTCTTAATTGTTCCATCTAATTCCCTATTGGTTTCAATCAACCCTACTCGACAAATGATGTCGACTGTTTGTCGACCAAGCTATGTTATTTCTTTCTTTTCACACGCTTACGGATGATGAATCCCTATAATAAAGCCGTTTACCCTCGATGCCCATCAGGGCTAATGCAGTCCGGTTTACATCGGGTGTCTTGCGGGAATTATACCTAAAGTCGAATTCGGAAAGATATCTATGCAGATGATTCTTGCCTACGTGATGATACACTCCGATAATGCCACGTTTCAGAATGCTGAAATACCCTTCGATTGTATTAGTGTGAATGTCTCCATTCACATATTCTTTTCTGCTGTGATTAATAACACCATGTCTGGCAAAATCCTTATGAAGACCACGATAGGATAAAAAGTCATCAGTCATTATCGTTGTCGATTTGTGAACATTTTGTTTAATGATGGATTTCAAATTGATGCCCGTAACACGTTCCACGGGAGTAGACATCACTCGTCCATTTCTTTCTACCAGAGCAAATACGGGTGTCTTCTTTTCCGCGCCGCGCCCACGCTTACCTTTCGCTTTTCCACCAACATATGTTTCATCGGCTTCAACAATACCGCTTAGTTTCCCCATTAATGCTGGTTGTGTCATTGCATAACGAATACGATGGGCCATGAACCATGCACTCTTATATGTAATTCCCATCATTCTATGAAGCTGATGAGCACTCATTCCTTTTTTAGAGGAACAGAGAAGATAAACAGCAAGAAGCCATTTATGCAAAGGAATGTGACTTCCCTCGAAGATCGTTCCAACAGTCACGGTAAATTGCTTGCGGCACTTCTTGCATTTCCAAACACCTTCACGGACAGGTCTTTCAGAATCTTGCTTCGCCGTGAGTGCGTAATGATTTCCTACGGTCTTGCAATGAGGGCAGATAGGACCGTCAGACCAACGTAAATCTTCAAGATATTTTCTTGCTACTCTTTCGTCGGTGAACTGTTTTGCTGTAATATCTATCATGACTAACCTCCTGATGATTCTATCTTAGCAAATCAGGATGGGTTTGTCAAGTATATAATTACGTAATGTATAAGTAGCTTAAGAAGCGGAAAATAATTCTCTCGTAATGGAAGAGGAGGCAATTCTTCGATATACTTTATATAAAAGATCGCCCTTGGGCGGCAGAACTTAAACCGGAAGGGGAAAAAAATGGCAACAACGAAGAAGTCAGGAAAAGCGAAGGCGGGGAAAGCGGCAGTGAAGGCTTCCTCAAAGAAGACCGCAACAAAAGGAACTGCCAAGAAGACGGCGGGCGTGAAGGAAGGAAGCAGGTACACCTGCGGCGTATGCGGACTCGCCGTAACCGTCGACACAGCCTGCGGCTGCGCCGAGACGGCTCACCTTATCTGCTGCGAAAGACCAATGAAGATAAAAAGATAGATTCACGGCATCTGCGGTTTGGGTGATCGTCGGCTGAACTGTTTCTGATTGCCGGCTGAAGCATCGCCTGCTGCAGCCTATTAGACGCCGGACAAGAGCGTTTCTTCTGTCTTGTCCGGCATATTTTTTTTGAAGGCCGAGAGAAAAATCGCTCTCCAAAAGGGCGGTAGAATTTGACTTTTGATCGTGGGATTAATTATGGTAAAAGTTCCGGGGCGTAGCGCAGCCTGGCAGCGCACCTGCCTTGGGCGCAGGGAGTCGGAGGTTCAAATCCTCTCGCCCCGACCAAAAACTCGTGATGTGTAATATGTGGCGCGTAATGAGTAAGGGAAATATTATTTGTCGACAATTTTTTTGACCGGTCACGCATTACTGAGTACACGTGACGGTTGATGCGCCTGTAGCTCAGTCGGATAGAGCAACTGCCTTCTAAGCAGTGGGCCAGGGGTTCGAATCCCTTCAGGCGCGCCAGTTTTTTGACCGCGGAGGACCCACAGGACAGGTCATCCGTGCCTGCCGGACAAATTCCTTCGGACTTATGACCTTGCGGCAGATGGATTTCCCTTGGAAAATGAATGGAGGATGAAGAATGCTTAAGGTCATGTTCCTTTGTACCGCCAATTCATGCCGCAGTCAGATGGCCGAAGGGTTCGCGAAGGAGATCGGCAAGGGTGTTATCGAGGCCAGCAGCGCCGGTCTTATGGCCGCCGGGGTCCATCCCCGCGCCGTTGCGGTGATGCGGGAAGCCGGCATCGACATTTCCGGGCAAAAATCTAAGGAGATAGACGAAGACCTAATGAGAGAAATGGATGTCGTCATAACATTGTGCGACAATGCAGAGGAAAGCTGTCCGTGGACTCCCCCCGCCATAAGGCGCATACATTGGCCGATCAAAGACCCTGTAGGCACTGTCGGCTCGGATAAGACCGTTATGGATGAATTCAGGCGGGCAAGAGACGAGATAAGGGAAATGGTGACAAGATTCATTGAGGATATCAAGAAGAGATGAAAGATGGGGAATTGCTCAGGACCAGGTCGCTTTTGTTGACGGTTATCTTTTCTGGTATAGTGTCTGTTATGGATATAAGAAAGATTTGTAAGGCGGTGATGCCGTCCCTGATATTGGTCATGATTGCCGCGCTCGCCCTTTTCGGCCGCTCTTCAGCCTCTGCCGGGACGTTGCGGGAAGGAGGGCGGAACAAGGACCTCCCCGAATATGCCACCTCGATCTCCTTTGATATGGAAAAACGTATCGTAAAGGGCAACACGTCAATAACTTTCAATGACCGGAGGGATGCGGCAATCCGGCTCGGGTCGCTCGATATTAAGTCCGTTGTTTACAACGGCAAGCCTCTCGAGGTTCCGGCCAAGGGCGGCCCTTTATCGATAAAAGCTGACAAGGGAGGCGTCCTCAGGATAGCGTATGAGTGCTCCGGGAAGAACGAGTCCTGCGTTTTTGGGAAAAAGGGGATATTCCTCTCCGGTGGATGGTATCCGCGGATGGAGGGTCTGTCATATCAAAGGCTTCAGGCCATAGTCCCGAAAGGTTTCTCGGCTGTCTCAGAGGCGGAGGAGATAGAGAAGAAGAGCGGCCCGGCGGGAAACCTCTTTTCGTTCAGGTTTCCACACCCCCTTGAAGGCGTGAACTTTATCGCGGGGAGGTTTATCGAGAAGAAGGAGAGATTCAGGGGAATCGATCTTTACACCTATTTCTTTCGGGAGGACGCCGGACTTACCGGCAGCTACCTCGGACACACAAAGAAATTCCTTGAGCTTTACGAGAAGATGATCGGAAAATTCCCTTACCGCAGATTTTCGGTCGTTGAGAATTTCCTTCCGACGGGCTATTCGATGCCGACCTACACGCTTCTCGGCCAGGACGTTGTGAGGCTCCCGTTCATAGTAAAGACTTCCCTGGGACATGAGATACTCCATCAGTGGCTCGGTAACCTGGTCTACGTGGATTACGCTAAAGGCAACTGGTCCGAGGGGCTGACGACTTACCTCTCCGATTATCTTTACGAAAAACAGAAGGGAAAGGGGCTCGAATACAGAAAGCAGATTCTCATCGATTATGACAGCTACGTGCGGCCGGACAATGATTTCCCTCTCAGCGAGTTCAGGTCCCGCACCGACTTTGTCTCAAGGGCCATAGGATACGGGAAGTCTGCCATGGTCTTCCATATGCTCAAGAAGCTCGTGGGGGAGAAGACGTTCTATAAGGCGCTCCGGAATTTCGTCGAGGGCAACCGTTTCAGGGAGGCCTCGTGGGACGACATAATGACCGTATTTGAGGCGGCATCAGGGAAGAACCTGGCCTGGTTCTTCAAACAGTGGGTAGAGCGAAAAGGTCAGCCCTCGTTCGATGTGTCGGATGTCATAATAGAGCCGAAAGACCTTAAATACTCTGTGACGTTCGATCTTCTCCAGGGAGAAGAAAATTACATATTCGATCTCCGCTCGACGGTAAAGGCAAACAAGGGAGAGACAAGCTGGCTGGTGAGGGTGAACGACAAGAAGCAGAACATCGAAGTGCTTGCCGATAAGAACCCGAGAAGGCTCGTGCTCGACGACAATTATGACCTGTTCAGGAAGCTGGACCCCGATGAAGCGCCCCCTGTCATAGCGAAACTCCTGAGCGATGAGAAGGGCATCCTGGTACTCAGCGGACAGACCGAAAAAGGACAGGAAAAGTCTCCCTATGCAGGAGTAATTGATTTTTTTAAGACAAAGGGCTATGAGATCAAGAAGCCCGGGGAAGTCAAAGACGGAGACCTCTCGAGTTCAAACGTCGTACTCCTCGGATATGAAAATACATTTGCGAAGAGGCTCTTCGCCGGCATAAAGGGACCGTCGAAGGGCTTCGCCCTGATAACTAGAAGAAACCCCTTCAACAGGTCCAAGGTCGTCGGCATCTTCCATAGCGTGTCAGAGGCCGAGACCGGGGCCGCGGTGCGGAAGATAACCCACTATGGGAAATATAGCGTGCTCGCTTTCAAGGGCGGCGTTAATATTGAAAAGAAGATATCTAAGAGTGAAAGGGGGTGGATCATGCTTCTTAATGAACCCGTCCTTGGCATAGAGGTGCCGAAGGCTCTCAGGCTTGCCGGCATTATCGACAAGGTCTCCCACAAGAAGATAGTTTATGTTGGCGAACAGCATGACAAATACGAGCACCACTTTACGGAGTTTGAGGTGATCAAGGCCCTTTTCAAGAAGAACCATAAGATAGCGATCGGAATGGAGATGTTCCAGAAACCCTTTCAGAAGGCGCTCGACGACTATGTCCAGGGCAGGATCGACGAGAAGCAGTTCCTGAAGGCCTCCGAGTATTTCAAGAGGTGGGTCTTCGATTATAACCTTTACAAGGACATCCTGAGGTTTGCGAGGGCCGAGAAGATACCGGTGGTCGCCCTTAATATCAGAAGCGAGGTTGTGGACAAGATTGCAAAAGGCGGCATCGATTCTCTCACTGAAAAGGAGAAGAAGGAGTTGCCCGCCACCATGGATATGTCGGACGAGGACTACCGTGACAGACTCCGGTCGGTTTTCGAAACGCATGAAAGCTTCGGGGAAAAGGATTTCAACCACTTCTTTCAGGCGCAGATTGTCTGGGACGAGTCCATGGCCGAGTCCATCGCCGAATATCTGAAGAAGAACCCCGACCGTCAGATGATAGTGGTCGCCGGGGGAGGTCATCTGATGTTCGCCTCCGGTATCCCGAAAAGGGTATTCAGAAGAAACGGTCTCGACCACTCAATAATCCTCAACGACCAGTCCGTGGAGCCGGATATTGCCGACTACGTCGTCTTCCCGAGGACTATGTCCATGGTGACGGCCCCGATGATAATGGCCGTCTTGAAGAAAGAAGACGGTAAAGTGAAGGTCTCGGGCTTCCCCGAGGGAAGCATTTCTGAAAAGGCGGGTCTCAAGAAAGGGGACATCATTGTTTCGATGGACGGCGAGAAAATAACGGGGATACAGGACGTGAAGATATTCCTCTTTTACAAGAAACGGGGGGACACGATCAAGATCACGGTCCTCAGAAAGGGATTCTTTGGAAAGAAAGAACTATCCTTTGACGTAACCCTCTAATACCTCCATCGCCTTCTCCACCGCACCAGCCTTCTCGCCGTAGATAAGGCTGGCCCTCTCTCCCATGGCCTTCCTCCTTTCCGGGGAGCGAATGAGTTCTCTCAGGATGTCGTGCAGACTTTCGCTGTCCGCCCTCACCGCGCTCTTCGCCTCATAGAAATCCTGGATAAAAGGGAAGTTTTCCATGTGCGGTCCGCATACCACGGGCTTGCCCCAGAAGGCGGGCTCAAGTGGATTATGGCCGCCGTGGTTGGAAAAACTTCCGCCTATAACTGCCACGTCCGCGATGCCGTATGCGGAGGCGAGCTCGCCTATGGTGTCCAGGATGAAGACAACCCCTCCGTTGTCATGAGATATAGATTCCGGGCCGGCCCATTTCGACCTTCTTGCATAAGGAAGTCCTCTTGCCTTTACGATCTCCTCCGCCCTGTTGAATCGCTCGGGATGTCTCGGAGCGAGAATAAGGTTCAGTCCCGGAAAGTCCCTCCTCAATCTTTCAAAAACGCTTACCATCAGTTCCTCTTCGCCCTCGTGAGTGCTTCCGGCCAGGATGACGGGCCCCCTGAGAAACGCCGCCCAGTCCGGCAACCTTTTCGGGGGTTCGATATCGAATTTAAAGCTTCCGATGACCCGCGTCCTTTCCTTGTCCGCACCGAGGGCCTCGATCCTTTCCTTATAAATCAACTCCTGCATGCAGAACAGATCCACGCATTCAAGCACCTTTTTCATGAAGAACCTTATCTTCCGGTACCCCCGGAAAGAATCATCCGATATCCTCCCGTTAAAAATAAGGACGGGAACCCCTTCCCTCCTTAAGACCCTGAAGATATTCGGCCAGAGCTCGGTCTCCATGACTATGAAAAGGGCCGGCCTCACGGTCTTTATCATCTTCCTTATTACAGCGGAAAGATCGAAGGGGAGATACACTATATCGGCGAGGCCGGACAACTTTTGAGCTGCGATACCCTGGCCGGTGTCCGTTACGGTAGAGAGCATTATCAGGAGAGAGGGATGTCTTTTCTTGAGCTCTTTTATGAGAGGGACCGAGGAAAGGACCTCCCCGACCGAAACCGCGTGGACCCACACGACCTTTCCATTTCGAGTCTTGAGGCTGGAGCCGAGGAAGCCGAACCTTTCCCTCAGCCATCTCGACCTCAGTTCTTTCGGCCTTTTCAGGTATTCGAAAGGGAGGAGGACAAGGAGGACTGCGGCGTATAAGAGGCTGTAGATTATAAACATGGAGTCTATTATAACTCCGCGTGGTCCTGCTTTGGGACCAGGACACGTTTCGTAAAAAAATGCGGGCCTGGGAATTCCGCTGAATCCCAGGCCCTTGGTCAAGTTCCGCAACAGAGGCTTCAGCCTCTTATTTTTAAGATAAGCCCTGTCTCCTCAGAAAGTCAACGCCTCTCAAATAAGACTTAGCCAGAGAAAGCCGAAGAATATGCTGAGGAGAGACAAAGGCACTCCGATCTTCATATACTCAAGGAAACCTATCCTGACCCTGTGTTTTGCCCCTTCGATTACTATCAGGTTTGCTATGGACCCCAGTATCGTAAGGTTGCCGGCAAGGGTGCTGCTCATGGCAAGCAGGAGCCAGGCCTTTTCCGGATTGACTACCGATGGTATCAGAGGCTTGAACAACATAACCGCAGGCACATTACTGACGATATTCGACATCAGAGCGCTCGAGACCACGAGGAATAAAGGGTGCCCGACGGTCCTGCCGCCTATGGCCTGCAATATCCTTTCGGCAAAGCCGGACTGCCCGATCCCTTCCACGACGATGAACAGGCCCACAAAAAAAATCAGCAGCCTCCAATCTATAGAGTTGTAAACCTTTTCAGGCTTGACCCTTCGCGTTATGAGAAGATAGGAGGCGGCACCGATCGCCACGGTTGACATCGGCGCGCCCACAAAGAAGAGAATTATCATTGTGAAGGAGACGGACAGGGACTTTATCAGCAGGGCCTTATGGACCCTCGTCTTTGAGGGAAATGCCGGCTCTATAACGCCGCCTGCAAAATGGCTGTGATAGGCGATCCTTATTACTGCGGCGCAGGCTATGAGCCCGATAAGGGCCACCGGAAACAGCCTCAGGGAGAATTGCGCGTACGGGATCTGCGAAAAGCTCCCTATCATGATGTTCTGGGGGTTCCCGGTTATGGTGGCAACGCTCCCGATATTCGACGCCATGCAGAGCGCCAGCAGATAGGGCACGGGGTTCAGACGCAAACGCCCGGCAAGGGAGAGCACCAGGGGTGTGAACACAAGGCAGACGGTGTCGTTGATAAGCAGCGCAGACAGGACCCCCGAGGTCAGTATCAGGGCATAAAGCATCTTGGACCGCGTCCTTATCCTGCTCATGATCAAAGAGGAGATGAGATGGTAAAACCCGGACAGCCTCAGGTTGGCGACGACTATCATCACGCTGAAAAGGATGACTATGGTCTTATAGTCTATCGCCTTATATGCGGTGGAGATGTCCAGGACGTTCAGGACTATCATCAGGGAAGCGCCTATCAGCGCGGCCCCTGTCCTGTCTATGCGGAAAATTGGAGGCCGCCCGACGGCGATAACTGCATAGGTCAGGAGAAAAATAACAAAAGCTTTATCCATGACCTGACGCTAACGCTGCCGAAGTCACGTTCAAAAAACCTCTTATTCTGATGCGCTTCATCCATTTCCGAGGCATTTATCGCACTCGGCTTCGAGAAAGACCTGGAGGTAGTACGGGGTGGGAAACTCCCCGGGGAGCTTCAGGGGACGCGCACTCGCCTTGAATATTTTTTCGAGGAGGCTAAAGACGCAATAGCTTATGATCTCGTCGGCGAACGACTCCGGCGCGTTTTCTATTGCGAGGAGCTCGGTGTACCAGGTGTCCATCGTGGGCGTGATATCGGCGCACTCGTTTCCCCTGATAGTTACGGGAGCCGCTCCTTTCGAGAGGGCCAGTTTTCTGACATCGAGATTAACGAGTTGAAGTCCCCTCATAACAGGACTTGACGCTATGCCGTGCCGCCCCTTTGCGATCGGGAAAAAACGGGAGATATTGACGCCCGAGCAATAGATCAACACCTCCTTGCCGTCTCTCTTTCCGGGACGCACGACAAAGAAGAGGAAGTCGTTTATATATTCACGGGACTGCATCGGCATAACGAGGACCATCCTTTCATTCTTATCGTCGTTTTCTATTATATGATAGTGCGGTTATCTTGTCATCTTTCGCTGCGTATCAGTTTTTCGGGGCAAGAAACTTGACAGACGGTCTTGAATCCGGGTATATTAAAAAGTTTTGTGAAAGTTCCTCTGCAGTTCCGGCGGACCTTCACGGTTTATCAATCAGGAGAGGATTCCAGCAAAGGGGATCTGTGTGCCGGAAGGGAGGGGAATTTTTCCAGGTACTGAAATTATTTAAAGGAGGAAATGATAATGGCCGGTGAAAAGAAGTCCAAGACCGATGTTGCCGCCCGTGCTGAATCCAAGAGCAGAGTCCAGTGCTGCAGCAACTGCGGGAACAAGATCGAAGTCGTCCTCTCGGTTTCCGCAAACGGCAAGAAGAGAATGAGACGCATCTGCTGCGAGGGATAGTCTTTCAGTCCGCTGCGGTGGAAATACCTCCGCAGCGGACTTGTTTCGGCGCCTCTCCTGTCTGTCCGGTCAACGCTCAGGCGGGAGAGATATAAGCGGCCTTCTCGTCTCAAGCTTTCCCATCTCCACCCTCGAAATGCCTTTACCGTAAGATATGAAAGCGGTCATCGGCGAATCCAAGACAGGCCATATGCCCTTCGCCATGTTGTCGGGCGAGGCCCCCTCAAATCCCAGATAGCCGTATTTACCGTAGTGGGGCAGTTTCCTGCCGAGACCCGGAAGGGCCTTCGCCGGCGCCGCGGCAATAAACATGATCGCCATGTCCCTGTTCTTGGGGTTTCTTCCGATCAGTACGATCGAATGGTCATTTTTCGGGATTTCGATCTTTCCAATAGTAACATCCTTTCCGTTGGCCGACACTCCATAACCCGAAAGCGAAGACATGGCCTCTTTCAAAAAACGGTTTTCCCATCCGAGGATGACGACCGCCCTGTCCGATGGGACCTCTTCCACTTCCCGGTCGGGTTTGACGGTTACCTCGTCAGGACCCGAGCTGCTCAGCATACCGGCAAAATCACGATATGACAGGAGCAGCTTTTCAGGGGCGGAAGAGGGAAGAACTACAAGCATCTTCTTCGCTCCGAGAGCCTGCGAGACCGCAGGGGGAATCTCTCCCCTGTCCAGCCTCCGGAATATGTCGAACTCCGGGTCGACGTCTATTCTCAGCGGTCTTGAGGGAAGATGAATCCTTAGCGCCACATGCTTGCTTTCCATCGGGATCCCGGTCTGATATGCTTTTTCATGCCCTTCGAGGGTGACAGCAACAGGCACCTTCAGGAGATACGCTTCTCCCTTCTGACTCTGACGTATGTCGGCTGTCAGCAGATATCCGTTTCCGTCTCTTGCTGATCTTACGTTCTCAAGCCGCAGCTCAGGCGCACCGGTCCTGTCCACCCACTGACGGAACTCCCTGCCCAGGTTTCTGCCGGAAACAGTTTCAAAACTCTTCCGGAGGTCGTCGAAAGAGGCGACGCGGAACTCGTTCTTCCTGAAAAAATCCTGAAGCGCCAAGACAAAGACCTTATCTCCCAGCTCTCTTCTCAGCATGTGGAAGAACATGAGGGCCTTGCCGTAGCCTATGGCCTCGGAGGATGAGCCGTGGCGGGAGCGGAATTCCGTGAGCGGAAAGTCCCTGCCCGAGGAAACGTAATCCGCATACTTCTGGAGGGTCGCACGCCGGTATTCAACCCCTTTCCCCTCCTGCTCTTTGAGCAGGTGGTCGGAAAGATAGGCAGTGAGCCCCTCCGACCAGTTGCCGGTCCTGTAATCCGGGAAGACGCTGTTTCCCCACCAGTTGTGAAGGATCTCGTGCGGATAAGACGAGGTTATTATGAAGGGGAAGCGGATGATCTCCGGTCCGAGAAGCGTGAAGGAAGGCATTCCGAAACCGGTCTCCAGGAAGTTTTCGACGAGAGCGAACTTTGAATAAGGATAAGGCCCGATGAGCCGTTCGTACATCGAGATGTACCTTATCGTCGCCTCCAGATACTTGTCAGCAAGAGCCCTGTCGGGCGTTCTGAGAAAGGCCATTGCGAGAAGGCGGCCCGAGGAGCGGTCATACTCGGTGAATCTCGCCGCTACAAGGAATATCTCTTCCTGGGGTTCAGGACAATCCCACTGGTCCACCGTGCCGTTGTTCTTTTTTTCATGCAGGGTCCGTTTGCCCTGGCTCACAGAACTCCACCCGGGAGGCAGGCTGACCCTGACCGAGAAGGTAATGAAATCCCGGTCTGTCACCGGATACCAGAACGAGCCTTCGCTGAGAAACACGCCCTTTTCCGATATGGTCCCGTCTGCGCCGCCCGAGGCCCCCGACGCTTCTTTCCCCTCCCTGCCGGCCGGGTTATCGACCACACCCCTGTACCTGACAACAAACTCCTTTGTATGCGGCGGAAGGCTGACCCTGTAAGAACGCGCGCCATGGTATCCGGAGGTTTCTTTTTCTTCCCGTATCCTGACTCCTTCGGTCGCGGCCTGGGGACCGAGGCCTTTATGGAGAAGGAACGTGAACTCGCGGGGAAAATTCTCCGGCAGGGTTATCCTGTCCTCGGCCTCGATCGAACCGTCCAGTGGCTTGAGAACTACTTCAATATCGTGATGCACCATGTTTCGGACCCTGTCTCCCTGCGCTTTACAGGCTGAAGGGACCAGAAAGAGAACAATTACAATATACGCAATGACTTTACCGGAAGATATTATCCTCATCTATAAAATATATCTCATATGGCATTTATTACAAGTTACCATGGCTCTCAAACTTGCGGGAATTTGCGGGTTCCCTTGACTCCCCGGAAGAATTGGCCTAAAATTCGATAAGGCAATCACAATCCCATGAAAGGAGGAAGACATGAAACACGTTATCTTTTTTTTGGTCTTTACAGCATTTATATGTACTTCGGCTTTCGCTGAAATCAAGCCTTGCAAAGAATTGAAGTCGGAGATTGAGGCGAAGCTAAACAAGAAGGGCGTGAAGGGGTACACTCTCGAAATCGTCCCGGCCGATCAGGTCAAAGATCAGAAGGTCGTAGGCTCCTGCGACGGCGGCAAGAAGAAGATCGTCTATACCCGCAAATAACGGCCTTTAGTCAGGAATTAAAAAAGGAACTGGGCCTTGCCCCGTTCCTTTTTTCTTGGCCAAGACAATTTAACTCGCCCGGTTCAGGCCGCAAGTTTTTTAATAAGCCAGGACATGTTCTTTCCGAGGTTGACCATTGTCTGGATCCCCTCATTGTCGTTTCTGACCTCCCCGGGTTCCCTGCCGATCCCGAGGTTCCAGTAGCTCGATCCCGGCACTATCATCTGCCCGATGAGGAAGAAGTAATTGAGCGAGCTGAAAACGTGCGTGGCGCCCGCCCGGCGCACTGCCACGACACCCGCACCGACCTTCCTCTTGAACAGGTCGCCGTTTGCGCGTGCCACCATGCCGCATCGCTCGATCACGGCCTTTATATTGGCACTCACGTCGGAGAAGTAAGTCGGGGAGCCCAGGAGAATGCCGTCAGCATCCGCCATCTCCCCGATCAAAGAATTCATCTCGTCTTTTTCCACAGCGCATTTGCCGTTCTTCTTCTCGAAACACTTGTAGCAGGCGATGCAGCCCTGAAGGGATTTCCCGGCAAGCTGAATCAGCTCGGTCTCGATCCCCTCGTTCCTGATTTCGCCCAGCACCGTATTCAAAAGGATGGAGGTGTTGCCGTCCTTCCTCGCACTTCCGTTGATCGCCACAACCTTCATTTCGCCGACCTCCTTATAATTTCTGCCGTGTTTCAGCAGGCTGTTGAAAAAGTACCGGATCAGCACTTAGTGTCATGCTGAACTTGTTTCAGCATCCTGTTAGAAATTTAACCACTTTTGAGGCTGAAAAGCAATGGAAGCAAGAAACCGTCTTACTTCTTTTCGGACTTTATCTCAAAGGTGAGTTTCTGGGAGGCCTCGCCGCCATGGCCGTCCGAAACAAGGACGGTGAAG
The DNA here is from genome assembly GCA_021790195.1 of Nitrospirota bacterium. Lineage (GTDB taxonomy): Bacteria > Nitrospirota > Thermodesulfovibrionia > Thermodesulfovibrionales > UBA9159 > JAJYIF01. The sequence continues at coordinate 13,188 of JAJYIF010000025.1, forward strand.
GGCGCTTTCCCTTGAAAATCTTCCGGGACATCCCACCTGACAAACCCTGTCGACGGATCGATGGTCATCCCGGCAGGGCCCGACTTAAGGGAATAAGTGAGAGTATCGCCGTCCGGGTCCGTGGCCTTGATCTGATAGGTATAAAGCTTGCCGTCAAAGCTGAACTTGAGGTCCTTTTCCTTTGTTATCACAGGCGGCATGTTTTCTATCTCTCTTTCGAGGAGCACCGGCCGGCCGTATGCTTCTCCGTCAAACGGAGTTATCCTGACGTTGATCTTGTCTCCCCTTTTAAGGACGGCCGAGATGTTCTTGGCGTTGCCCGCAGGCTCGCCGTTCTTTGTCCATTCATAGACAAAACTCACGGTGTCCCCGTCAATGTCTTCTCCCTTGGCCTCCACGCCCAGAGTGTCCACGTGACCGAGGACTTCGGGAACGAATTTGACGCTGGTGACTGCGGGAGGCGCGTTATTTATCTCTATTGTGTTCGAAAGAATCTCCTGTCCCTTTATTGTCGCTTGGGCCTGCACTTTATCGCCTTTCTTAGCCTCAGCCGCCTTGAACTGAAACGCAGTCTGGCCGTCAACAGGTTCCCCGTTCACAAGCCATTCTATCTTTGCGTCGGTGGGGGCGAAGCCTTGAGCTGTAAGATAGATTGTGGACTTGCGTGTGGCATCGAGGGGGACAGCCTTTATTTCAAGCGAATAAGTTCCGGGGACCGGGCCGGCCGCATCCTGAGCCTGTCCGCTAACCGGCGCAGGCTTCTCCGCTGAACAGGCAAGAAGCAGAAATAGTGTTACAATGCCCAAGATTCTATACATGTCAGACATTATCCTTGGCCATGATGGACCGTTGAAAACTTCGGTCCTTTAGTCTTTACTTGCCACGCGTCACGCGTTACGGTCTTTAATACTGATACAATATCGACAGTTTTGACCTTTCATTGCTATTTTTCGCGTTCTGCGCGTCTACCTCTATCGTGTACATATAGGGAACGGGCGTCTTTGTCGCCTGGCGCGGGTCCACCACGCCTTTTACCGAGAGGTCTTCTCCGGCGCCGGAATTCCCGACCACCGTGTCAACTATTTTTGAATACACATTATAATAGGCGTTTGTGCCTTCGATTTCGAAAGCTATATCATAGGTCGAACTGTCGCTGGGATCAATCCTAGTCGAGTAATCGCAGCTGCTGTTCCAGCAAGCGGTCGGCACGTTCATCTTTGTCGCCAGCCCTGTGAAGGACCCCCAGACAGAGCATCCCGCCGCAGTGCTCAAGCCACAGGAAGAAGTAACAGTAAACGAAGTACCGCTCAAAGGAGAAAAACTTGTAGTCGAACTAATACTTGAGTCATCGCCTCTCGCCGCGATTATCTGATACGTGAGATCGGCGCCCCCCAACCCGGCTTCGAGCGTCGTCCTGTATCTCTTCTGCATGCCAGACATCTCGGCCCTGTTCATGAGCATATAGATCAGCGCCGCCATGACCGCAAGCGCAATAGCGGAGAAAATCAACACCGTAATAAGCGCAATGCCTCTTTCGGAACTTAAAGTTTCCAACTTTTCACTTTTCACTATCGTTTTTTCGCCGCTCATTTGTCGCCTCTCAGATTCATGGGAGTAACCGTAAAGGTATAAATCTTCCACCTGTAATTTTGCCAGTTGGGTATCGCAGTGAGGTCAAAATTCCGCCCGACTGAGGTCGTGCCGGAACAACTTGTCGTTTGCACAGCGCCTTTCAAGTTCGCTGCAAGATCGCCGACCAGAATAGAACTGGCGGAGTATTTGAAAGACCTGTCGAACTGTCCCTCCTGCGCCAATATATAAACCCTGACTTCCTTTAATCTTTCCCGTATTCTTTGGGCCATCGGGTTTGCCGTGTCGAGGCTGCCGAGACCCGACGTACTCGACAACAGATCGTCAGTATAACATTGCAACTTGCCGCCCTGAGAGGAGAGATTATCGATGCCGTAAACCACTTGCATGTCCGCCACGCAGTCAAGGAGAGGAAGCTCATCGGGGGAGCCGACATTACCGTCGCTTTGTCGAAGCACGGCCTTGTAAAGGACCCCTGTCCCCAGAGCGCACGTCGATGGCGTAGCAGAGCCGCTCTTGACATAATAATCAGCCCGGTTGAATGGAATTGTCAGGTCTTGTGAATCGACGCCGTAAACTATATTCAACCCCGAGACGTCAGTAGGCGCCCAGGGCGAATTCGCATAAGCGACACCTGAGCCGTTTGTTGCGCCATATTGAACAAAAAAACCGGTAGTTGTAGCTGACGGAGCGACTAATTGTCTTGCTACATCTGAGCCTGCAAAAGAAAGGACTACGACCCTGTCAGTGATTTGAGGAGTATCATCAATCGTGGTCCAGATTCTCGGATTACCCGGGGCCGTAGTTACAAACGGAGGCGCCTGGAGTATTGTCCATCTGCTGGCCGTCGCGCTCGCGGAAACATTTATCCCCTTTATTACCAGATAGTCGGAATTATTCAAAGTGCCGGAGGCGGTTCCATCAGGATTCTTGCCGTCGTTGCCGCTCAAAATCGCCCTCGGCACGTTACCGGGAAAATCATTGTACTTGCTTGCCGGAGAATTCGATGCCTCGCCGCAAGCAGCACAATTAAAATTCGTAGCCCCCCCTGGATACGACCACAGCAGTCCGTACCCGGCGCTCTGTACATCGGTCCTCAGCAGCTCAAGACCTATGATGCCTTCAATATTCGACTCCTGGATCCTGGAGTGCCTCTTGAAGAAGGTCAACTGATCGACCAGAAAGTTCGATATAAGAATAAGCGAAAGAACAAATACGGCCATTGCGACAAGAAGCTCTATCAGCGTAAAACCTTTGTCCTGACTTATGATCTGTTTCACGACCGCCTCACCAATGAGCTGATCTTATGGTCATAGCGTGTCCCCCTCCACATATACCCCACTTCCACTGTCACCTGTCTGACATCATCGCTTGGCTGGTCAACCGTCCGTGTCGTGCAAAAAAGAAAACTCGACACGTTCCCGACATTTCTGGTCACGGCTATGCCTGCGGCGGGAAACCATGAAGGACAAGAATATCCCTGGCTCGTAAAAGAAACATTGTCTATTCCTTTCCCTGAAGTATCCAGGTCATCACACGAAGTAGTGAAGCACAAAGCCCTCGCCTCGCTCATCCTCGTCTCCGCGACGCGGACGGCCTCATCCCTCAGGGTGTCCCGCATGTTCTGGTCGACAGTTAGCACCGAAGTCTGCAGGAGCGCAAGAGAGACTATGAGGAACAACAGCAAAGAGATCATCACCTCAATCAGTGTCATGCCCTTGTTATTTAGCATTGCAGTTCGTTCCATCGTATTGTCCCAGATTTATCCTTGTCGCCGCAGAGAAGACCAGGCAATCATAATCCGGCTTCACGGTCGAGCCGAGCCTTATATTTCCGAGATTGCTTATCAGTCCGTTCCGTTCGAAGGTGATTGTAATCGGCGCAGTCATGGTCGCCAGATTCGGGATGATATCGTAGTTTGTGTTTTTTTGCAGCACTATCCTGTCCAGACCGGGATCGAGAGTGCCGTTGCCGTCAGGCGCTGGGTTAGTGTCGTCATAAATCGTATATTGTCTGGTAGAAAGAGTGAGGAACTGAACCCTGTTGGACATCATCGCCTTCGCCCTGGCATTCATCATGTCGGAGTACATCTCCTTTATCTGTCTCTCCACGTTGTATCTGGTTATCATAGCCGGAACCTGGATTGTCGCTATGGCCACAAGGATCCCGATGATCGCCACCGTAACCATCAACTCCAGTAGGGTGAAGCCTGTCTCTTTTTCAATCAACCTCTTCATCCTGTGTCACGCGTCATGAATCGTGATCTTTCCGCTGCCCTATCTTTCTTTAATATGAACAACCCTTTTGGTAGCCAGGGGCGCTCCAAGTACCGTCGGTGCGCCGCCTCCAAGACCCTCCATGGGCGTTGTTGAGGAAGTGGTCTTCCTTCCGCCCTGCGCCGTAAAAGCTGTTGACAGGTCCACCTTTGTAATGGCCCCCGTCGAGAGTTGAAGCAGAGCCTCTCCCCTCAGGGCGGCAGCTGCCGGCGTACCGCCAGTGTTATACTGCACGGCCCACATATAACTTTGCCCTCCAAGGTCGCATTGCCCGGTATAGGGCTCAAATGTAGTAAAGAATACTACGCCCTGACCCGAAGCTACCGTATTCGTAACAACTCTCTCAGCCCCGAAAGAGCTGCTGGCGTTGTCCAGCAATATGCTCCAGCCATTAACGGTATCCGTGTTCGCGGTAGTATCGCTAAGAGCGCTTGCGCCGACATTAGTATAAGCACTGTCTATGCCCGCCTTAGCGGTGCAGTCGCTATTGTCGGGCATTACACCTCCGTTCTGCAAGGCGTGATAGCAAGGTTCCTTAATGCCGAAAAGCTCTCGCTGGGTGGTCGCGTCATCCATGTCGACAGAGCCCGAGACAGTCCTTTTGTAGAAGAACCTGCCCGTGCCGCCGAAGAGCCAGAGACAACCTTCGTAGTCCGTTCCTCCGACCGTGACAAAGCAAAGCTTCTTCTTCAGCAGCTTAGCGACCGACGTAGTGACAGGGCCGACGTTGTCGATCACCCTGCTCCATTTCCAGTTGCTGAGATTTGTGCTGTCCTTGGTTATGATCCGCACGATCCCTCCATTTGTCCAGGTGCCTATCTTGCACGGGGCAGAGCTATCGCCGAGAGCACATTCCCTTGTGTAAGGAACATAGACTACGTCATCCCTATAGTCAGGGATACCGGTACTGGGATCAGGCACATCCACTGTGGAAAGTGGCATCGGGCCTGCAAACGCATCGTCAATGGTGTCTCCTGTGGTGGCAGGAGCGATTACAGTCAACGGCGCCATAGCTGAAGCAGGACCTCCCTTTAAGTCAAAGGCAAACAATTTCAGGGACTGGTCGGATTTCCCCAGGAACTGTGCCGAGTTATCGTCTATAGGACCGGTAGGACCCGAACCGAAGACCACATACCATTTGCCGTTGGTGCTGCCGTCGCCCTCCCTCACAATTGAGGGTCCGGAGGACGAGAATCCAAGGGTAGGATCGCTGAATTCCCACATAAGCACAGGCGGATGGTTTACCGGGTCACCAGGATTGGCAAGCGAATCGGTGACATCGAGCGCAAAATAGGACGAATAACCGACATTGGATATGGGCGTCTTCACGCAGGTGCCGTTCGTGCCGGTAGTGCAGGTATCGGTCGAGTTCTTGCATGCACCCCCATACCTCATGCCGCCTATCACGTAAGTCCTCCACACCGTGCTGTCCGTGCCTTTGGTCGACTGTGTGGAAATATCGCCGGCGCTCGGCGCTCCGACGCTAACGTCCACCACCTCCGAAGTCATGTCCACGGCATAGACATGGCAGTAGTTGGTGTCGGCCATATATTTGAGGTACGGAAGGACATTCTCGGGGATAAAGGACCATACTTCCTTGCCGAAACCGGTCCCGTCGTTGTTCATTGCGTCGGTCAGGCTCGCAAGAGTTCCGCTGGGGAGGCCCGACACCTGCAATTTTCCGAAATAGAAGGCATGAAGCATGCCGTCGTTTGCACCGGCAAACACCATGCCCCTGTTGTAATAACCGGATGGACAATTCGTAGACGTGCAGGTCCCCGCCGCAATGCAGGAGCTGCAGGTATAGTTCGTGTAAGACGTGTCGCCGTATGTCGAGTCATAGGTATTCAGCGGCACCGAAGAGGCGATCTTAGGCGTAGAATTAATAATATCGCCAAGCTTCCAGACGTGGGTGCTCGTCCCGTCAAAGTAGTCCCTAGGTCTATATCCTGTAACGTCTTCACCTCTTGTGAATTTGATAATGTTTGTGGCTTCCTGCCCGCTGTCTGTCGTGCTCGCCTGCAGATAGGGTATCAGCACACCGACATTGCCCGCGTCGAGAGCTCCCGCAGTGTTGTAATTAAAGTTCATGAGGGTGTTGGTAGCAGTCAGGCATGTAGCGCCCGAAAGGCAGGGCGTGAAGATATTCCTGTCTGAGGCGGTCCTGCTCCACAAATTCTTCCCCGCTTCCCACAAGACATTTACCTGTTCGAAGGGTATGCATGTAGTATAGTTCGGCGCATAACACGCATATGTCTGCTGAGCCGTCAGGGGTGGCGACTGCCCGGGGAGATGCTGTGTACTGTTGGGCGTATTTATGTACACCAGATTTATAGCTGCGTCAGAGCCGGTATCAAATATCTTTGTGGAGGCAGTATTGGACGGATTATCGGCCTCATATATGGAGCTTAAGAGCTGCCCTGCAGCATTCTTCCTGAAAAACGCATCGGAATAATACCACAGGTTTGATATCCTGCCGGCCCAACCGATTCGTGATTTGGCGCCGGTCTGATCCGTAAAAATCTTGCTCGGATAATAAACGGCCTGCACAAGATTCGCACCGCTTCCCGAGCCCGAGGCAAGGACCGACGCGGCGGTTCCTGCAGCGGCCCTGCTGATGACCCTTGTCAGGGCGGTTGTAATCGCGGACCCTATCTCAGTAGGATCTGACGCCAGAATAGCGCCGCCGGTCCCCCCGTACTGGGCCGTCGTGTTCATCAGTGTATACGGATCGCAGAGACCGGGCTGCGGATTGGTCGTCGGGGTGGGAGGCCCGCTGTAAACAACTAGGGTGTTTATGTGGCTGGCATTGCTGTTTCCCGCCCAGTCCGCGGCCGTCCCGGTCAGAAGGTTTGGATCGGATATGACCTTGTTCTGCGCGATCCATGCAAGGCCCGGCAAATCCCTGCTCCCGGCATAGCTCGGGCAGGAATTCGTAGTATCATAACCGTAACCGTTGGTTCCGCCGTAATTTGCGGAATACAATGCAGCCAGGTTGTCCGGCGAGACGCCTCCGGATGATGTTGAGGGCGCGGCCTGGTCGGCCGTAGACATGCCGTCCGTGATTATCAGGACATCATTGTCCTGGCAAGGATATTGGGACGGGTTCTTGTTCGTAGCATAGTTATAATAAGTGTTGCTCAAAGAGGTGTTGAGCTGCATGTCAGACCTGCTTGTGCCAAGGGGCGGAGGGTTTGTACCTGCATACGAATCCATCTTCGCGAAATAGCCGATCGAGGAATAGAAAGCCTCGGCAAACGGCGTCCAAGATGTGGCCGTAAGATTGTCGATACTACTTATGAGACCTGTGGTATGGTCCCCTATAGGGTCGGAATTGATGTAAGAAAACACCCTGCCGCCGTCGGTCTTCACAGTCGCCGTGCCGCATGTCTCAGCGGCGCCCCCGTCGGTCGTAGAGACACAGCTTCCAGAGGTGCCGCAATCGGCGGTGGCAGAACAATGTATCAAAGGGTTGAGTGAGCACCAGTTGCAATCAGTGGTAACCAGACATTCGGTATTCGTGCGGGAACACGTGTTCGTACACGAAATGTTTGAATTCGTCACACCGCATTCAGACGCTGAGCCGTCCTGGTTAAATGCCATGGCGCCAAAGTTTATGACGTTCTGGAACTCCTGTATCTTGCCCGTGGGGCCCGGCGAAGCATAGCTCACACGGGCAAAAAAGGTACCTGCAGGAACGCACCGTCCGCCAGTAGGGCAATTAGAATCAGTATTACACGAGGTAGACGTGCTGTTCGAGCAGATCTTAGCCAGCTGGCTCGTGCTCGAATCCATAATGATAGAGGGGATATTACCAGTAGTTGTCGTTGAGGCGCCAGACGACGACGGGTCGATAACTTCGGCAAACTGGTTGCCGTAGCAGTAATGCAGAACTTCTTCCTGGACGCAGGAATTATTCCATGTAATACTCGTTGAGCCGGCAATGCAACTATAGCCACACTTACCGGAATTCAAACAGGTTGAGCCGGGGCAGTCGGCATCAGTAGTGCAACTAACGGTGCGGCAGGCGTTGTCATGCGAGCACGCTATTGTAACGTCATTCGAACAGTGGCTGCCACTCGGCATATTAACGCACAGTCCCAGAAAGCCCGTATAATCCGAGCCAAGAGTCGCATAAGCCCCTAGCGGCAGATTATGTTGAGCGCAGGATGAGCATTGCCAGGCCCCGCCGCTGTCATTGCCCTGTGCAAGATATGCGGCGCATGTCGAATAACTGCCCGTGGTGTTCAGTATATCGCTATACACCAGTCCGCACTGAGTCTCATCAGAATTAATATTGACGCCCTGAAAAATGCACGAAGCCGTGTATGGAGATGCACATCCAGCTATATTCTGTTTTATCTGCCAGCAGTCCTGCATTATCTGGTTGAATGCGTTTATCCTGACATTCCCAACGCCCAGACAGGTACCCGAATCGGTATGCGCCTGGCCGTAATTGCCGCTCGTCCATTCCGCAACAGCGCACTGGCACGCTGTTATCTGGCTGGGCGTCAGTACCTGCAGATAGATTTCGATCCTCGACAGGCCTCCCTGCGTCACCGTGTTCAGATAATCCTGCTCGCCTGCATCAGGCCCCCTAACCCCAAAGGTCACGGGCCAATATGCTCCTGTAGAGGCATTCTTCACCACCTTCATAAACCTTCTGCCGTTGCATCCCCTCGTCTCGCCGATTAGCAGCTGGTTCGTCGTGTCGTACTTGCCGCCCGTGAGTACCTTCTTCTGCACGTCGAATTTCGAGGCGGCAAGCCAGTTCAGGAAATTGCCCGTTGCATAGAAACCCGTGACATAATGTGGGGTAGTCAAATTATCAACCTGAACACAAAAATATCCGGTGCCGTTTCCCGCGTAACACCCTGACGTCGGCACTGCACCCCCTGTCGTAACGAAATAGTCTCCCCCCGTTCCGGGAATTGCATTAAAGGCGTAGCTGCCGGAGTATTGATATTGATAGGTCGTATTTACGCGATTGCCGTTAGAATCAAGACTCTGGAAATAACCGTAATAAGTTTTTGTATCGTCATATGTGTCGTCAAAACAGAAAGATTCGCTGGTTGTCATATTCCCGCATGTGAACGTCGGCACAGTGGTCCCGGACATAGTCCCTGCGATGTAAGCAAGGTCATACTGGCTGGCGGAATTGTCGATCATGAGCAGCACGTTCGGAGAGGCAGTAGGCCTGACATATGGCGGTACAACACAATAGTCGGACATCGATGCAGCGGAAACAATTGATGGCAGCAATACCGAAATAGCAGCGAATAGAGTGAAGCTCACGGCGTATATCGAAAGAATGCTCCGCGACCTGTCCTTAATTATCATTTCCCCACCTCATAAAAAAGAGTAAACAGCAGGCAGTGGATAGTATGCAGGCAATATTTCGGGTCCTTCTGCCTCCCGCTTCGTTATTGCTGGATGTCCGCCACAACCAAGAAGATTTCACAAACAATTAGCAAGCAATTTATATGCCGACTCTCTTTTCCCTTGAAAATACTGGATTGTCCCTGTAAGGAGGTAGGAATCTTATGTAACACTTTCCATAGTTGTGGAAGGGATTACATAAAGATGTCGGGAGAGGCTGAGGTCTTTATTGCCGCAGACATTCCACAGACAGGTGATCGAAACGCAGAGCGAGAAATCTAGTGTGGTGACCCATAAATAATTTGTCATTGTCCGGCTTGACCGGACAATCCAGAATCCTTTGAAAAGACTGGATTCCCCGATCAATTCGGGGAATGACAGCGTACGAGAAATATTGCAGGAATTAATGGGACAGTACACTAGTTTGCTTCTATCAAAGGAACCCTTTGGATAAAGCCGTATGACAAAGCTTTTGCGGCTAAGTTATAATAAGTTTCAGGAGGTGGAAGATGAAGAACACTGAAATCTGGGTCTTTATTTTTCTCCTCGGTCTTCTGAGTTTCAACTGGCCCCTGCTCGAGATATTTCACGCGGAGGTCGCAGCGTATCTGTTCGCGTCGTGGATCCTCCTCATCCTCCTTATCGCCTTCGCCGCCGGCAGGACCAACAGCAATAAAAGGCCCGATGTCTGAGAATGTTTGCTCCGTATAACCTCTTCGTCATTGTCCTTTGTTATCTCCTCCTCCTTTTTGCGGTGGCGTATTACGCGGAGACAAAGGAGAGGAGCGGCAAGAGCATCGTCAACAATCCGTATATCTATTCCCTTTCCCTGGCGGTGTACTGCACTTCATGGACATTTTACGGAAGCGTCGGAAAGGCGGCGACCTCGGGCCTTTCGTTTTTAACCACGTATCTGGGGCCGACCCTGATGGCGGCGCTGTGGCTAGTCATACTCAAAAAAGTGGTGAGGATCGCAAAGGCGAACAGGATCACCACGTTGTCCGATTTCATCGGCTCCCGCTACGGCAAGTCCCTCTCTCTTTCCTCTTTCGTGACCCTTGTGGCCGTCATCGGGGTGACTCCCTACATAGGCCTTCAGATCAAGGCGATCATGACGACCTTCACCATCATTTCGGGCGAGACGACCGGGACCGCAGCGGCAGGGCTGTTCATAACTTTCACCCTCGGCGTATTCGCCATAATCTTCGGCGCAAGACGGCTCGACTCCTCGGAGCGCCACGGAGGCCTGGTCTTTGCCATAGCCTTTGAGTCGATCGTGAAGCTGGTCGCCTTTGTCCTCGTCGGCGTCTACGTGACCTACAGCCTCTTCCACGGCTTCGGCGACATATTCCGGAAGATCGAGGATTCGGAATATTCGATACTCCTTTTCCTCGGCAAAGGAACGGGGACCGGTTACCCCGAATGGCTCGCCCTCACCTTCCTTTCGATGATGGCAATCATGTTCCTGCCGAGACAGTTCCAGATGGCGGTGGTGGAGAACTATGACGAATCCCACATCTCGAAAGCGGCATGGCTTTTCCCGCTTTACCTTTTCATCATAAACATCTTTGTTTTGCCCATAGCCTTCGGCGGGCTGCTCCTCGGAGGGTCCGTGAAGATGGCGGACTACTTCGTCCTAACCCTGCCGTGGAACCACGGGAACAGATACCTCTCGCTGTTTGCCTTTATCGGAGGGTTTTCGGCGGCCACCGGAATGGTGATAGTCGAGGCCCTGGCCCTGAGCACTATGGTCATGAACAGCATCATAATGCCGGCGCTCATCAACTTCCATGACGCGCCCAGGTTTCCTGCCGTCATCCTGAATATCAAGAGGCTCGTCATCCTGGGTATCGTATATCTCGGTTATATCTTCGCGACTTACATCGGCGAGTTCTATAGTCTCGTGGAGATCGGCCTCAAATCCTTCGAGGCAGTCAGTCTCTTAGCCCCTGCTTTCTTCCTCGGTCTCTATTGGAAAAGAGGCACGAGGGCCGGGGCCACGGCAGGGCTGATTGCCGGCTTTACGGTCTGGGTCTATACGCTTCTTATACCCGCCTTCATCAAGGCGGGCATAATAAAAGACATAGGACTCGTGTCGCTCGTCACGGACTCCGAGATGCTCAATCCGCACAGCCTGTTCGGGATACACGGACTCGGCAAATGGGGGAACTCCCTCTTCTGGAGCCTGCTTCTGAACCTCCTCTTCTATGTGGGCGTATCCGTATTCACCAAACAGCGCAAGGAAGAGGAGATCCAGTCCCTTATCTTTGTCGAGTCGTATGAAAGGGTGAAAGAGCTCGCCCACGGAAGCTCTTACACTGTCGAGGACATCGAAGATATCCTCGCTCAGTACCTCGGCAAGAACGAGGCCAGGGATGTCACGCGCAGTTACCTCTCGCTGAAAAGCAAGACTGCGGGAGAACTCACCTCAAAGGAGCTCTCCGAGCTGCGCGATGAGGCCGAAAAGGTCCTTTCCGGCGCCATCGGCTCTTCCATGGCCGCCATTATCTTCGAAGACAAACTCGTATTGACCGAGAGAGAGAGAGGAGAGCTGTCGGAATCCATAAAGAATATCACGGAAAGTTTGAGGCTGTCCCGCCAGGAGCTGGCAGAGGCCAACAGGAACCTGGCGTATTTGAAGGAATTCAGCGAGAACATCATAGAGAGCGCCCCTGCCGGCATCGTCACGATAGATTCCTTCCTGAGGGTCAGATACTGGAACAGGGAGATGGAGAATATAAGCGGCATTTCGAGATCGGACGCCTTCAACCGGCCGCTCGAACACCTCTTGCCCTGGTTTACGACAGAGCACTTACTGCACGACGAGCAGCGCGAGATGACCGTTCAGACGCCCTCTTTTCAATCGTTCAAGATAGACGTCAGTCCGTTCAAGGACCCTTCCGGCGGGCATGTGGTCATCATCGAAGATATAACCGAGAAGAAGAAGATGGAAGAGAAGCTCCTCCAGACTTCCAAACTCGCCAGCCTCGGCAAGCTCACGGCCGGCATATCCCATGAGATCGGCAACCCTCTTGCGTCGATATCTTCTCTTGTGCAGGAGTTAAGGTCGCTGAAGATCGATACGAAAGACGAGATAGAATTCACCGGCGAATCGCTGAAGACGATCAACAACCATATAGAGAGGATCGCGAAGATCGTCAGGAGCCTCGGGGATTTTGCAAGGATATCCTCGGCTGAAAAGATTCCGTCGAACATCGCCGAAATCCTCGACCGCACCATCAACCTTGTAAGGTACGACAAGAGGTTCAAGAACATCAGGCTCACCACCGATATAGGAGATATCCCGCACCTCAAGGTCAATCCCGACAAGATCCAGCAGGTCTTTCTGAACCTGATCATTAACGCTCTCGATGCCATGCTCGACGGAGGGAGTCTGCATATCGCCATGAAGCGCGTCGATTCCTCCGTGGAGGTCGTGTTCAGCGATACCGGCGTGGGAATTGAAGAATCGGCCCTCGGGAGGATATTCGACCCCTTCTTTACAACAAAGTCCCCCGGCAAGGGCACGGGCCTAGGCCTGAGTATCTGTTATGGTATAATCAGGGAGCATAACGGAACGATCACGGTAAAGAGCGCGAAAGGAGAAGGTACCACCTTCGTCATCAGTCTTCCCGCCGACCATAATGAATGAAAGATTGCTCATTGTAGAAGACGAAGAGACCCTGTGCGAGTCCCTGAAAAGAGTGCTCGCAAAAGAAGGGTACGTCGTGCATACCGCGGGCGACGCCGAGACCGCCCTCCGCACATTCGGAGAGGAGGCTTATGATCTCGTCATAACCGACATTATCCTTCCCGGGATTACCGGCATCGAGCTGCTGAAGAAGATGAAGGAGCGCTTACCGGAGCAGATCGTGATAATAACCACGGCATACGCGTCCCTGGAGACGGCCGTGGAGGCGCTGAGGAACGGGGCTTACGATTATGTGGTCAAGCCGGTGATGCACGAAGAGATCAAGCAGATCGTCAGGAACGCCCTTATGCAGAGGGCGCTGCAGGTGGAAAACGCGCGGTTAAGAAACGAGATAGAAGCGCTGAAGAAGATGCTGAAGGAACATGAAAAGAAGTAGGTAGTAAGTAGTGGGTAGCAGGCAGGGAGTGTCTTCCTGTTTGCTGTCTACTATATGCTACCTGCTATATGCCGTCTTCTATATGACTGCGATTCTCGAAGACATTATAAGCTTTCTAAAGAAAGGCCCCCCTTTTCAGTTCCTCGACGAGACCACGCTGAAGTCCGTTGCCGGCAGCCTCTCCGTGGAATTCTATCCGAAAGACACCGTGATCCTCAGACAGGACGGCCCTCCCAGCGACTCACTCAGGATAATAAAGAAAGGCGGCGTGAAGATCCTCATGAAGTCCGAAAACGGCGAGGACATTGTTATGGACTACCGGGGAGAAGGAGACAATTTCGGGTTCCTCTCCATGATCGGAAAAGAAGAAAAAGGGAGGACCACTGTCCTGGCGGTCGACGATACGATCTGTTATACCCTGAAGAAGGAGAAGGTCCTGAAGCTCCTTGAGTGCAGTCCGGCGCTCAGCGAATATTTCATGTCCTACCTCTCGCGTTACGTGGACCGTACGTCAAGCGAAATGAGGAAGAAGAGCCTCTCTCTCGTCGGCAGCGACCGCTTCCTTTTTACGACCCGTGCGGGAGATATCGCGATCGAAGCGATATCCGTCGGCGAAGACATGAGCATTCAGGATGCTGCACAGGTCATGGCAAAAAACAGGGTGAGCTCTCTCATCATACTTAATAAAGACAATCTGCCTGCGGGCATAATAACCGACAAAGACCTGAGAGACAAAGTGGTCGCAAAGGGCCGCAGCGTGTCCGAGCCGGTAGGGAGCATAATGACAATCTCCCTCATCAGGGTCGACGCTAAGGACTCCTGCTTCGAGGCCGTACTGAAAATGATCAAATACAATATCCATCACATGCTCGTCATAGAGGAAGGGGCCTTGAAAGGGATCATGACCAACCATGACCTCATGCTCCTTCAGGGGGCCTCCCCCCTGTCGTTTGCACACGATATTGAAAACCAGAGGACCATCGACGGGCTTGTCCCGGTTTCGCGCAAGATCAACAATATCATCGGCCTGCTGCTTAAGGAAGGCGCCCGGGCGAGCAACATCACAAGGGTCATCACCGAAATAAACGACAGGCTTGTGAAAAAGGTCCTGGAGATAGCCGAGAAGACATACGGACAGCCACCTGTGCCTTACTGCTGGATCGTTTTCGGCAGCGAGGGCAGGAAGGAGCAGACCTTTAAGACGGACCAGGACAACGCCGTCATATATGCGGACCCGGAAACTGCGGACGATGAGGAAAAGGTAAGGAGATATTTTTCGGAATTCACATCTTTTGTGAGAGACTGCCTCCTGAAGATCGGCTTTCCATCCTGTCCGGCCGGATACATGGCCGTCAACGAGCAATGGTGTCAGCCCCTGAGGGCATGGAAGAAGTATCTCGCGAGATGGATAAATGAGCCTTTCCCCGAGGCCGTCCTGAAAAGCCTGATATTCTTCGATTTCAGGCCCCTGCACGGCAAGTATTCTCTTGCGGAAACGCTGAGGGATTCCCTGATGTCCGCCCTTGAGGGCCGGGGCATCTTCTTCGGCCACATGGCCAACACCATAACTAAGAACGCCCCGCCTATCGGTTTTTTCAAGTCTTTCGTAGTTGAAAAAGGCGGCGGACACAAAGACGAGCTCAATCTGAAAGTGAAAGGAATCGCTCCTTTGGTTGATGTGGTCCGGCTCTTCGCCCTCGAAAGAGGGGTGAAGGAGACCTCCACCATGGGCAGGATCCATGCGCTAAAAGACAAACATACCATTGTAAAGGAATATGCCGAGGGGCTTGAGCAGGCCTTTGAATACATTATGCTTCTAAGGATCCATCACCAGTTCGGACAGATCGAGGCGGGGCAAACGCCGGACAATTTCATAAACCCCAACAGTCTGAGCAACCTTGAAAAGAAGACGCTTCGCGAGGCCTTCCGCCTCGTATCGAAGCTTCAGGGCCTGATCATCGAGAGATATAAACCGTTTATTATATAGAAACTTTATAGTGCCTTTGAAATGAAGTCATGTGCAAAATGGACGAAATATCTCACGCAAAGACGCAAAGGTCGCAAAGAAAGAAAGACAGGATTATTTCTTAAAGAACTTTGCGCGCTTTGCGGCTCTGCGTGTGAAAAGGTTTTTGGTCCCGGTTATGCAGAATAGGAGAACATGAACGAACGACTCCTCATAGTGGAAGACGAAGAGACACTCGGCGAGTCCCTGAAAAGGGTCCTTACAAAAGACGGATACGAGGTGGATGCCGTCAACAGCGCCGAGTCCGCCCTAAAGCGCGCTGAAGGCATAGCCTACGACCTCATTATAACGGACATAATACTTCCGGGCATCGACGGGATCGAGCTGCTGCGAAGACTGAAGATGAAGTTCCCCGAGCAGATCGTGATAATAATCACGGCATATGCGTCCATAGAGACCGCGGTGGGCTCCCTCAGGGCCGGCGCTTACGACTATGTGATAAAACCTATAATTCATGAGGAGATCAAACGTATTGTCGGAAACGCCCTCAGGGAAAGGGCACTGTTGGCCGAGAATGTTATCCTCCGGAAACAAGTAGAGGAGAGATACGATTTTGAAAAGATAGTCGGAGAAAGCAGGGCCATCACCTCTCTGATCGACGAAGTGAAGAAGATCTCGAACTCCCGGAGCAACGTCCTTCTGCTCGGAGAGACCGGCACCGGAAAGGAGTTGATAGCAAGGGCCGTTCATTATAACAGCACCAGAGAGGACAAACCGTTTGTCCCGATCAATTGCAGCGCCATCCCGGAAAATCTCCTCGAGTCCGAGCTGTTCGGATATACAAAAGGCGCCTTTACCGGCGCCACGGTCTCGAAACGCGGCCTTTTCGAAGAGGCGAACGGTGGCTCCGTCTTCCTCGATGAGATCGGGGAGCTCAGCCAGCAGCTGCAGGCAAAACTCCTTCGGGTGATGGACGACTACGAGATAAGGCCCCTCGGCGGCCTGCAGGCCAGGAAGGTCGATATCAGGTTCATCGCTGCCACAAACCGGGACATTGCAAAGAACGTGCAGGAAGGTCTCTTCAGGGAAGACCTGTTCTACAGGATCAACGTGGTCACTCTGAGGCTGCCGCCCCTAAGGGAACGGAAAGAAGACATCGTTATTCTCGCGCGCCACTTTCTCGAGAAGTATTCGCAGGAGCTCGGCAAGCCTGTGAGGTTCATTGACGCCTCTGCAGTCGATCTTCTTCTTGACTATCAGTGGCCCGGCAATGTCAGAGAGCTTCAGAACATAATCGAGCGGGCCGTGCTCATTGCCGACAGCAACACCATCTTCCCGGAGCACCTGCCGGAAGATTTGAAGAAAGGACATCCTTATCTGCCCGGAACGTCCGACAAACCGCTTTCAATTGAAAATTACACGAAGACGCTTATCCTACAATACCAGGGGAGCTGCACCGAGCAGCACCTGGCTGAAATGCTCGGCATCACCAGAAAGGCCCTATGGGAAAAAAGAAAAAAATGGGGGCTTAAGAAATAGTGCTACCTTATTACTCATTTTGTTTTTCCCTGCTACCAATAGTAACACACTAAATTGTTCTTTATTATCAGGGAATATTCAGGCATTTTTGCAACCTTGCTACTATTGGTAACATCGGCTATCTCGACCTAAAGCTCCAGCTTCAGAAAACCAAAGCGTCTCTTGCCAAAAACTTCTTTTCTTACGATGGGTTATATAGGATAGGCCTGTCGGACCGTTCAGGCACATTCTTTGCGTTATCAGAAACATCGTGATCAACTTCTCTTTAAAACCAATAGATTATGCAAGAGCATCTCACTTCTGATCCCATGCCGGTCGATGATGTCCTGGAATTCCTGAGGGACGTTTCCCCGTTTCAGGACCTGGATGAAGCCACACTAAGAGACATAGCAGGCGGGATCTCGATGGAGTACTTTCCAAAAGGATCGACTATTCTTCACCAGGACGGCCCGGCAAGCGAGTACCTGAGGATCATCCGCAAGGGAAACGTTAAGGTATTTATCCGCTCGGGCAAAGACGACGAGGTCATGATCGACCTGAGAAGCGAAGGTGACTCTTTTGGTTTTCTCTCTCTTGTGAGCGGCGACAAGTCAAGGGCAAACGTTGTTGCGATAGACGACACCGTCTGTTACCTGATCGGCAGGGACGCGATACTCAGACTGCTTGAACACTACCCCGTTTTCGCGGAGTATTTTCTCGTTTCCTTCCTCAATAAATACATAGACAAAACCTATAAAGAGATCCATAAAAGGAGCCTGCTCTACGGCGGGGGCGACAGGCTCCTTTTCACAACTCCGGTAGGGGAAATTGCGACAAAGGGAGTGATAACTGCGTCCCAGGCTGTTTCCATAAGAGAGGCCTCCGAGGTGATGTCGAAAAACGAAATAAGCTCCCTCGTTCTTACCGATGCCTCGGGCGTTCCGGCAGGCATAATCACCGACAGGGACCTAAGAGACAAGGTAGTTTCAAAAGGCAGGGACCTTTCCGACAGGATCAGCACAATAATGAGCATCTCCCTCATAAAGGCCGAAGCGAGAGATTACTGTTTCGAAGCCCTTCTTAAAATGGTCCGCTACAATGTCCACCACCTGCTCATCATCGACAACGGCAGACTCAAGGGTGTCATCACAGACCACGATCTCATGCTCTTGCAGGGCACTTCCCCGATTTCGGTCGCCCGGGAAATTGAGAGCCAGCCGGCGATAGACGGATTGATTGTCGCGTCAAGAAAGACCACAAAGCTCATTGACCTGCTGCTGAGGGAAGGCGCCAGGGCCAGCAACATCACCAGGATCATCTCTGAGATAAACGACAGGCTTCTGAGAAAGGTCATCGAGATCACGGAAAAGAAGCTGGGTCCCCCTCCCCTCGGCTATTGCTGGATCGTCTTCGGCAGCGAGGGCAGGCAGGAGCAGACCTTCAAGACAGACCAGGACAACGCGATCATTTACGCAAACCCCGGGGACGATAAGAAAGCTGAAGATGCAAAGAGATACTTTTCCGCCCTCACCCTTCTCGTCCGGGACGGACTCCTGAAATGCGGTTTTCCTCCCTGTCCTGCCGATTACATGGCGAGCAACCCTCAATGGTGCCAGCCAATTTCAAAATGGAAAAAGTATTTCTCCGACTGGATAAACGAGCCGACCCCTGAGGCCGTGCTGAAATCCCTGATATTCTTTGACTTCAGACCGGTCTACGGCGACGCCGGCCTGGCTTCGGACCTGCGGGATTACCTTACCGGGGCCATTGAGGGCAGGAAGCTCTTCCTGGGCTATATGGCAAACACGATAATCAATAACATGCCCCCCATCGGGTTTTTCAAGAACTTCATTGTAGAAAAGACAGGCGAGCACAAGGACGAATTCGATCTCAAGGTGAAGGGCATCGCGCCGCTGGTGGACGCCGTAAGGCTTTTCGCCCTTGAGCGCGGCGTCAGGGAGACCTCGACCCTTGAAAGGATACGGGAGCTGAGAGAAAGACATACCATGGTGAAAGATTATGCCGAGGAGCTCGAACACGCCTTCGAATTCATAATGCTGCTCAGGATACATCACCAATTCGAGGAGATAGTCTCCGGCAAAGCGCCGGACAACTTCATCAATCCGTCCAAATTGAGCAACTTAGAAAAGAGGACCATCAAAGATGCGTTTCACCTTATCTCGAAGATACAGGGGCTTGTTATCGAAAGATACAAGCCGATGATATGGTGAGGACGGCCGCCTTGCTGAATTTCAGGAAACGGAAAGAGTCACCGGCGGAAGAAGATCTCCCGCTCAACAGGGCCCGGTATGTGGTTATAGACACCGAGCTCACCGGACTTGACGAAAAGAAGGACTCCATTGTCTCCATGGCCGCAATAAGGATGACGGGCGGCGCCATAGACCTCGAAAACATCTTCACCAGGGTCGTAAATCCGGCGTCAAGCCTCTCCGCCGAGAGCGTTGTCATCCACGGCATCACCCCCTCGGAAACCGCAGGCAAGCCTTCGATAGAAGATGCTCTCTCGGAATTTGCGCGGTTCTGCCGAGACGACCTGCTCGTGGGCCACTGTGTCTCCATTGACCTGACTTTCATCAATAAAGAAATGAAGAGGGCTTTCGGATCGGGCCTGGGCAATCCGGCGCTCGACACGTCGGCGATATACGCATGGATAGTGAAGAGGTCTCCTGAGAAGGCCTTTCCTCGTTCGTTCAGCGGCTCCGGCCTGTATGAAATCGCGAGTTATTTCGGGATACCTGTGAGCGGCGCACACGATGCAGTGATGGACGCATTCATTACCGCTCAGGTCTTTCAGAGGTTTATCCCAATCCTTATCGAGAGAGGGGTGGAGGACGTCGGCGATCTTTTGCGCATCGGACATCCATCAAGGGGAGGTGAGAACGGCAGGTTGAGCGGTGAGATGTACGGTCTTTAACAAACGGCCCGCGTTGCCGGGCCCTACACCAACAAACGGGAGGTAGGATTATGAGCAGTGCAGGCAGCAAGAAGAGCGCACATGAGATCCTTGAAGACGAGGATTTCAGATCTTTGCACAGTCAGAAGAACAGCATTTCCCTGATTCTGACGATACTGGAGCTGGTGCTCTATTTCGGGTTCATCGCCCTCATAGCTTTCAACAAGCCATTTCTATCGCAAAAGCTTTCCGAGGGCAGCGCCACTACAATAGGGATTCCGATAGCGGTAGGCACCATCGTGCTTTCATGGGTATTTACCGCCATTTACATCTTCTGGGCGAACAGCAGGTATGACATCCTCGTCAAGAAAATCAAGAATAAAATAGGAGGTTAACAATGCCGCAAGCTGCGCAAACAATGATAGGACAGGCAAACCCTGTCGCCATAATGTTTTTCGTACTCTTTGTCCTTATCACCCTGGTGATAACCTACTGGGCCGCGAAAAGGACGAGGACCACAAAAGACTTCTACGCCGCAGGCAGAAGCATTACGGGATTTCAGAACGGCCTCGCCCTTGCGGGAGACTACATGAGCGCCGCCTCCTTTCTGGGCATAGCAGGTATCGTCTCCACGAAAGGCTATGACGGCCTCATCTATTCAGTGGGCTGGCTCGTGGGCTGGCCGATCATCATGTTCCTGATCTCGGAGCCTCTCAGAAACCTCGGCAAATATACCTTTGCCGACGTGGTCGCATACAGGCTGAACCAGAGGCCGATAAGGGCCGCGGCCGCGGCCGGTTCCTTGACCGTTGTCCTCACATACCTGGTCGCACAGATGGTGGGCGCCGGTACACTCATAAAGCTTATGTTCGGCCTGCCGTTTGAGCTCGCGATAGGCATCACGGGATCTCTGATGATCCTTTACGTCCTCTTCGGAGGGATGATCGCAACCACCTGGGTCCAGATCATCAAGGCAGCATTGCTCCTGGGCGGGGCGACACTCCTTGTGATATTGACGCTCTCGCAGTTCGGTTTCAGCTACGGCGAACTCTTCGGCCAGGCTGAGAAGATGTATACGAACAAGTTCCTCGAGCCAGGCGGTCTCGTTACGAACCCGGTCGATGCCTTCTCTCTTGGACTTGCGCTCATGTTCGGCACAGCAGGTCTCCCTCACATACTCATGAGGTTCTATACTGTTCCGGACGCCAAGGCCGCAAGAAAGTCCGTCTTCTATGCCACGGGTTTCATCGGCTACTTCTACATACTCACCGTCACCATCGGCTTCGGAGCTGCGGTGCTCGTGACCCAAAAAGTGATCCTCGGCGTCGATAAAGGCGGCAACATGGCGGGCCCGCTCCTCGCGGAAGCGCTCGGAGGCAATATCTTTCTCGGGTTCCTTTCGGCCGTCGCCTTTGCGACCATCCTTGCCGTTGTTTCGGGCCTGACGCTTGCCGGCGCATCCGCCTTCTCCCACGACCTCTTTGTCGGTGTTATAAGAAAAGGACAGGCCTCTGAAAAGGAAGAGGTCAAGGTCGCCAAGGTCGCCACTGTAGGACTCGGCATAACGGCCATACTGCTCGGGATACTGTTCAAGGGACAGAACGTAGCCTTCCTTGTGGGTCTGACATTCGCCATTGCCGCGAGCGCAAACTTCCCGGCGCTCCTGATGTCCATCGTGTGGAAGAAATTTACGACCGCAGGGGCGGTTTCGAGTATCTACACGGGCCTGACCGTGGCCGTTGTCCTCTTGATCCTGAGCCCGACTATCTGGGTGGACATCGCACATAAGTCCGAGGTCGATGCGGTCGCCAAGCAGGTCAAAACGATCGAGGACTCCTCGAAGGCGAAGATTGCGGACATCGAGAAACAGAAGGCGCCCGGCCTTGACGCGGCCAAGCTGGCGGCAATCGATACGTCCGTCGCCGCTGAAAAGAAGGCTTCCGAGGCGCAGATCAAGGAAGCCAAGTCCCATATGCCCAAGGCCATCTTCCCGCTCAGGAACCCCGGCATATATTCCATGTCGGCGGCGTTCCTGATCGGCATACTCGTTTCCCTCCTTGCACCCGACAGGGAAGCCGAGGCCAGGTTCGAGGGGGAAAAGGTCAGAGAGTATATAGGGATCGGGGCCGAGGAATAGTTCAGCTTTTACAGTTATGGTGATCAGTGCCGGTGATTGGTGTTAAACTACCCCAATGTTTTGGAGCCGGCACTGACACCGTATACTGACACTATAACGAGGAGGAATTGAGAATGTCGAATGAAAGCATTTCTGTCTTGATGGAAGAAAAGAGGACATTCCCGCCCGCTAAGGATTTCAGCAAAAAAGCCCATATAAGAGATATGAAGGAGTATGAGAAACTGTACAGGAGGTCCGTTGAGGACCCGGAGGGCTTCTGGGCGGAGATGGCGGAGAAGCAGCTCACATGGTACAAGAAGTGGGACAAGGTCCTTGAATATAATTTCGAGAAGCCCGAGATCAAGTGGTTCAGGGGAGGCAAGCTCAACGTTTCATATAATTGTCTCGACAGGCACCTCGGCACGCCTGTGAGAAACAAGGCCGCAATCATATGGGAAGCCGACGACGGGAGCTACAAGACATTTACGTACCAGCAGATGTATTACGAGGTCAATAAGTTCGCAAACGTCCTCAAGAAACACGGTATAAAGAAGGGCGACAGGGTCACCATCTATCTTCCGATGATCCCCGAGCTGGCCATATCGATGCTGGCGTGCGCGAGGATCGGCGCTATCCATAGCGTTGTCTTCGGTGGCTTCAGCTCGCAGTCCCTGAGAGACAGGATCCAGGACTGCAAGGCGAAGATGCTCATCACGGCCGACGAGGGCATGAGGGCCGGAAGGTTCGTTCCTCTCAAGGCCAATGCGGATGATGCCCTTAATGAGTGTCCGACTGTAGAAAAGACCATAGTCGTCCGGAGATCGAGGAGCGGCGAGATAAACATGAACCACAGGGACGTATGGTGGCATGATGAGATGATGGCGCAGGACGTGCAGGGGTACTGCGAGCCCGAGAAGATGGACGCCGAGGACCCCCTCTTTATCCTTTATACTTCCGGGTCTACCGGCAAACCCAAAGGCGTTCTCCACACAACGGCGGGCTATCTTCTTTACACCAATCTCACTTTTAAGTGGATCTTTGACTACCATGATGAAGATATTCATTTTTGCACGGCGGATATAGGCTGGGTTACCGGCCACAGCTACATAGTTTACGGTCCTCTTTCGGCGGCGGCCACAAGCCTTATGTTCGAGGGCGTTCCGACATATCCAAACGCCGGAAGGTTCTGGGACATAGTGGACAAACATGCGGTTAATATCTTCTATACCGCCCCTACGGCGATCAGGGCGCTCATGAGGGAAGGCGAAAGCTGGGTAAACAAGCATGACCTTTCTTCTCTCAGGGTGCTCGGCACGGTCGGTGAGCCTATAAATCCGGAGGCCTGGATGTGGTATCACACGCACGTAGGAAAGTCGAAGCTTCCCATCGTCGATACCTGGTGGCAGACCGAGACCGGGGGCATTCTTATAACGCCCCTTCCCGGCGCTATGACACTAAAGCCGGGCTCGGCGAACAGGCCTTTCCCTGGGGTCGTCCCAAAGGTGATAAAAGAAGACGGGTCTCCGGCGGGGGCCGACGAGGGCGGATACCTCGTGATCGAAAAACCGTGGCCGGGCATGCTGCGCGGCACTTACGGCGACCCTGAAAACAAAAGGGTTAAAGAAGTCTATTTTTCGAGATTCCCCGGAAGATATCTTACAGGGGACGGCGCAAGGGTCGATGCGGACGGCGATTTCTGGCTCATGGGAAGGATTGATGACGTCATAAACATTTCCGGCCACAGACTTGGGACCGCGGAAGTCGAATCCGCTCTTGTAAGCCATGAGTCCGTTGCTGAGGCCGCGGTGGTAGGCTTCCCCCACGACATCAAGGGAGAAGGCATTTACGTGTATGTCACCCTCAAAGAAGGTTTTAAGCCGTCCGATGATCTCAAAAAGATCCTCGTGGGGCATGTCAGGACCGTAATCGGCCCGATTGCCTCTCCGGACAGGCTGCAGTTTGCGCCGGGTCTGCCCAAAACAAGGAGCGGCAAGATCATGCGAAGGATATTGAGAAAGATCGCGCACGGGCAGGTGGAGGACCTCGGGGACACCTCGACACTCGCGGACCCGTCGGTGGTCAATAATCTGGTGAAGGGAAGACAGTAAAAGAAAGCCTATAGCGTGTAAAGGGAAGAAAGCGAGACACGCTATGCGCTTTGCATATAGATGGATAAGTTTTTTCTTGATAAAAGCGATGTTGCAATCGTGATCGTCGATATTCAGGAGAGGCTTGCAGCGGTAATGGATGAGAGGCAGAAGGTCATCGCCAACTGTCTTCATCTTATCGAGGGGGCAAGACTCCTCGGCGTCCCGGTCCTGATAACCGAGCAGTATCCAAAGGGACTTGGTCCCACTGTAAGCGAGATCAGGGAGGCGGCCCCGGATTACAGGCCGATAGAGAAGATCATGTTCAACTGCTGCAGGGAGCCGCTTTTCATGGGACGTCTCCTAGAGACAGGCAGGAAGAAGATTGTTCTTTCCGGTATGGAGACTCACGTCTGTGTGTTGCAGACATGCGTCGGCCTTCTAAAAGAAGGGTATGGAGTACATGTTGCGGGTGACGCAGTTTGCTCGAGGTCAAAGGACAACTTCGGCGCCGGTTTGGACTATATGAGGGATGCCGGGGCCGTCATCACGTGTGCGGAGACCGTCCTGTTCCAGTTGCTCGAAAGAGCTGGCACCGAAGAGTTCAGGACGATTTCAAAACGCATAAAATAGGCTGTTTATAAGTGTCTTTCCCCGCGCTGCCTGCCGTCCCCTCCCCAAAGGCAGGCAGCGTCCCCCCCCCCCAAGCTAAAGGGTAATCTACGGTTAAGATTGAGGTTAAGGCTCAACTTCCTGTCTTTTCTTAATCTTGGCTTCAGCTTCTATGCCTCTGTGGCAAATCCTTTTTCTTCTCTTATAATAAAAGCATGAAGTACTTTGTGACGATATTGTTACTTGCAGCTTCCCTTGCTACGGCAGGGAATGGTTCTGCATTGGGAGCGGAGCTCCGGACTGAAGAGGTCAGCCCATCCGATGTAAAAGGGACTTTTACGGTGATTCTTTATGGAGGTACATATCTCAGGGACGTTAAGACAGCAGCGTTCCTCGACCTTGATGGAGATCAATATACCCTGGACCCTTATGCCCCCGGCTTTGACTACAGGGTGATAAAGGGTGTTCCCGCAAAGGAGGCCCTCGCAATGGCCGAACAGTTCTTGAGTTCCCATTACGATTATTGGCGCTCGCTGATAAGTCGCATAGTCGACGACCAGGGGAAGACCGTCGGTTATGAGGTGCGACCTCTTTACCATATACCTGCCTTCGGGATCCCGGATGTGCTCGACATCAACTATTCGTCAAAAGGCAAAAAGATAAGGATATACATCAGACTCAAACCCCAGGTCGAAAGACAACTCTTTACGGGCGGCGACTCAAGAGACAGCGACCGATAGAGTCGTTCCCTTTGATTAGCAGGGGCCGGCTGATGCGGACTGTTTTCCCTTTTTACTCGCGATTGAATTAATTGACACTCCAAAAAAAACGATCACGTGTGGGTTATCACGCAGCTATTAGTTATTTCGCACAGGTCGCATCACATTGTTTTGAAATCCCGACGTTTCCGTTGACTATTTTCGGGCGTTATGATATTGTTTTTTCATCTTTCTGAGCTACGGGGGAGACAATGAAAAAAATTATTTGCCTCTCGTCTGTTATTTCATCTCTTCTATTCTTTGCTTCGCCTGTTTTTGCCTCACCAAGCGACAACGAAGATCTTCAGTTGGCAGCGTCCCATAATACCGACAAAGAGACCGTGAAAGAACTGCTCCTCTTCTGGGACGAAAAGGACCTTTACGTACAGTCAGCCACAAGGTATGAAAAACCGATCTCGCAGGTGGCAGAAAATATGACCGTGATCACTGCTAAAGAGATCGAAGACATGAACGCGCATACTGTAGCCGAGGTGTTGAACAGGGTCACAGGCGTCTTCGTTGATTCCGCTGAGGATTTCGGAAGCAGCTCTCAAATCCATATACAGAGTTCTATTCATCCCAGTTTTCCGGAAAGGCATGTGCTTGTGCTCCTGGATGGCGTTGAATGGAATATGCTAAATGACGGGCACGCGGAGACTGTTTCGATACCGGTAGGAATAATAAAGCGCATCGAGGTGATCAAAGGCCCTGCCTCTTCCTCATGGGGATCATCCCTCGGCGGCGTTGTAAATATCATAACGAAAGATACTGGAAATACGCCCCAGCCCTCCGGAAGTCTGAGCGCGTCCTATGGAGAAGCGAATTCGCAGGATTACAGGGGGGAGATTTCGGGCAAGGCCGGTCCTGTGGGATATTATCTTTACGCAGGCAAACAGAGGTCCGACGGCTTGAGAAACAACAGGCTTTTCGACAACTACAGCCTCTATTCCAAATTCAGTGTCCCAGTTTCGCCGGATGTAAATGTCGGCTTCACCCTCGGCTACAGCGAGCCGCGCATGAATTCTTTAGAGTCACAGGAGCTTGATTTATCATCACGACTCTTCTTCCGCACTTTTTTCGCCACAGCAAATGTCGATGCAGTTATCTCGCCTGAACTAACCTTAAATTTTGCACTCCGCACATTTCAGCAGAAGGCGGGGCAGTTGAACAATATCCTAAGCACAGGAGATGTATTTTTGAACAATATTACTGACGAAGAGACTACGGGAGGCAGCGCCAAGCTCGTATGGAAGCATGGTATCCATACCGCTGTTTTCGGCGTGGACGCAAGCCACGGCAGGGACGACCAGACGCTTGAGGGCATAGTCGCTTCCAGCCCTCATTCCGACATCGACAAGTGGGCGATATTTGCCAATGATACAATATCTCTCGGCAGACTCTCTGTCACTCCCGGACTGAGGTTCGACCACAACAACATTACCGGCTCCTTTACGAGTCCGAGTCTCGGCGCGACGTATAAAATTGCGGAAAGGACTATCCTAAGGGCCTCTGTCGCGAGGGGCTTCACTATCCCTCCCCTCGGATGGACTGCGGGAGGCGGTTTTTTCCTCGATCCAAATCCCGACCTAAAATCCGAGAGCGTATGGTCTTATCAGGCGGGTATAGAGTCGGGCATCTGCGACTATTTATGGGTGAAGGCGACAGCCTTCTACCATGACCTGAAGGATGCTATTGTGAAGGAGCCCTTTGCGGGCGGGCCGCCCGGATGCGTTGGGTCTGCATGCAATGACCTCTTCGTGAATGATGGTAAGGTCAAGCGCAAAGGTATCGAGCTGGAGGCCGAGACAGCTCCCTTTCATAATTTCTCTCTTAAAGCCGGCTTTGCCTACGCGCACACAAAGACCATTTCGGATTCAGATACTTTGCCGGGTCCGGCCCCAAGCGCGGCCTACGAATATAACATAACCGCTAAGTACGAAGACCCCGGTAACTTTATGGTACAGCTTTTCGGTCATTATGGATGGTGGGACATAACATCGCCTGATGAAGGGGCGAAGTATAATGCCTTCATCTGGGACCTTAATCTAAGAAAGACTATATATACAACTGGCAAGAGAAGCGCCGAAGTTTTCCTCACCGGCTATAATCTGTTCAATGGCTCCCAGTATACACTCATCACCGCAAAGAACCCAAAGAGATGGTTCGAGGGCGGCGTGAGGCTCAGGTTTTGATAGTGAATAGGAATTCAGAAGTCAGAATACAGTAGCCGGAAAGAAAGCCGGGAGCCACATTTCGCAGATCTATTCTGACCTTTTGTTTGGGGAGTTGAGACATGGTGCCTCTTAGTTTATTTATAGTTTTATAATTATTATTTATATGACTTTTCTGTTTTATCTGATAAAATTGCGAAGCCTGTTTTGCTGGCAAATATCTAATGGAGGGAGGATTCATAGAAATGACAGGAATCAAAGTTCTGGACTGTGGTATCGATATGGAAGAGATAGCAGGCCCCATGGCATGCTGTGCTACCATTGCCATGGTGACTAGATAAGCAAAAAAAGGGCAGGGAGCGGAAAGAATACGTTCCCTGCCCTTTTCTATTTTCTCTAAGGACTTCTTAATCTATGCAGCTTTCCAATTACATCAAGACATATCCTTACGAAGAAACCCCCGGTCATTTTCTTGTTTATTCCACCAGGAAGACATCCGTATCTCTTATTTCCGAAAAAGTATTCGACGCAATCGAAAACGATTCCCTTTCCGCTGAAGACGAAGCGTCTCTTTTGAAACTCGGTATCATCGTGCCGGACAGAGAAGCTGAGAAGCGCGACATGCGTTTCATGATGGATAATCTTAACGCGAAAGACCGCTGCGTAAACATAAGCGTGATCATCAACCTGTCGTGTAACTTCACTTGCGTCTACTGCTATGAGGGAGGCTTAAAGGGCAGCCATTACATGAGCGAATATACCGCCGGCCTTCTGATAAACTTCATCAAAGAAAGATTCACCGGAAACAAGAACCTGATCAACCTGGATTTCTACGGCGGCGAGCCCCTGCTCAGCGCCGGCCTTATCAAAGAGATATCCGAATCCCTTAAGTCGTTCGCCTCGGAAAGAGGGGCATCATATACTTTTTCTCTGGTCACTAACGGTTCACTTTTTACACGGAAGATAGCCGAGGAGCTCGTCCGCTGCGGGCTCACAGCAGTGCGGATAACCATAGACGGCGACGCAGAGACCCATAACAGATACAGGCCCTTCAGAAACGGCGCGGGGAGCTTCGACACGATAATCGAAAATGTAAAAGAGACCTGTGACCTCGTGAAGACGGGAATTGGTGGGAACTTCGACAAGACGACTTACTAAGGAGGTCATAAGTAAAGCCCCGTAATTAGGCCGCATACCTGAGATTGGGCTCACGGAAGAACCCGCATATTTTTTCCGGATCACGTTGGAGAGACTTCAGGTAATATCTCACCTTCTC
>JAJYIF010000026.1 GCA_021790195.1 Nitrospirota bacterium
GACGCCGCAGTGGAAACCAAGTCAAGACTGACTTGCAATCTGAAGAACACTAAGGAAATGATTCTATTTTGATTTCCGATTAGGTACGCTTTTTCTCTTGACAGCCAAGGGCCTTATAAGTGTTGTGCGTTGCTGTCTCATTGTTTCCTATCTCTTAGTTCGGGATGCCTATCATAAAAACCCCTTAGGTCTTCAAGTAGCCCGTCGCATTTTGGGCACCGCCTAGTCTTGACCTGACGTGACGCATAAGACTCCAAACAATTAACGCAAATGAGATAGTCGGGAGCCGCAAGGCGTTTATTCTTGATGTTCATCGGCAACAAAAGGGTCGATATGATACCGAAGATACCTATCCCGATAGCAATCTTGCCGTATGAAATTGCCTCCTGCCCTCGAAAATGAACCAGACGAAAGATGACTTCCTGTTTCTCAATGACTTCAAAGCCCCATATGATCGCATAAACTGAGATCAACACGACATAGACATTCATAAGGGAAATAACGCGTCTGTAATCTTCCTTGTATGAATTGTAGGCAATTAATGAGCCGACAATGAAAAGTGATATCACTCCCAATATTTGCCATGGGACGAATGACCAGAAAGGCTCATTCAGCGAATAATTATATATGCCAAAAGCATAAACGGCAGCGACGCAAGAAGCGACGCCACCAAGCAGCCCGCCGATTGATTTTGATTTAATCATTGTTGTCTTACCGGTTGATATTAAAATTTATGCCGCACAACGAGATGCGTCACCCGCGCGGGAAAAGACCTTTGACAAAACGAAACCAGCTTTATTCCGCGTCGGTGTGGACGCTTTTGTTAGATCACTGCTATTTCATGCTTTTGTATATTGGCTCCTTATTTGCCAACGAGAAGTTCCCTGGTCTTGATGAATACGTTTTCTAGCGCTATCTGATTTTCCTGAACCCTTGCTTCTGTCCATGCTTCAGGTTCCAGCCAATAGCTACCTTTGAGGAAACATATATCTGCCAATTCACGATCGATTTTACGAAGTGGCACACTCGCATCGTGCCACAGCCGCGCTAAATTATATTCTGTATTTCGGTTTCTTTTCTTTCCCAGGTTAAGCGAAGTGACATAGACCTTTGTTTCTGAAAGTGCTGTATAGAGAGCGTGAAGGGAATTATCAATTTTGTCATCTCTTTTTATCTTGCCTTCTCTTATCAATCCCAGCACGTTCAGCACTTTGTCGAAAATCGTTAAAACCACGGTGGTGTCCGGCATATTCTTCTCCTTATAATTTCTTAGATCTAACGCTTGAATTCACGGGGAGGGTTTTACCCGATCCCGTGAAATGAATCGTTATGAGTTTTCATTTTATAAGTATGGTTCTATTTTTTTCTTTTGGAATCCATTCTGCGTCTTCAGATGTCTTATCTTCAATGCGAACGGTAATCAGAAACAATAATCCACCATCTTTGGGCTTGTTAATTTTGTAATCAAAATAACAGTTTGTTGCAATGCCAGCCGGTTCATAAACAGGAAAGCGTGCGAGTTCTTCTAAATGATTTTCAATCCTATAGACCGTCAGATATTGAGTAGTAGAGTGTGTGCCACGACCTTGGGCGGTTTTTAAAATAAGAAAGTTGATTCCACGACTGTCCTTGATGATTTTGGCATCGCTAATGCCATAACTTGAACAAAATTCATCAGTAATCTCTTTTTTATTAATTTTTATTCTTAGGATTAGGTTATCCTCTGAAAAGCCGCCGCATTCTTTTGCATCAGTATTCAAATGAGGCCATTTCTGTTCTATTGTTACCTGGGGCTCGGCAGCAAATACAATGCTCACGACGGCTAAAGACATACCTAATATTATTGCAGTTATTTTTTTTATTTTATTCATAACGACCAGCATGAGGGGCGGGGAATGAAAAAAACTCCGACAGCTATTCCCCGTCCCTCTCGATGCGCTTGTTGTACGCTGTCGTATATTCTTGGTTTTCAAAAAATTAGCTGCTCTATCTTCTTATCATTCTTCTTATCATTTAGTACATCTTATTCGGTTAGTCGCAGTTTTTCCAATCGCCAGCCATCATCATATTTCTTAAATTCAGCATTGCCCCTAATGCCATTTTTAGTCTTTGATTTACTAACAATTAGTTCCCCAAGTTCATTGAGTTTAACATGCCCTGTGAAATCTGCGACCTTATAACCCTGGGACATCGGGGCATCGGATATGCCCGTAATATCATCAGCCACGATATCACCGAGAGATAGATCTACACTGTCGCCTTGTTTGTGAACAATCATGGATGAAGGCATTTTGTCAGTGAAATGTGCCTTGAAGCCGATTGATGATGGTGTAACTATTGCGTAACCAAGCTGCTGGAGAGCGCTAAAAACATTCCAAAACTGATCACCCTTAAGAAAGTACGCAGGTTCAGTGAACACACTAACAGTTACGTGCCGTTTGCTGCTATTAATGATACTCTTAGCTGAACTTCTGGAGAGTTCCTTGCTGCTACAAGCGAGCAGGGCTAACAATAACACGAAACCAAAAGTCAGTGCTAATTTTTTCATATTTCACTCCTTTGATTTTGAAACTTGAAAGCTATTAGCGACAATGCCGCCTTTTTCAGTTTTAATATTTGTATATTCGTACAACGCGCGGCAAATGAGCCGCCGTCTTTATGGACGGCTCGATTTGCTTGTTGGCGCAACTGTTTATCTTTTCTGCGCCATTAAGCATTATCGTCTTTGTCTCTATCATGGCACTTGTTGTTCTATCTGCCGCGCGTTGGCGCTGACGTGCTGTTTCTATTATTTCACATTCTGTTTTGAAGGAGGTTGTTGATTATGGATATCATTTTTAAATTTGTTGTTCTCGTTGGCTTTGTTGTTGTTATTTTTTTGTTGATTCAGGATTTGCGTATTGGATTGCGACGGGAGAAGTTGTTGTGGAGACTTATTGAGAAGATTTAGCACCCCGACAATAACGGCTAATATGCCAATGAGGACTCCTATAATTTTTATCTTCTTGTCTCTGCGGTCGAGTTCGGCTTTCGCTTCGGCACTTCGCATTGGTGTGGATGCGTATGTATCTACGATACGCCTGTGTAATTCTGTGCGGGAGACTTTCTTGATATTTTCTGTCATTTTGTTTCCCTCCTTGTTTTCTGCGCACTGGCTACGCCGTGGCGCGATGAATGCGTATGTCTGTGCGGTCGTATTGCACAGACATTTAATCTCTTTAATTATTACTGCGCTCTGTCGCGGCTTTGCGCGACCTGCGCTTGTCAGCGCCAACGCGGCGAATGAGCGGAGTCCCGAAGGGACTTTTGCTCGATTCGATTGTTATGGCGCTGGTTGCCGCGCCATGTTCTTACAATCGAATCATCTCATTCGTCGCGTTATGGCGCTCACTATCGTTTGTTGTGCGCGTATTTCTGCGCTCTATTTTTAGGAGGTTTGAATGATTGATATGATTGCCGTTGGCAAATACCGTTTTGTATTTCAGTTTATTTTCTGTTTGGGTTTTGCGATTGCCTATCATGATGGGGCACTCTTTGTTTTGATTGGCCCTTTTGGTTTGGAGATATACCGTCATGATGATTAATTCCGCGCTCTGCCGGTCGCGGAGCGGACGGCCTGCGCGTGAGCGCCATAACATAGTTCTATGGGAACTTCCCCTCCATGTCGGAAATATAGCACAAGGGATTATTGTGGTCAAGAAATATCTCTTGAAATGTCTTTTAAAAACAAAAGGGTCAAATATTTTCCACTTGCCTTGCGGTGACGTTTGGTGGATAATAACCATCATATGCGACGTTCGCATATAATGGGGGGGATTCTCTGAAATGGACCTAAAATCGGTTTTGCCGGACTTCCAGGAGTTTCTGACTTCCAAAAAGTTGGCGCCCGCAAAGAACGTTCCTTATCTCGCAAACTGGGTCAGTCAGTTCCTCGCTTTCTCTAACAGCAGGCCGCAGGCAGACGCAAACGTTCTGATTGCAGAGTTTCTGAACTCGCTTGAAGCCAACCAAAATATCGACGATTGGCAAATTCGACAGGCGAGCGAAGCCATAGCTCTCTATCTCAACCATTTCAAGGGCGAAGTTGCGAATGCCTTTCAGTGTGAGCGTAAACTGAAAGCTAACCTTTCCGACAGTAAGGCCCTCTTGGCTGAAATGGAGAGACTGTTGAGGCTGAAACACTTTGCCTACAACACTGAAGTTTCTTATCTTGACTGGGTTAAGCGCTTCTTCTCTTACGTGCTTGATACAACCAATGGCGACGGGAGGATAGACCTTACGCCTGCTTCTGCCCAGAACTATCTCAGTCATCTTGCCATTAATAAGCAGGTCGCTTCTTCAACTCAAAATCAGGCGCTATGCGCACTTCTGTTTCTCTTCCGGGACGTGCTTGGACAGGAGCTTGGGGATATTTCAGGTATGGTGTGGGCCAAGCGAGGGAAGAAGCTCCCTGTAGTGCTCTGGGTTGAGGAGGTAAGGTCGCTGTTCAGGCACCTTTCGGGCACTACACATTTGATGGCACAGCTTCTTTACGGGGCTGGTTTGCGTATTACGGAACTCTGCAGGCTGCGCGTCTTTGATGTGGATTTTGAGGGCGGTCTTATAACTGTGAGAAACGGTAAAGGAGACAAGGACAGATCTACAATTTTTCCCGAGGCTGCGAAAGAGCCGCTTAGTCTTCATCTTCCAGGGGTGAAGGCCTTGCATGAGCGGGATATTGCGGCAGGACATGGCGAGGTGTATCTTCCGAGCGCTCTCGAAAGAAAATATCCCAATGCTGCCAGGGAATGGAAATGGCAATACGTTTTTCCATCTGCGAATCTATCTGTTGATCCCAGAAGCGGCAAAGTGAGGCGTCACCATATGAGCGACAAGGCCTTGCAGGTGGCTGTTTCCGAGGCGGTTAAGAAAGCAGGTATAACAAAACATGCCACTGTACATACCCTCCGCCACAGCTTTGCCACGCATTTGCTCATGAGCGGCGTGAATATCAGGGAAGTGCAAAGCCTCCTCGGGCACAAGAACGTCGAGACGACCATGATCTACACACATGTTATGCGCGACATGGCCAACGCGCCAAAGAGCCCACTGGATGTCCTTTATGAAAATTCGCAGTCATAGGCGCACGAAGATCAGAACGGAAAATGTCTCTGGAACTGTAGACAAAAATGCTATCATATGAGAAAAAAGAATAGGGATTTTGATAGGATCAAGAAGCTTGAACTGGCTGTATAAGCTGTATAAAGAGAAAAGACTTGATCAAGAAGATAACCGCGTTCGGTTGTATCCTTGAGAGGCACGGGAGTAACCATGACCTATACAGGAATCCCGCCACGGGCAAAAACAGCCTGTTCCAAGTCATAATGAGATAGATGAAACTCTTGCGCCACATTCTGAAACAACTGCGTTGACTTGACAAAGGCCGGAGATACACACAACAATTCTCCGGACGGACAATTGCATGCATAATACACTCCTCGAAAAGGTCAGAGCCGCCATCTCCAAACACGCCATGCTCTCGGGCGGGGAGACGGTACTTATCGGTCTCTCCGGCGGTCCGGATTCAGTCTGTCTTCTCATAGCTCTCGACAAGCTGAAAGAAGAGCTGAATCTGAAACTTCACGCGGTCTATATAGACCACGGACTGAGGCCGGGGGAAACACCTGCCGAGATAGAATTTTGCAAGAACCTGTGCGAGGGGCTCTCCGTTCCTTTCATTACGAAGGCGATCGATGTGAAGGCTTACGCAAAAGAGAAGGGCATGAACAAGCAGGAGGCCGCGAGGGAATTGCGCTATAAGATCTTCGAGGAAGTCTCCGCCGGGATAAGGGCCGACCGCATCGCGCTCGGCCATACCGCTGACGACGAGAT
Source organism: Nitrospirota bacterium (assembly GCA_021790195.1). Classification (GTDB taxonomy): domain Bacteria; phylum Nitrospirota; class Thermodesulfovibrionia; order Thermodesulfovibrionales; family UBA9159; genus JAJYIF01. The sequence goes on from JAJYIF010000026.1 coordinate 5,872, forward strand.
CGAGACATTCTTCATGAGGTTCTTCAGGGGGGCCGGCCCCGGCGGTCTTGCCGGCATTCCTCCCGTGCGGGGAAGGATAATCCGCCCGCTGATAGAAGTCCAAAGGAAAGAGATAGAGGAGTTCCTCGATGACCAGAAACAGAACTATATTGTCGATTCGTCCAACCTGAAGGAGGACTATTTCAGAAACAGGCTCAGACTCTCGTTCCTGCCCGAGATCAAACGTATGAACCCAAACATAGTCCAGACCGTCTCCAGGACCATGGAGATCTTAAGGGAGGAGGAGAGATATTTCGCCATTCAGGTCACAAAGACCCTAATGAAACTGATATGCAGGAAGAGCGACCTGAAAATAGAATTGTTCCTCACTCCTATGGAGATGATGGACAAGGTGATGCTCAGGCGTGTCCTGAGGCGTGCGATCGATGAGACTAAGGGGCTGCGCGGCATGGGCTTCACGCATATCGAAGACATCATCGGGCTCATAAAGCAGGGGAGACCCGGGGACAGGATATATCTTCCAAAGGGGCTGAGGGTGATCAAGAACTACGGGACGCTCACGATCACCTCCGAAATCCCTCGAAGGCTCGGCGTGTTCACCCTGGATGTCCCGGGCGAGGCTGTTCTGAGGGAGATCAGGGCCGTGATAACGGCAAGCATAGAAGACAAAATAGAGGCGCTCGGCGACGGGAAGAAGATTGCCGTCTTCGATGCTGATAAGTCAGGCACTGTCCTTTCCATCAGGCCGAGGGGGAAGGGAGACTTTTTCTATCCGCTTGGGTTCGGCAGGCGGAAGAAGCTGCAGGATTTCTTTGTGGATGAGAAAGTCCCGAGGGATGAACGGGACTCGATACCGGTCATTGCGTCCGGCGACTCTATTATCTGGATCGCGGGATACAGGGGAGATGAGAGGTTTAAGGCGACAGAAGCTACGAAGAGGTTTCTGAGGCTGGAGTTTAAGCAGCAGTTGTGAGACTGTCGTTGGATACAAGCGAAAAAGGACTCGTCTCAAAACTTTTATAATGCGATTGGCTCTTGAAAATGGACTTGTTGAGGAATAACCTAACTTAAGTTAGGCGGGATATTTGTCTGTAGGGCGCTGATGTTCGAAAAGGTATCGCTATAAAAGGTTTTCGCCGCATCCTTCTTCAGTATAGGGCTCTTCGTCATAGTCAGGGAGACTTTGAGGTCTCCTTTCGGGTTATAATAGGTGTCATCATGAGGAGGAAATTATAATGGTGCGTGTTCGTTTTGCCCCGAGTCCGACCGGCTATCTGCATATAGGCGGGGCGAGGACCGCTCTTTTCAACTGGCTCTTTGCCCGTCATCAGGGCGGAACTTTTATATTGAGGATCGAAGACACCGACAGGACCCGCTCCACGGATGACTATATCGAGGCGATCATAGAGGGAATGAAATGGCTCGACCTCGACTGGGACGAAGGACCTTTCAGACAGACGGACAGGTTCGATATCTACAGGAGCTACGTCGAGAGGCTGGTAAAGGAAGGCAAGGCGTATAACTGTTATTGCACTCCCGAGGAACTGGAGCAGAGAAGGCAGGAGGCCCTGGCCCAGGGCAGGCCGCCGAAGTATGACGGAAGGTGCAGAGGACTGAAAGAGCCGGTTCCGGGCCGGTCTCCGGCAGTTCGGTTCCGGATGCCCCAGGAAGGGCAGACGGTCGTCAACGACATGATCAAGGGGAGCGTCACGTTTGAGAACAATCAGCTCGACGACCTCATCATTATGAGGTCCGACGGCACCCCCACATATAATTTTGTGGTTGTAGTGGATGATGTGGACATGAAGATAACCCATGTGATCAGGGGAGACGACCATCTCAATAATACGCCCAAGCAGCTGCACATTTATAAGGCCCTGGGGTATGAGATCCCGCAGTTCGGACATCTCCCCATGATCCTCGGCTCGGACAAGGCAAGGCTCAGCAAGAGACACGGCGCAACATCCGTAATGGCTTATAAAGAGATGGGCTATCTCCCGGAGGCGCTCATGAATTATCTGGTGCGCCTCGGATGGTCGTACGGCGATCAGGAGATATTCACGAGGGAAGAGCTGGTCAAATACTTTTCCTTCGAGAGCGTAGGGAAGTCCTCTGCGGTATTCAATCCGGAAAAACTTATCTGGCTCAACAGCCAATACATAATGAACACCGCTCCGGAGAAGCTCGCCGGTCTTGTTATGCCGTTTCTTGTGCAGGAGAAGATCCTGTCCGAAGGGCAGACGCTTGATATGCAGTGGCTTTCGAAGGCGATAGTCACATTGAGAGAGCGGGCAAAGACCCTGGTGGAGCTGGCCCATTCGCTGCGGTATTATATTTCGGAGGATGTGGAATACAACGAGAAGGCGAAGGCGAAGTTTCTCAATGAAAAGAGTCTCCCTTATCTCGTCGAGTTGAAGGATGCCCTCGCCCTTATCCCGGATTTTTCGAGTCAGGAGATCGAAAAGGTCTTTAAGGCAATTACGGAGAAACACGGCGTGAAGCTCGGCAACGTGGCGCAGCCGGTGCGCGTGGCTATCACAGGCGGAACAGAGAGCCCCGGGATATTCGAGGTCCTTGAAATCGTAGGCAAAGAAAAGACCCTGAAAAGGCTGGAGAAGGCGATCCGGAATATAGGTGTGCCTTCGGGAAAGGAAGCCTGATATGGCAGAGGTTCCCGAAAAGCCCTCCGACTTTATCAGGGAGATCATCGCCAGGGACAACGAGACCGGCAAGTTCGGCCAGCGCGTTCACACCCGTTTCCCTCCCGAGCCGAACGGGTATCTTCATATCGGACACGCCAAGTCCATCTGCCTGAATTTCGGCATTGCGAGGGACTCCGGCGGTCTCTGCAATCTGCGGTTCGACGACACCAATCCCACCAAAGAGGAAGTGGAGTATGTCGATTCCATCAAAGAGGACGTTCGCTGGCTCGGGTTCGACTGGGAGGACCGTCTTTTTTACGCCTCGGATTATTTCGGGAAACTCTACGAATATGCCGTGCAGCTCATCAAGGCCGGAAAGGCCTATGTCTGTGATCTCACCGCCGATGAGATAAGGGAATACCGGGGCACTCTCACCGAGCCGGGCAAAGAAAGTCCCTACCGGGACCGCTCCGTGGAAGAGAGCCTTGATCTCTTCAGACGCATGAGGGAAGGGGAGTTCCCCGACGGCTCGCGCACCCTAAGGGCTAAGATCGACATGGCGTCCGGTAACATAAATATGCGCGACCCCGTAATGTACCGCATCCTTCACGCCGAGCACCACAGGACCGGCAGTAAGTGGTGCATATACCCGATGTACGATTACGCCCACTGTGTTTCGGATTCTCTCGAAGGGATCACCCATTCGATTTGTACGCTCGAATTCGAGGACCATCGCCCGCTGTACGACTGGTTTCTCGACGAACTGAAGGCATATCATCCGCAGCAGATAGAGTTCGCAAGGCTTAACCTGAGCAATACTGTACTCAGCAAGAGGAAGCTCATCCGGCTGGTGAGGGAAGGTCACGTGAAGGGATGGGACGATCCGAGGATGCCTACGATATCGGGCTTCCGGAGACGCGGCTATACGCCGGAGGCGATCAGGAATTTCTGCGACCGCATCGGGGTGGCAAAGAGAGACAGCACGGTGGAAGCTGCGCTCCTCGAACACTGCATCCGGGAGGACCTCAATAAGCGGGTCCCGCGCGCCATGGCTGTGCTCAGGCCACTGAGGGTGGTGATAACAAATTGTCCCGAAGGTCGGGAAGAAGAGCTTGAGGCCGTAAACAATCCGGAAGACCCTTCTATGGGTGTTAGAAAGGTGTCTTTCTCAAAAGTCCTATACATCGAGCGGGATGACTTCCGCGAGGACCCTCCGAAGGATTTTTTCCGTCTTGCCCCGGGAAGGGAAGTGCGCCTGAGATACGCCTATTTCATTACGTGTACGGGCTTCGTCAAAGACCCGGCGACAGGCGAGATAGTTGAGCTCCAATGTGTCTACGACCCTGCCACGCGCGGGGGCGACTCGCCGGACGGCAGGAAGGTAAAGGCGACCCTTCACTGGGTTTCGGCGTCGCGCGCATTGCCTGCCGAGGTCCGTCTATACGATTATCTCTTTCTCACGGCCGAGCCGTCGGGTCCGGCAGAAGGGGATTTCGCATCCTCTCTTAATCTGAATTCGCTTGAAACTCTGACCTCGTGCTACGTTGAGCCGGGACTCAGGGACGCTGCGCCGGGGAGCCGCTGGCAGTTCGAGAGACAGGGCTATTTCTGCGTCGATCCCGATTCCGGAGATGAAAGGCTTGTCTTTAACAGGACCGTGACTCTGAAAGACACCTGGGCCAAGATCGAGAAGAAGCAGAAGAAACATTAGCCGGATTATTCATGGACTTCGTTGCATGACGGGCAGTTACAGTCCTCGCGTAGTTGATCCAATGTGAACGAATGTGTCAAGCGAAGGCGGCTGCCTTGTCTCATCCGTGCTGCTTCTTTCTCCGCAACCGGTTACAGCACATATCAGTGCGCAGAAGAAAACACCCAAAAGAAAGCCCCGCAACTTCTTGTTCCCTCGCATTTCCCCTCCTTTGCTCCCGTTAATCATGTACTCCAAAAAAGCCGTTATATCGCGCAAAGCGCTAAGAAGAGATCAAATAGTTCTCACCCCGATCTTCTAAAGTCTACAACGGGGGAGGAGAAACGTAAATAACCCGACATGGGTATTTTAAGGGTACATGAAAATTCAGGGCCGCGTCGAAAGCCCGGGAGTGTTGTCATCCCGACAGTAAATAGCGTTACCGTTACGCTTTAAGTGTACTGTCAGTGACAGGCAGGAACGCCTGGGGATCGATCCCCGGGAATATATTGTCCTGACCCTCGATCTCAGAAAGCCTGCCCTCGTCGATCTTCCCCCTTTCGATCTCTTCTTTCAGCCTGAGCAGGCGATGCAGATGGGTCCTGACCCTTGTTTCTGCGTATTCCGTCATGACTCCTCTGTTGAGCATGAACGCCCAATCGCTCGCCTGCGCCAGCAGCAATTCCCTTGCGGCCTGCTTCAGGGCCCGCTGTTTCAGGCCGTTTGCGTCCCGAAACCGCCTCGCAAGATCTTCCATTATTACCGCGCCGCGATGGAGATGGGGGTAGATCCAGTCGTTGCTTCCGTTGAGCCATACATTATGAAAGCCCTCGTGGCCCCAGCTGGAGGCCGAGGGAACGGAGAGCTGATTGACAGGGTATTCCTCGAGATATTCCGAAAGCGTGATCATACGGACCGACTTCTGTCCCAGGCATATCTTCCTTATCACGTTCTCCAGCCATAGCGGGCCCTCATGCCACCAATGGCCGAAAAGCTCTGCGTCGTACGGCGCCACTACCAGCGGCTTGCGGTCCATGTTTTTTGAGAGGAGTCCGATCTTCTGCGACCTGTTGAAGACGAAGTTCCCCGCATGGATTTCAGCTTTCTTCCTCGCTGCCTCGTGGATGTAGACTTCCTTATTGTCGGTCTTGCCGGTTATGCGGAAATACTTAAAGCCCGTATCGATGCGGATGCCGTCTCTGTGGATGTAAGGCCTTATGTAATCGAGATCGAGATCATAGGCTATGTCGCGATAGAATTCCCTGTAGTCATGATCGCCGGGATAGCCTTCGGTGGAGCTCCAGACCTGTTTGGAAGATTCGGGGTCCCGTCCGAAGACGGCAAGGCCCGACGGGCAGTACAGGGGGGCATGAATACCATGTTTAGGCCTGGGCCTTGCGTGGGTGACGCCATGGGTCTCGAGTATTATGAAGCGGATCCCCAGCTCCTTCAATATAATGTCCAGCCCGGGATAGAAACCGCACTCCGGCAGCCAGAAGCCGTCGGGCCTTCTGCCGAACATATGACGGTAATTGTCGATGCCGAGCCGTACCTGGGCGCTGACCGCTGATCCATTCAATGCCAGCAAAGGCAGATATCCGTGGGTGGCCGCGCTTGCGATGATTTCGATCTTACCTGTATCCTGAAGGCGCCTGAAGGCCTTTATAAGGTCCCTGTCATAACGGTCGAGGAAAGCGGCGCGCACCTCAATAAGACGTTTATGGTACATGCGGGCGAGCCTGCTGAAAGCGGGTTCCGGCCTTGTCCGTCTGCACTCTTTATCGCCAAGCTCTATGAGCTTTTCAAGTCTTCTCAAATAGCGCGACTGGAGAAGCTGATCATTCAGCATCGAGGCCAGGGTGGGGGTGATGGATAAGGTAAGCCGGAAGTCGGTTCCCTGCTCTTCAAGGGTATCGAGGGCAAGGAGGAGAGGGATATAGGTCTCGGTTATTGCCTCGAAGAGCCAGTTTTCTTCAAGGAAACCGTCATGCTCCGGGTGTCTTACAAAGGGAAGATGGGCATGAAGGACAATCGCCAGATAACCTTTTGCCACGTTTTCGATCCCCCTTTATATTCCGGACGCACATTAAACGGCAAAAAGCCGCTTCCTCTTGGGGAGGGCCCGGCGGGCTTCTGAGGATATGCCGGGGATGAACGCCCTCTCGCCCATTTCGGCAAAATCAGGCCCGTGCTTTTTAACATGAAGAGATGGGGCCCCGGAAGCACCGGGTCGTCCGTGTTCCGCGAGGCACGGCGGAATTGCCGGAGCATCACGGGGAATATCTTTCCGGACAAGGAACGGCAAGTTCTCGACAACTTCGTAGACGCCTTTCACCAGCATATAGTTCGCCTCGCCTTCTTCGGCGCTCATGGCGGGAGGCGTGTGCGCAAAGTTCGATTTCGCTATAGGATGGAACTCTCCTCCGCCGGTTCTGAAGCCCAATTCAGCGAAATAGGATTTCCCGGGTCTCCATAGGTTGACATACCAGTTTCCGGCCTGGAGGTCGATGTTTACATCAAAGGAGCTTTTTGAGTTCGTACCGTCAAAGACTACGCCTGTTACGTCATAAAACCTCAGCACAGAGTCAAAAAGGGCGATGTCCTTTCCGGTCGTCCTGCTCAAATCCTCAAGGGCGGAAGGGGTCACTTCCCAATAAGCGTGGATCAGATAGGGCCCTATCGGGACCAGGGCCACCATGGTTTCTCCATACGTCGACGGGAGCGCTGCGGACCTCGATATCTGGGCCGGAACCGGACCTGCCGACGTTACGCTCCTTCTTGTTTCTTTTTCGGTTTTCAGGACTCCTGCCGACCGGCGCGCAGTGGACCTCTTAATTCCCTTTGGAGCAGACACCTTTGATCGGGGTTTCCTGGTCTTTTGCTTTTTTTCTTTTTTCTCTTTGTTATTCAGCTTTCTTTTCATGGACAGACGCAGAAAAACTCGGATATTTCCGAAAATGCTTTATTAAAGTTTAAGTGATAGACAACCAAAAACTCAAGGCGTATCATGCTCAGTCTTCGGGAACGGAGTCCCTCGATGTAATAAGCACTTTTCCCTGGCCAGGCATGAGGTCGTAAGAAAAAGGGGACGGAATATAATCCATCCGGTATTCCGGAGATATATCGATCAGCGGGGCCCCGGCCTGAAGATACCTTTGCAGGGAACCTGCGTAGAAACGCTGTTTGTTGTAAATGTCCTTGTTGAATATGAGCAGCGACTCCTCAGGAGAGCTTGCAGAGGCCTTCCACACCACAAGGACCTTAGGGTTGTCAGGACTTGGGAATTCCGTAGGGGCGTCTTCCTGAAAGATCAAATGCCCGGACTTGATCATGTTGACCTCGGCGATGAAAGGCGTAAGGTCGATGCCCGTCTCTTCCCAGTCTTCCGGCCTCGTCTTAACGACATGGAGCCTTTTGCGGAACCCGAATTCGAACCCGATCGGCATCATGACGCCGGCGGAAAACAGGGCCGAAAAAAGATAGCGCTGTTTGAGTCCGTCTATATTGCCGTTGAGCTCCTCGCAAAGCCTGACCGTATCATGGCTTTCGGGGAAACTGATCGAAGGCGCTATCTCCCGCGTGAGCGCATATTGTTGTATCAGCCACTGGCTCTCGAAGTCCCACCATTTGGAGCTGTTGAATATGTAGTCGAAACCCGCGCTCGCAGTCTTCCTCGTCAGGTCCGGGGTCGTGCCGAGAGTCTCGGCAAGGAAGAACAGGCCGGGATATGATTTTCTCGCTTCCCTGATGAGCCTCTCCCAGAGGCCGCCCTGGACCTGATAGGCCGCGTCACACCGGAATCCCTTAAAGCCGAGCTCCGCGAGGAATTTGATTACTTCGAGGAAGAAGTTAAAGAGCCCTTCCTTGTCCCTTGTGTTCCGGTGATCGAATTTTGCCAGGTCTTTCCAGACCACTTTCCTGCCGTTTTCATTTGCATAAGGGTTTGCGACCCTGCCGCCCTCCCACAGGAACCATTCGGGATGCGACTTGAGCAGCGCAGAATCGACGGAGCAATGATTGATCACAAGGTCCACCATCATCCTGAGCCCAAGCCTTTCGGCGGCTTCTATGGCCTCCTTCGCCTGCGCTTCAGGAGGCTTTGGGCTTTCGGCATCCAGAAGCAGGGGATTGAAACTGAAATAGTCCTTTATCGAATAGATGCTCCCGGAAGGGCCCGGCAGTTGAACAGGATTGACAAAGACCCAGTTGAAACCCATTCGGGACGCCCTCAGGAGGTGGTCCTCCCATTCTGAGAATTTCCCAGCAAGGAGCGGGAACAGATTGTATATAATCATCAGGCGCTCACCTTTGAAGACCTTTTCTTTCTTCCCGCAGCTCTTCAGCAGGAGCCGCTGGTTCTCGCAGAGTGAGGAGAGCCAGAAATTCATCCTCTCCGCGTTTCCCTTATCTGTCCAGTGGTCGAAGAGATAAGAGGCGTTGCCGAGCGGAAGCCTTCCATCGCGGGGATGGATCTCAAGGGTAAAGGACAGGAGATCGGGGCCTGCAAGCGCCAGGGAATCGCCGACGATCCTCGAAAGCCCCGAAGGACCGAACATCGTATCGAGGTGGCTCCTGCCCTCGTATTTGAAAGGAAGGCGTATCTTGTCGAGGAAGCCCAGGTGGTCTGATATGCCGAAAGGGCCCTTCCAAAGAGGGTGAGCGTCGTGGAGGTGAAAATGCAAGGGCTTGCCGAGACCGCTGATCTCGCGCGCCATATATAATACGACCTCCACGGCAGATCGCAGCGAACCCTGCATATCTTTGATAATACCGGGCAGACGGGGATCCCCCGGAGCAAACGCAAATATATCTTCTCCAGGCCTGATGCGGGAGAACTCGCTCCCGGCCTGGCGGAGTCCCACATGTCCGATATCCAGACAAGCGCTTATACGATCGAGCCCCTGTATCTCCCTGAAGAGGTCTATGTAGGTGTCAGGCTCCAGACCGGCTGCGTATTCTATGAACAGAAGAGGCGCTCCCCGGATTTCTTCTAATCTCGGCGCGAGGTCGCGGAGGATTGACAGGTATTCTTTAAAGCGGCCTGCGATCTCGGCCTGATCATGGACCACCATCCCGAAAATCCTGTCTTTGTATCTTTGGGCAAACTCGATTATGAGCTCGCGGCGGCGGCGGTCAAAGAGATCGGCATTCCTTGGAAGATGGATTATCGCCGGAGTTTCAGGGGAGGGCATGAATTTCAAAAGCCAATCGGCTGTCGCAGGCGTCTCGGCATAGATCTCTGCTCCCAGACCGGCCTCCCTGAAGCGAAGCCCCGCCAGCTGAAGAAGCGCGTCGTCGCCCTCTATCCTTTTTTCGAAAAGCGCAAGGATGCGCGGACATCGTAAAAGATTGTTCATGGCCCCTCCTGTAGCCGCGACTGGACCAGATATACCGTATCTCCCGAGACGGCCCCCTCTATGTCCTGAGGACTTTTCATGGCGTCTTCGATGAAACAGCCTATCCGCGAAAGCAGGGAGCAGAGATGGTCCCTGAAGGCATCGTCTCTTGAGAATTTGATCGATGAGTAAGCCACTGTCCTGTGTGCCACTCCCCCCTTCGGGTCAGGCCACGCCGCTTTGCTGAAGCTGGCAAAGGCCAGCAACCGTCCCCTTCCGCTATCTTTTTCCAGGACTATTTGATAAGGCACGCCGGGGGTCGCGCCTGAAGTCAGGGTCTCGCCGAGGCCGACCGCGAGTTCGACATAGATTTCTCCTCGGGCACGATTCAGAGGATTGACGGTGTGCATGACAAAGGAAAGATCGGGGACGATCATCTTTTGTATGAGGACAGCCATATGGGCCGTGTTATGGGGGATGCCCGAGTTCTGTCTGCCCTTGACTGCCCGGTCGTTCCAGAGCGATGCCCATACGGCGCGGACAGCTCCTGCTGCTTTCAGGCGCGATACATTGGCGAATGAGTCATAGAGCCCAGCCCCTGACAGCATATCCCCATCTTCGCAGTTAGAGCTCGATCTCACCATCAGTCTTTCATCTTTGCCAAACTCCTTATAGATGCCGTCCAGGATCTCGGAAGGCACATGGATTTGACTTATCATCTTCCTGATTATTTCGGACAACATGCGGTCGTCCTGCGGCGGCCCATTGATCAAGCGCTTATGTTCTCTTTCCAGGTCAGGACGAGAATGAAGGCACGCGTCCAGGACGCCGAAAGGTATCACAAGCCCCTTCGGCGTCCTGAAGCCCGCTCCCTCTCTTTGCGAAAGCTCTTCAAGCTTCCTGGCCCCGAAGGCCTTATAGCCCCCCGTTTCCGGAGTGACACGGTCCAGAGCGAGCAATACCGGCCTGCGGGGAAGCACCGCAGGGGACGGCTCGACATGCTTTCTTTCCTCCCGTGTGACACTTTCTTCCGCCTTCGCTGCCCCGACCATGGAGGAGAGCCTGAGGGCCGCATCCTCGGAAGACGCATCGAGCATGGCCTGTTTCCCTGAATAGGTTTTCAGGTCCGAAAAGAGATCTGCATCGTCACATGCTGCAAAGACTATTCTTCTTTGTCTGGCCCTTATCGCAAGGTGAGAGAGGACGGATGTTGCGCCGGACGCGACAATGCCGACGGTGTTTAGCGGGATCTCCTCGCAGCCTTCGATGTTATCAACCAGAACGATCGCTGGCCCGTTTCCGGGGTTTGAGAAGTCCCCGATACCGGAAACTGAAACGACGCGGCCGGAGACCCTTCCGGGAGAGATAACCTCCCACGGAGAGAGTGAGGCCAGGCACCTGACCTTTGTTGAGAGAAGACCGACGAGTCTGGAAAGCTGAAAGACAAGGTGCCTGCGTATATCGGCTTCTGAGAAGACCTTTACCGAAGCCTCCGGGACCTTGAGTGCCCGGCCCAGTTTGGCGGCCCTCTCCGGAAAGAGTTCGAGGACCTTTGCGCAGTAAGTCTCCACAAGTCTCCTGCACCTGTCAACCGTTGCCTTCAAGCGCAACAATTGTTCGCGGTCTTTATGATCGAAACCGGCAGACCATAATTTCAATTCGGCATCTATGGCCTCGCACTCCTCGACATCGAATCCGCTGAGACGCAGATTCTCTATCGAAAGGGAGAGGGATTCAAGCGCCGGACCCCAAGGCAAATCTCCTGCAGCACCAAAATGATTTATCAGGCGGCCCGCAAGTACGAATGAAAAGTCCTCCAACCCAATGTCCAGAAGCCGGAGCCTCTGCGAATCAGAATCTTTGCTTGTTCCGAGCCTTCTGTCGAGTTGAATGCGGATATCGGTCAGAACCCTGAAGGTTTTCAAAACCTGTTCTGGCGAGTCAGGGGTCTTTCTGAAAAGGAGGAAATCGGCTATCAGGTCCTTTTCTATCTCAGTGCCCTTTCTCGATAATGTCTCAAGCTGTTCGTCCAGGGAAAGGGCATTAAAGAATTCCTTAAGCTCTTCATGGAACCTCCTGAAATCCGCGACAAAGGAAGGCGGAAAGTCTGCGCCGCTCGCCGTTATCTTTTTCAGCAGCGCCTCTGAAACCGCGAGGTCCTCGGGTCCTGCGGAGCGGTGCAGTTTATTCTGAAGAGTGGTCTTTATCTCCTTTTTCAGCTCCTGAGATATATCGCTTCTGTGAGCTATATTTCGAATGAGGGTCAAGGGTTCGGACCTCAAAAAGACACTGTCAAAGGACGGCAGCCAGGGGAGAATCTTTCTCAGGATAAAAGAGTTTTCGGGAGTATTGTCCTTCATGAGGCACTCATAAATCTTTTGCGATATCCTGGCGTGATAGGACGGGCGGTGATGCCCTCCGTCCTCTTCGCAAGGTATCTCGCGCGTGCCCATGAAGCGCAGATAGATCGCGATATAGACGAGCCGGTCGAGATCAAGCGCCGGCGTATCGCATACGGACTTCCGTATCCATTCGAGTCTTTTCCTCCAGCTCAGATACTGTCTGTTCGCCCCGGCTATGCTCGCAGCGAAATCCCGGGTCTCAGGGTCTTCTCTTTCAGGAAGCCTGCCGGTCATCTCAAGAAGCCGCCTGCGCGCCTCGTCGAGCAGCTCCGGGGGGTGCGGCCATTGCTCAAGGATGATGGAGCCCGAGAAAGCGTGGCCCTTCAGGCGCTCAAGGAGGCCCTCGACTCCGGAGGGGTCCTTTTCCGCCGGACCTGTAAAGACCGTCAGGTGGCTGTCATGGTCTCCATAGTTTTCGTGCATATGAAGATGGACTATCGGCACCTCCCGGCTAAGAAGGTCGACGTATTTCAGGTAGTCGTTCCGGGTCCTCCAGCAGAGGTTGGCATGTCCCGTGTCGAGGCACATGCCGGTGGCAGAAACATCGACGGAACTAGGAGAGCGCAGGACCTCGAACAGTGCATTGATATCCTCGGGTGTCGTGTCTATGGTGTTTTCGATCGACAGTCTGATGCCGGCTCTTGAGAGAGATTCTATCAGGGGGCTGATCGCCTCGACGTACGGTCCTGCTCCCTTATCCGGGCAATAATGGATATTGAAAAGCCCGGCCCCGATGTCCATCGCAAACTCGATCTCCTTCACGAATGGCTCGCCTCCGTCCGAAAATAGGTCTGACCTAAGCGAGGCGTGAACCGAGAGTGAGATATCTTTTTCGATAGCGGTCTTCCTTATAGCTTCGCGCATATCCTTCGGGATCTCCCCGACCGTCCATCCGGCTCCTGACTCTTTTTTGTCCGGGAACCATTCGAAGGCATCGAACCCGTGGGCCGCAGCGTATTCAAAAGGGGCTGTCACGGGAAAGGCCGAAGAGGCGGTCTGGTTGCCTATCCGGATATGTCCTCCCTTAGCCATCCTGCAGTCCAACCTGGGGACGGGTCTGCACTACGAAGTATTTGCCCTTGGAGAAGGCCCCCTCTATGTCCTGAGGGTATTTCATCGCACCTTCGACAGTCTCGCCTATCGCCGCAATCTTATTCAGGAGCCGCCTCCGGAAGTCGTCATCCCATAATAGGGGGTCCGAAGTATAATCCAGAACCGCTCTTCGGGGCTGAGGCAGGACAAAGCTGTCATAAAGGCCTGCCCCTGCATAGTGCGCCAGATCTTCACCGTTTGAATCGGAACGGAAGATCAGTCCTCCTCCGTACAAGCCGATGCTCTTGCTCGGGAAGGACAGGAGATGCAGTTCCCCGCTCCCCTTTCCATAAGTAAAACCCATCGCCTTACCCGGATAGTTGGCCGCCAGGGTCTCGCCGAGGCCGAGGACCACTTCCGAGTAAATCTCGTCTTTCTCACCCGTAAGAGGGTTTATGGTATGGATGACGAAACTGTAGTCCGATTCGACTGCCCTCTGGACGAGCACGGACATTGACAGGTCCTCATGTGGGATGCCGTTTGCCTTCCGGCTGAGATATGCACGCTCATTCCATTTAGAGCCCCATACCCGCTTGATGCAGGTCCATGCCTCGTCCCAATTCACAGGCAAGGCCATTCCGGCCCCTTTCATGACCTCAGAGAGTGATGATATAAGTATTTCAGGCGACTTGAGCTCGAGGATGAGCTTCTGAAGCCCGGCAAGCGCTTCGACCCGCTTATCTTCTCCTCTGTCTATCCGCGCGAGCATCTCCTCATATTTCTCAGCAGTCTCCCTGTTCATTTCGTCCGAAAGGACTTTTTCAAAGACACCGAAGGGCAGCGCCACAGAGGCCGGAATATTTATCCATTCGGGCAAGCGGGCGCGGACACCCTTCAGCTTTGTGGATTTATATCCGACATTCTGCTCGCTGAAATCCCTCATAGGGACCGCATAGGCGGTAAACCCGTGTCTTGCCAAAGAACGGACAGCCACGCGCTGCTGTTTGATAACGCTTAACTCTTCGCTGCTTTCTTCAAAGACAACGTCGTTTGCCCCGCCTACTCTCATCTTCAATATGCGCCCGCCAAAGGCCCTCAGTCGGTCGATCGTATCGCTGTTATAACAAGAAGCAAAGAGAATCCCTGCATTTCTTGCCCGTATGGCGAGGTGAGACAAGCCGTCTATGGCCTCCGGCGTAATGATCGCGGACACCCCGCCCGGTATCTCTTCGTTACCCGTTATCTTATCAACAATGAGGATCACGGGTCTTTCAAAACTCTTTCCCTGGACCGACTTAAGCGAATCTGCCGTATTTACCTCTCCGACTGCCTCTCCTCTGCTTATCAGCTGCCAATCGCCGAGGTCAGCCTCTTTCCGCAATACAGGGTCCAGGTAGCGCATGACCAGGGAAAGGGCGAACGCGGGACGACCCCGCATCACCTCTTCGCTGAAGAGACCGATTGCCCATGGGTCTGCGCCAAAGGCATTGCCGAGGTACACTGCTTTCGGCTGGACGAGCTGATAATAGCGGTCCGTCAAAGAGCCGGCGGCGCGTCTGATGCGGTCAAGGACCGCCTCCGCATGAAGCGGCCATTGCCGCCCCGAACCGGCCGTCTCTCCGAGGCGGCCCCAATGTCTGAGACAATAAAGGAGCTCTTCGTCATTGTCGGAGAGAGAGAGATTATCGAGCATAACCGAAACAAGCTCCACCAGTTCATCACGGCTTGATTTCCGGCCGAGCCGTTGCTCAACCATATTGCGCAGGAAATCCTCCAGTGCTATGTCGAGGAACAGAAGGTCCCGCACTTCATGGGAAGGACCCTCAAGTCTTCCGGAAATGTATCTGCGCGCCCCGGTTATCTTCTTTGCAAGCGAAGGCAAAGGCGTCCCGGGGTCGTCCCGGTGGGACCAGATGAAGTCCATCAGGCCGTTCATCGCGGCGTCCAAGAGCCGCCTCGATGAATTGATTGCGATTCCGAGGTCGGCGCCGGAATGCACCTCTTTAAGGATGCCCAGGAAATTCTGAAAATCATATATCAGGGCATCTTTGAGATGGGGGATAAAATCCGGTTTGGACCTTATCGGACGCTCATAGCCTTCGAGCCTCTCCTTTGTTATGCCGCTCTGCTCGAGTCTCTCGTAGAACCTGTCGGCGTTGCCGTTGCTTTTCAGGAATTCGAGATAGGCCTCGCATATGGCTACATCATCGGGCGTGGTATTGTTGTGGAGCTTCTGGTGCCATTCCTCCATGAAATGGCCCGAGACCTCCTTGATGCTGTGGCGGTGCATTATATTCAGGACCTCGTCTCTCACGCGCTGTGCATTGCTGCCGCGTCCGAGGGTCGTCATCATCAGTCTGATCATCCCGCGCCCTTCCCGTTCTTCCGTGTAGCGGCCCGCGAGTTTGAGCGTGAGGCGTTCCATTGCATGGCCGAGCTCCCTCGGTTTTGTGTTGTAGTTCCTCTGCCAGTCCAATTGCCTGATGGCCGAATAACGGAGCCACACGAAGATAAGGGCGAGACCTTCAACATTGTTCAGTGGGACCTTGTCCAGAAGTTCATAACAAAGGTCGAAGCGGTGCATCAGGGTCCACGAACCGCGGCCTACTTCCTTATCAATGATCTCGTTCGCAATGCCTTCAAGCAAACGGTCGTCCAGTGAAGGCCCGGAAGCCGCCTGCGCCGGGATCTCGATCCTGTAATTGTTCCCGCGATTGTTGTCCCAGCGGTTTTCCCCGGGGAAGAAGAGCACGAAATCCATAAACCTGAAGCCGAAGGAAAGGTCTAACCGGAATGAGATCTCGTCTTTGCCGTCTCTTCTTATGAAAGGGGTCTGTACGGCTGAATGGTCGAATGCGCGGCTGCCTTCAGGCCACACCGCCTGAGGCGGGACCTGCCAGGCGCCGTAAGGACGCTGCCGAAGTCCCCAATGAAGCAGCGAACCCCTGCCTTCATCCGTCCGGATCAGGACCTCAACGACATCTTCATGCAGGCCCTTTTCTATGAGGAGCTCAATGCCGCTTTCCGATGTGATCTTTTCCGTACCCATTTATTAAATTTATCATTTATCAGGACTTCTCACAAATGCTCTTATTTGCAGGATATCGGTCTTTGTGATACATTTCTTTTAAAAACGCAATCAATATCCTACGCTGCAACTTCTACTGGGGAAGCAGGAGGGGGGTGCAGTTCGTCTTTG
Source organism: Nitrospirota bacterium (assembly GCA_021790195.1). Classification (GTDB taxonomy): domain Bacteria; phylum Nitrospirota; class Thermodesulfovibrionia; order Thermodesulfovibrionales; family UBA9159; genus JAJYIF01. Next base: position 22,173 of record JAJYIF010000026.1, read on the forward strand.
ACGACATCGAGAAAGCGTACCGCCTGTTGGACACGGCGAAGGAATTATTGACAGCCTCAATGTAGCATCTGCAGACTGTCCGCCATACCTGCCCTTTTTGGACCTGCCGGAGCTATAATAAGTCAAGTGATGAAAAAGGTCCTCCGGAAGCCCCGAAAGCTGACTACGAAATTCATGCTCGGACTCGGGATAATCCTTCTGTGCGCCGTCAGTATAGTCTCGCTCCTTTTCTATGAGCATCTGAAGAGCCTCTATATAAAAGAAACATACCAGAAGACGGACCTCGTGCTGAGACATATCGATGCGACTATGGAATACGTCCGCGACGAGTTGAGACCGCAGATGTTCCATGTGCTGCCCAAAAAAGAATTCATCAGAGAGGCGATGTCCACGTCATTTGTCAATAAGGGGATCATGAAAAGATTTGCGAAGAGGTTCCCCGATTTTATTTACCGGAGGGTCGCCATAGACCCCATCAACCCGGCAAACAGGGCTGACGACTTTGAGGCGCGCTTCATACGGGAGTTTTCCGGGAACAGGGGCGGCAGGAACGAATGGAAGGGCCTGATAACTAAGGGGGACGGCAAGGAGTATTTCGCGCATCTTAAGGCCATCTACATGGAGGAGCAGTGCGAGATGTGTCACGGAGATCCCTCGAAGGCCCCGCTGTCTCTGATCAAGCGTTACGGGAAGGGTCACGGCCACTTCTGGAAGGTGGGGGACGTGGTAGGTCTGGAATCCGTCGCCATCCCTGTGGACGAGACGTTCTACCATATACGCCAGGTCGCCTTCTCGATTTTTCTGCTGGGACTGGCAGGGATGACCATCCTCTTCCTGGTCCTCAATTATTTCTATTATGCGATCGCGGTGAGGCCCCTGAAAAAGGCGAGCGCCTTCTTTCAGTCAATCGCCGGCGGACGGAAGGGCCTAGATGTGAGGTTCGACGCGAAAGACCACGATGAGATATCGGAGCTCGCGGAGTCTTTCAATCTGATGATAGACAACCTGAAGAAGTCCCAGGAGGAGCTCACCGTGTCCGAGATGAAATACCGCCGCATCTTCGAAGGTTCGAAGGACGCGATAATCGTGGCCGATTGCCAGGGGTTTATAATAGATATAAACAATTCCGGCGCGGAACTTTTGGGTTTCGCAGGAAAGCCCGATCTGGTAAATAAGGCGTCCATACACGATTTTTTTGCGAGCAAGGGATGTCTCGGCGAACTCCTTGGCCGCATGGAAAAGGAAGGCTTTGTGAAGGACTACGAGGCCGTGCTCAGGAAAGAGGACGGGAGCGAGATACACGTCCTGATCAGCGCCACTTACCGGAAGGACGAGCACAACGACGTCTGCGGCTACGAATGCATCTTCAAGGACATTACCGAGAGAAAGAGGATGGAAGAAGAGATAAGGCAGGCGGACAAATTGGCCTCGATCGGCCGGCTGGCGGCGGGCGTGGCGCACGAGATCAATAACCCCCTTAGCATCGTGCTCGGATATACCGGGCTCCTGATGAAGGAGAGCGAAGGTCAGGCAAGGGAAGACCTTGCGGTGGTCCAGAACAATGCCGGACTCTGCAAGAAGATCGTCGAAGACCTGCTTAACTTTGCGAGACAGACAAAACCGAGATATGAAAAGGCCGACATCAATGTCTTGATAGAGTCCGTCGTCTCTGTCGTTGAAAACAGGTTCTCCGGGAGCGGGATGAGCATAGTGAGAGATTACGATCCTCTTTTGCCGCAGATCGTCGTGGACGTGAACAAGATAAAACAGGTCGCAATGAACCTTCTGCTGAATGCCCATCAGGCCCTGCAGCCGGGAGGAAAAGTGACCATTTCGACCAGCTATGACACTACGCGGGACGGTGTATCGATCCTCTTTTCGGACACGGGAAAGGGCATCCCTGAAAGCATCCTGGGCCGCATATTTGAGCCGTTTTTTACCACAAAGGAGCCGGGAGAGGGTACCGGGTTGGGCCTTGCTGTGACTTATGGCATAATCAGGGAGCATAAGGGAGAAATAACGTGCGAAAGCGAGGAGGGCAGGGGCACGGTATTCAGAATCTGGCTGCCGGGGCTTGACCGGTCATGAAGATGTCGGTGCTGATAGTCGACGACATGGCGGACATGCTGAAGTTACTCGAAAGGGTCGTCCGCAAAGAGCTGGGCGTCAATGTGCTCACCGCAGGCAGCGGAGAGGAAGCCCTCAGGATTGTTTCCGGCAGTGCGATAAGCATCGCGCTTGTGGACATGAGGATGCCGAGGATGGACGGCATGGAGCTTCTCGGCCGTATCAGGAAGACGGACGACTCCGTCATCGTCATTATGATGACCGCCTATGGAAGTATTGAGGACGCCGTCGAATCGCTTAAGCTCGGGGCGTATGATTATATTACCAAGCCCTTCGACGAAGAGAGGCTGCTCCATACTGTCAGAAGGGCGATGGACCATCAGGCCCTCATTCAGAAAAACCGCGCTCTCGAAAGAAGGATCAGGGAGAAGGAAACTCCCGAGAGTTTTATCGGCGCCTCTCCTGCAATCAGAAAGCTCGTCGAAACCATACAGCTCGTTGCGAAGACCGACGTGACCGTGCTGATCACCGGTGAAACAGGAACGGGCAAGGAACTTACCGCGAGGACGATACACGCATTGAGCAGCAGGGCTGACAAGCCCTTTGTTACTGTGAACTGTCCTGCGATACCGGAAAACATATTGGAGAGCGAGCTTTTCGGCTACAGGAAGGGCGCTTTTACAGGGGCCGCGCAGGACACGGAGGGCCTCTTCCATGCCGCCCGCGAGGGGACTATCCTTCTCGATGAGATCGGAGACATATCCCCGGTGCTTCAGGCAAAACTCCTAAGGGTGTTGCAGGAGAAGGAGATAAAACCGCTCGGTGACAACCGTTCCTACAAGGTGAATGTGAGGATACTCGCCTCAACGAACCAGAACCTCGCGGATAAGATCGCCTCGGGCCTGTTCAGAGAGGACCTTTATTACCGGTTGAACGTCGTCACGGTCCATACGCCTTCTCTAAAGGAGGTCCCGGAAGATATACCCCTCATCGCAAACCATTTCATTTCGCTTTATTGTTCGGAGCTAGGCATACCCCAGAAGAAGTTTTCCGGGGAGGCGCTGAGAAGGCTGGCCTCACGGCCATGGGGAGGCAACGTCAGGGAGCTCCAGAACGAGATAAAGAGGGCCGTTATATTTTCGAAGGAAGATACGATAAGCGCGGACCATTTAGGCGGTGAACCGTTCATGGCGACCCTCGACGAAAAGGACATTCTCGCAGCCGGAAGCCTTGGATATAAAGATGCAAGGAGAGAAGTCCTTGCGAAATTCAATGTCAGCTATGTCGCCCGTCTGCTTGAGGACTCTGAGGGCAATGTCACAATGGCCGCTAAAAGGGCGGGCATTGAAAGGCAGTCCCTCCAGCACCTGATGAGAAAATACGGCATCGACGCGGACAACTTCAGAAAGACCGCAAACAAAGAATAGCACCGCAATATAATTTTTGCGCCTGATTTACTTTCCGTTTCGGCACCATCTCTTTTCTCCAGACTCTAACCGCCTGAAAATTCTCATTTCCTTGTGATGATCTGCCGGGAAAGACTCGGGCACACCTCTTGCTCAGGATCAACTGTCCGGGGGAAAGGAGGCCAAGGAAGGTGACCCGGTGTAACGTGCCTATGGAGAAGCATTCCGATAATACAACGAAAGACAAAGGAAAGGTAACGATGAAGCGCATATTCAAGTTTTTGGGGATGACCTGTGTATTCTCTTTACTGGCTGCATCTGTATACGCGGCTTCCTCTCAACCCCTGGTTGACGCAGGGTGGATGGCCCGGCACAGCGGTAAGATCGTGATTGTGGATGTGCGGGACAGGGCCGCTTACGAAAAGGGACATATACCGGACGCCATAAATGTCCCGGTCAACGACCTTCAGAGCAGGCCCGATGCGATCATGTATCCCGTCCATCAATGCGAGAAGATCCTGGGGGAGAAAGGCCTGGACATCGACAAGGATGTGGTCCTGTATGGCGCGGGCAAAGAAGCGGCCTACCTGGAATTCTGGATGCTTGATTACATGGGCATGAGGGATATACATGTGCTTGACGGGGGCATAGAGGAATGGAAAGGGCAGATCTCGACCGTCGAGGCAAAAATTCCTCCAGCCGTGTTCTTGGCCAGGCATGATCCGGACAAGTACGCAACTACGGCATACGTCAGGAAGGCGCTCAGAAACCACAATATCATCTTGCTGGATGTACGCACCGCCGGCGAGTACAAGGGCACTGATGTAAGGGCACTGAGAGGAGGGCATATACCCGGCGCAATAAATATAGACTTCAAGGAGAACTATCAGGATGGTTCGACAAGATTAAAGTCCATGCGCGAGCTGGCAAGACTCTACGGGTCCCTGGACAAAAAGAAAGAAATTATCGTGTATTGCCAGACAGGAACGCGGGCTGCGAATACCTACTTTGTTCTCAGGGCACTGGGGTTCCGGAAGGTGCGCGATTACGACGCGTCATGGATCGAATGGGGAAGCGACCTGAGCTTGCCTGCGGAGGATGTCAGCTACTTTAACTTCGTATCGGTCATTAAGGCGATCAAGAAACTTGAAAAGGGGAACCAAAAGCATCAATAAACCAAAGGAGGAGGACAAGATGGCTAATAATGAAATGGAAAAGTCACCGGCTATGGGATGGAAAGAGCTGTATCTGAAAGAGGACTGGTGGGCGATATATCTTGGGATCGGCATTGTGTTCATATCTCTCATCGCCTTTCTTAACGGCAGTTCCATAGTGAAGGCGCTGACTATAAACCCCGGGGGACTGAAATGGTCGTCCTTCGATCAGTTGTCAGATCACTTCGGCAAGAACATCAACTTGTACGCGCTTCAATTGGTGTCCTGGCTGGTAATATTCGGCATCTCCACAAGGATAATGGGCATCAAGACATCCGAATTTGTCCCCTCCTTCATAATACTCTATGTGTTGTCGATCATCATGTTCGCGATCGGCGGTTGGGTGGATGCTGCGAAGTACAACCTGGAGCCTCCGCTTGTTGCGCTAATAATCGGGCTTATAATAGCGAATGTGGTCCCCCTTCCAAAGTGGATGGATTCGGGTTTCAGGGTTGAATACTATATCAAGACTGGGATAGTCCTCCTCGGAGCGACCTTCCCGATAGCCCTTATAGCCTCTGCGGGACCAGTGGCCCTTTTACAGGCCACTGTTATTTCCCTTGCAACTTGCCTTACGATCTACTTCGTCGCAACAAAGATGTTCGGACTCGACAGGAGGCTTGCCTCGGTCATCGGCGTGGGAGGCGCTGTCTGCGGCGTGTCTGCGTCAATGGCTATAGCGAGCTCGGTTAAGGCGAAGAAGGAGCACCTGTACATTTCCGTGACCCTTGTGGTCGTATGGGCACTCGTGATGATATTCTTTATTCCCTTCGTATCGAAGCTCCTTAATCTGAATCCCGGCGTGGCGGGCGCATGGGTGGGGACGTCGGAGTTTGCCGACGCCGCAGGTTTCGCCGCGGCTACCGCCTACGGCAAGATGGCCGGCAATGAGAACGCCGCGATTCAGGGATTCACCCTCATGAAGGTCATAGGCAGGGACATGTGGATAGGCATATGGTCGTTTATCTTTGCCATGATCTCCTGTCTGAAATGGGAAAAAGAGGAGTGCGGAGTGAAGCCGAGCGCCATGGAGATATGGTGGAGGTTTCCCAAATTCGTTATCGGGTTCTTTGTAGCTTCTCTGCTGATGACCGGAATAACCGCCGGCTACGCGGCAGCGGACTTCAACAAGATCGTGAAACCGGGGCTGATCCTGCCTATAGTCTCTCTCAGGACCTGGGCGTTCATATTCTGCTTCCTCAGCATAGGGCTCACGACAAGGTTCAGGGAGCTGAAGTCCGCAGGATGGAAACCCTTCGGAGCCTTCACCATCGGCGTATTGATCAACGTCGCACTCGGGTTCCTGCTTTCGGATTTTGTGTTCGGAAGTTACTGGATGAACCTGGGCAAGTAGAACGCGGCAGAGGAGGACTTCCTGTGATGAAAAGGATTATGACCCTCGCGTGCAGAGACTGCAGGTTCTTTAACGGAGATCCGGCATCCATTGAGGCCGAATTCCCGGGACTGAAATCCCTGAGCTCGGCCTACTCATCGGTCAGGGCCGATGCCGGAATATGCAACCTGCGGGAGTTGTTCGTTTCCCCGTCAAGGGGATGCAAGGATTTTGAGAGAACAGCCGAGTTCCACGCTGGCTGAAGAAGCAACCGCGCTTTAAGTTTGAGATGTACAGGGGCGAACCGTGGTTCGCCCCTGGAGTTTCCCTCTTAGAGACCTACGCCGTATCTTCCTTTGAGTATGCTTACTCCCGTGCCGAATGGTCCGGGTGTGGGAACCTTATCGCCGTGGCAATCAGTACAGTTGTTCTGAGATGTTATATGGTTGGCGAGGGAAGGGGCCTCGTGCTTGGCCTCGAATTTGCCCTCTTTCCATTGATTCAGTAACTCGAGAGTCTTCATGGCCATATTGGCTGCCATCCTGGCGCACCTGTCCATCTGCTGGGGGCTCAGGAACCCGACGCCTTCGGGGCCTTTGTCCTCCGCAATCCCTTCGGCCTTCATCCACTTGCCAACGGAGATGTGGCAGAGAATGGTATTGGCCGTGCTCGTCGCCTTGAGGTCTTTATATGCTATCGCGCTGGCCGGAACAAAAGTCGGAAGCGCCGTGTCCGCGTAATAATAATTGACCTCATTGGTTATATTTTCGGCATCTTTATGACCTGACACAAGCGAAGCGCCGATGCCGGCCCCGATCAATGTTCCGCAGGTCCCGCCCCAGCCGGCTGTCCCGCCATGTGCGAACATGATGGCCTCCATGGGAAAAGTCCTGTACGGTCCGCCTACTTTCTCCGCTAGGGTTTTCACTATTCCGCTTAAGGTTGCGTAAGCGCAAAATCCCCTGAACCAGCTGTCATAAGCGATCTCCCCTGCCCGTTTTATCTCAGCATCGCTCAATTTCTTATACGGCCAGGGAAGCTTCGATGACTTCTTACCGGCGCCTTCTACATTCGATAAGAGACCCAGTCCCCCCGAAGCCGCGATAGCGAGTCCTCCTATGCCGATGGTCTTGATAAGTCCCCTTCTTGACAGCTTCTCGTCGAATATCTTTCTGTTTTCCATGAATCTCCTCCTACATAGTTTTTCGATTTCAGCTGAAATCTCTCATTCCGTGACAGGAAATTCGCGCCCCTCCTCAATCTCAAGAAACATTGAGACTTTCCCACAGGTATTGTTGATATCACCTCCTTTCTATCCACATCGGTTTTGTTTATCGTATTGTCTTCGGAGTTGACCATATAAAGAAATCTGTGTCCGGGGCGAAACAGGAGGCATGAACCTGCCTCTTCCCGGTCTTTATCGAAATGCTCTTCACGCCCTCCTGTTTGCTCGCATTTGATATTCTATCTCGCTGTAAGAAAAGAGACAATACAATCTTACCGCGCATAGGGGTCAGAATCAAGCTGATGCAAAGCAGCAAAGTGGTTTTCCCTGAGCCGCTTGGGCCAAGAAGTGCGACCAGTTCGCCGCCGGAAACAGAAAGGTTAATGTCCTGTAAGGCCCGGACTTCCAGATGCCCGGAGCTCGAAAGCCGCCGCGTCGCCTCTCTGGAACCGCTCTATTAATTGTCCGTCGTCCGGCGCGCGTTCCATATTCAAAAAACAAAGGCAGAGACGAGGGCCGTCACAAGAACAACGTAGAGAATGTCTATCTTTCTCACAAGAGCCCAAAAAGCTGCACATGCCAACAAAACCCTGAGAACATCCCATGGCACGGCCGCGGCAAATTTCACCGTTACAAAGAAGAGAAGGCCCACAAAAGACGCGAGTATGCCTTTTGTCGCCTTTAAGAAATGTTCGGAAGTTTTCAGCTTGTCCATTACCGGCGTCATGAAGATTACCATCAGGAAAGACGGTGTAAATATCGCGACGGTTGCTGCAAAGGCGCCCGGTATCCCATTGGTCAAATATCCAACAAATGTTGAAGTGATAACAATCGGTCCGGGCGTGACCTGTCCGAGGGCTATCCCGTCCATAAAGGTCTTACTGTCCATCCAGTTCCTGATATTCACTACCTCATGAAGCATCAACGGGACAGACGCAAACCCACCGCCGAAGGCGAATAAATCGATTCTCATCATAAGGGCCGAAAGATCAAACAGCCGTTTGTCGATGAAGTAGAGCGAAAAGAATCCTGAAAGCAGGGCCAGGACAAAAATGGACAAATACTTGACGCCGTATCCGTTTGTTTTCTTGTCGCTCGCGGATAAGGCAATGGGCGCTTCGCTTCCTGGAAGCATAGTTCCGGCGAAAGCAGCGCCTATGATCACGATGAAAGGACTGACTCCTGCCCAAAGGAGAACGGATGCTGCTCCCGCAAGGAGGATGTCTTTGTAGCTCTTGAAAGTGCTCCTGCTGAAGGAATAGGTTGAATTTGCGACAATGGCAACCACTATCACTTGCAGGCCGTTGAAGAGTGAAATGATCCTGGGGACATGGTGATACTTTGTATATAACGAGGAAAGTGCCAGCATCAAGACGAAGGCCGGCAGCCCGAATCCGACAAACGATGAAAATGCTCCGGCAATACCGTTTGATCTGAGACCGACGTAAGCGGCAGTCTGCATGGCGGTCGCGCCGGGGATGGACTGGCAGAGCACTACGCCCTCCTTAAAGGTTTGTTCATCCAGCCACTTGTGGCGTGCCACTGACATCTCTTTTATGTATGCAACCATGGCAGGGCCTCCGAAAGCCGTCAGGCCGAGCCTCAGGAAAGATAAGAAGAGACTTAGAATGGACGGACGGCATACGGCGACGGTCCTGCGGGGAGGGATAGGCACGGGCAAGGTTTTTCTCATAGTAATACTGCTCTTTCCATCAGCCTATGTCTATCATATCAGAAATCTATTCCATGACTCAGACCCGGATGTCTTCAGAATCACTGACAAAATTTTCATTGAGACAAGCTTGTCTCTCGCCGTGAGAACTGCGTCCTATTGGAGATTTCATTCAAGTCATGTAAAATCTATGCAGAGGGAAAAGGCTTGAGGAGCGCAGGATTCGGAGCGAGATGATTTAATGTCGGTTATGGCTGAGAATAAAGCAGCGAGGGGGATCCCGGATATCTATTCATCCTACCTGTTCGCGGCCTGGACTGTTCTCATTCTGGTTTCCGTGCTTTGGAACTTCTATCAGACCCGGCAGGACACGAAGGCCAAGGCCCTCCTGGAAGCCGAGACTATCCTGGAAACCAATCTCGCCTACCGGAGGTGGAACACGATGCATGGAGGGGTCTATGCGCCGGTCAGCGAAAAGAACAAGCCCAATCCTTACGTCATTGCTCCAAACCGGGACGTTACGACGACGACGGGCCTGCGCCTGACTCTCATCAACCCCTTCCAGATGACCAGACAGGCCTATGATCTTCTCAAGGAGCAGATGCCCCTCACAGTCATCAACAGGACCATCAGCCTGCGGCCGTTGAACCCGGCTTCCGAGCCGGACGCCTGGGAGAGGGACAAGCTTCTGGAGTTTGAAAGAGGCGCGGTCGAGGCCCATGAGATCATAGCTGTCAACGGAGAGCCGTATATGAGGGTGCTCAAGCCCTACATAACGGTCGAGGGATGCTTGAAGTGTCACGGCGTACAGGGCTATAAGGTGGGAGATATCAGGGGGGCCATGAGCATTTCCGTACCTATGAAGCCATATCTCGACAGCGATAAGAAGACGTTCGGGACAATAATCCTTACGCATCTTTTGATCTGGTTTGCGGGAGTCGCGGGGATCTTGACGCTTTCCCGCAAGGTCCGGAAGAAACAAGAGAGTCTTGTAGAGAGCGAGTGGAAGTTCAGGACCCTTTCCGACTTCACCCAGGACTGGGAGTACTGGATCAAGGACAACCTTGAGATAATATACATGTCGCCTTCCGCAGAGAGGATAACCGGCTACACTGCTCAGGAGTTCATTGACAATCCTAAGCTGCTCGACGAGGTCGCACACCCGGAGGACGACCTCTCATGCCGGAAACACACGCAGGACCTGAGGTCCGCGTGTTACGAGAAGGAATTCAGGATATTCAATAAGGACGGCGAGATGCGGTGGCTGTCCCATATCTGCGAGCCGATTTATATTGAAGGCCGCTTTTTCGGAAGGCGGGTAAGCAACCGCGACATCACAGACAGGAAGGTCATGGAGGGCCAGCTGATCCAATCACAGAAGATGGAGTCTCTCGGTCTGCTTGCTGGAGGGATAGCGCATGATTTCAGAAATCTGCTGACCGTAATGTCCGGGACTGCCGAGATGCTTCTTGACGAGCTTGGCGGCGAGGACCATAGGGCGAGACAATACGGCGAGCAGATAGTTGCCGTCTGCGGAAAGGCCCAGGAATTGCTCAACAGCCTTCTCGCCTTCAGCAGAAAACAGCCTTTGAGCCTCAAGCCGGTGAATATTAACGAAGTAGTGAAGAACGCGTTGCCGCTTCTTGAGCCTCTGGCGCACGAGAACATCAAGGTCGGGGCGGAGCTGCAGACCTTCGGCGAACTCATTTATGCCGACCCCCTCCAGCTGGAGCACGTTATCATCAATCTGGCGCACAATGCCCGCGATGCCATGCCGCAGGGAGGAACGCTTACTTTCAGGACCGCCCTGGCATCTCTTGAACCCGGCTACGCCGAACAGCATGAAGTGAGGCAGGGGAAGTACGCTGTGCTGGCGGTCAGCGATAGCGGGCAGGGGATAGAGAGCAAGGACCTTCCGCACGTATTCGAACCCTTCTACACTACGAAGGAGTCAGGCAGGGGGACCGGGCTGGGACTTTCGATGTCATACGGAATCATCAGACAGCACGGAGGCTTTATAACTGTGGATAGCCTCAAAGGCCGGGGGACCACCTTCAAGATATACCTGCCTGTTCACGAGCAAAGAAAGACTTGACTGCCGAGAAACCGTCCTTAAGAGTACGGATGCGCTGTTTCTCACCTGATTGACAAGGTGCCTCTTTTCTTTTACTATTAAATCAAGATTGGAAGATTCCCTTTTTAGCAATCAACATCCTTGAAAGGAGCAGTAGAGATGATTCGCGCAAAGTACATAATGTGCAAGAGAACGGCAGTGGCAAAGAATACGGCGGGACGGGAGGTCGTATACAAGATGATGGCGAGCGGCTGTCCGGGGATCCCGGTTGTGGACGAGCAATCCAATGTCATAGGGATCGTAAGCATGTGCGACATTCTTAAGACGGCGAAGGAAAAAGGCAGGGAGATCGAAAAAATTACCGCCGAGCAGATAATGTCCAGGACACCGATAACGGCCGACATCGAGACCTCTCTGGATGACCTCGCAAAGATCATGGTCGAGAACAATTATTCCGTGATCCCCATAGTCAAGGGAAAGAAGCTCGTCGGGATAGTAAGCGCCCGAGAAATCATCGACACCTATGTCGAGCCGCATCTCTTCAGCGCTTTTGAGGAGTAATAAGGGCCGCTTTCTATAACGCAGGCGCCTTGCTCACAGCCCGACCCTTTTCGCCCTGCATATTCGGCAGAGGGATATCTCTTCCGGAAGTTTGAGCTTTGCGGCGATATCTATATTGTCATTTCAACCTAAAGGCAAGGGTGTTGTACTTCTCACCGCCAAACTCAAATTCATCAACAATCCTCATGCCTAATTTTGATGTGTGTGCTTGAAGGGAGCGGGGATTCTTGAGAGATACAAACGCTATCCCAAAATCATAATTAGCCTTGAGAGTTTCTTTCATGATCCCAAATAATCCTTCAAGGATGCCCTGTCCCCTGTATTGTTTATCGATGCAGACAGGTCCATAGACAAACAAACAACAAAATAATAATGGTACACCATCAAATTCAACATTCTTCAGCTTTTTGAGCATATGAGCTATTAGTGGTGCCCCAACGGCAAACTCCACGGATTCAGCCATAAGGTATCCCATAATCGCCTCGCCCTGAACAGCAACAAAAATACCAAGTTCATTGTTCACTTTGTGAAGTTGCTCCCTTGAAAACTCTATGGACAGGAATCCCTGCGACAGGTCTTCCCCTGTGAGAATAGTAATAAGATTCTGATGCTGAAGATGGAGGATGCCCTTAAAATCAGCAGGTGTTGCTTTACGGTATTGGAGCTGGGATTGTGTCATTAAGGTTTCTATTATAATAGAACATATGTCAAATGAACATCACAAGAAATTTACCTGCATCCCATTTCTGCATGAAATAAATCGAACCGCAAAAACAGGAGGCATCACATGAAAATCATGGCATTCAATGGAAGTCCGAGGAAGAAGTGGAATACGGCAACCCTACTGGGCAAGGCTCTCGAAGGAGCTGCCTCAAAAGGAGCAGAAACCGAACTCATCCATCTTTATGATCTTGAATATAAAGGATGCATAAGTTGCTTTGCCTGTAAAACCATTGGGGGGAAAAGCTATGGCAAGTGTGCCGTTCAGGATGACCTGACTGATGTTTTCAATAGGGTTGAACAGGCTGATGCCATTGTCTTGGGTTCCCCGATTTATTGGGGTGATATCTCTGGCGAGATGAAATCATTTATAGAACGTCTAATGTTTCAGTACGCCACCTATACCGATCCGCCAGGTTCACTTTTCCCCCAGAAGATGAAGACAGCGTTTATCTATACCATGAATGTCACTGAGGAAGTCATGAAGGAATGGCAGTACGCTGTTAATTTCAACCGTTATGAAAATGCACTCAGGAGAATCCTTGGTGAGTCCGAATATATGTGCAGTTTTGACACCTACCAGTTTGATGATTATTCAAAAGTGCTTGCTACACGTTTTGATCCTGCGAAGAAGAAAGAAAGGCATGAGAAAGTATTCCCCTTAGATTGTCAGAAGGCATTTGATATGGGTGTGAGGCTGGTTGGCGGTAAGTAACAAGATGGCAGGGGATCAGGATTTCTTTCTTTTTGGGTCACCAGGTTTGAGTAATGGAATCGATGGTAACGGCAAATGTAGCGCGCAGCCAACTGAACTTTTCCTTCATGAAATCAAAATCAGGTCCAGCTTTTATAAAAGTTGCCTTTCCCTTAATCAAAAAACCAGCCCCAGCCCCGTGCAAGCCTTTAACCTTGCTGCTTCCCAATGTAATCAGCACATTGGGATTAAAGGCAACATTAGCCTCTGTCTTGTGCATGTAGCCAGCAGGAATGAATAAGCGACCGTCTGATGAGATCCTTAAATAGCTATTCCAGGTATTAACCAAATGCTGTCCATCCCTTCCTAGTGTTGCAATCGCAACGACACCGTCCTGTTTCATTATTTCCAACAATTTGTCGGGGATATCCATGATTACCTCCTATTGTTTCTCTTCCGTTCTAATATAATATTCTCTTTTATATATCTCCTGCATTTTTTGCTTTCCCACGCCACAGGAAACCCCACCCATGCTCCCACGAAGATAGATGGCCCTGCAGCCAAACCAAGCCCGATCAATATAGCTGGGTTCATCCTGAAGGGATTCTACAGTCCGGCGAAGCGGATGCGTTTTTGTTTTCGTGCCTATAATAACTTCTCCTTTACCAACACTCTCAATTCCTTCAGCATTTTCTTCCTGTCCTGCTGCGATACATATGGTACAGCAGAAAAATATTTATGCCCTATGACCTTCATTCCGCTAAACTGAAATATAGCCATATCCATCGACATGTTCATCATCTTGAACGCCCCCATGCTCTCATTATCCTGCTTGGATGCACCTGTTGTGCTTACCAGGAATACCTCCTTGCCTTTCAATAACCCTATAACCGCATCTTCCGTGATGTCGTAAGCAAATCCAAGGGAAAACACTCTGTCGATGTAGCCCTTAAGCATGGCTGGCATAGAAGACCACCAAATCGGAAAGACAATAATAAGAATATCTGCCTTGCTGATGTAATCCTGTTCCTTCTTTATATCTTTGGGAACAGCACCATTCTGAATTGCCAATAGATCTCCTGATGAAAGAACAGGGTCGAAACCAATCTTATACAGGTCTCTCACTTTGAATTCCTTTTTCTTCTTTTTTAATTCCCCCGTTATTGTTTCCAGGATGGCATGGTTAAAACTCTTGGGGTTGGGATGTGCATAAATAATTAAATATTTCATAATGGTTTCCTTGGTCGTTTCTGCATATTCTACTCTTCCTATTCAAACATCACAACTACACCCCTTTTGTTTCAGAAGTTCTACCTGCCTCTCAATAGGGTCAACAAATTCATCCTGAGTCCTCTTGCCTTTGGCAAGTTTCTTATCCAAAGGACTCTTGTGATGGTATCCCCTTGCCAGCATCTCCCGGACAATTGCCTCATGGACATAAAACAGAACTTTCAGCCTTCCCCTCCATCTCTTTGTCTCAGGATGATTTGAATAGCCCTTCCTGTCCTGAGTCACGATATTCCATATGGCATGAAGTTCATTGTGTTCACCCAGAAGATGATTGCGACAAAGTCTATCCGGAGGAATGTCCCATATTCTCATTGGGTCTCTATCCTTACTGCTAGTTTAGAACATAAAGGATGCCCGCTGCCACGCAAGATGATTGATCTGCCATATACTAACACCGTTTGTTAATAAGTCGTGGATAGAAAGCAGGAGCCTCAGACACGACAAGTACTTCTCCAAATTGCCTGAGAAATGACCAACCTTTTTTGTATACTATTGCCATGAGCATGATATTCACAAACCCCAATCAACTTGAAGAATGGGTAGAAGCCTCTCTGGGGATACAGGAACGGTACGGAATTGAAAAAGCCCTTGGATATGTCATCGGAGAAAAGTTCTACAACCTGGTTGACACCCTTCATTTCGCCCGGAAAAGGGTGCGCCAGATTGAAGAAGAAAGGAAGAAACCAGACTATAATCCTATAGTTGACAGGTCAACCAAGAAGCGTAAGCATGTTGAAAATCTTGATGAGACCTATGAACGTAAGAAAGTAATTATCTTGGAAGCGGAGGGGTTATTGCTCAAGTTTGCCTTCCTGATTAATCAGGCATTTGAACCCTATGAAATCCGCAAGTACTTTGAATCACATCCAAGGCTGGGCGTTCACGGTCATGTCGGTACAGATGAACAGTATGAGTTTATGGTGAAGCATGGGGCTATAAATCACTCCATTGAAACTGAGGTTGAAGACGCTCTGATTTTTGGGGATATGTTGAAGTATTTTGGAATGTGATGAAGAAGTTGATTATTTTGTTAAATGGATTATGGCGTCAGGAAAGAAGCATGAGATGAAACCAGACGTGTCAGCCGAATGCTGAATCATTGGAAAACTGCTGCGGAGCAGTTGCCCTTGAAATCGGTCTGGCAACGTGTCTGCGAGCACATTATAACTGCCGTGACCGGCTTCAGATTGCATTCAAAGTTGCTTTTGCCACTTCATCTGGGCGGGTAACTGCGGTTTTTAGGTTCATAGATATTTAGTGCTGGTTTAGTGTGGCTGTGGGATTTCTATGAAGAAAGTGGTCTCCTCTGAGGGAGAGGATCTAAAACTAACTTTACCTTTAATTTCCTGCTGACTGTGATCATTTCAGGGATCATGTACGCGAAAGGGGAGATGGCTGCGTCAGGCGCACTGACTTTTGCACGACGCCTGGCTGGAAAGCATGGTGAGGAGGTCATGATTCTCGCGGCAAAGGCCATTCGAGGGGTGGCGCTGGGTATTGTCCTGACGGCCTTCATTCAGGCCGTTTTTGGAGGAATAGGTCTTTTGGTCACCGGCGTGCCGGCGGCGGCTCTCCTGAGCGCGGTGATGTTCATGCTATGCCTGGCGCAGATCGGACCGGCGCTTGTGCTAGTGCCCTCGATCATATGGCTCTATATGGACGAAGAGCCGTTATGGGGGACGGTCCTGCTGGTTTTTTCGATTCTGGCCGTTACGTCCGACAATATAGTCCGTCCCATCTTCATCAAAAAGGGCGCGCACCTGCCGCTCATAATGGTCATCGCCGGCGTGATCGGCGGTCTCATCGCCTTCGGAATCGTAGGGCTGTTTATTGGTCCGGTGGTACTGGCGGTCACCTTCACGCTTCTGAAGGCATGGGTGTCTGCAGATACAGCCGGCAATGAGGTGGTATCGAGTGACGGATGAGAAACATCTCGGGCTGTAAGTATATTGCTACATCCTAACGGACAATTGCCTCATCAACGATCTTTTTGAAGGCCCATGTATAAGGCGGCCGGACCGTATTCCGATGCATGACGAAATCATTGGAAGAGGTGACATGAAGAGAATTGTCTTACTCAGACATGGCGAGAGTATCTGGAACAAGGAGAATCGCTTCACAGGATGGACCGACGTGCCGCTGTCTGATAAGGGGGTCGATGCGGATATCGCGGAACTTAATATTCCTACGGCGACACCCTTGATATACGAGCTTGAGGACGATATGAAGCCGATCCGGCGGTACTATCTCGGCAGTCGGGACGATGTGAAGAATGCCTCGGAGGCTGTTAGGGAGCAGTCAGGGGCAAGGGCATGAATGGAGACAGGAAGGAGAGAATCAGACAATCAGACGGTCTATAGCGAACTGCGAAATTCTTCTGTATCATTAAACGAAAAAGGAGATAACGCCATGAAGATCCTTACCACGCCGAGAATGGAGCGCTGCATAGGATGCCATTCGTGCTCTCTGGCCTGCGCACGGCTCGTGCATAAGCGCCTGTCCTGGGACACCGCAGGAATACGCATCCGGTCCTCAGGGGGCCTTTCTACAGGGTTTGAGGCCAGACTTTGTCTGGCCTGCGATCCTGCGCCTTGTGTCGCGGCCTGTCCGACCGGGGCATATTCGCAAAGGAAGGGAGGGGGCGTATTGGTAAGAATGAAGCTCTGCATCCGCTGCGGGGCCTGTGCAAAGGCCTGTCCCGTAGATGCGGTCTATCTCGACCCGTCCGGTGAACCATCTGTCTGCATACATTGCGGCAGATGTGTGCCTTACTGTCCGCACGACTGTCTGGAGCACACGGAGTTCTTAAGAGGGACAGTTTCCGTAGCAGAAGAGGCCGCTGCGTCCGGGGAGGTGCAGTCATGATAAGGGACCATTTCAGAGTGCTGCTGGTCGATCTTTCCACGGGGCGAAGGTCCATCACTGATGTTGACGGCAGGAACACCGTGGCTGGCGGAAGCGGTCTTGCAGCGATGCTCTTCGGGAAATACGGCATGCTCGATAAGCCATGGAATGAACCCGGACAGCCGCTCATCTTCACGATCGGTCCGCTCACGGGATACTTCCCTCTTATGAGCAAGACGGTCTGCGCCTTTAAATCTCCCTACCACGATCAATATGCCGAGAGCCATGCCGGCGGGCGATCCGCACTCTCGATGAGGTTCGCGGACTATGACGCGATCGTGATTACCGGAAGAGCCAAGTCGCCCTCCGCCCTCGTAGTGGGGTCACGACAGATAGAAATCAAAGACGTGCATTACCTGTGGGGCTCCGACCTCTATGTTGCGGGAAAGGCGCTCAGGCGTATGCTGCCCGGCTCAGGCCATCGGACGATCCTCAGGATCGGTCCCGCAGGCGAGCGGCAATCGCCTATTGCCTGCATCAACGCAGACAGCTATCGCCACTTCGGAAGACTCGGCGCCGGCGCGGTAATGGGCTCCAAGAACCTGAAGGCGATAACGATCCACGGCGACGGGTCGTTTCTTATTCCGGAGGGCAACGAATATGTCAAGATCTTTGACAAGGTCTACAAGGACATGACAGACACGGACATGATGAGTAAATACCATAATCTTGGCACACCGGGCAACGTCAGGGTTATGAACGACCTCAAGGCCCTGCCGATCAGGAACCTGCAGGCCACTACCGACCCTGCATCCGAGGGCATTAGCGGAGAGCGTTTCGCGGAGGTGGCCCTCCTTAGAAACGCGGCGTGTGCGGGTTGCCCCGTGGGCTGCATCCATATCGGTTTTGTGAGAGAGCGCTTCCGGGAAGAAAACCGCTACATCTATCGTCAGATATCGTACGACCATGAACTTATTTTCGCTGTAGGCTCAATGCTTGGCGTGATGGACTGTTTCGAGGTATTGAAGCTTATCGACGTGGCCGAAAAAATGGGGATGGATGTCATGTCGCCGGGTGTCGCGCTGGCGTGGGCAACAGAGGCCCTCACCAAGGGTCTGGTCACCGAGAAAGAGACCCTTGTGCCTCTTTCCTTCGGCGACTCAAAGTCTTATCAGACGGCGCTTTGGCACATGGCTTACGGGACAAATGAGTTCTATCAGGTTTTGTCCCAGGGCACTGCAAAGGCTGCGGAGAGATACGGCGGCGGCGATTTCGCCTGTGTCCTCGGGCAGGAGATGGCCGGGTATGCAACGGGTGAAACATTCTTTGTCTCCCAGGCCCTTGGACTGCGCCACTCGCATCTCGACGCCGGCGGATATTCCTACGACCAGAAACCCAAGGGCAAGACAATCGAGGATGCCGTGAAGTTTCTGGTTCAGGATGAGAAGGGAAGGGTCTTCCTCACCTCGATGGTATCGTGTTTATTCGCGAGAGGTGTGTACACGGATGAAGTGCTCGGCAGTTGCCTTAAAAGTGTCGGCTACGGAACTCTGGCCGACAACATGGGCGTCGTTTCGAGCGGGATACAGAAGCTGAGGTGGAAGATGCGTGTTGGATCAGGGTACCGGCCCGAGGATGTATCGATACCGAACCGGTTTACCGAGATCACTACATGGAAGGGACAGATCGACATAGGCTTTCTTAACGGGCTCAAGGACCAGTATGCGAAGGCAATTTGGTCCCTTGCCGCCGATACGGAAAAGGCGGAAAAATCAGGTTGATGCGGGGTTGGCTAATACTCCGGCTAATATATTATTGAGAGCTGCATAAGTAATGTCCTATTTAACGCGCAAAGAAAGGCCTGTCTCTTTGAAGAATGAACGAAGAAGTTCTTTTTTGTATTGTAATGACCGCAGATTGCTCCGGCTTATTGCGGCAAGACTATCAACATCCAAGGCAGTCAAATTGGCCATAGGATTCATCTTCGTATGTGACCATACATTTTCGACCGGATTGAGTTCCGGAGCATAGGGAGGCAAGAACTCGTGATGCAGTCGAGTCTCAGCAATGAAAAGTTCCCGAACTTTTTGGGCACGATGAGGCTGGAAACGGTCCCAAACGATAATAATGTTGCCTGCCAGTTCGTTGAGTAGGCAACGGAGGAAGAAAATGACCAGCGTAGAGTTAATATTGGTATCGGGATGCAGGCGGAAGTACAGACCGAGACGGCTCTTGCAGGGGGCGATGCAAAGGGCGGCTATTACGGAGACTTTTTTGTGAGAGCAGGTTTTTTGGTACAGAATAGGCGTGTGCCCTTTCGGACTCAGAGGTGGACCCCAATGGTTGGACAGTTTTGGGGCTGAATTAAGGTGGAAACCACCTGTCTTCATGCCGCCAGTTTTACCGGGATGCCGGGACGTGGCAGTTTCCAGTATGCCTCAAAAGGCG
>JAJYIF010000027.1 GCA_021790195.1 Nitrospirota bacterium
TCGGCACGAGAACATGGATAACTGGAGAATTTGATATATCGGACGGTCCTGAAAAGAAAATGGTGCGCTGATGAAAAACTTATGGCAAGAAAATCAGTCGAAAAATAGCTTTCCGCAACAGAATCTAATTAGAAGATCCGGAATGCCCACGACCTCAAGCTCCTGACCGTCCACGAACGCCAGAGCGCGAAGTCCGCCCTGGTATATAACAGGACTGCCTTTCCGGATTTCTTCAATTGTTTTCTCAGCAGGGCGACCTGTCAGATCAGAAACTTCAGGGAAAGTGGCAAGGTGGCTCATCTCGTGCTCTTGCCCAAGACGGATGAAGACCTCTTCGAACGGACTGAGCGGAGCGGGATCGACGCCTTTATGGCTCAGATATAAACGTAGCTCACACCTGGAAGGACTGAAAAGACGATAAAAATCAGAAGGCTTGATTACCAAGGCCATTGCTTAAACCCCATTTTCCCCGTTATAATCTTCCCCTCACGCTTTGACATCGTCTCCCAAAATATCAATATCCTATGCCAAAAGAACCCTAAAGCGCAAGGACAGCATGAGCTATTATTGATGACAAACCCGGAGCGGTAAGAGGGAAGGCAATAAATCTCAGTTCCTGTGATCAATCACTCGCATGACATTTGTTGCATAGTGACCGCTGATATGTGGCGTAGGCGCCGGCATTTCTGTCATAGAAGGTCTTCTGGACCTGGGCCTGTGTGTATCCGAGATTATATTGTCCCTTGCGGGCCTCGGCAGAAGGGGCATCCACCCCGGGATAGACTCCCTGGACAGTGAGAAACGATCCCCCGTCCGCGTTCCATCTAAGCGCGTGCGGCCAGCCGCTTGCATGGGCCCTGTGGCATGAAAGGCACATTACGTTCTCTCTGCCGGTGGAAGGTCCCATCCTCCTCGACCCGTCGCTCACGGCCCTCGTAGCAAGGTCCGCATAATTGGTGCGATTAAGATTCAATCCTTCTTCATAGGGGACCATCGAGGTATAGGAAGTCTGCTGATTGCCCGTTAGATTGCCGGAATAGACATATGCATTATATTTCTGGGCAATACTCATTCCAGTGCGGTCGGTGCTTGAAAGGTATGCGCTTATATTGTTTCCGGTCGGATGTTCGTGCTTTGAGGGATAGTTGGAATTGTAGAGCGCGGAATGGCAGTTGGCGCACCACTCCGACATGCCGCTCCCATAAGCGACCCTCGTATCGGATGATGTCTCGGCCCTGTTATAGCTGACAGGTGAAAAAGCAAAGGGCGGGGGATTGACGAATTGTGCTCCGGCCACCCCGCCCAGAGATGGGGGAAGATAGCCCGTTCCGGCTAAGAGTCTGTAAACGCCCACCGATTCCGTGTCTGTCGGCAATACAGTCCCGTAAGAGCCGGACCCCGCGATGTCTCCGGTGTTTGTTGAAAGGGCCGAAGTGACTATCTGATAAGAGCCGTTTACCCTGTATGTGCCGTGCGGGTCGTGACAACTCGAGCAATGGAGATTGGAAGATGGATAGACGCCCCCAGGCGCTGTCGAGAGATTCCCTCCCGCCGCGGTCAGCCCGTAATCGGCGGCCACGATGTTATGTCCATGATCAGTGCCTGCATTGTTGATGCGCGTGCCGTCTTCATCAATCGCACTCGTCGTGATTCTCAGCCAGGCAAAGTCGCCGCCGGGGGTCATTTCCACAGGTATTCCGGAGGCCCCTGCAGCCCCCGACATTACATGCTCTCCTGTCGGGGTCTTGTCGGTGATCGACCTGTGGCAGTTCAAGCACGTTGAGCTTTGATCACTCCCTATCAAGAAGTATATGTGACCGTTAAACTCGGTAGCTCCACCTGTCGTTGTTAGCGCTGTCCCTTCCGAGGAATTGTGCATCGTATGACAGCCGCCGCAAGCGCCGACGCCGCCGTTGTGAAAGGCATAGCCCGGAAGGCAGAGGAAAACGACCAGAAAGATGACGGCGAGAAAACATATACAGCCCTTCACAGCCCGCTCCTCCATGAAGATGTATGATTCTGAACATCCCCGCCTTCACCCTCCAACACTCCCTCTCGGCGCAGGCAGGCAATAAGATGCGATATTATTGTTGATCGAGATCAAAAAGGTCAATAAGAAAAGTAGTATCAGAACAAGTGCCGGCGCCCATCCTAACGCCTCCCGCCGTAGTCGCTCCCGGGAGGACCATTATGATGTTGCTGCCTATGCTCTCGATGAAATCGGACATCTTCCTGCTCGCCCCTGTTCCGACCGCCAACATGATTATGACTGCGCTGACGCCGATGATTATCCCAAGCATGGTCAGCACGGAACGCATCTTGTTCACCAGGAGCGACCTGAAAGAGACCCTTATAGTAAGAAGCGGATCGATCATCAATTTGCCGGGACAGGATGAGATTAGTAATCCCGAGACTTCACCCAACCCATCTTTCGAGCAGGAACTTTGCCCCATGCTTGTCGAGGGGTTGATTTCCGGAGCCGCATTGAGGGTCCTGGACGCAGGAGGGGCAGCCTTCCTCGCAGTGGCATTCCGTTATTAATGAAAGCGCTGTCCTGAGCCAATCTTCTATGACATCGAAGGCCCTTTTCGTCAGGCCGATGCCTCCTTCGTAACCGTCATAGACAAATATTGCGGGTGACTTAAAGGGCGGGAAAAAAGGATAGCTCAGCCCGCCGATGTCGCCCTTGTCGCACAAGGCAAACAAAGGCAGGCATGAAATAGAGGCATGTTCCGCTGCGTGGAGGCTGCCGGCAAGGTCATAGCCGAGGGATTCGAGGAGGTCCTCCGTCTTCCTGTCTATCTTTATCCACATCCCCTCGGAGTCAAAGACGTATTCAGGCATCTCAAGGTCATGCCTCGACAGTCTGGTCCTGTCAAAGATGTTCTTCTTCTCATAGCCGCTGACCCTGTGGGACATCCTCAGCGTTCCCCACTGCACTGAAAAGTTCCCGAGTCTCCTCGCCTCCCTCTCTTCGAGAGCCTCTGTCTCTTCCTTGCTCAATGCCTGGGTGTAGTAGAGCACGTCGACCTCCCTGCAAAAGACCCTCTTGTTTTCGAGGTCGAGTTCGACGACCCTGTATTGTCTTCCCCTGTGAAGATATATGGCGCCCGGAAAAGCTTCCCTGAATATCCTGTAGCCGCTCAATTCCCCTATCACCCTTCCGGCCTCGTCCCTGACCTCGAAGGAATCGCCGAGCGCCCTTATGGCTACGTTCCGATGCGGCGCCCTCTCCCTTGAGAACCATACGTCGCCCGTCCTTCCCGGGACGAGCAGTCCTTCCTTAACGCTCTCTTCAATGACGGGCCCGAGTCTTTCGACGTTGTAGACGGGGTCGTCCTTTTTCAGATATACCTCTGCGGCAGCGCAGGGTAGGTGCCTCTTGAGTATGTTTCTGTTTTCCGGATCGATCACTGCCGCCTCGTGGCTTTTTTCGAAAAACATCGCCGGATGTCTCATGAAGTACTGGTCGAGGGCGTCCTGTATGCCCACCATGAAGATCAGGGATTCCTGTCCGTGTCTTCCGACCCTCCCTGCCCTCTGCCAGGTGCTGGACACCGAACCGGGATAACCGACAAGAATGCATGCATCCAATCCCCCGATATCCACTCCGAGCTCAAGGGCGCTTGTAGAGACGACCCCGAGCAGCTCCCCGCCGAAGAGCTTCTCCTCTATTTCTCTTCTCTCCCTCGGAAGAAAACCTGCCCGATAGGGGCTTATCTTCCCCGAGAGTTCAGGCGCCCGGTCGACCGTCCACCGGTAGATGAGCTCGGTGATCTTCCTTGCCTTGGTGAAGACGATGGTCTTCAGCCCTGCCTTCAGACATTCGATGAAGAGCCACATGGCCTCAGTGTACGGACTGTCGAACGGGTTCAGGAAAAGAAAATGGATCCCGGAGTGAGGGGCGCCGCTTTCCGTGACCTCCCTGAAGGACAGGCCCGTCAGCTCCTCGGAGAGCTGCCTGGGATTGGCGATGGTCGCGGAGCAGGTTATGAACTGGGGGTTTGAGCCCCAGCGCGCACAGACCCTCCTCAGTCTCCTGAGCACATGGGCCACATTGGAGCCGAAGACCCCGCGATAGGAATGGATCTCATCCACCACGACATAACGGAGTCTCCTGAAGAAAGACTCCCATTTCAGGTGAAAGGGGTTTATTGCAAGATGGAGCATATCCGGGTTGGTGAAGATCACATTGGGGACCGTCTCGCGTATCTTCTTTCTCTTATAGGGCGTCGTGTCTCCATCGTAAACCTCTGCAGGCTCTATGACCGCGCTTCTCGAACTCTTCCTGCCGGGAACCGCCGGTCCCCCGCCTTTGCCATGAATGCCAAGCGAATGTAAGAGCTCATTCAGGTTTTTCACCTGGTCCTGCTCAAGGCCTTTGAGGGGAAAGATATAGAGGGCCGTGGAGTCGGGACGTTCAACGATCGACTCGATCACCGGTATATTGTAGATGAGCGTCTTCCCGCTTGCGGTGGGGGTCATTACTACGACGTTCTCTCCCTGTCTGATCAAATCTATGGCCTCGACCTGGTGGCTCCAGAGGCGCTCCACACCCCTTTCCCTCAGTACATTCTTCAGGCGATCGTCAAGCTCAATCTTTCTGTGTCTCGGCTCGACCGGCGGGATATATCTGTGTTCCGCAAGCTGACGGGAGAATCTTTCGTTTTGTTCCAAAGAATCGAGGAAATCAACGAGGGACATGGGTAATTATACAATATGCCTGAGACCGTCCGGCCAAATTGCAATCGGCCCCGGATATTTGCTATATTCAGTGCGTTGTCAGCCGGTCATCCCGAACAGTTTGAATCTGACGCAATGCAGGAGGGCGAGAATGAGCACCGCCGGGGGTTGGCGGCCTGGAGAAGGTCATACGGACGAAGAGCGGATCTATCGACTGATATTCGAGACCTCGCCAGACGGTATTGCAATCGTCGATCCGGACTTCGTTATAACCGCCGCAAATCCTCAAAGCGCAATCTTACTCGGATATAACGGACCCGTGGATCTCATTGGCAGGAATTTGATCGATTTTATCGCGTCTGAGGACCGGCAGTCAGCCGCAGAAGGATTCAGACGGGTTTTCAAGACGGGCAGTGTGGAAGGCGTCGAGAACCGCTTGCTTAAGAGAGACGGCAGCAGGGTCGTTGTCGAGGGAAGGGCCACGCTTGTGACCGGTCCGCAAGGGAACCCCGAGTTCATCATAGCCGTTGCGCATGATATTACGGCCCATAAACATATCGAAAAGGCCCTCAGGGAATCCGAGGCAAAATACCGCGACCTTTATGATAATGCGCCGGACATGTATCACTCCCTGGACAGAAACGGCGTCATAATCCAGTGCAACGAGACCGAGGCGAGAATGCTGGGTTACGAGAAGGAAGAGATCATAGGCAGACCCCTTACAGATTTCTTCACCGAAGAATCGAGGAAACTCTTCGAGAGGGACTTCCCGAGGCTGAATTACGAAAAAAGGATGCTGAATATCCAACGCGAATTCGTCAGGAAGGACGGGAGCACCTTTCTAGCCAATCTGAACATCTTTTCTGAATACGACGAGGACAATAATCTGACCGGTACAAAGGCCATCGCAAGGGACATAACAGACCTCAAGAAGCTCGAAGCGGAGTTTCTCAAGTCCCAGAAACTTGAATCTATCGGAATCCTTGCGGGCGGCATTGCCCATGACTTCAATAATATCCTTACCGCAATCGTCGCCAATATCAATCTTGCAAGGGCGGAGATGAAAGAGGGCGACCCTCTGTTCAAGCGGCTGTCAGAGGCGGAGATCGCCTGCGCGAGCGCCTCAAAGCTGACGCAGCAGCTGCTCACATTCTCCAGGGGCGGAAAGCCGATAAAGAAGGCGGTCTCACTTCCTGAGCTGATAAGGAATTGCGCAAGTCTCGCTCTGACAGGCTCAAACGTGAAGTGCGGTTTTTCTTTTGCCGGCGACCTGCTGCCGGTGGAAGCCGACGAGGGTCAGATAGGGCAGGCCGTCAACAATCTCGTTCTCAATGCGGCCCAGTCTATGCCGGGCGGTGGCGCGATCAATATCTGCGCCGTGAACGACCACATAGGGGAAGGGCTGTCCCTGACGAAGGGGATGTATGTAAAGGTCACCATCGAAGATCACGGCGCTGGCATATCCGGCGAACACCTCGAAAAGATTTTCGACCTTTATTTCACCACAAAAGAGAAGGGCAGCGGACTCGGGCTCTCCATCACCTATTCGATAATAAAGAACCACGGGGGGCAGATCACCGTGAAGTCGAGCCCGGGAAGCGGCACGACTTTTACCATTCATCTGCCCGCCTCTGAAAAGTCTTTTCCCGCAATAAGGACCTCGGAGGAGAGATTTGTCCGGGGCAAGGGTCGTGTCCTTCTGATGGATGACGAGGAAATGGTCAGAAACGTGGGCGGAGACATATTGGCGCATGTCGGGTACGAGGTGGAGTTTGCGAAAGACGGCGACGAGGCCCTTGAAGTTTACAGGAAGTCGTTCGAATCCGGCATCCGGTTCGATATAGTAATCCTCGATCTTACGGTTCCGGGCGGAATGGGCGGAAAAGAGACCATCAGGGCCATCAAAGAGATGGACCCACAGGTCAAGGCCATCGCCTCAAGCGGTTATTATGACGACCCGGTCATGGCACGTTTCGGCGATTACGGCTTTGCGAATGTCATTCCGAAACCTTATAAGGGCACTGAGCTTAGTAAGATCGTCTACGAAGTCCTTATGTCCGGCAACCCCGGCCAATAGCCGCAATCATCAATTTGTTCAAGGCTATGCGTGGTGGACGGAAGGACGCTTGTAATGCTCCCTGCGGTAATAAACGATCAGTTCTCTGACAAGCTTGCGAGGGTCCGCGTTATAGATGACTTTGGCGCCGGTCTTCTTCTTTATTATATCAATGATGTCTCTTATCTCCGAGGTGATGCCGCCTGTCCCTTGAAGAACGCCTATCAGCTTGCCCTCGTCATAGGCGATGGAGAATTCCCCGAGCGTTCCGGAACGGCCTCCTACGATGATCACGATGTCGGAACTGCGTATGTTGACCACCTCTCTTCCCATGAGCCCGCTTCCCGTGAAAATGAGGACATCATGGTGCTGAACAGGCGAATGATATTTGTTGACGTGTTCCCATTCGCTGAGACCGGGAGATATTCCTATAACCAGACCGCCCGCCCCGCTCGCGCCCCTTGCCGCCTCCAGGGGCAGTCCCGGGCAGGCCCCCGTAATAGTTATGCAGCCTTCCTCCGCAATGACCCGGCCGAGCTCAAACGCGAGCCTTCGGTGTTCCCTTGGAAGTTTTCCTGACGCGGATCCCATTACGCCTATCTTTAATTTCATTTCTTCTTTTTTCAAGTGGTATCCGAGGTCGTCCGGATAAGAGATCGTGCGCTTCACATGTCTGCAATGTCGCAGTTCGGCAATATCCTGACGAGGCAATCCCCGTTTTTGTCGAAGGACTTGAAGTCTTTGTATGTCGTCTTCTTCCCGCAGTACGAAGTCTTGCAGGTAAGGTCGGAAAATATTTCAATAACGTCTTCCGGCTTCATAAAGAAGACTTGATCGTGTACCCATATGAAACAGTCCCCGCCGTTCTTCTTGTACCACAGGTCGAGCATCGTCATATTCTTTACGATAATGCCTTTTTCCGCGCAGCTGTCTGTTTCTTGTCCGGCGGACGAGGGAGTTACAGAAAATGCGAGAACTAGGATAAGGATGAAAACCTGCAAAATCCGTTTCATACCTTATTTGTATCAAATATGCAGAGCATTGTCAACCGGCTGCCCCCAGTTTGGGACAATACCTGTCCCCTAATAAACGTTTGACAGCCGTCACATAATTCTATAGAATGAGGCTATATCATAAATAAGACTTTAGGATAATCTTATGGCAGACATAATGAGTCTCTATAGTGAGATCCTGGAGGCTACGAAGGTTGATCCCGACCTCTGTATTCTTTGTCAAAGGGCCGCTGAATATGCGCGTCTTCACCTCTATGTTCGCAAGATTAGCCGCTGCAATAGTCTCGGGGAAGTAGAGAACCTCCTCGACGAGTTCAGAAAGATGATTTATGAAATCATGAGATATTGCCGCAGGAAAAGGTATATTGACGACCTTGCCATTTTCACTGTGGACGTTACCGATGACGAACTTGTAAGACTCGGCGCCGACCTGGGGGAGTTCCTTTAAGAGAAGTGTTATTTTTCTTCAGGATGCGGCAGTCAATAAATTTTTTTACTCCTTCTTCGCTATCAGCCTGTCTACAGACCAGCGTCCGCCCCCTTTTATCATCAGCGCAATAGCTATGGCTATGACCAGGAGGTGGTATTCAAAACCCTCTCCCTGTTGTCTGCCGGACCAGTTCATAAAAAAGCCGTTCTTGAGGTGCACCGTAAGCACCGCTACGACCATATTGCAGGCGATGCCGAAGGCAGAAAGCCTTGTCAGAAACCCCGCGATGAGCCCGAGCGATCCCGCCGACTCTGCGAGAATGGCGAGGAAGGCAAGAAAAGCGGGGATTCCCATCTTTGTGGTGAAGGTCTCCATTGTTGCCGAAAAGCCGCTGCCTCCGAACCAGCCCAGGACCTTTTGCGCGCCGTGAGGGAAAAAGACAACCCCGAGAAACACCCGGAGAACGAAACTCGCTATCTCATTGTCGGTCCGGAATATTTTCTTGAACATCGAAACCTCCCCAAAATTTCATCTTTTTGTTAACCCTACTTCGACCATTCCCTTGGACATAGATCCCAAAAAAAACTTTATAAATGGCGACGAGGTTACATAGTCACAATCTCAACGCGGATTTCATATCCGGTGCAGTCCTGATAAGAGCTGCAAATTCTGCTGCAACGAATATAACGTGTCGCACATAAAGCTTCTTTCGGCCTTCATGTCCACATGCGCCGATTCTTTATGCAACCGCAAGGCTAATTATCACGCTATCAGAAAACAGATGGTTGTCAATGAATGAAAGAAAAAAGTAAATTTGCATCGAGACATGTCGGTGATATAATGAGTTAAATTCCACTCGGAAGAATTGTGAGAGGTGTATTGTGAAATCGTATGATGTGGTCGTAACCGGCGCCGGAGATGTCGGCATAGGCATTGTGTTCAAAGCAGTCGCTGCTAAATTGAAAGTCGCCCTGATTGAAAAGGGAAATGTCGGGGGCACCTGCGTAAATGTCGGCTGCGTCCCCTCCAAGACCCTGATATATACCGCGGACAGGATCATGGAGATAAGGGAATCCTCCAGGTTCGGGATTCATGCTGAAATAACGAAGATAGATTTCGGGTCCATAATGCGCCGCATGAAGGACGCGGTCGGGAGCGGGCGAAGCGGCATAGAAGAGGCGATCAGGGACACGAGGAACCTGGATTTCTATAATGAAGAAGGACACTTTATCGATGAGCATACGCTGAAAGTCGGAAGTAAGAAGATCACGGCGAAGAAGATCTTCATCGCAACCGGCGCCCGCATTTTTGTCCCTCCGGTCAGCGGCCTGGAGAGGTCTGGATACCTGACCAGCGACAGTGTGCTGGAGCTTGAAAGATGCCCGCAAAGCATGATAATCATCGGCGGGGGATACATCTCTGTAGAGTACGGGCACTTCTTCTCCGCTATGGGCTCGAAGGTAACAATAATTGAAAGAGGCAGCCGTCTTCTGGCTGCCGAAGAGCCGGAGATATCCAACTTGCTGAAAAAGGAGATGGTAAAACGCATGGAGATCCTCACGAATACCGAGGTGCTTAAAGTCATGCGGCTCAGCGGCGGTTATGATGTAATTGTGAAAGACCACGATACGGGCGAGGAAAGGAAGATCTCTGCGGGGAAGATCATGATCGCAACAGGGAGGATATCGAATGCCGATCTGGTCCATGTCGAAAAAGCAGGGGTAAAGACGGACAAAAGGAATTTCATAGTTGTGAACGATTATCTCGAAACCAACAGGAAGCACATATGGGCGCTCGGCGACGCCATCGGCAGGCAGATGTTCACACACGCAGGCGACAAGGAAGCGGAGATTGCGTGGCATAACTCCACTCATAAGAAGAAGATCAGGATGGACTTCGGCGCAGTCCCTCACGCTGTTTTCACCCATCCGCAGATCGCCTCCGTGGGCCTTACGGAGGAGCAGGCTAAACAGAAATACAAGGTACTTGTCGGAAGGGCAAAATACTCTGACACCGTAAAGGGTACTGCGATGATGGAAGAAGAGGGCTTTGCCAAGGCGATAGTCGAAAAGACGACAAAGAGGATTTTAGGTTTTCATATCATAGGCCCCGAGGCCTCGACGCTCATTCAGGAAGTAGTCAATGTTGTGGTGAACAAGAGCGACATGAAATATATAACGGACAGTATGCACATCTTCCCGGCGCTTCCGGACCTCATAACAGAGACCCTCGGCAATCTTGAATAGAGCCGGACATCACTGAGGACTGATGTGCCGGGGAAAGCAGATTGTCATCAAGGTATCTTCTTTACGCGGCCCACCTCGCCGCTTTCAAGACGAACCTTGATCCCATGTGGATGGCTTGGCGACTTAGTCAAGATGTCTCTCACAATTCCTTCAGTAAGCGCGCCTGTGCGCTGGTCCTTCTTCAATACAATTGAAACGCGAAGCCCCGGCCTTATATCACTCCGCCTTGTCCCATTCATGTTTTGCCTGACGTCATTTATATCGGGAGATTACAAGGCCGGGAGATATGAATTTCATTCGGGCCTGCTTATGGGCTGCCGCATTTCGTAGTCGACTGAGGTCACCACAAAGGCGTCCGTTCCGGTTGGCCGTTTCACCACAACTTCGTCACCCTCGGACTTGCGCAACAGCGCCTTTGCCATTGGAGAATTAATGCTGATAAAACCCCTTTTGTGATCGGATTCGTCCGGCCCGACGATGCGATACCGAAACAGGTTCCCATCGGAATCCTCAACCTCAACCCAGGCGCCGAAAAATATTTTCGTCGTATCGTCAGGCGGTCTGTCCACGACAATCAATTCGCTTAACCTCTCTGTGAGGAACCGCATACGGGAATCTATCTGCCTTAACTGTTTCTTCCCGTAGATATACTCCGCGTTCTCCGACCGGTCTCCCATGGCCGCGGCTTCGGCAACCGCCTGTGTGACCTGCGGGCGTTTCACCTTCCAGAGGTATGAGAGTTCTTCGCTTAAACGTGTCCGACCCTCGGGGGTAATATACCGGGAGACCTTCGCTTTATCCAGGAATGGTTTCATGCCTTATTCTTCTTGCGTTTCCAGTTTCTTGTACAGTTATTATACCGGTATTATACCGGAATTGCGGCCTTGCCCGCCGCAAGCTGATATATCATTCAGCAGGGTGATTCCGGGGAGCTTATCGCTATTAGTCGTAGGGCTGCTGTAAATTTCGCCTCTTTCTGATACATTGTAGTCATGGTTCAGAAACCTGATCTCGAAAAGCGTATAAGAGAGATAGGCTCAGAAATATATGGTTCTGTTTCGGGAGCGGCCCCTTCCCTCTTCAACGCCCGGATGTGGATGGGGAGGATGATGGATTGGGCCATGAAGGACGAGAACTTCAGATACCAGCTTTTCCGGTATATCGACGTCCTTCCTACTCTGAAAAGCGATGCGCTCGTTGTGAAATTCCTGAAGGAGTACTTCTCCGGAGACGCAGGTGCGCCGCTCATAATCAGAAAAGGCATTGACCGCGCTTCGAGGGGCGGTCTTGCGGCCCATGCCGCCGCCGGAATGATAAGGTCGGGAGTCGAAACGATAGCAAGACAGTTTATCGCGGGAGAGGAAGCCGGAGACGCGCTTAAGTCATTAGAGGCGTTGTGGAAGAATGGCTTTGCCTTCAGCGCAGACCTTCTCGGAGAGGTTGTCGTGAGTGAAGAGGAGGCGAAGCAGTATTCAGAGAAATACCTGAGACTCCTTGATCACCTTGGCCCTGGAATCAAAGGGTGGGGAGAAGATCCGCTGATCGAACGTGACGGCACAGGACCCATCCCGAGAATCGACATCTCTCTCAAGGTGTCTTCCCTTTATTCTCAGCTCGACCCTATAGACTGGGACGTCTCTATCGAAAAGACAAAGGAGAGGCTCCGGCCCATATTCGGCAAGTCGCAGAAGACCGGGGCATCGGTCTGCCTTGATATGGAGCAATATTACTACAAGGACATAATCATCGAAATATTCAAGGGCATTCTCGGGGAGTTCGCGGATTATCAGTTCGGAGGAATTGCGATGCAGGCATACCTGAAGGAGTCAAAGGATGACCTTCTCGAACTCTTGAAATGGGCAAGGGACAGTAAAAGGAGGATCTCCGTTCGTCTCGTAAAAGGGGCCTACTGGGATTATGAGACGGTAGTCAACCGTCAGAAGGGCTGGCCTGTGCCGGTCTTCGAGAGCAAGAGAGAGACGGACTCGAATTTTGAGGAGCTCACGCGCATACTGTTGGAAAATTGTGAGTTTGTACGCCCCGCCATCGCCTCTCATAACATAAGAAGTATCAGCAATGCGTTAGCGATAGCGGAGGCCCGGGGGCTTCCAAGGGAAGCCTTTGAGTTTCAGATGCTCTACGGCATGGGAGAGCCGGTAAGAAACATACTTCGGAAGATGGGCTATAGAGTGAGGATCTATGCTCCTGTCGGAAACCTTGTCGCCGGGATGGCCTATCTCGTAAGAAGGCTCCTTGAGAATACATCCAATGAATCCTTCGTCAGAAAGCTCTTCGCGGAGAGCAGACCCTTTGAAGAGTTGATAAGTCCACCGGGGACCGGATGGAGGCCGACAAAGGAAGGGAGCGCTCAAGAAGGTTTCAGAAACGAGCCCCCGACCGATTTTTCGCGAAGCGAAAGCAGAAAGAGGATGGAAGACGCGCTGAAAGAAGTAAGAACGCAGTTCGGAAGAGAATATCCTCTCCTCATCGGAGGCGAAGAAATTGTGACCGAGAAGAAGACGGCCTCTTTGGACCCTTCCAGCCCCGGAGAGATCGTGGGCCATGTTTCCGTAGCCGCTATAAAGGAAGCTGAAAGCGCTCTCAAAGAGGCCGCAAAGGCATTTGGTCCGTGGAAGAAGGTACCTTCCGGGGAAAGGGCGGAATACCTGTTTAAAGCGGCGGCAGAGATGAGGCGGGAGAGGTTTTCGCTATCCGCCCTTGAGGTATACGAGGCCGGAAAGACATGGAGAGACGCAGACAGCGATATTGCCGAGGCGATCGATTATCTCGAATACTATGGACGCGAGATGATCAGGATAGGCAACGCAATGCTTCTCGGGGATTATCCGGGAGAGTTGAACGAATACTCGTATGAGCCCAGGGGGACCGGCGTAGTCATAGCGCCATGGAACTTCCCCCTGGCCATTCCCGCCGGCATGGTGTCCGCAGGGATAGTCACAGGAAATTGCGTAATCTTCAAGCCTTCGGGCCTGTCGCCTGTTATCGGGTGGAGACTCGTCGAGATTTTCCGAAGAGTCGGACTTCCCAAGGGAGTCTTGCAGTTTCTGCCCGGATCGGGCAGCGAGGTTGGAGCGTTCCTTGTATCGCATCCTGAAACAGACTTTATAGCGTTCACGGGGTCAAAAGACGTGGGGCTTGAAATTGTAAAGCGGGCGGGCGAGACCCCATACGGTCAGAGGAACGTCAAGAAGGTCATCGCCGAGATGGGAGGGAAGAATGCGGTGATCGTTGACGAATCGGCCGACCTGGATGAGGCTGTCATCGGGGTACTTGAGTCTTCCCTTGGCTGTCAGGGGCAGAAATGCTCGGCCTGCTCAAGGGTTATTGTGATAGGAGAAGTCTTCGAAGAATTCTGCGAGAGATTGAAGAAGGCGATGGAAAGCGTGACGATCTGTCCGCCTGAAAAACCCGGCGCTTTTGCCGGCCCTGTGATCGACGATGTCGCGGTAAAGCGGATAAAGAAGTACATCGGCATAGGCGCGAAGGAAAGTAAAACTCTTCTCATTAGGGAGGTCGACAGCGATGGGTATTTCATAGGCCCCGCCATGTTCGCTGATGTCTCACCGGATTCCCCGCTTGCTACAGAGGAGATCTTCGGCCCGGTGCTCACAATTATTAGGGCGGCCGACATGGATGATGCCATAACTGTCGCCAACCAGAGCCAGTACGCGCTCACAGGCGGAATCTTTTCGAGAAGCCCGGCCAATATCAGGAAGGCTAAGGACGAATTCAGAGTCGGTAACTTATACATAAACAGGAAGATCACGGGTGCTCTTGTGGCAAGGCAGCCTTTTGGCGGATTCGGCATGTCGGGCACAGGCTCTAAGGCGGGAGGTCCCGATTATCTGAAACAGTTCATGAATCCGAAGAGCGTCAGTGAAAATACCCTCAGAAGAGGTTTTGTCTCCTCCGTCTCCTGAGCGGAGTTTGCTTTTAACAGGAGCAAAGCAGGAATTTGTAGGACGGAGACCTACAGGCAATTAATGTATGAATCTTACAAAAAAATCCGTTTTACGCTGATATATTTCGAAATGGATCTCGTTTATAGTTAAAGCATTCACCTGTAGGAAAGGAGGATGTCATGGGTTTAAGAGATCTTTCGGAGGCAATTATACTTCAGTCTGCATCGGATCTTCTGGGTGCCCCCAATGATGAGGAGGCCCTTGAATTCTTCTCCGGGGAAGGGTTCCGGATGTGCGCGGAGATGGCCAGGATGAGACATGACGACAAAATCGAGTTCCTGAATATGCTCGTTGAGTCTATCTCTGCCTGCAAGAAGGCGAATACCTGCTCGGCTCACGGATCGAGGAAAGCCGTTAAGAGGTGGGCAGTCCCTCATAAGGTCAGGAAGAACGCTGTGATGAATGCTGTGTGAAGAGCTTCCGGCTCTTCACGCCATACACCTTTCAGAGGAAATTCTGCGGGTGTGTAATTCGGCGTTTCCATTTTTCTTAATCGTGCATTAGGTTCTCCCGCCACATTATCGCAAATCCGTCATCTGCCGGACATTTGTCCTGGCCGCGCAATCATAATTGTTCCGGACAGCACCCGGGAGCAATCACGGGAATAGCGGACATGCATGAGTTTTCCCTTCTTATCCACGACTACAAAACGTTGAAAAAATAAAGAAAAAACATGTAAAATTAATATCCTGACGGGCAGGGAGTGTATGTCCATAACGCATGTTTGTTTCTCCGGAGTTCTGAGCGGGCCCGTAATGACGGGATGGCGCTTTATAAACGGACCGAAACAGAGAGGAAGGGACGATGAGCGAGCTAAGAGGACTGAGGGAAAAGATCGACGCGATCGATGATGAGATACTTCGCCTTCTCAATAAGCGGGCCGAGATCGTCATTGAGGTGGCCCTCATCAAGAGAAAGGAGAATGCGCGATTTTATTCCCCTCAGCGCGAAAAGGAAATATTTGAGAGGCTGACCTCTATTAATAAAGGTCCGTTTCCGAACAGCGCCATAAAGCCGCTTTTCAGGGAGATCCTCTCCGCCTCCCTCTCTCTTGAACAGCCGCTGAAGGTCGCCTATTTCGGCCCTGTCGCCACCTTCACTCACCTTGCCGCAATGAGGTATTTCGGCGCGTCCGCGAGTCTGATACCGGTCGAAGGGATAAAAGACGTGTTCGAAGCCGTCTACTCCGGACAGACGGAGTTCGGGGTTGTGCCGGTGGAGAACTCCAATGAAGGGGTTGTCAGCTATACCCTTGACATGTTCATGGACTATGAACTGAAGATCTCGGGCGAGGTCATGCTCAAGATTTCCCACAACCTTCTGTCGAGGAGCGGAGAGAAGTCTAAGATAAAGAAGATATACTCGCATCCGCAGCCCACGGCCCAATGCCGCAAGTGGCTGGAAAGGAACATGCCGGGGATTCCTATAAAGGAGGCTACGAGCACTGCAAAGGCCGCAGAGATTGCGTCGAGGGAAGACGACTCCGCGGCTATTGCGAGCGAGGTCGCCGCAAAGATATATGACCTCCATTTCGTAGAGAGGCACATAGAAGACTTCAAGGACAATTATACGCGGTTCTTTATTATCAGCTGGGAGCCTGCAGCCAAGACCGGAAGGGACAAGACCTCCATCATGTTCTCGACAAAGGACAGGCCGGGCGCTCTCTTTACGGTGCTTGAGCCGTTTAAGCAGGCGAAGATCAACCTTACAAAGATCGAGTCGAGGCCGTCGAAACGCAAGGCCTGGGAGTACATTTTTTTTGTGGACATGGAAGGACACACGGAGGACAAGAAGGTGATGAAAGCCATAGAAGAGGTGAGCGAGGGATGTCTCTATCTGAAGATACTCGGGTCTTACCCCGCAGGTGATGCAAATGATTAAGCCGCCCGAATACGTATCGGCCATAAAGCCTTATGTGCCGGGGAAGCCGGTCGAAGAACTGGAAAGAGAATTAGGCATAAGGGATTCGATAAAGCTCGCGTCCAATGAAAACCCCATCGGTCCTTCGCCGCTGGCGGTCGAGGCCATCAGGGACGCTGCTGCGGGCCTTAACAGATATCCGGACGGCGGAGGATATTATCTCAAGAAAGCCCTTTCGGAAAGACTTTCGGTGAGGCCGGATTGCATAGTCCTCGGCAACGGTTCCAACGAGCTTCTCGACATAGCTGCAAGGACCTATATGCGCCCCGGAGATAATGCGGTAATGGCGCAGCCGTCGTTCGTTGTCTACGCCATGTCAGTGCAGGCTTTGGGATGCCGCGCCGTGCAGGTCCCGCTCAAAGACCACACACACGATCTGGGCGCGATGCTGGAGGCCGTTGACGGGAAGACAAGGATGGTGTTCATTGCCAATCCCAATAACCCGACAGGGACTATAAACAGGAAAGATGAGTTCGATGCCTTTATGGAGGGATTGCCGGACGGTTTGCTCGTAGTCATGGATGAGGCCTATTACGAATATGTCTCAGACGAGCGCTACGCAGACAGCATGAAGTGGTTCAGGAAGGGCAAAGACATCCTGATCCTGCGGACCTTCTCGAAGATCTTCGGACTGGCGGGTCTCAGAATCGGCTACGGCATAGCGCGGCCGGATATTATCACGGAAATGGATAAGCTGAGGCCCCCGTTTAATACAAATACGATGGCTCAGATCGCGGCCCTCGGCGCGTTAAGAGATTACGACCATGTAAGAAGGTCGGTAGAAATAAACGAGCAAGGCAAGCAGTATCTATATGGAGAGTTGAAAAGGCTGAAACTCGGGTACGTTCCCACCGAGGCGAATTTCATATACATGCCAGTGGAGAAATCATTAAGTCTTTACGAAAGCCTGTTGAGGTTCGGCGTTATTGTCAGACCGATGGGACCGGCTATAAGAGTGACTATAGGCTTGCCCGAAGAAAACAGGCGGTTTGTAGAAGCGCTGGAAAAAGTTATTTAGTGTGGGCACAGCAGTGCCCAGTGTTAGTTATGGGTTTCCTTTTTACTGACACTTGCATTAACGGAGAGGAATAGATGGACATAATTGTTCTAAGGCTGGACGCAACGGAAGAGGCGCTGAAGCACATTTTAAAGAAACTCGAATCCAAGGGACTGAATGCGCATGTCTCCAGGGGTACTGAAAGGACTATTGTCGGCGTGATCGGCGACACTTCGAGGATAACCGAGGAAGAAGAAGACGCCATAAGGGTTATGGCCGGCGTCGAGAACGTGATGAGGATCCTTAAGCCTTACAAACTCGCAAGCAGAGACTTCAGGCCTGAAGGCACACTTATAGATATCAAGGGAAGGATCATCGGCGGGAAGCGGATACAGGTCATCGCCGGACCTTGTGCAGTCGAGAATAGGACGCTGATCACGAGCATAGCCGAGAAGGTGAAAGAGGCCGGAGCCTCATTTATAAGGGGAGGGGCCTTCAAGCCGAGGACCTCGCCATACTCATTCCAGGGCCTCGGGGAGGAGGGCCTCAGGTATCTCGCCGAGGCCAGAGAGATAACGGGGCTGCCCGTGGTGACGGAATTGATGGACCCGAGGGATATCGAAGTGATGGTCAAGTATGCCGATATCATACAGATCGGGGCGAGGAACATGCAGAATTTCCGGCTTCTCCTTGAGGTAGGCTCGGTCAGAAAACCGGTACTGTTGAAGAGAGGGCTATCCGCCACCGTGAAAGAGTGGCTCATGTCTGCAGAGTATATAATGTCCCGCGGCAATCATGAGGTCATCCTCTGTGAGAGGGGCATAAGGACGTTTGAAACAGCCACAAGGAACACGCTCGATCTGAGCGCTGTCCCCCTCCTAAAACAACTTAGCCATTTGCCGGTTGTGGTGGACCCCAGCCATGGCGTAGGCAAATGGGACCTTGTTTCCCCAATGGCAAAGGCTGCGGTCGCGGCAGGCGCCGACGGACTCCTGATAGAGGTCCATACCAATCCGGAGGAAGCGATGTCCGACGGTGAGCAGTCTCTTAAGACGGAGGCCTTCAGGCAGCTTATGGAGGAGCTTAAACCCGTGGCCGTTGCAGTGGGAAGAGAGATATGAGCATAAAAAGGTAACGAAGGTTAAAGATTAAAGAGGTAAAGGCATAGTGAGCAAAGATATTTTTTTTGACAGAGTAACCGTCCTTGGTGTTGGACTCATCGGCGCATCCTTCTCCCTTGCCTTGAAAAAGCACGGGCTTTGCGGACACATATGCGGCTTTGGCAGGAAGGAGTCTAATCTTATAGTGGCCAGGGAAAGGGGGATCATAGACTCCTTTTATCTTGACCCTTCAAGGGCTGTTGCCGGTTCCGGGCTTGTCGTCCTCTGTTTGCCTGTTGGGTTATTTCTTGAAACGGCAACGGCGATAAAGAGCTCCTTGATGGCGGATGCTGTTGTGACGGACGTGGGAAGCGTCAAGGGTAGACTCGTGAGCCGGCTGGAAGAGATTTTGTCCGATAGGGCATTTTTTGTCGGGGGCCATCCGATTGCGGGAAGCGAAAAATCGGGGATCGGGACGGCCGATCCAGACCTTTTTAGAGGGCGCAGGTGTATAGTGACGGAGACCGGGAATACGAGGAGTGCGGCATTGAAGCTGGTGGTCGATCTCTGGCGCTCGATCGGAGCCCTGGTCGAAAAGATGGACCCGCAGGAGCATGACAGGGTCTTCGGGGCTGTCAGCCACCTTCCTCATGTTATAGCGTATGAGATGATAAATACTATTGACGAGATCGACAGTTCATATCTTGAATATGCCGGCCGCGGTTTGGCGGATGTGACACGCATTGCCTCGAGCTCGCCTGAACTCTGGCGGGACATCTGTATCCTGAACCGGGAAAATCTCGTACGATTTATTGACGCCTTTATTGGGAGACTCCAGAGAGTCAGGGAAGATGTTTCCTCAGGAGAAGCGGACCGCCTGGAAGGAGAGTTCACAAAGGCAAAGGCATTGAGGGACGGTATTGGACAGGATTGAACTGACGAGCGCAAAGTGCATCAAAGGCGAG
Organism: Nitrospirota bacterium; assembly: GCA_021790195.1. Classification (GTDB taxonomy): domain Bacteria; phylum Nitrospirota; class Thermodesulfovibrionia; order Thermodesulfovibrionales; family UBA9159; genus JAJYIF01. The sequence continues at coordinate 19,394 of JAJYIF010000027.1, forward strand.
TTTGTCCCTCCCCCGGACAAATCGATATCCCATAGAGCCGTCATATTCTCTTCCATAGCCGAAGGCAAGAGTGTGATCAAGAACTTCCTGAGGGCTGAAGACACCCTGAGCACTGTTTCCGCCTTCCGGGCGCTCGGCATAGATATAACGGAAGAAAGGACCGGAGAGATAATCGTACACGGCAGGGGAATCAATGGATTAAGAGAACCCGGTAATGTCATCGACTGCCGGAATTCCGGCACCACCATGAGGCTCCTTTCTGGAATCCTCGCCGCCAATCCTTTCTTCACCGTCCTGTCGGGCGACGACTCCCTGAGAAGAAGGCCGATGCGCAGGGTCCTCCTCCCTTTAAGAGAGATGGGGGCGGAAATCAGCGGAAGGGACAATGACAGATATCCTCCGCTGGCGATCAAGGGCAAGGCCCTGAGGGCCATAAAATACGAAATGCCGGTTGCAAGCGCTCAACTCAAATCCGCCGTGCTCCTGGCGGGTTTGTACCCGGAGGGGGAGACAGAGATAACCGAACCTTTCCCTTCGAGGGACCACACCGAGAGGATGCTGCCTGCATTCGGAGCGGAGATCGGCGTTGGGGGCCGCGCAGTGAGGATCAGGGGCGGAGCCAAGTTGCGCGGAAGAGACACGGCGGTGCCGGGAGACTTTTCTTCGGCAGCTTTCTTTATCGCTGCCTCGCTTCTCGTCAGGGACTCCGACGTCGTGATAAAGTCGGTCGGCGTAAACCCCACAAGGACCGGGTTCCTTAATGTTCTGAAGAAGATGGGGGCGGATGTTGTAGTAGAGAATATTCACGAAGTCTCGGGAGAGCCGGTGGCGGATATACACTGCACAGGCGGAAAGACCCTGAAAGGGACGGACATAAAGGGTGATGAGGTGCCCCTTCTGATCGATGAATTCCCTATACTATGTGTGCTTGCGTCCCAGGCAGAGGGTGTCACCTCCATCTCGGGCGCTGAAGAACTCAGGATAAAGGAGTCCGACAGGATAAAGGCCATGGCGACGGAATTGAGGAAGCTCGGAGTCCGGCTGGAGGAACGTCCCGACGGGATTTCGATAGAGGGGCGGACCGGCCTGAAAGGCAGCGAGGTCGAAAGTTACGGTGACCACAGGATAGCCATGTCCCTTGCCGTTGCGGCCCTGGTTTCGAGCGGGAAGACGACGATCAACCACGCTTCATGCGTGGACATATCGTTTCCCAATTTTTTCGAAGAATTGAGGAGACTGGAGTGTCGTGGGTAAGGTTGTCGCTATAGACGGTCCTTCAGGCGCCGGCAAGAGCACGGTAGCGAAGATGCTGGCCGGCAGACTCGGTTTCCTCTATCTCGACACAGGGGCGCTTTACAGGGCCGTAGCGCTGCATTTCCTTCATAACGGGATCAGGCCGGAGGACGATGACCGTGCGCTTGCGGCCGCGTTACAGTCGGTCGACGTGCGCTTCAGGGACGGTAGGGTCTTCCTTAACGGCATCGATGTCTCCGGGGAAATCAGGACAACAGAGGTTGGGCACTTCTCTTCTGTTTTTTCAGCAAGGAAGACAGTCAGGGCCTTTCTCCTGGAAGTCCAGAGGAGGGCCTCGTCGGACAATGACCTTGTTGCGGAAGGGCGTGACACAGCGACCGTTGTCTTTCCTGAGGCGTGCAAGAAGTTTTATATGGAGGCGTCTGTGGTCGAGAGGGCGAGGCGGAGATACGCGCAGTTGAAGGAGCAGGGCATGGACGTTACCGAGGAGGGTGCCGAAAGGGACGTCGTCGAAAGGGACAGAAGGGACAGCGAAAGAGAGATAGCGCCGCTGATGAAGTCCGGAGATGCTATTATAATAGATACTACAAACAGGACGATCGAGCAGGTCCTCGAAGAAATTCTTGCTATTGTAAGGTCTGATCCGTGAATGATATGGTGGATGAAAGAAGTGGAATAGAGATAGTGGTTGTCGAAAGCGCGGGCTTTTGCTTCGGCGTGAAACGCGCCATCGATATCGCCTTTGACCTGGCGAGAAAAGACCGTAGAGGCATCTATACCTTCGGCCCCATCATCCATAACCCCCAGGTGATCGAGAAGTTGAGGGATAAGGGCGTATTCTCGACCGAAGACGTTTATCAGGACGACGCAAAGGTCATGATCATCAGGACGCACGGCATCCCTCTGGACCTCATGGAGAAGGCATCGAAGATGGGATACGAGATTGTCGACGCTACCTGCCCCTTTGTGAAAAAAGCACAGCATTATGCTAAACTTCTTAGTGAAGAAGGCTATCAGGTCATCATTTTGGGAGACAGAGATCATCCCGAGGTCAAAGGACTGGTGAGCTACGCCGGCGGGGATGTCCTCGTAATCGGGGACAAGGAAATCCTGCCGGAGTTGAAACACAGGGTGGGTATTGTTGTCCAGACCACTCAGCCGGTGGAAAATCTCAAGAGATTGATGGGAAAGGTCATGGAGCAGTCCAAGGAGATGAAGGTTTACAATACCATATGCAATTCCACGGCCCAGAGGCTGGCCGAGACCGCACAGATAGCCGGCAGGGTGGGCGTCATGGTCGTAGTGGGAGGGAGAAACAGCGCCAATACGACCCAGCTTGCGAACCTATGCTCCTCCGTCCCTGTAAGGACTTATCATATAGAGACCGCCGCCGAATTGAAGCTTGAATGGTTTAAGGACTGCAGGAAGGTCGGAATCACTGCGGGGGCTTCCACCCCTGATTGGATCATAAATGACGTAAGAGAAATGATAAAAGATATAGGAGGAAGGCAAGGGTGACGGAACTTAAGAACAATGAGATGGAAAGGCTCTACGCCGAGAGCATTCATCAGATCGAGGAGGGATCTATCCTTCAAGGGAGGGTCATTTATGTAAAGCAGGACGGCGTCATAGTGGACATCGGGTACAAGTCTGAAGGGTTTATACCGTCTGAAGAGTTCTCTCAGGAAGAGCTTTCGAAGATCAATGCAGGCGATGTGATCGAGGCATACGTGGTCGACATTCAGGATTCCGAAGGAGTGGTTATACTCTCCAAGGAAAAGGCCTCCAAGATAAAGGCATGGGATCTGCTTGAAGCGGCCTTTCAGAAGGGCACCTTGATTGAAGGCACCATATGCGGCCGCATAAAGGGAGGACTGAGCGTAGATATATCGAACGTGAAGGCCTTTCTGCCGGGTTCGCAGATTGACATGAAGGCCGTGAAGGAAACCGACAGCCTTATAGGCAAGACCATGAGTTTCAAGGTCCTGAAGCTGAACAACAAGCGCTCAAACATAATAGTCTCCCGCAGGGCCGCCCTGGAAGAAGAGAGACAGAAGAAGAAACTGGTGACGCTCACCAAGCTTGCGGAAGGCGCCAGTATGGAAGGCACAGTCAAGAATATCACCGACTACGGGGTTTTTGTGGACCTCGGCGGCATCGACGGACTGCTGCACATATCCGATATCTCCTGGGGGAGGATCACCCATCCGTCCGAATTTTTTGCCGTAGGCGACACGGTCGAGGTGATAGTATTGAAATACGACGAGGAGCACGAAAGGGTGACTCTCGGATACAAGCAGAAGAGACCCGATCCCTGGTTATCGATCGAGGAAAAATATCCAGTCGGCGGGAAGGTCAAGGGAAAAGTCGTGAGCATTACCGACTACGGGGCTTTTGTTGAGCTGGAAGAGGGTATAGAGGGACTCGTTCACGTCTCGGAAATAGACTGGTCGTCGAGGCCGAAACATCCGTCCAAATACCTTTCGATCGGAGAGACGGTGGATGCCGTAATCCTCAAGGTCGACAAGGAGGAAAGACGTATATCATTGAGCATAAAGCAGCTCAAGCCGAGTCCATGGGAATTGGTTTCCCAGAGGTACAGCATAGGACAGAAGATAACCGGAAAGATCCGCAGCATTACCGAGTTCGGGGCCTTTGTCGGTCTTCCCGAAGGCGTGGACGGTCTGATCCACATTTCGGACATTTCGTGGACCAAGCACATCAAACATCCGTCGGAGGTCCTTAAGAAGGGACAGAAGGTCGACGCCGCGGTTTTGAACATCGAGCCTGAAAAAGAGAGGATAGCGCTTGGGATAAAACAGATATCGCCGGACCCCTGGCTCAAGGAGATACCCGAGAGATTGAAGCTTGGTGACGAAGTCAGGTGCAAGGTCCTCAAGTCTACGGATTTCGGCATATTCGTGGAGATTGAAGGGGAAGTCGAGGGTCTTATTTATTCGTCGGAGGTCCTGAGGGCGGAGGAGCCGCTCAAGGAGGGTGATGAGCTTATCGCCAGGATAATAAAGATAGACGCCGAAGACAGGAAGATCGGACTCAGCATGAAAAACGTAAAGGGCGATCGGGCGTGAAAAAGGTCTGCATCGCGATTATTGTGCTCTTCTTAGTCCTGGCGGTCGTTAGCGCGCTGATAGTTCTTTTCCATAAAGGTATGCCGATTGGCGACAAGGTGGCTGTTTTGCGGGTCGAGGGACCAATACTCGATTCGAAGGCGACCATCGAAGAGCTCACTGAGTATGTCAAGGACCCTTCTGTGAAGGCTATAGTCTTGAGGGTGGACAGTCCTGGGGGGGTAGTTCCACCGTGTCAGGAGATATACGAAGAGGTGAAGAAGGCGGTCGCCAAGAAGAAGATTATCGTTTCCATGGGGTCAGCTGCTGCATCGGGCGGGTATTATATCTCGGCGCCGGCCACGAGGATTTTTGCCAATCCCGGCACCCTGACCGGCTCTATCGGCGTAATTATGGAACTGCCGAACATAGAGGGGCTTTTGAACAAGGTGGGTGTCAAGGCGGAAGTTATTAAGAGCGGCAAGTACAAGGACATGGCTTCTATGTTCAGGAGCATGGGCGGCAAAGAAAGGAATATACTCCAGGGCGTTCTGGACGATGTCCATCAGCAATTTATTGATGTTGTTGCCGAAGGCAGGAAGATGTCGCCCGAGGAAGTCAAGAAGATCGCAGACGGAAGGGTATTTACTGGGAGGCAGGCCATGAATGCCGGTCTGGTGGATGAAATGGGAGACCTGGAGGACGCGATTAAGGCCGCCGGAAGACTTGCCGGAATTAAAGGAGAGCCGACTGTCGTGACCAAGAAAGAAAAACTCTCCGTAATAGATATATTGAGGGGTCAGCTGCCCAAGGAATTAACGGAGATTTTCCCGACTATGAAGATGAAGTATATCCTTGCGCCGTAAAAGGCGGATACAAGGATACAGGATGAAGGATGCGGGACCAGAGAACCGTTGCGGGCGTGCTTCTTGCATCATGAATCCTGCATCGTGAATTTTTTTGAGGAGGAGTCTTATGACGAAATCGGCCCTTATTGACAAGGTTGCGGAGAAGGCGGAAGGTCTTACGAGAAAGCAGACCGAAATAATAGTGGATACGGTTTTTGAGGGGATAAGAGAGGCCCTGGCAAAAGGAGAGAAGGTCGAGATAAGGGGGTTCGGAAATTTCAGGCTCAAGAGCAGAAGACCGAGAAGGGCGAGGAACCCGAAAACGGGCGACGGCGTGGACGTCCCCGCCAAGAGGGTCCTCCATTTCAAGGTCGGCAAGGCGCTGAAAGACGCCCTCAATCCATAAGTCTGTGAATGCAAGAGCTGTCACGACAGCTGTTGTTTTGCTCTTTCCGGCTTTTCTTTCGTTGAGTTGCTCCAGGCCGCAGAGTGTGAGCCTGTGGGAGAGACACTGTGAAGCCTGCCATGACGGGAAGACCGTCCTCGACGGGAAAGTAGTCGCAGACAAGGGGCAGATTAAGAAGAAATACAAGACGCTCGAAGAATTTGCCGGCGCCTGCGGGAAATCGCCCGAATGCATGAATATAGTTAAACACGAAGAAGGGTTGTTGCTGAAGGTCGGCGCCGAGATAGGTTTAGCGCCCTCAGGGAAGAGATGAGAAAGAGGAGATGAAGAACCTATTGATAATGTCCCTACTGGTATGCGCAGCCCTCCTTTATTACGGGACCGCGTTCGCGGCTAACTGGATCCGGATGGGGACGAGTGACGATGAAAACGCTACTTTGTATGTAGACAAGGAAAGTGTCATTGGTATCTCCCGGAGCGTGGTAAGCGCATGGACGAAATTTCTCTTTGAAAAACCGGAAACCTTTGAATCAAAGCCCTTCTCCCAGATGCTGGTCCATATCGAGTATGACTGCTCCGAAAAAAAAACAAGGATGATCGAGTTGACCTTCAATTATTCCGACGGCAGTCAGGAGACTTTTAACCTTGAAAAAGAGTGGAGTCCCGTGAAGGCCGGAACGCTCCAGGACGAATCGTATCTGTATCTTTGCAGATAGAAATCCGCTTTATCGCCCGCCTGCACCCACAGTTTTGAAGTCTGTTGAATGAGCTCGGGCCATATATCCGAAGACTTCTTGTCGAAGATTGTCCTGGAATCGGCATTGAGGACATGCCAGTCGCCTCTCATCACCTCCTGATCGAGCTGTTGCGGGGACCATCCCGCGTACCCGGCATATACCCGGAATTTCCTGACTGAATTGCCGGCGGCCATCTGGCGCAGCACCTTCTCGCTCGAGCTTATCGATACGTCGTCAAACACACGAAGGGACTCCTTGGCCACACCGGCTGAATGTATGAGGAGAAACATTCGCTCGACACCTACCGGACCGCCGATATAGATGGTGTCCTTCCGCTGCTTTAGCTCCTCCATCTCGGGAAAAGCCGCCGAAAGCCTGACTTCCGTCGGCCGGTTGATAATTAGACCCATGGCGCCATCGGGGCTATAATCAACCAGGAGAATAACGGTCTCAGCGAACCTCGGATCTTTTATATTCTTGCCGGCGACAAGAAACTTTCCTCTGGAGAGAACCGTCGTAGAGAAGGGGGAACGCTGTTGAGGCTCGGAGGAATAACTTCGATAGAGCGTGTATATCTCCTGCCTGCCGAGAGAGAAGACGCCCGCCAGGGTCAATCCCGCAAGAAGAATGGAAGAGCAGGGATTACCTTTAAGCCTGCGGTAATGCGGCTCATTCGGGCTGGGTTGTTCATATCCGGGGCCTTTGAGTTCCAAATGATTCCTCAGGCGCTGATTTTTCTATCAACCGCTCTTTTTTTGCAGACCCCGACGTGGAGAGGCTGGAAACTACATAGAACACCCCCATAATGAGCACACCAATCAGAAACAAGGTGAGGAAGAATTTGGGCCTCCTGTAAATGAAAAAGGCAAGGACTATCAACGCAACGACGGCAATGAAGGGATTTGATCTCACAAGAGATGCGATCTGGCCGTCCATATTACTAATGATAGTCGTCAAATTCATCCAGGGAATCCTTAATGAAATTATATCATAATATGACTGTCCGCTCTTGTGAAACGAGCGCTTCTGCGTCGAACTTTAAAGCAGGAGAATCGGGGAAACCTTGGTAAAATTGCCTTCACATATCTGCCGATAGATGGAAGGCGTTATAAAGCAAGACGTTCTGCAGGGTAAGGCGGCAATATCTTTCTCTCATGTTTGACACTGCCAGGCGTTTCTGATAATAGTAAATTATGTGGGAGTATACGAAGAAGGTCAAGGATTTCTTCCTCCATCCCAGAAACGTCGGCGAGATAGAGCAGCCCGATGCGGTAGGGGAGGTGGGCAGCCTGCTCTGCGGGGACGCGCTCAAGCTGACCCTCAGGATCGACAAGGAGACCGGAAAGATAGCCGATGCCAAATTTCAGACGTTCGGCTGCGCTTCTGCTATAGCAAGCTCTTCCGTTCTCACGGAACTTATCAAGGGCAAGACTGTTGACGAAGCGCTGAAGATCACCAATCAGGACATAGCGGAATATCTCGGGGGGCTGCCCAAGGAGAAGATGCACTGCTCCGTCATGGGGCGGGAGGCCCTTGAGGCCGCAGTCGCAAATTACAGGGGCGAAGAAAAGCCCGCGGAAAAAGAAGAGAAGATCATCTGCAAGTGCTTTGAGGTCTCCGAAGAAAAGATACGGCGGGTCGCCCGGGAAAATCATCTCACCACAGTCGAAGAGATAACCGACTATACAAAGGCCGGCGGCGGGTGCGGCTCCTGCATTCCGGCCATCGAGGCGATCCTGAAAGATATCTGGTCCGTCAAACCGGTGTGCGAGGTGACGGCAAGACCCAAGAAGATGACTAATCTCCAGAGGATAGCTCTCATCCAGGACATAATAGAAAAAGAGATAAGACCGCAGCTCCAGACTGATGGGGGAGACATCGAGCTGATCGACGTGGACGGCTGCAGGGTCACTGTTTCGCTTAGGGCGATGTGCGTGGAATGTCCGATGGGCGATGTGACCCTGAAGGGCATCGAGGATAAACTGAGAGAGCTTGTGAGCGAGGACATCGTTGTGGAGGCCGGATGAAACCGATCTATCTCGACAATAATGCGACCACCTCTGTGGCCCCTGAAGTGTCTGCTGAGATGCTTCCCTACGTCAATGAATTCTACGGCAACCCTTCGAGCATGCACACCTTCGGCGGCCAGCTCCATCGCAAGATAGAGGAGGCCAGGGAAAGGGTGGCGGCGCTTATCGGGGCAGAGCCCGAAGAGATGATCTTTACCAGCTGCGGCACCGAAAGCGATAACACAGCCGTAATGAGCGCCGTAGAGACGTATCCGCACAAACGCCATATCATTACTACGAAGGTTGAGCATCCTGCCGTCCTGAACTTTGCCAAGTATTTTGCGAGAAAAGGGTTCCGCGTCACTTTTGTGCCGGTGGACAATCTCGGAAGGCTAGACATGGATCTGTTTTACCGCGCCCTCGATGAAGACACCGCTGTTGTCTCTATAATGTATGCAAACAACGAAACAGGCGTGATATTCCCGATTCAGGAGATTGGACAGATCCTGCGCGAGAGGAAGGTCCTCTTTCATACCGACGCGGTGCAAGCCGTAGGCAAAGTCCCTGTCAGTATGAAAGAGCTTCCGGTCGACATGCTTTCTCTTTCGGGACACAAGCTGCACGCTCCGAAGGGAGTGGGCGCACTCTATCTGCGGAAAGGCACACGCTTTTCCCCCTATATTATAGGCGGCCACCAGGAAAGGGGCCGGAGGGCCGGCACAGAGAATGTGCCCTCCATTGTCGCTCTGGGTAAGGCGTGCGAGCTTGCAAAGACGGGCCTTGACAATGAGGTGCGTTATGTGGGCGGACTCCGCAACAGGCTTGAAGCTGCTTTGCTTCGGTGCTGCCCCGACGCCAGAGTAAACGGCGATACGGAACACCGTCTTCCGAATACTTCGAACATTAGTTTTGAATATGTGGAAGGCGAGGCGATCCTCCTTAGACTTGACGAATACGGGATATGCGCCTCTTCCGGTTCTGCCTGTACATCGGGTTCCCTCGAGCCGAGTCATGTGCTGAGGGCGATGGGCGTGCCCTTCACGGCCGTCCACGGCTCCATAAGGTTTTCACTGAGCAGGTACAATGAAGAATCCGATGTCGACAAGGTCATTGAAGTCCTTCCGCCGATCATAAAGGAGTTGAGGTCACTTTCGCCTTACGGCAGAGATAAGCTCGCCGCGTGCGCGCCGGACAGGGAGAGCGGTACAGAGTAAGTATCTACCACCTGAAACAAGGAAACCACAGACCTGCCTGCCGGCAGGCAGGGGCACACAGAGACGCAGAGTCGGATTTCTGAAAAAGTAGATTCCAGATTCCATCTTCTTCCCTCAATTCTTTTTTCTCCGTGCCTCCGTGAATCTGTGGTTGATGGTGAATTTTGGTTCCTTTTTGTTGTTTGACTAAGCATCCGCCGTTATTCTATAGTAGATACTACCATGTTAAAAACCGTTGAAGCTGTAAGCAAAACGAAGAAGCGTCTTCAGATAGAGATCCCGGCGGAGATTATCGAAAGCGAGATACGGGAATCCCTCGAAAAACTGAGACGCAGGACTACCCTTCCCGGATTTCGCACCGGCAAGGCCCCTCTTAGTCTCATCGAGAAGAAATTCGGCAGGGAAATCGAATCCGATGTCCTCGACAGGATGATACCGCGCGGGTATATGGACGCCCTGAAGGAGGCGGACATTACTCCCGTCGGCAGTCCTGTTTTGGAAAATAAGGTCGATTTCAGGAGGAGCGCCCCGGTCTCTCTGACCTTCACGGTGGAGATCATGCCGAAGATCGAGGACCTGAGCTATGAGAATATTAAAGTGAAGGACGTGGCTGTAGCAGTGGACGATTCTGAAATCGAAAGCATACTCAAGAGACAGCAGGAAGAGAAAGCAACATATGAGCCTTCAGACGGGCCGGTCGACACGGGCGATCTGGTAGTCATGGATTATTCTTCTACCGATGACGGGGTTGAGGCGAAGGACCAGGTATTCAAGGTCGGAGGGAACATGTTCCCGGAAGATTTCTCTCGGAAAATGGCCGGGAAGAAAAAGGGTGAAGAGTTTGTAGCGGAGACCTCTTTCCCGGAAAGCCACCCGTCCGAGAAGTTCGCGGGCAAGCGGCTTTCTCTGAAGGTCGTCGTCAAAGATATAAAGAAGGTGAACCTCCCGGCGGTGGACGATGAGCTTGCAAAGGACACCGGGTTTGAATCTCTCGATGAAATGAAGAAGCACGTGAGGGAGGAGATACTCAAGGCGAAGAAATCCGAAGTATCGAAGATCCAGAAGGCGGAGATCATCCGCAAACTTGTGGAGTCCCACGAATTTGACTTGCCGGACTCTCTCGTGGAGCAGGAGCTCGAGCATCTTGTGTCGGCGGTCCTTGCCAACAAAGGGGAGGAGCCCGGCGCGGTCGCCGATGATCCGGAGGCGCTTAAGAAGGAGCTGATGCCAAGCGCGGTCAGGAATGTGAAGGCATCTCTGCTTATCGAGACTATAGGCAAGAAACAGGGCATTACTGTGTCCGACGATGAAATCAAGGCCGCTATATTGTCTCTGGCGAGGAGACTTTCCGTATCGCCCGAGAACATCATGAAGTTTTACATCTCGAGAGACGGCTCCCTTGACGGCCTTAAGGGGTCGCTTTTTGAGGACAAGGTGCTTGACTTCATTTTATCGAAGGCCGAGTTCGGGAAAGGAGAATAGCTTGAGTTTGATCCCTATTGTTATAGAACAGACCGGGCGCTCGGAAAGGGCGTATGACATATATTCGAGACTGCTTAAGGATAGGATCATTTTTATCGGGACGGGAATAGACGATAATGTTGCAAACACGGTAATCGCCCAACTCCTTTTCCTCCAGACGGAGGACCCGGACAAAGACATACATCTCTACATAAATTCGCCTGGGGGGATCGTTTCTTCCGGCCTTGCGGTGTATGATACGATGCAGTACGTGAAGCCCGACATAGCCACGTATTGTATCGGACAGGCCGCGAGCATGGCGGCGCTGCTTCTCGCTGCCGGGGCGCGCGGGAAGAGGTTCGCGCTGCCGCACGCGCGTGTGATGATACACCAGCCCATGGGCGGCTTTCAGGGCCAGGCCACCGACATCGAAATACATGCGAAGGAAATACTCAGGATAAAGGACATCCTCAACAATATCTTTGCGCATCATACCTCTCAGCCGATCGAAAAGATACAGGCCGATACCGACAGGGACTTTTTCATGTCCGGAGAAGAGGCAAAGGACTACGGCATTGTTGATGAGGTCATCAGCGGCAAGAAGAAATAGACGGAGGATTAAGTGGCGAAGAAGGAGAGGGACGAGAGTAAGCTGAAATGCTCTTTCTGCGGGAAGGGCCAGGACGAGGTAAAGAAACTTATTGCAGGTCCGACCGTTTATATCTGCGATGAGTGCGTGGAGCTCTGCAATGAGATCATAGCCGAGGAGCTTTACGCTGAGACGACTTCGCGCACCCTGCCTAAGCTTCCGACGCCAAAGGAGATACATCAGTTCCTTAACGATTTCGTGGTCGGGCAGGAAAGGGCCAAGAAGATACTCTCTGTAGCCGTCCACAATCATTACAAGAGGATCTACAGTCCCGGCGCCGCCGATGTGGAGCTGCAGAAGAGCAATATCCTCCTCATCGGCCCTACCGGGACCGGCAAGACGCTCCTTGCGCAGACCCTTGCGCGGCTCCTGGATGTCCCCTTTACGATTGCCGACGCTACCACGCTTACCGAGGCAGGTTATGTCGGGGAAGACGTAGAGAACATTATCCTCAAGCTCCTTCAGGCGTCTGAGTATGACGTGGAAAGGGCCCAGAGAGGGATTGTCTACATAGACGAAATCGACAAGATAAGCAGAAAGTCCGAGAACCCTTCGATTACGAGGGATGTGTCGGGTGAAGGGGTCCAGCAGGCGCTCCTGAAGATAGTCGAGGGCACTATGGCAAATATACCTCCTCAGGGAGGGAGAAAACATCCCCAGCAGGAGTTTATCCAGGTCGATACTACCAACATCCTCTTCATCTGCGGAGGGGCGTTTGTGGGGCTTGACGGCATTGTCGAGCAAAGGACAGGCAGGAAGACGCTCGGCTTCGGCGCTGAGGTTATGGGGGCGAAGGAGAGGAAGATAGCCAATGTCCTGAGCCTTGTCGAGCCTGAAGACCTGATAAAATACGGCATGATACCCGAATTCGTAGGAAGGCTTCCCGTGGTGGCGCTTCTCGAAGAGCTTGATGAGGCGGCCCTTGTGAAGATCTTAACGGAGCCGAAAAACTCGCTTATAAAGCAATATCAGAAACTGCTTTCCTTCGATAATGTCCGGCTGAGATTCACCGACGCCGCCCTTACGGCTATTGCGAAGAGGGCAATCCAGAGGAAGACGGGCGCTCGCGGATTACGCTCTATCCTCGAAGAGATAATGCTCGATGTGATGTACGATATTCCTTCCGAGAAGACCGTCAAGGAATGTCTCATTAACGAAGATACCATACAGAAGAAGGAAAGACCGATCCTCATTTACGAGAAACAAGCGGAATCGGCGTAGGTTTTCTCTGCGCCCATGGCGTTTTTGTGCGCGGGAAAGACTTCTGTCTCGCGCCAAGCCGCCAAGCATGCAAAGTTTAACAAATAGCAATATCCTCTTTCATCTTTTCTTAGCGCCTTTGCGTCTCTGCGTGAGAATAATGTTTTTGCTATATTCCGTGTGGTACATCCTTTCTTTGCGACCTTTGCGCCTTTGCGAGAGAGATATTCCATTCATTTTTCACAATACTTCATCCTAAAGGGACCAATCCGCCTTCGATGCGTGTCCCCCAAAAATACCCGTACCGGGCTATTGACTATGAAACCATCCGGGAATATTATGAAAGCCATCATTGACGAAGCGGCTATTGCGGGAGGAAGGCGTGCAGAAGAAAGTAATTCTGCTTGTGGAAGACGACAAACCGGTAAGAGAGCTGATGAAAGACGCCCTCTCTCTGGAATATGACGTGATAGAGGCCTCGGGTTATTCCGAGGCGATCACTCAAATCAGAAATCCCTTCAGCATCGCGCTTGTTGATTACGTCCTGCCGGACGGCGACGGATTGGAACTCATAAAAACGATTCGGCGTCGGAGGCCGATGATTCCCGTCATCTTCATGACAGCCTATGACCATAAGACTGCGGCCCTAAACGCCGCCAGGTCCGGTGCGACGGCTTATATGAATAAGCCGGTAAGTCTTAAGCTTCTTTCCGCGAGAGTTGCATCCGTCCTTCAAGGGAAGAGCGATCTTTTTAGAGCTGATGAGACTGAAGCTGTCGGAAGCAGAGAGGAATTTGTTATGGACGGCATAAAAGCCCACATAGAGAACAACTTTATGAAGGACATGACACTTGATGGCCTTGCAGCTATGGCCGGCATGGCAAGATTCAGACTGTGTAGGGCCTTCAAAAAAAGATTCGGTAAGAGCTGTATGTCATATCTCAACAGCGTCAGGATCAGGAATGCCGAGGAATTGCTGCTGAGTCCGGATTTGAACATAACCGAGGTGGCTTCATTCGTGGGGTTCGGCAGCGTCGAATACTTCGACCGCCTCTTCCGCGCCGCGCACGGGATATCGCCGAGAGAGTACAGAAAAAAGATGCTCGCAGGCGGCATGGAAGGCAAGTAGCGGAATCTTAGTTCTTCTTCCTGGATGCCTTAATGTCGTTTAATATTTCGCGTATAAACGGCTCTATAGTAGGCAATTCTTTTTTCACAACCGACCAGACAACCTTGTAATCAATGCCGAAATAGAAATGTGTGATCTTATCTCTCATCCCCGCCATGTCCGTCCAGGGAAGGTCCTTGTATTTTGACTTTATCTCCTTGGGTATGTTCTTCGATGCTTCTCCGATATTCTCGATCTTGAACGCAACAGCGCTCCTTGTTTTGTCATCTGCGATGAATTCCCTGCGTTTCATCGTTCCAACAAATTCTTTGATCTGCTGTATTGCATCAAAGATGTCCCGAACGAAGAATCTCCATTCCCTCGTCATATATAGACAACCTCTTTCAGGATGCCCTTCTTGAGCTCAGGTCGAATGCCGTTCTTTGTGACCAGATCGACCTTCTTCCTAAGAAGCTTTTGCAGATACCTTTCCATTTCGCATAACTTGATAAGACCCGGGATACTTCTGCGGTCAAATTCAACGAGGATATCGACATCGCTCCTCCGTTTCTGCTCGCCGCGAACGAAAGAACCGAAGATGCCGATCTCGCGCACCCGGTACTTTTGCACCACTTCAGCCTTATGCTCCTTCAGGATCGCCTTTACTTCTTCAACGCTCTTGACAGCTTTTTTCATGTTTCTATTGTATCAGTTTCGGTGAGTTTGTTCAGAACTTTCTCGCCGGTAAGAAAAAAAAACGCTGGAGAGGTCCTTATTGATCTCATCCTTTGCGCAATTTGCGGTTTTGCGTGATGCAATTCTAAACAGTCCTAAGTCAAGAGCAATATTGTACAGAAAGAAAGCAAGATGGTGCAGACCGAGAGCAAGATCGGTCAAGATATTAATAAAGGAAATGCATTAACATTTCTTAACCTGATCTCTGGGGAGGAAGTTGTTGAATTGCAGGAAGCGCATAGATGGAAAGAGACTCATGGCTGGTCTTCTCATGACTCTATTTGCAGCGTCATTTCTTGCCTGTAACAGCTTTCCTTTCGGATACGAAAAGATATCTGATATTCTTACGTCGCCAAGTAAATACAACGGCAAGTCAATAAAGATAAAAGGTAAAGTCATAGAATCAGTTATCGCGTTCGGAGTTGGTTATTTTGCGATAAGTGACGGCACTGCGGCTATAGCTGTGATTCCGGCTAAAACATTTCCGAAAGTCGGTGAAGAGGTGACGATAAGAGGACAAGTGAAAAATGCGTTTGTGATTGGTGATAAGAGTTTGACTGTCATAGTTGAAGATACAGGAGGAAAATAATGAGAATCTTAAACACAGTCTGGAGCAACAAAGCCCTAATATACATCCTCTTAGTCACGGCTTTATTCACATCCAGCTGTTCTGAAAAAAAAGCAGATATCAAATGGGACGTCGCCGATATAGTTGCCGCTAAAACGCAACCCGAGTCATCAATAAAAGCAAATATATATGTAGATGCAACCACGTCAATGGCCGGATTTGCGTCAAACCGCGATAGCGTATATAACAGCTTTCTCAATGATCTTGAAGGCGCTATTATCGCAGGATGGAAGAATGCAAATATTGGGTTTTATAAATTCGGCACAAAAGCGAAAGAACTGACCCGTGAACAATTCAGGACTTTCTCGACCCCAAGCTTCTATGCTGAACCAGGCATCTTTGAAAAGACAAATATAGATAGTGTTATCGACGCGATGGACAGCAAACAGGTAAATATTGTTGTGACAGACCTTTTCCAAAGCGATGGCGATGTGAACGCGATGATTAAGAGTATCAAAGAAGGATGCTTTGCAAAAGGCATTTATATGGGCATTCTTGGTATTAAGAGCGATTATAGCGGGAAAATCTACGATGCAAAAGTACCGTCATTTCCATTCAAATCGGAGAAAGGAAATGAGGAAACTTACCGTCCATTTTATGTCCTGATTTTTGGAGACAAGAATAATATAGAGCATCTTTTTGAACAATTGAAAGCAAGCAAAGGGGTAAAAGAGAATAACTTCGTCCTTATCTCAAAGTATATAGTTAATAAGTTCGCCGTGTCTCTGACAAAGGACAAGACATCCAAGGATCTGAATATTAACGGCCAGGAAGACAAGAGATATTACAAACAGTTCAATTTCACCCTTAAAGAAGGCGGTCGTGAAGGGGTCATGATCGCCGACATTACTTTTGAGAAGATCGCTAAGGCTGCGGATATTTCCGACAAAGCTATTAACATTTCAGCTTTGCGGAAATTTGCAGCAAAGGGTCAAGCGGCTCCTAAGAATGGAGAGGAGTCAAATGACATAACGGTAAAAGAGTTGAGAGTCGCCAATGGAAATAAGATCAGCGCCAAACTTTCTGTAACGCCGGGTGATCAGCCGGGAATGTATTCATATCTCGTCTATGTACAGCCATCTCAGGTAAACGGCTATATTCCGCCTAAGTGGATAGATGATTTTTCTTCAGATAATCCAACTCCGAAGCATGATGCCAATAAGACCCTTAATCTGAAACCGTTTATAGAGGGGCTCTTGAATGCAAATGCCGCCGTGGCGCAGCCGAAAATAGTGCAAATGATAATAAATATAAAGAAACTGTAAAGGAGGTCACGTATGAACAAAAATCCAATGAATTATCTGATTACGTTGGCGGGAGGGGCGATATTGTGGGTTATTACTGCAGTTGTATTGGGCGGTGTAATAGGCGATAAAGTTTCTCTTTCTTCAATGAGTGTAGAGGAGTTTCTCGCAAGATATCGGATTGTATTGGCGATTGCTGCGCTCATTGGAATTACGAATTCCCTTTACTGGTTTTACTACGGTAGCAAAGATTCCACTGCTGGGGCGTTGGAGCGAGCAAAAAAGATTTGGAATATATCATTCATAATACAAATTGTAGCGTCAGCAGGTATTGTATTGGCGTTAGTGTTGATGTTGATGACACAGGGGGTAGCCCCTATTTATTACATTATGCTTTTCGGCCTTGCAGCTCTTCATACCTTTATTTTTTTCTGGATTAGTACACTACTGATGTCGCCTACAAATGTCGAGCGACTACCGCTTTGCAAGAGATAAAAGGGGGCGTATATGTCTAAAAATTATTTGATTGGGATAGGCGGTACAGGTGCAAGAGTTATAGAGGCAATGGTGTTCATGTGTGCTGCTGGTTATGGGCCGGATGAGCTGTCTATTTTTCTTGTGGATCCTGACAAAGGTAATGGTAATTTCCGCAGAACCAAAGAATTGATAGAGACCTATACATATTGCAGGCGAAATTATCAGAGGATTGATAACGGTGGGCTTTTTAAAACTGACATAAAGATTCCAGACCCTATCGTATGGAATATATTTGAGGATGAGAGGGAAAATCAGGATACGACATTGGCAGCATATATCAATTTTGGAGGTTTGCAAAGAGATAAGGCTGATTTTGCGTCGGTGCTGTTTTCCAATGATGAACTTGAAACGCCACTCAACAAAGGCTTCCGTGGGCATCCGTCCATTGGCTCGGTTGTAATGTCTAACATAGATGAGAGCAAATATCCGTGGAAACTGCTTTTTGATGACATGCCTACTGCCGGTCAAAATGAGATTAAACTTTTTTTGGTCGGCTCGATTTTTGGAGGCACTGGCGCTGCCGGGGTTCCAACTTTCGGCTCAAAGGACATCATTAAATATCACAAAGAGGCTGATCTTGGCAGTAATAAGAGTAAGGTATTGTTGGGCAGTGCACTTATCTTACCGTATTTTAGTTTTGCTTCCGATGTGGATACAGACGAGAAGATGTTTGTTACACCAAAGGATTTTCCAATGGCGACAAAGGCTGCGCTGGATTACTATGGAACTAAAAAGGAAGAACTCGGATTTGATCAAATCTATTTCGTCGGGGATAGCGGTGGTCAGAATGTGGGAAACTTCAGCGCCGGTAGCGACACACAGGAAAATCTACCGCATTTCATAGAAATTGTGAGCGGCCTGACAGCGTATGATTTTTTTGAACAAGAACCAGTCGCCGATATTCCTATAAAGCAATATTTTGTAGGAGGCAGACCCGAGGATGCTGTCACATGGAATAACTTACCATTTGGTCGCGAATTTGACGACAACAGCGGGAAAAAAATGCAGCGGGATAAGAAATTTAAATCAGACGTGGTAACTATGTCTGTGTTTACTTATGCCATGTGCACGCATGTATGCCGTGATGACAAAAAGGGCGTTCTAGATACCGAGAATGATAGTCTCCCATGGTTCGCCAATAATTTTCCTAAGGCGGCACGAACTGACGATAACAAAAAAATGGTAATTAAATTTTGCGAGTTTTCCAAGTTGTTTTTAGCATGGATATGTGCGATAGGCCAGAATGAGAGAGTAAAGTTGATCGATAAAAATAAGATCGTTGACGGTAATATTTTGGTTGGGCAAGACATCAAAGTGTTTGATGATAATAAGAACGGTGGCTTACATGAACGGTTCATAGGAGATATTGTTGCCGGAGGCGGTTCAAAAGAGTCAAAACCTTTTTCCACGCTAATAAGCAGATTAAATGATATCAATCTGAAAAAGGCGAATGTTTCACCTGTGAGTAAGGTCATTAGTGCAGTATATCAAAGTGCGAGACGCTTTTCCGAGGAAAACTATAAACTGTGAGAACTTGGAGGTCCTGACATGCCTATACATTATTATTTACCCAAACTGGAAGGTGAGAAGGATATTAAGCCGCCGACCACAGGCAGGTGGGAAAAACAGGACGGTGGCATATTCAGCGCTATCAGTAATGCGATAGAAGTCGCCGAAAGGGCAGAAGACCTGCATGTCAGTTCTGTGCCGGATATATGGGCGCGCCCGTTGATTTTTCAGTCTGCTTTAAGAAAGAACTCGCAGAATCCTCTTAGAGCAAGATTTAAACAGGAATGGAGAGGTTTGCTGAGCTTATTAGCGTTAGCTGACTATAAGTATAAGAATATAGTGACAGTTGTTCCAGTCACCTGGGATGAAGGGAGATTTTCTAAGGCATTATCAAAATTAAAGCCCCATCGTGAAGGCATTCAGCTTGAAAAAGACACCCGCTATCTATGGACTGATGTCTTTCTTATCAAATTCGGCGAGATCCCCGTAGGTGCATTTTCGCCGGTTACTCTTGTCTATACTGCGGTCGCCTACAATCAACAATTGAAAAATACGAACTTGGATATAAAGGATGATTATGGTTTTCTTCGTCCACCCTTAAAAGGTGAGGACAGCTATGAACTTATCGGAGAATGGCTGGAAGTCCTGCTCAGTAAACTTGACCAATCAGATGATGAAAGACGCGATGGTCTCCTCTATACTAATGAAAAAAATACACATCGCGATGTCACAACTAATATCTTGGAACTGCTTAAAGAATGGCGGAATGAAATCAGAGGAGATTTTGACGGTCAGGAAATTGACTCTGAAAAAGTAAGAGTGGTTGATACGCCTATAATTACCCATTCGGTTCTTGACAGGTATCAAATATATCGTGCCCTTTTATGCCCGCTGGAAAAAGAAGACATAGGCGCTTATGCGGCTGTCGGGAGATCGGATTTTTCTCTCGCCATGAAAAGAAATTACAGCGAATATGATGAAGTTGTCATAATTACGGAAAATCTGCTCAAAAAAACGAATAAAAGAATTTGGGAGCCGAAGGATAAGGGTCCAATAAAACTGAGCGATTTAAACAGCAGCGATGCAAGGGCAGCATTGGAAAAATTCTTTAAGCCGGATGAAGACGGCAAGGGTAATGAAGTAAAGATTCACAGCGGTTATAAACTTGCTGATGAGAAGGCTGTGTGGATAAGACCTGAGAAATATTTTTTGACTGATATACTCCTCAAAGGGAAAAGTGGCGACCTTCTCGTAGATTCCGAGTCCGAATATAATGCAGGCAAAACAAAGTATATCCTACCGTTCAAGAAAGAGATACTTAATTTCTTCTCATGGGAAGACATAGGGAAGTTAAAACCCGATTACAAAGAAGACGGCGAGAACGTGACCTTTTCCTTCCAACTACCGATAAGGGGCGGCGATTCAGAGACGGTAAAGAAGCTTTATAAGAAAAAAGGCCCCATCGTAAGCGAAGGTTCAATAACAGACATTGATGCTCCTATTGTTGAAATCTTTCCGAATTATCTTGACCATCACTGGCGCAGGTATTATCTATTTCACGCAAGTGCTGAAGATGTGTCAGTTGCGCCTGTTGTTTTTGGAAAAGATAAAGGCTCGCCTCGTCCTGTTACTGAATCACGAGAGCATGAGGATAAAGAACTCAAACAAAAAATTAGAATCACTGAAATAAGCGGGGATAATGCATTTCCAGAGGGATTGGAGATAAAGATTGATTCAGATAAGAAAGCCGGGCTTGTGATAATTCAGCATCAACTCCAATTGCCAGACCTCTCGAATAAATGGAAAGTTGGCATTGATTTTGGAACATCAAATACTAATATCTTTAGGCAGAGCGGTACATCCGATACTGCAGTAAAGTGGCGGTTTGAGTTTCCCAAATATGTCAGAAGGATCTGTACAAGTAGTGATGATATTAGAAAAAGGGTTGCTCAGAATTATTTTGTCCCTCTTGAATCCATTGATCTTCCTGTCCCTACAACACTAAAAATATTTAACCTTGCGCGTAAGAGCCATATGTTGTTAGATTATTTTGCCTTTTTCCCTTCAGCTTATCAATTGCCGCACAATGTTTATTCCGACATCAAATGGGATGTTGAAGGTGAGCGCAAGACCGAATATTTTATTGAAAGCATTCTTTTCTTAATTCTCGTCGAAGCTGTTGATCAAAGAATTTCAGAGATTGAGTTCCTATGCTCATACCCAAAGGCTTTTTCGCCAAATAATATAACTATGTTAAAGGGCGAATGGGAGAACGTGTTTAAGAAAATGTTGAATGAATCTTATCGGATCATTGATAAATATGAGAAGAAGGAAGACGAAAGAGACAATCCAATAATAGTTAATAGAGATAGCCAAATGAAACCTGCATTTGAAACAGAGGGGATAGCCGCAGGAGAATTTTTTGGAAGCGAGAAAACTATATCCGATATTACGGAAAGAGCCAATAAAGATATCGCTGCCATATGCCTCGATATTGGAGGCGGAACGACCGACATTAGTATATGGTATGGAGGGGATATCAGATTTGACGCCTCCGTAACATTGGCTGGTCGTCAAATAGCACAACTATTCCAAAAAAACGGAAGACTCGCCGATTTTCTTTTTAGTCGAAAAGCGGCAATTGCCCTTGATGAGAAAAAAAATGAGCCTGCATTTTTCGCTGCAAGACTAAATCTTATATTGAGAAACGAGGAAAAGACAATCCATGATATGCTGCTAAAGCATGCAAATCAAAAAGACATCCAATGGCTGAGGCAAATTATTGCTCTGGAGTTTTGCGCTATATCATTTTATACTGCGATGCTAACTGCTGCCGCTAATGACATAATAGGGGAGAATCAGCTTTTAGACAGGATTGGCCAAAAGGCAATCGGCTTGCATTGGGGAGGCAACGCGGCAAAACTTATTAATTGGATTGACTTTGGGAAATATGATAGAAACGGCGTTGGGCATAAAATGCTTAGTGCTGCTTATTTTAATTGTTTGAAAGATGTTGGAGTTAAACCAAATGCCCTGTCTCACTTCCAGTCTCCGTGGCATAAAAGCGAAGCGGCCGGAGGATTGGTGGTTATGGATATGGGGAAATATATTTCGTCGCGTGAGACTTCTGAAACTAACGCATCAGATTGGCATGACATGGACGCACAAAAGGAAAAAGATAGAAAACTTTGCGCTGACGGGATTGTCTGCGGTGAGGTTATAGAGTTATCAGATGGTAGAAGAATTGCTGCTACGGATATGATCACCGCAAATGATCTTTTTGATAATAAAAACAAAACAAGGTTTAAATTGTCATTTTTCAGCTGCATTCCCCCACCTGGTTTTCAGGGTCATTCCCCCAGGTGCAGCATCCTATCCTCGATTTTTTAGCATAGGTTGTAGAACATAATCAAGCCTGTGCCTTTCTTTTTC
>JAJYIF010000028.1 GCA_021790195.1 Nitrospirota bacterium
GATTATGTTCTACAACCTATGCTAAAAAATCGAGGATAGGATGCTGCACCTGGGGGAATGACCCTGAAAACCAGGTGGGGGAATGCAGCTGAAAAATGACACCGCAACCGAGAAGGAAGTTGCCCCTCGCCTGTATGTGTTCCGATTCTGACTATTCTTTCAGCCCCGTGACCGATCTCGCCTTTCTCAAATAAAAAATAGATACCATCCTCCGGGATTGCTGATTCGTCAAATGGGAAATAATACCTCTTCATTGAACAAACAACCTCATGAAGAATCTTACATTCTTTGCTCATGAGGTGAGATCCTTCAATTCTGAAAGTTGTTCTCCGATTCTTAAGCCTTGTAGCGGAATTGCGTAGTCCTTCAATGCAGGCAAGAGATACTTGCAATATCGGTTGCCTGCGAGAAATATATATTTTGTATTTTCAATTTCAGAGACGCACCTTAGCTGGCGCAGCACTTCCATTGCCCACGACTTTACTTCTGACGCAGTCATTTCATTGAGGGTCTGATTGTATGGAGCTATCTCGTCATTCAGTGATAACAACCCGTGTTTAGCGGAAAGAACATATATTTTATCTGGTCTCAATTGTTCTGCATATTTCAGATTTAGTTTAAATAAAGTGCTTGTATAAAGGTCGCGCACTTTTGCCCGCCGAGATAATTTCTTACTCACGCAGGATATCAGGACTACCTTCTTTTTCATATTGTTATCATTTTATTATTCGTACAACCAGTTATTGAGTAGTTACAAGAAGCATCCAAATTAGATGCCGGCATATAGTATTAGATGCGCTTGGACTTTTTCGCTTGTCGGGAAAGGCATATAATTCTTCTCCAGGTTTTAGTTTCCGCCTCATTGTCAATTGGTCCCCTCCGGGACAGGCTTATAGGTTTGCTTCTGGTTCTGCAGTGGCTGTTCGGTGAGTGAGGAGCAAAGAAATATATCCCCATCGAGTGCGACCTTGAAACCCCTCCCTGCTACCACCCCATTACCTCCTCCAAGATGAAGTGAACTAATATATCAACCCGTCTCCCCCTGCGTCAATAGAAACATTTACGCAGGCATAAGGCTTCAGCGAGACGGGAAGGATGGTGGTATCTTCAGATCGATGACGGCTAAAAGGCAAACGATAGTTTCTACAACTGCGAGAGGGTACTTTCGAGGCCCTTCAAATCTTCCACATTATAGACTTTTGCATCCGGCGCAATCCTCTTTATCAGACCCGAGAGCACTTTTTCCGGCCCTATTTCCACGAACGTATCTATGCCTGAACCCGCTATGGTTTTTATGGAATCTTCCCATAAAAGAGGACTGCTCAACTGCCTTACCAGAGACGACTTCACTCCCTGCACATCCCTTAGGAATACTGCGTCCGCATTGTTCACAAGGGGAATCGCAGGGTTTTTGAATTCGATCCCCTCAATCAGCTCTCCCAGTCTTTTTGAGGCTTCAGCCATCAGTGCGCAGTGTGAAGGAACGCTCACCGCTAATGGCACAGCCCTCTTCGCGCCGGCCTCTTTGGCAAGCCTCATGACCTCTTCCACAGCCTCCTTTTCACCCGCAATCACTATCTGGCCGGGGCTGTTGTAATTGGCGGGCGCAGCATAGCCAGACTTAAGTGACAGACATATATTCTTCAGTCTGTCCCTGTCGAGTCCGAGGACCGCAGCCATCAGCCCCCTTCCCTCCGGCACAGCCTCCTGCATAAACCGAGCTCTTTTCTCAGTGAGCTTCACCGCGTCTTTGAACGATATGACACCGGCTGCCACCAGCGCGGAATACTCTCCGAGGCTGTGGCCCGCGACAGCGGAAGGCGTCAGTCCTCTCGCAGAAACCGCTCTCAGAATCGCAATGCTCGCGGTCAGAATACAGGGCTGGGTCCTTATGGTTTTGTTAAGCTCCTCCGCAGGTCCTTCGAAACATAACCGTGCAACATCGTATCCAAGAGCGTCGGAGGCCTCATCAAAGACATTCTTTGCCTCAACGGAATTCTCGCAAATCTCCTTCCCCATCCCGACATATTGAGAGCCCTGACCGGGAAAGACAAAAACGAGACGGGGAGACCCGGTGACCCGGTGACCCGGTGAAATGGCAGCTACTTGGTTTTGATTACCCACTTGTGTGCCTCCTCGATCATTTTCACTATCTGACCGATAACTTGGTCATATGCAGCCTCGAAATCAGAAACGACTTCCTCCTTCACATATCCGCATCCAGTGCAGAATTCAAGCCAAACCTGAGTTTCAGCGGCTTCGCTTTCAGCGTCGCTCAACTTGGCAATAAAAGCTGCCTTGTATCTCCGTTTCCGCCACGCCTCGGCAATATTAGCACTGACCGACCTGGACGAACGACGTATCTGATCGACAAGCGAATACTTTTCTTCCACAGGAAAGGTCTTTGTAATCTCAAATATCTTCATAGCAGTCTCAAAGGAGTTTTGATATACCCTCAAATCCTTATATGTTCTAATAGGGTCTGCCATATCATTCAGTCGCGTATGTCTTTTCCCCGCGTCTCCGCGTCACCGTTCCTCCGCATCGCGAGTTCCCCGTTACCTCGTCACTCCTTACTCCGATTCTCTTTGATCTTCTTGATCAGCATTGGTATTACCTCATAGACGTCTCCGACTATGCCGTAGGTCGCTACGCCGAATATCGGGGCCTCAGGATTCTTGTTGATTGCGATGATGATATCCGAGGACTGCATCCCGACCAGATGCTGGACAGCGCCCGAGATCCCGCAGGCAATATATATCTTGGGGCAAACCGTCTTGCCCGTCTGTCCCACCTGGTGGCTGTAAGGGACCCAGCCCTCATCCACAGCCGCTCTTGAAGCGCCTATGGAACCGCCGAGCGCCTCAGCCAGTTCTTCGAGCATGGCAAACCCCTTCTTGTCGCCGAGCCCCCTACCACCCGAGACGATGACCTCGGCCTCCTGCAGATTTACAGCGATATCGGATATCTCCTTTATGGTGTCGAGGACCCTAGTACGGGAAGAAAGCCCTTCCGCCTTCACATGGATAATCTGGCCCTGTCTGTGTTCGTCGCGCTTGCCGCGCTTCATCACTCTCGGTCTGACCGTCGCCATCTGGGGTCTGTTATTGGGACAGAGGATGGTCGCCATGATATTGCCGCCGAAGGCCGGCCGCACCTGAAGGAGATTTCCTGATTCCTTGTCGATTTCAAGAGAAGTGCAGTCCGCGGTAAGACCGGTCCTCAGTCTTGCGGCGACCCTGGGCAGAAAAGAACGACCTATAGGCGTAGCTCCGGCAAGGACTATCTCTGGCCGGTGCTCCCGGATCAACAGAGTGAGGATTTGCGAATAAGGCTCATCGTTGAACTTCCCGAAAAGCGTGTTGTTCGAGAGGAAGACCCTGTCCGCTCCCCCTTTGATGAGCTCCAGGGCCTCCGATTCAGACGCCCCGAGCAGGACCGCCGAAAGCCCCGTATGCCGGTCGTCCGCAAGCTTCCTTCCAACTCCCAGAAGCTCGTATGCT
This sequence comes from Nitrospirota bacterium, assembly GCA_021790195.1. GTDB lineage: Bacteria > Nitrospirota > Thermodesulfovibrionia > Thermodesulfovibrionales > UBA9159 > JAJYIF01. The sequence continues at coordinate 3,504 of JAJYIF010000028.1, forward strand.
ACGGAAGCGGCCTTTCCATCCCTCTGTTCGGCAAACACCCATACGCCGGAATACTTGTCAGTCTCCTCTTCCTTCCTGGCCGGTGTTTCACCCGGTTCGAGGACCTCCTTGATAGCGCCTTCCGGACAAACTCCGAGACAGGCGCGACAGAGCTGGCAGTATTCGGTTATGAACGCCTTGCCTTCCTTCACGACAATGGCGGTATAGGGGCAGGACTCGACACACGTCTCGCAGCCGGTGCACTTCTCGGGTGTGATTACTATACGCATTTCAGACCCCTCAGTTCGCGGACCAGGGCATCGACCTGCTCTTCGATGTCGCCCTCCAGGACTTTCCGGTTCTTCTTTGCCTCGGGAGCGAAGATGTTCTTAACCTGCGTGGGAGATCCGTTCAGGCCGATCTTGTCCGCCTCGGCCCCTATATCGGATGAGGTCCATTTTTTTATCTCCGCCTTCTTTGCCGCCATCTTTCCCTTAAGAGACGGCAGGCGCGGGGTATTGATTTCTTTGACGATGGTAAGCAATACAGGCAGGGAAGATTCGACAATGTCATAACCCTCGTCCATCAGTCTCTGAACGAGCAGGTAATCCGCGCGGACCTCCTCGATCATCCGTACATAAGATATATGAGGTATGTCCAGGAATTCCGCCATTTCCGGTCCGACCTGGGCTGTATCGCCGTCTATGGCCTGTTTGCCGCATACAACCACATCCGCGCCGATCTTTCTCACAGCCATGGACAGAGTATAGGAAGTGGCCCAGGTGTCCGAGCCGGCGAACGCCCTGTCGGTCAGGAGGACCGCCTCGTCGGCGCCCATAGAGAGCACCTCTCTCAATGCCGTTTCCGCCTGCGGGGGTCCCATGGTTATCACCGTGACCCTTCCGCCAGCCTTTTCCTTTATCTGCAGCGCCGCTTCAACCGCGTGCATGTCGTAAGGGTTTATGATGCTCGCAACTCCGTCCCTTATGAGGGTGTTCGTCTCGGGGTTGATCCTCACCTCTGCCGTGTCCGGGACCTGTTTGATGCATACGACTATATTCATTGTCCCCACCTTCCTTTTAAACGAAGATACTCACGATTCTCAGGCAAATTACAAGTGAGTATTATACGATGACGATGTTTGACATGTAAACCCTGACGCTGCAAAAACCGCATTGATACCGAAGGCGGATATGATGAAAAACCTTTTATGGCGATACCTTAAGAGCTCCTGGTGACCGGCAGTATTACGCTCATCAGACCTACAATCTGTGAACTCCTTCCAAATGCCAAATTTCTGATATAACATCGCATCATAAAAGTTTTGAGGCGTGTCCGCCTTGCGCTTTATGCGACACAGTCTTAAAGTTGAAAACGAGAAGTGGAAAGGCCTTTTTTAACGCGATACCGTAAGCCGCCTCATTCACAAAAATGGACGAACGTGGAGCAGAGCTTTTCTTTCACCCTTGGTGCTAAGTTCCTATAGGACCTTCATCCAATGCAGCGTCAGGGTTACACAAAACCGGCTTCAGAATGTATATCCGCTTTCCCCGTGCTGGCTCACGTCGAGACCGTTGACCTCGTCTTCCTCGGATGTCCTCAGGCCCATCAACGCATCGATAAGCTTCAGCAGGACCACACTGACCACAAAAGAATATGCGCCGACCACGAGGATCGACTCGACCTGTACGACAAATTGATGGCCGTTTCCGAAGAACAACCCGTCGGCCCCGGCAGGGTTTATCAGCTTTTGGGCGAGAAGGCCCGCGCCGAGGGTCCCCAAAATGCCGCCCACGCCGTGGACACCGAAGGCGTCAAGCGAGTCATCATAACCGAACTTTCCTTTCAGATTCAGCGCGGCATAACAGACCGCTCCGGCCGCGATGCCAATGGCAAACGCAGACATCGGACTTACGAAACCCGAGGCAGGCGTAATAGTCGCAAGTCCTGCTATGGCTCCTGTGGCTGCGCCGAACATAGTGGGCCTTCCCCGGTGCACCCACTCGATAACAGCCCATGACAGTGTCGCCGAAACCGCCGCTATATGAGTAGCCACGAACGCCATTGTGCTGAGAGCGCCGGCAGAGAGAGCGCTTCCTGCGTTAAAGCCGAACCACCCGAACCACAAGAGGCCAGCGCCAAGCACGGTCATAGGCAGGTTGTGAGGCATTATGATCTCGTGCATATAGCCTTTGCGTTTGCCGATCACAAGGGCCGCAGCGAGGGCGGAAATTCCGGACGTGAGATGGACGACCACGCCACCCGCAAAGTCCAGGACCCCCATATTCTTCAGCCATCCCCCCTGGCCCCAGACCCAGTGAGCAACCGGGTCATAGACAATCGTGGACCACAACAGGGTGAAAAGCATGAAGGAAGAAAACTTCACCCTCTCCGCAAACGCGCCGGTTATAAGCGCCGGGGTAATAACGGCAAACATTGCCTGGTAGATCATAAAAGCAATATGCGGGACCGTCGCGGCATAAGCGGCATTCGGCTCTATCCCCACCCCCCTTAAGAAGGCCCAATCAAGGCCGCCTATGATGCCGTGAATGTCCGGACCGAAGGAGAGGCTATAGCCGAAGAGCACCCACTGCACACTCACCAGCGCTATCGCCACAAAGCTTTGCATAAGTGTTCCGAGGACGTTCTTTCTTCTGACCATCCCGCCGTAGAACATCGCAAGCCCCGGCGTCATCAGCATGACAAGGGATGCGCATATCAGGACAAAGGCAGTGTCTCCGGCGTCTATCTTCCCGGTGGTCTGGGCAAACCCGCTCGCGGGAAAGGCGATCAGGCAAAGCATTGAATACAAAGCAATTTTCCATTTTTTCATAAACAGGCTCCTCGCGCGCAATAGATTGAGCTCGCTTCTGCGAAGAACATGCCTGATGAAGCTTATTGATTTTAAAAGACTTTTTGACAGAACCCCATGGACGGAGCTACATTTTTGTAGCCTTCCGCTGCCTGGACGTCCTCATTTACATTTAGAAACGCTGGCTTCGACGATTAGCTACATTTTTGTAGGAGCTACATTTTTGTAGGTCGTTCAAAAGACAATAGGCTGTCGGTCAGTGTCGGTGTCAGAATGCCTGATATATTACCAACAACACTGACATAATCACCGACACTGACCCGATCACTTAAAAGTTGTATGCCTTCTCGCCGTGCTGGCTCTCGTCGAGACCGCTCATCTCGTCCTCGACGTCCACCCTGATTCCTACTACGACCTTAATGATCATAAATATTACTAAGGTCATTACACCGCTGTAGACCACGGTTGTGGCCACTGCTATGAGTTGTGTCAGCAGCTGGCCGGGATTGCCGTAAAGAAGCCCCCTGCCCGCCTCATTGATCGCCGGGTCAGCAAAGACTCCGGTGAGGATTGCCCCCAGCATCCCGCCGATCCCGTGAATGCCGAAGGCGTCGAGCGTATCGTCATAGCCGAACAAGGGCTTGAGCTTGGCAACTGCGAAAAAGGGCACGATGCCCGCGACTATGCCGATGACGATGGCGCCGCCGATGTTTACAAAACCCGCAGCAGGCGTCACCGCTACGAGACCCGCCACCGCGCCGGAGGCAAGACCGAGGACCGTCGGCTTCTTTGAATGTACCCACTCCGTCACCATCCATGAGAGCGCTGCAGCGGCCGTAGCAGTATTCGTATTGATAAAGGCGGCCCCAGCCAACCCGTTTGCCGCCACCGCGGAACCCGCATTGAAACCGAACCACCCGAACCAGAGAAGGCCGGCGCCTGTAACTACCAGCGTCAGGTTGCCGGGCAAGATCGCTTTCTCACGCCGCTTCCCCAGGACCAGGGCGCCGACAAGGGCCGCGACGCCCGCATTGACATGAACGACTGTGCCGCCCGCAAAATCCAGGGCCCCGAGTTTAGCAAGAAAACCTCCTCCCCACACCCAATGCGCAACAGGAACATACACGAGAGTCATCCATAATACCGTGAAGATTACCCAGGCGGAAAACTTCATCCTTTCGATGTACGCGCCGCTTGCAAGCGCAACAGTAATCGCCGCAAAGGTGAGCTGATAAACGATATATACGAATTCCGGAATCGTCTTTGCCAGGTCTGTAATGCTGTTAGTGCCGACCCCGCTCAGAAAGAGTTTGGCAGGACTTCCGATCACGCCACCGATATCGCTGCCGAACGCCAGCGGATACCCGTAAATGACCCAGAGGAAACTGACGATACAGAAGGTCACAAAGGTCATGGCCATCGTATTGAGTGAGTCCTTGCGCTTTGCGAGACCGCCGTAAAAAAGCGCAAGCCCGGGAATCGACATGAGCATGACAAGAGCTGTGGCCACTATCATCCAGGCCGTGTCGCCAGTGTCGATCTTAGGCGCAGGCTGGACAGCGGAAGGGCCTGCCTGCTGAATACCTGCCGGGGACGGGGCTGCCGGCTGTATCTCTTCGGCAAGAGCCAGTCCCGCCATGCCCAGGATGCTCAACAACAATACAAAGCTTACGAACCTTTTCATCTCAATCCTCCTTATCATCCTTTACCTATAATCTTTCCAGAATTCAAGACCGATAACAATCAGACTTATTGACCTACTTGACCTCTTTCACCTTCTTAGCCTTTCAGTAATCGCCGTCCCCTCCTCTTTTTTCAGCCCGTACTTCTTTATCTTGTAACCTATCATCCTCTCGGTGATCCCGATCATCCTCGCCGCCCTCGCCATGACCCAGTCGCATTCCCGCAGGGCATGGAGTATCTCCTCTTTCTCTATCTCCCTGATCTTCTCCTTCAGCGATCCCATTGCGGTCACCAACAATTATGTAGCCATAATCATGCCAAACCGGACTTGCTTGTTTTTCAAGAGTATTTTCGTAAGGGAAGCGCTACAATTTTGTATTTAATACAATTATGTAGCACTAATTTTGTAGAAGATAGGTAACGAGAGACTATCTCACACAAGTAAGCGCAGGCAGACCGGCTATCTGATCTTCCTGATTTGAAGCAGTCTTCCGAGAGCGAGCGCTATCAGGGCCGCACTGAAGCTCAATATCGCCCCCATCCTGGCGGCGCCCTGAACAACAGGGTCCGAGAAGGCCTCTCCCGCAATAAACAGGGCGACAGTGAAACCTATCCCGGCTATGACGCTTACAAGGAGGAGGTCCTTCGCTTTCATGCCGGAAGGGAGAGGAAAACCGGATTTCCGGGCGACGGTGCCGAGAAAGAAGATGCCCCCGATCTTCCCCACGAGAAGGGAAACAAAGACGAGCCATGTCGCAGTGCCCGCAGAAGAAAAGGCCACTCCCGAATTGGCAAGTCCGAACATGAAGAGACCGAAGTCCACGATCACCTTCCACTCGTGCTCGAACCTCGAAAGGGCGGAACGGTCTGCGACATCCTCCTCGAAGAAACGCTTGCTCTCGCGACTGGCGTGAGGCAGAAACGGTATGATGAAGACCAGCGCCAGCGCCGGATGAAGGTGTGACTTGAAGAGACCCGTCCAGCTCAGACCTCCGCCGATAAGAACATATGGCCAGTAATTGAGGACCTTGCGGCGCTTCATTATAAGCGCCATCAGCACGCCGGCAGCCGTGAGAAGCAGCCAGGCCGACTGCGGCGGGACCCTTGGGTCCGGATAGAAGAGAGCAATAATCGCAAGGCCTATGCCGTCATCGGCGACCGCGAGAAGGAGGAGAAATGATACAGCCGGATGACGCTCTCCGAAAATGGCCTTTGCCACGAGCCACGCAAAGGCAATGTCCGTGGCCGTAGGGATGCCCCACCCGCGACGCAAAGTGTCGGAGCCTATAAAATGGTTCAAGACGAGATAGACGACCGCCGGACCGAGCACTCCCCCTAGTGTGGCCAACAGCGGGTTCACCGCCTTCCCGGGCGGGTTAAGATCTCCTCCGGGAAGACAGCTCTGCGTTATTTCCACTGCGGCGATCCCGAAAAAGAAGACCATGAAGATGTCATTTGTCACGAAGTGGAAACTAAGGCGTCCGAAGAAATGGTTATAGAGAAACCTGGAATAGTTCTCCGGCGAGAGGTTCGCCCAGACCAGCGCCACAGCCACTCCAAGCACAAGCGGGACGGAAAACTCCCGCATAAGGTCTATTCTCTGTCTCACCTTGGTCATGTCTTGAGGCCGTTTCTAGATAAGGAATACTGAATTATACTTATAAAATCTTTGCGAGTCGACAGTCTTGAAGGACAATACATGGGCGGCGCAACAGGCGACGGCTGGCAGGCCTTGCCTGCTCAGCCGCTTGACAAGGAGGGTTAGGTAACGCCTGTCATCCGGCGTTTGTTCGGGACGCCGGAACCGATATACCTCTTAATCTAAATATATCCCAAATAGGACCGATGTCAATCGCAGACCGCCGCACGGCTCTTTCTTCCATCCTCGCTCTACCTGCGCGTTTTAAGACTGAAGTCCGGATATGCCGTGACAGACACTTCGTTCTGGTCCAGTCCCTCGAACTCCACCTCTTCCGAAACCCGCAGCGGGACTATCTTATCCAATGCCCTGAAAAACAGATACATAACCACAAAGACAAAGGCAAAGCTCACGGCAACACCGACTACCTCGGCCAGAAGCTGTGAAGAGTCGCCGTAAAAGAGTCCCCTCACCGGCCCGCTGACGCTGTTAAGTCCGTCACCGCAAGTGCCGTCGGCAAAGAGACCAAGGGCCATCATTCCCCAGGCGCCTGATGTGGCGTGAACAGACACTGCCCCGACCGGATCGTCAACCTTCAATCTTCTCTCAACAAAGAAGACGCTCGCGCAACAAAGGGTTCCTGCGACAAGTCCTATAATAACCGCCCCGCCGGGCCCCACAAATGCACAGGGAGCCGAAATGGCGACAAGTCCGGCGAGCAGGCCGTTCGCCGAGAGCGAAAGGTCCGGCTTCCGGTAAAAAAGCCACATATAACACATCGCCGAAAAGCAGGCTGCAACACCCGCGAGCACAGTATTAGTTGCTATCAAGCCGATCCTCATATCGCCATACGCAAAGGCTGAGCCGGAATTGAATCCGAACCACCCGAAAAAAAGTATCAGACACCCGACGACGGCCATCGGGACATGGTGCCCCGGAATTGCGTTGGGTGTTCCGTCGGCCTTGAATTTTCCCATTCGCGGACCGAGGGCGACCGAGCCCGCAAGCCCTGCGATGCCGCCGGCCATGTGCACCACGGATGAGCCCGCGAAATCTATGACGCCGTGACCCAATCCAAAGTCCCGGCCAAGCCTGGACAGCCAGCCCCCGGACCATACCCAGCCTGCATAAAGCGGATAAGTCAGCGTCGAGAAAAAAAAGCCGTAGACGACAAATGACCTGAACGTCCAGCGCTCGGCCATGGCCCCGATAGGGATGGTAGCCGCGATGCTCATCAAAACGGCCTGCCGCAGAAAGAGCGCGTCAACAGAGACATCCGGCGCCGTGCCGGTGAGAAAAAAAACCTTGCCCCCTGACTGAAGGGCATAGCCGGCAGCCCAGTAACCGAGCATAGTGAATACGAACACCGTCATATTCATCGCCATGGTATGTCCGGCATTTTTTGATCTCGTGAAGCCGGTCTGCATCATCGCAAAGCCTGCCTGCATAAGAAAGACGAGAAAAGTGCAGATAAGGCTCCAGATAAGATCGGGCGTGAGCGCGCTATGGTCTGCCGTCATCATACTCCCTTCCCGAACTGGATTATCATCGCGCCGCAGATGATAACGCTCAAGCCGAGCCATGTGGCCCTCGGTATGACCTCATCGAATACAAAACGTCCGAACAACACGCTCACCGCCGCGAAGACAGCCACATAGACACCCAGCAGTTTCGAAAAGTCCCACTTCAACGTATTCACCACCACTCCATACGAGCCGAGCATGACGCATCCCGCCAAAACAATCGGCAGTCCGCTCCCGCGAAGCCCTTTTCTCACCACGGCATCGCCTCCCACCTCCAGGAGCGCCGCACCGATAAATATAAGCCAGGTAATAAACGTCATCTCAGACTCCTTCGTCCTTTTTTCTTAAGCCATTGAATAACAATAAACATGCCAGGCCGATATGTTTGTTTTATAAAGAATCCTACTCAGGAATGAACTACCAAAATGTATCTCGCTGACAATAATGTAGGTACGAGACAAGATGAACAGAAAATCAAAGCTCTAATGCGCGGTCCCGCGGTGAATTATAAGCAGGACCAGAAGGGCCAGGACAATAAGAGGGACCGCTACGGCCAATGCTATCCAGGCCGCCTTCCTCCAGCCCCGCTTCCATGGGGAAGGGACCTGAAGCCGGTCGCACCGCCCGGTCAATTGCACGGCGGCCGGATTGTCCAGCTCCGTCTTCAGCTCTGCCGCCGTCTGATAGCGGCTCCGGGGCTCCCGCTCCATCGCGTGGAGGATGATCTCCTCGACCTGCGGCGAGACCTTCGGATTGCGCTTGCGCGGGGCCGCCGGGTCGCCGGTGACGCGCGCGTTCATGACCGCAAACGGGTTGTCCCCCTCAAAAGGCACTACCCCAACCACCATCTCATAGAGCATCGCCCCGAGACTGTAAATGTCTGTCCGGGCGTCGCCCCGCTTCCCCCTTACCTGCTCGGGCGCCATATAATCGGGTGTGCCTACGGCAGGCGTGAAGCCGGTGAATGTTATGCGCCTTCCGGCCCCGGCCCTCGCAATGCCGAAGTCCATGATCCGTATCGTGCCGTCGTAGCAGATCATGACGTTCTGCGGCTTCAGGTCCCTGTGGACGACTCCCTGCCCGTGCATGTAGGCCAGGGCCTCGCAGATAAGACCCGCCAGCTTGAGCGCGTCTTTTTCGGGCATCGGCCGGACGTTGTTCAGGAGATATGAAAGCGTATAGCCCCGGAGATATTCGGTCACTATATAAGGGCGGCTGCGCTGCTCCTCCTCCACGGGGATGAACCTCAGGATATAGGGATGCTCCAGGCGGAGTCCAATCTCCTGCTCGCGCTGGAAACGGGAGTAGAAGCCTGGGTCGCTTTCGAACTGCATGAGCGGGACCTTAACAGCCACGGTCTGCTTCGTCTTCAGGTCCGTTGCCTTGAAGATAGTAGCCATGCCGCTCCGGCTTATGGTTTCGAGGATAAGGAAACGGTTGTCCAGTGTCTGACCGGGGCGGAGCTCATATTTTGTAGTCGGGTCCGCAGACTCCTGATACATTGCCACACCTCGATACAAAGCCACCTTCTCGACATCGTTGATCTGGAGGACCTGGACCGAGAGATTGTCGTCGGTCCCCCGCTGCTCGGCCAGAGCTACGAGCTGCCGGCAGGCCTGGGCCGGTGAAAGTCGCGACACAATGTCGGCTATCTCGCTGTCGGCGACATGCGCATACAGGCCGTCGGAACAAAGCACGACCTTGTCACCCTTGAAGACCGTCGCGTTCTCCACGTCGACCCGGATGACCGGCTCATGCCCGACGCTTCGCGTAAGTATGGAACGCTTGTCGCTCGCCTTTGCCTCCTGCTCTGTGATCAGCCCGAACTTCTGCTGCATTCCGGTATAGCTGTGGTCCGTCGAAAGTTGTTTGATCGTCGCCTTGCGAACGAGATAGACCCGCGAATCTCCGACGTTGCCTACTGTGATTTCATTGTTACGGAAGACAACTATGGAAAGGGTCGTGGCCATACGAGCCCTGCCCCCCTCCTCCGTCCTCTTGTCGTATACCGCAAGATTGGCCGCATTGAACATCTGAGTTATCAACTGCTGGGCTGACTGCTCTCCGCGGGCTTCACGGAATGTCTTCAAGGCGGTTTCCACAGCGAGGCGGCTGGCCACTTCTCCGCGATCCAACCCGCCGACTCCGTCGGCCAACGCGGCTACCGCCCCGCGACTGCGCTTTTCCTCCAGCGCTTCGGGCTGCCAAAAGCCCGTGAAATCCTCGTTGTTCTCCCGCGCGGGACCCGGAGATGAAAGCTCAGAGTATGTCAGTTCCATAGTTGAAACACTCTAACATTTATTTTGCGAAAGTGAAAGGCGCTTATAGAAGGACGGCCGCCGGGGGCGGCCGTCCTGACTCCCTACTGATCGAAATGTCTGCATTACCTTACGGAACAGCCTTAGACTTTGCCGTTCAGCAGAGCTTCCCTCGCCTCGCTGCTGACCAGTATCTTCCTGCCCTTGGCCTTGCTGGTCTTAAGGAAGTAGAAGGCCCCGTAAGCACCCCACGCAGCACAAAAGGCGAGCGCTATGTAAGGCTCCTTCCAGCTCATGCCCGCCACTGTAAACGGCCCGACCAGGTAAAAGAGCATGATCACAAGGTTAGCAAGCAGACCGAGGACCGGGACAACCAGGTGTTTGAACCCGTTAAAACTGTGGTGTTCCTTGAATGCCACCATCGCTATCAGACAGGTGATCATGTAAAGCATAAAGGTGCCGAAGTTGCTGATCAGAGTCATGATGACGAGCGTGTTGGGCAGCTTTGTATAAGTCTCAGGAGAGAAGATGCCGATGCTGTACCAGAAGTTGTGTTTGTCGAGAGGCGCCGGCACCGACGACTGTCCACCCATGTAGCCCAACACAGTCGCTATGCCTATGATTGCAGAGATGACGGCAAGGGTCCAGATCGCCCGGTACGGAGAGGCCGTCTTCCCGTGAAGCATGCCGAAGTGTGACGGCACCTCCTCATCCCGTCCCATTGCGTAGGTAACGCGCGCCCCTGTGCTCAGACAGGAGAGCGTGGTGCCTATCAGCGCCAGAAAGACCGTAAAGGCCTGAACCAGCATGAACGCCTTCCCTGCGGCATAGCTGCCGAAGAGCCACGTTCCTGCGATGACCATCATATCACCGATAGGCGCGCCGGAGGCCCCGGCGTTTGGCATGGTGTAGCCGTTGTGGAGCATGTAGTTCGCCGCGAAATACTCGATCAGGTAACAGAACGTTCCCTGAATCGCCAGAGAAAGAAGGACTGCGCGCGGAATGTCTTTCTTGGGCCGCTTCGCCTCTTCGCCCATCGCGGTTACCGACTCGAAGCCGACCAGGATCAGGATGGCGATGGCCGCCTGAATGAAGATGAAGTTGAACCCGTGAGGGGCGATGACGGAACCCGCAGTCGAATGGTAATTGAAGACCGGGTTGCCTTTATCGTCCTTTGTCATCGCTCCATCCTTATAGTCGACGGTGAAGGGGGCGGCAAGTTTCGGGTCGGACACGGCCTTGCCGTCCTTGTCCGCCGGCACGGGATTGCCGTCTTTGTCCTGCGCGTCCTGCATCTGATAGACCGGCTTACCGTCCTTATCAATGGTCGGCTTGCCGCCGGCATCCAAAACAGGTATGGGATTTCCCTTTTCATCCTTTTGAGGCTCCTGGGCCACCTGGTAATTTACCGCTATTCCGTTTGAAAGATGGAACCCGGTCGAGCCCTGCGGATGCTGTATGCGATAGCCGATGGCGATCACCGAAAACACAAGGAGGGCCGAAATCTGCACTATGTTTATCACAACGTTGACCGCCGTTGTTCCGGTCACGCCGCGATAGGCGATATAGGCGACTCCGAGTGCAAAGACGACGCAGAAGAGCCACATAAAGATCGGGCTGTTATATGTGCCGCTGAAGGTGTCCGGCAGAAACTGGCTCAGCAGGAAACCTCCGAGAATGGCGGTCACACCGACCATAACGCCCGGGTAGACCCAATAGTATAGATGACTCGCCCATCCTGTAACGAACTTGGCAAGCCGGGCGAACTTGTATGCGCGCGTCTTCGAGAGAAACGCCTGCTCGGCATAGAGATACGAGGAGCCCGGTCCCGGATATAGCTTCGAGAGCTCCGCATAACTGATAGCCGTGGCAAAACAGAGCAGGAGCGCGAAAAGGATGCCGAACCACATGGACATGCCTGCCATTGGAGCTCCGTAAAGAGACTGCATTTGAAACGTCAGCCATAAGAAGGCCCCCGGCGCTATCAGGGCCATTGCGTTCATCGTCAGACCCGTTATTCCAAGGGTCCCTCTGGTTACCTCGGATGAATTTGTTTTTTCAGACATGGTATACTCCTTTTACTTAGCGTTGTTTGTGCGTTCCCGCCTCTGGCAGGAGGCGGGGGCGCGTTTGACATCTCCTACCAGGTATACATCACGCCGAGCGCAATGGTGTCCTGGCCCTTCTTCGTTCCGGAATCAAAGAACTCCTTGTCCGACCAGTCGTGCCTGTATTCGGGCCTCACGATAAGCGCCTTTGCGACCCTGAATTCCGGGGTCAGCGTTATCTCCTTGGCCTTCTGCGCAACGCCGGTCCTGAAGCCGTCTTTATCGTTGAAGTACTCGGCCCTGACCGTCGTGCTGAAGAAATCGCAGAAATCATACTTAACGTACCCGGCCACTCCGTACCATTTGGCGTCCGACCCGTCGGCAGCGGCCCTGCTCTGGGTCGCATAATCGCCGTTTACGACGAAGGCGAGGTCCTTTACAGGCTTCACCGTGACCACCGTATCCGAGAGGAACCTGTTGGTGCGCACCCCGCTGCCGCTGACCACGACCTCACGCCCGTTCATAAGGTTCTCGACGAACGAGAACTGCTCGGCAGGGGTGTAGTTCACGGTGAGACCGAGGGTCTTGCTGCCGCCCACGTCTTCGCTGAAGTTGTCCCATCCGTTGACCACGTAGAAGTTCGCGCTTAGCTTATCGCTAAATGGATAGCCGACCATCAGTCCGGTATGGGTAAAGGGGATAGAATAGTTGAAAAGAAGACCTCGCGAGTAGTTCATATCGTCCTTCGCCTCTATAACCTCGGCGCCATGCATGGTAACGAACTTTCCGAACCGGAACTTGAGCCCTTTGCCGACGGGCGCCACGTAGTCGATGTATCCCTCGGTCAGATCAAACGCGTCGCCCGGTTTGCCGAGTCCTGCCGCGTGGATGAACTTCGCGGTCTCGCCCGCCGAGAGTTTCAATCTGTAGCCTATCCCGCCGGTCTCCGCATCCCTGTTGAATACTATCTGCGCAAGGTCCAGGGTAAAGGCGTTGGCCTTGTGATCGAATATCCTCAGCTCGCTTTCTCCCGAGGAAGGGTCATTAAAATTATAGGTGTATCCCCCCTGAAGATAAATGCTAAGGCCGAGCATATTCTTGATGTCCAGCAGAGTCGCGCCTGCCGGCTTGGCGTCCTCCGCAGCAGCAACACCGCTCAATGAAAATAACGCTATCAACATACTAAGTGCAATTACAACCTTCCTCATTTCTTCCTCCTCAGATGTGTTTTGTCATCTCCCAAACTGCACTCTGCAAATTAAACGCTTTGACGCTCGATATAAAGCAGTCTCTCCTCCTTTCTTATGCCGTATTTCCTGATCTTGTACCCCATCATCCTTTCTGTGATACCGAGCCTCCTTGCGGCCCTGGCCATAACCCAGTTGCACTCTTCCATCGCATGGAGTATCTCCTCTCTCTCCAGATCCTTGACCTTATCCCTCAATGAACCCACATGACCTCCTGATGGAACAGGTGACTTGCCAAAACCGTGCCATTCTTAAACCCGTTGATTTTGCAGAGAAGCTCCTAAAATAAACTACTACACTTTTGTATTCCTGCTACCATTTTGTATGAAGCCCTTTTTACTCATAGCTATTCAATAAAAAATGACCGGAAGAACTGCTTCGGTATATAATGGATGCAAAACCCGGGATAAGGAGGACGACGTGGATCTCTTTGACGCTATAAGGACGAGGAGAAGCGTTCGCAGGTTCTCGGACAGGCCTGTGGAAGATGAAAAGCTTGAAGCTATACTGGAGGCCGCACGGCAGGCGCCCTCCTGGGCGAATTTCCAGTGCTGGCGCTTCATTGTGGTGAGGGATCCTTTGACCAAAGAAAAGATAAGCGAGCTGTCCTACGTGGAATCTTTTTTTTCGCCCCTTGGCTACAAGTTCAATCCGGCCAAGAAGGGCCTGGCCGAGGCGCCCGTTATAATTGTGGCGTGCGCCGATCCCTCACGGTCCGGAAATATATGGTCTCAGCCCTACTACATGACGGACATGGGTATAGCGGCTCAGAACCTCATGCTTTCTGCGAGGGCCCTTGGACTCGGGACCGTCTTTGTGGGCGTATTTGAGGAGGACAAGGTGATGGCATTGCTTGGGATACCCTCAAATATCAGGGTGGTAGGTCTTTTTCCTGTCGGATATCCCCTGGAGGAGAAGACCTCCGCTCCGTCGCGAAAACCGCTTAGTGAGATTGTCTTCCAGGAAAAATGGGAAGGGAAGCTATAGGACCGTTGACCTGAACGGCTGGCTATTGCGCAAAGAGTGCAAAGAAAATTGATCTCTAGGGAAAATCTATGGCGAGAATAGGGATACTCACTTGCTCCAATGCAACGCAGGATCTGGGCTGCTCTTCGGCGAGCTGTCTCGCGGATTTACGGAAGCGCGAGGGGACATTCTCGGATTATCCGAAGGACAAGCCCCTTGATCTTGTCGGTATCATCAACTGTCCGGGATGCCCTACTCTCGCCGGTGAAGACAAGCTGTTGCAGCGCATCAGGGCGCTCGCGGAATTCAGGGTCGAAGCGATCCACTTCACTTACTGCATCAAAACCCTCTGCCCTTTCAGGGAGAAATACAGGACCGCCTTGGAAAAGGCTTTTCCGGAGATAAAGATCGTCATAGGCACCCACCGGGAGCATATTACGCCCGAGGAGTTCAGACAAAGGGTAGGCAGATTGTTCGCCCAGCCTAGAAAGACAATGGTGGATCTATTAACTATCTCATAATAGTCTGTACTTCATAGTCGTCATTCCCGCGAAGGCGGGAATCCAGGTTGAGAAGCATGGATGCTCGACTAAGGACCTCGGGCATGACGGTCGAAAGCCAAAAGTCTGTAAATATTATTTTGAGACTGTTAATAATTCTAAATAAGGACAGATGATATTTCCGGAAGAGTATTGCAACAGATGATCCGCCAATGCACTGAAAGAGATTTTGACGCAATCTATTCGATAATCAACGATGCCGCGCAGGCATACAAGGGAGTCATACCGTCCGACCGCTGGAAGGAGCCTTATATGTCCGAGGAATACCTCAGGCACGAGCTGGACAGCGGAGTCGTTTTTTGGGGATACGAAGAAAACGGCGAATTGATCGGCGTGATGGGAATACAACATGTTCGGGATGTCGCTCTTATTCGGCACGCTTATGTCAGGACCGTTCAAAGAAACAAGGGAATCGGAAGCAGATTGTTGTCCCACCTGAGAAAGATGACCGATCTTCCGATTCTCATCGGCACCTGGGCTGACGCAACCTGGGCTATCCGCTTTTATGAAAAGCACGGATTTCATCTTGTCTCAGCAGAAGAGAAGAACCGTCTGCTCAAGAAGTACTGGTCGATCCCGGAGCGCCAGATAGAGACCTCAGTCGTCCTGGCGGAAGGCCGGGACCGATGACCATGCCTGATAATTTTGCCGAACTTGCGATCATGATGGGAGGGATATTCTCGTTGTTCGTAGCTGCCGGTCACAGCGCTTTTTACAGGCTCTTCCATTGGAGGTCCGATTTCGAAAAAATGACCATTCTGAACCGGAAAGTCCTTTACACCATCCATGTATTCTTGACGCTATTCTTTTTCTTATTCGGCGTTGTCTCGCTTGCGTATGTCAGGGAGCTCAGCAGCGGCAGGGGACTTGGCGGAGGCATCAGCCTCTCATACGGCCTCTTCTGGCTCGCGCGTCTAATCTGGCAAATCATGTATTTCAGGCCCTCGTCGATACCCCACGACCTGAAGCTGCTGCTTTTCCATTATTTCCTTATCGCAACGTTTATCGTGCTTTCTGCCTGTTATATCTTTCCTGTTTTGGCTGTGTGACCGGATAAAGGAAGCCCTACGCTCGTATCAGAAACTTCTTCTCTGTCCAGCGGCAAAGCATTGTTATGGCGGCGGATCCTCTTATCGTGATAAACTGTCGGCATGGCGAATAAAGAAAGGACGGCTAGAGAGTGAAGGTATCGGTAATCCTCGCGCATCCCCGGGAAGGAAGCTTCAATCATGCAATCGCCGAGACGGTTGTCAGGACACTTTCACGCTGCGGCTACCAGGTTATGTTTCACGACCTGTATAAGGAAGGCTTCGATCCCGTCCTGCCCTTCGCGGAAGTGTCGAGGGGCGCCGGACCGGACGAAGCGGTCCGGTTGCATTGCGATGAGCTCGTGGATGCTCACGGCATTATCATCATTCATCCCAACTGGTGGGGGCAGCCGCCCGCGATCCTGAAGGGATGGGTAGACAGAGTTATGCGGCCCGGCGTCGCATACGAATTCCGCGAAGGCGACAGCGGCGAAGGCGTCCCGTATGGTCTATTGAAGGCCGAAACGGCGATTGTATTTAATACTTCAAATACTCCGGCAGAGAGGGAGCTTTCCGTCTTTGGAGACCCTCTTGAGACGATCTGGAAGAACTGCATCTTCAGGTTGTGCGGAGTAAACAATTTTTATCGCAAAATGTTCGGCGTAATTGTCACCAGCCCTCATGAACAGAGGAAGGAGTGGCTGGAAGAGGTGGGGAAGACCGTGAAAGCGCATTTTCCTGCCGAACAGATATGAATGCTATCCGCCGGCAACTGACCTCTTTCCGGAGGATGATTAAAGAAAACGCCGATCCCGAGAGGGCAGTACACGAGAAGCAGTACCTCAAGAGCCCTTTCAAATTCTTCGGAACCTCCGTGCCCTTCACCGACAAGCTGGCGAAAGACTTCAGGAAGGCGAACAGAGATGTCCGGCGCGAAGATATTGTGGAACTGGCAGAGAGGCTATGGGGTTCCGACTATCACGATGAAAAGCGGCTCGGACTGAGGGTCCTTCAGTATTATCCGGAATACCTCGACTTTGCGCTCATGCCCGTGCTTGAAAAGATGCTGGCAGCGTCGACAGGATGGGATTGTGTCGATGACATTTCCATCCACCTTGTCGGGGCCGTGCTCAGCAAAGACGCGAGGACTTACAGATACCTGCGCAGATGGAGCGCATCGGACAACTTCTGGATGAGGAGGGCAGCGCTCATCTCGCAGATCCTGCTTTTCAGAGTTGGAAGAGGAGATAAGGACCTCTTCTTCGGGTTTGCCGAAATGATGATTTCAGAAAAAGAATTCTTCATCAGAAAGGCGATTGGCTGGGGACTTCGGGAGATGTCTAAGGCCGACCCGGAGAGTGTCGTCTCTTTTCTTCAAAGGGTAAGAAATAGGGCTTCCGGCCTCACACTCAGAGAGGCTTCGAAACTGCTCAGCGAGAAACAGAAGGCTGGGATATTCCTTTTATCGAAATAATTATTTGAGAGATGGAGGAAATAGTGGAGACATTCAAAAACATGGGAGATATGTCTACAGACGAATTAAGGGCCGCACTGAAGAGGCTAAAAGACAATCTCTGCGACCTTGAGGACGTGCACTCGTTTTCATTTCAGAGGACCTCGGTCCATATCGGCGCTGAAAAGGCGCAAAACATGCAGGAGGAGTTCGAGGAAGAGTGCGGGAGATATAAGCAACAGATCGAAGAAATCGAAAAGGAGCTGAAAAACAGAGGCGGGCTCTGACTTCTTTTGTCTCAGTTAAAGAAACCTTATAGTTGCATGAACGATTGGCAACTTTGGGGCATGGAGGCAGAAGTGCTCAACGCATACAACATTAGGGTAGATTGCTAAGGACAGATCTGGAGGAGATATTATGAAAGACGCCTTATATTCGTTGCTGCCGGTGGGAGTGGTCCGCTCTTCCCTCAGGTCGCGTGATGAATGCCCGAAACAGGGACGCGAAGGCGCGCCCGAAGCCTTTTTGGAAATTGATCCGGCTTATGCCGCAGCGCTTGACGGTCTGGAAGTCGGCCAGGAGATACTCCTTTTTACCTGGTTGCACCAAGGCAAGCGGGACCTCCTGAAGGTCCATCCGAGAGGCAACACCGCCCTGCCTCTCAAGGGCGTGTTTGCAACGAGGTCTCCGGACCGGCCAAATCCCATAGGTCTGCACCGTGTCGAAATACTGGAGATTCAAGGGACGGCGAGCATCAGGGTCCGTCCGCTGGAGGCGCTGGACGGCACCCCGATTATCGACATCAAGTCTGTCCTGAGAGGAATGGAAGAGAGCTAACCCGCCTTACGACGAGACCGTGTCTCCCTCAATAAACTTCATGCAGAGGAAGGAAAGGAAGGCGGCGATGATGATTGCGACCGAGGTTGTCAAAAGCGAAAGCCTCAGTCCCCACATGTCCGAAAACCATCCAAGAACAGTGGGAGAGATCGCGTCTCCAAGGGCGTGTATGAAGAAGATGTTTACAGCAAAGGCCATGGCCCGCACAGACGGACCCGTTACGTTGACAATGACGGTATTCAGCGGTCCAGTGTTAAGAAACAGGAAGAACTCGGCAAAGAACATTGCCGTCATGCAATGAGACAGCGACGGCGTCATTAAGGCGTAAGCGGCGATAGGCGTGCCGAGCAGGAAGCCGCCGCCGGACACCATCAGGTATCCCTTCCGGCTCTTCCGCTGAAGCCTGTCCCCGAGCCATCCCCCGGCCAAGGTCCCGCTGATTCCGGACACCACTGTGATTGCGCCGAAGATGGTATTTGCCTTCGCCACATCAAGTCCGTGCAAGCGGTTGAGAAAGCTCGGCATCCACTGGGCCAGACCGCCGAGAGCAAAAGTCATAGCCGCCATCGCGAGAGTGTTGACGATATATGACCTGTTTCTGAAAAGCGTCGCGTATCTCTTGCCGGACCTGTTCGCATTCTGCGCGCTCCCCTCCATCGTACCGCGCACCGGCTCGCGGAGAGACCACAGAGGGAAGAAGAGGACCAGTCCCGGGACGCCCACTATAAGAAAGGCCGAGTGCCAACCGAATTCATGACCGAGAAGGCCGCCTAAGAGATACCCCAGTGCGCTCCCCACGGGTATGGCAAGAAACAGATATGAAAGGACCCTGCCCCTTCTCTCCTTAGGGAAATAATCCGCGAGGAGTCCCGGAGAGACCGTCCCGAAGCTTGCTTCTCCCACCCCTACGACCGTTCTCGCAGACAAGAGAGGCCCGTACCCCATAGCGAACCCGGCAAGGACTGTGGCGAGGCTCCAGATGGAAAGGCCTGTCGAGGCGAGCCTGACGCGGCTCATCCGGTCGCCCAGCCATCCGAAGACAGGGGCCGTCAGCATATAAAAGATCATAAAGGCGCTCCCCAGGAAACCGAGAGCGGTATCGGACAACTGAAAGTCATGTTTGATGAGAGGGAAAACCGCGTAGAGGACCTGCCGGTCTATGTAGTTCAGCATATTGACCGCAAGAAGGAGGGCCAATGCGTAACGTCCATAGCTTATAGAATCATCTCTCTTCACAGGTCCGCGACAAGTCCGTAAATTGCGGGATATCCCTCTCTTGCCAGGTAAGCGTCTTCTTTCAAGAGTCTCAATCCCTCGCCTATATGTTTGAGAAAATATGTCTTGCCCTTCGAAGTCGAGAGAAAACCATATGCCCCGAGGGCCTGCATGTGCCTTTGAAGACGGCAGGGAAGAAGCATATCCCTGAAGTTCCCCTCATTCGGATAATCGCCCCCGTTTACTCTCATGGTTTCGATGTAATAATCTATCAACCCCGCTCTCATACTGTCATCGAGTCTGTGATACGGGTCCCAGAGAAGAGATGCGACGTCGTAAGCAGGAGGGCCTATCCTCGCGCCCTGATAGTCGATCAGGCGAGGCATCCCTTTTTTGATCATGATATTCTGCGATTGCAAATCCCTGTGCATGACAGTCTTCGGAAAAGAGTCCACTTGCAGAGCGAGCCTGTGGAATTCCTCTTCGATCCTGGAAGTCCTATCCGTCCTCATCTTCCTGATGCCCGAAACAAAGTTCTCCATGAAATAGGCCGTTTCCCAGCGCAGATGCTCATAATCGAATAGCCTTTCGGCCAGCGGAAAACACTCCGAAACATGCCTCGTTACCCTCGTATGGACCATAACAGCGATGTCGATCACCTTTTTGTAAACCGCTTCGACCTCTTCTTCGGGTCGAGAGCACTTCAGCCAGCTATAGAGAGATAAATCTCCGAGGTCTTCGAACACGGTCTCCCTTAGGTCCTCGTCGACCTTAAGCAGGACCGGGACGGGAATTCCTTGCCTGCTCAAAAATGATGTATACGAAAAATGTCTGTGGAAATCACGGTCATCAGGGCCGTACTTTACGAGCACGAATGAGTCCCCCTCTTCCCTCACGCGGTAGTATCTCCTGTCGGAGCCTCCCGACCCTATGAGGACCATATGAGCGTCTTCCGTCGCCGGCAGGACCTCTTTCTCTTTCAATGCTACCTCGAAGTCAGGGCCGACGATGCAGTTTTCATGACGGAGGTTTGAAGCGAGCCTCGTCCCGGGAAGGACTATGCAGTTCCTCAAGCCGGCCCCTTCGGCTATAACGCATCCCTCTTCAATTGACACATAACCGTCTATGTCAGCATTCCGGCAGCCCTCGGCCGAAGGATGAATAAAGACCGTCTCGCCCTCAGACCTCAGCTTATCGACGACCGCGGAGGCGTATGCCGCAGGAGTCCCTATGTCGCTCCAGTGACATCCGCTCACATCGAATGTGCCGATTTTATGGCCCAAACGCGCT
Organism: Nitrospirota bacterium; assembly: GCA_021790195.1. GTDB lineage: Bacteria > Nitrospirota > Thermodesulfovibrionia > Thermodesulfovibrionales > UBA9159 > JAJYIF01. The sequence continues at coordinate 24,042 of JAJYIF010000028.1, forward strand.
GCTGCTATCCATGCACCCACCACACTCGATGAGCCGGCAGGAAGGACTCTCAGGAATTCCGGATCATATACAGCTATCCCGGTGAAGGCCATCTTCTTCGCGGATCGTCCTTCGATGACATGACTGCCGACAGCCGTTAATAGACCCTCGGCATCGACCGACACGTTATTGTATTTTGGGAAATCATGGACCGCAAGAGTGGCAAGGTTCCCCGATACCCTGTGCGCCTCAATCATCCCGTCAAGACTTATGTCGGAAAGTATATCGGCATTGTGGACGAGAAACGTTCCATCTGCCAGAAAGCTCTCCGCGTTCTTGAGCGCGCCGCCGGTCCCAAGGATTTCCTGCTCGGTGAAAAGCGTAATCCTGTCCCTCAATGCCGGGGAGCTTAGCCATGTCTCCAGGACGCTCTTTTTATGGTGAAGGTTTATCCCGATACGCTTGATGGAAAGCAGTGAAACCCTTTCAAGGATCAGCTGCAGGACGGGCTTACCCGCGACTGGAAGAAGCGGTTTCGGGATATAATCGGTGATCGGTCGGAGCCTTTCGCCCAAACCGGCGGCAAGGATAAAGACGTTTACAGTCTCAGTCATAGATCAGAAAACGCCTTCTCACGGTCCTTTGAAAATGAAGGCATTCTTCCCGCCACCATTGTTCCATCCTATCAAGACCCTTCCCCCCATCAATTTCTTTTCGAAGCCTGTCCGTGCCCGCAAGAATATCGATCGGCATCTTCGCGGTCTCGTACTCATAAGGGGGATTCTTCCATTGAAATAAATCCGGATAGAGATCGTGGACCGTCTTGATTACAGCAACTCCGCTTTTGAAAGGTTTGAAACGCTCTCTGTCCGTCACATGGACCTGGGCGCCTCCGCAGAGTTTACCTGCGTGTTTTTGAAAGGTCGGCATAAAATAGAGCGGCCTGAAGATAACGCCCGGCAGTCTGAACTCCTTCAGTCTTTTCACAAGGGCATATGGATTTATATAAGGCGCTCCGAACATCTCGAAGGGCCTCGTCGTGCCCCGTCCTTCGCTCAAAAGGGTCCCTTCGAGAAGACACATGCCCGGATAGACCGCCGCAGTTTCGGCAGTCGGCATATTGGGAGACGGCATAGCCCAGGGCAGGCCGGTTTCCTGAAACCACATCGCCCTCTTCCATCCTTCCACGCTCACAACATGAAGGTCCAGTGACGGGTAGAATTCTTCGCAAAGATAACGCGCGATTTCACCTATCGTCATACCGTGGCGCACAGGCAGAGACCGGTTTCCGACAAACGAAGCAAAGGATGGCGAGAGGACAGTACCCTCAACCTTCTCCCCTCCAATCGGGTTCGGCCTGTCGAGTACGATAAAGGCTTTCCGGTTTTCAAGGCAAGCCTGCATACAGAGCTCCATGGTCCATATGAACGTGTAATAGCGCGATCCCACATCCTGCAGATCGACAATCAGGACTTCGATCTCTCTCAGCATCGAAGGGACGGGCTTCCTGGTCTTGCCATACAGGCTGAAGACGGGAAGACCGGTCCTCCTGTCGCGGAACTCCTTCCACTCGACCATATTGTCCTGCGTCTCTCCAAGGATGCCGTGCTGCGGGCCGAAAAGCGTGGTCAACCTGCACTTCTTCGATTTGAGGAGAAGATCGATTGCATGATCCAATCTTCCGTTGATTGAGGCGGGATGCACCACGAGTCCCGCCCTCGCGCCTTTAAGACGCGCGGGCCAATTCTTCTCAAGTCGGTCGAGTCCGGTCTTCACAGACATATAAGCAGTCTCAAGCCCTTTTGAATTCCCTGCCCTTCCAGATCATATAAATCGCAGGGTAGATGACGAGTTCGAGAATAGTGGACGTCACGACTCCTCCCACCATCGGCGCAGCAATGCGCTTCATCACATCCGCACCTGTCCCGTGGCTGAACATTATGGGAATCAGTCCCGCGAGTATAACGCTGACGGTCATGATCTTCGGCCTTATCCTTTTGACGGCACCGTGCATGGTCGCATCCCTCAGATCATCCATGGTTTTAAGCTTCCCTTCCACTTTCCATTGCTCATAGGCAAGCTCGAGATAGAGGAGCATCACAACGCCCGTCTCCGCATCGAGTCCTGCCAGGGCTATGATCCCGACCCATACCGCCGTACTCATGTGATAGCCCAGGAAGTGCAGCAGCCAGAAGGAGCCGACAAGGGAAAAAGGGACAGCCAGCAGGACTATCATCGTTTTCGTCACGGACTTCGTATTCAAATAAATAAGGATGAAGATTATGAGAAGCGTCAGAGGGATGACGATCTTCAGCCTCTCCTTTGTCTTTTCGAGATACTCGTATTCTCCGCTCCACTGCAGCCGGTAACCCGGAGGTATGCTGACCATCGACGCGATCTTCTTCTTTGCCCGTTCAACATAGCTGCCGACATCGCTTCCCGCAAAATCTATATAGACATAATTGGCAAGAAGACCTTCTTCGCTCTTTATCTGGGTCGGTCCCTTGACGAACCGGATGTCGGCAAGCTCCCCTAGAGGTATATGGGCAATCTCAGCCGGACGTTTTTCAGCGGCATCCATTCCGCCGGCATCTCCCGAAAGCCTGGCAGGCACGAATATAGCTTTTATCTTGTCGACATTGTTCCTCAGTTCTCTTGCATATCTGACGTTTACGGGATAGCGCTCCCTGCCTTCCACGGTAGTAGTAAGGTCCATCCCTCCAAGTGCGCTCGCTATCACTCCCTGGACATCATCCATGGAAAGACCGTATCTAGCTATCTCCTCCCTTTTCGGCCTTATGTCCAGGAAATACCCGGTCGTCGCCCTCTCGGCATACGCCATCCTTGTGCCGGGGACCTCCTTCAGAGCGTTTTCAACGCCTATGGAGACCTTCTCGATCGTATCGAGATTCGGCCCCAGGACCTTGACGCCGACGCGCCCTCTCAGTCCGGTAGCGAGCATCTGGATCCTTGTTTCGATAGGCTGAAGGATGGTATTTGAGATGCCCGGTATCTGCACGGTATCATTTATCTCGTTCCTCAGCTTCTCCATATCCATGCCCTTCCGCCAATCTTTCTCGGGCTTGAGGTTTACCACCGTCTCAAACATCTCCACAGGCGCAGGGTCCGTGGCGGTCTCGGCGCGTCCGGCCTTGCCGAAAACCTGAGAGACCTCGGGAACAGTCATCAGCAATTTGTCCTGAAGCTGGAGGAGTCTTGAGGCCTCCGGGACAGAAGCGCCCGGAGACGTAATAGGCATATAAAGTAACGTTCCCTCGTTCAGCGGGGGCATGAATTCAGAACCCAGTTTGAACGGAGAATACACCGTCAGGCCCAGCATCGGCAATATAAACAAGGTGAGGGTAACAAGGACGATTATCGCCGCGATGACGATGATGGTCCACTTGAACTTAAGCGCCAGTCTCGCTATGGGCTCGTAGATCTTGTGGAGAAGGACGCTCACGGGATGACTCTCCTCAGGATATATAGTGAAGATGTGTTTCAGAAGAGGCATCTTGCCGAATACAGGCACATATTCTCTGATGAACATCGTCATCATAAGCGGGGTCAGGGTGATAGCGAGAAAAGACGCAAAGAGCATCGCAAAGGTCTTCGTATATGCCAGGGGTCTGAAGAGACGCCCTGCCTGCTCCTGAAGCGTAAATACAGGGAGAAAGCCGACCGTAATTACCAGGAGGGAGAAGAAAAGGGACGGTCCGACCTCCTTAGCGGCTTCGATAATCACGTCTATCCTCGGGCACGGCTTCACGAGCTCGCAGGTCCATGCCTCGAGTTTCTTGTGCGCGTTCTCGACCATGATGATGGACGCGTCCACCATCGCGCCGATGGCGATCGCGATGCCGCCGAGGCTCATTATATTTGAGGTGACTCCGATATAGTGCATGCAGATGAAGGAAGCGATGATCGCAAGGGGGAGAGTCAGGATTATCACGAGGGCGCTGGGGAGATGGAACAGAAAGACGATGCAGACAGCGCTCACGATCACCGAAAGATAAACGATCTCGTGTTTAAGATAATCGATCGACCGGTGAATCAAATCGCTTCTGTCATAAGTGGTGACGATCTTTACTCCCGGCGGCAAAGAAGGCTGTATCTCGTTCTTTATCTTCTCCTTCACCCTCTCGATCACTTTAAGGACATTTTCGCCGAAGCGCACGACAACTATGCCTCCCGCAACCTCTCCTTTTCCATCAAGCTCAGCGACACCCCTCCTTATCTCGGGACCGAGCTGCACATGACCGACATCCCGTAAATAGACGGGCGTTCCGGAGCCGTCCGTACCCACAGCGATATCTTCAAGGTCCTTAAGCCCCTTGATATAACCGCGTCCCCTGATCATGTATTCCCTGCCGGAAAGATCGAGTACCCTGCCCTCTACATCATTGTTACTTTTGCGGACGGCGTCAACCACCTTCATCAACGAAATGTTATACGCGGACAGGCGGTCGGGATCGACAGTCACCTGATATTGCTTCACAAAGCCCCCGATGCTCGCGACCTGTGAGACGCCGGGAACGCTCTCGATGGCGTATTTGATGTTCCAGTCCTGAATGGAACGGAGCTGTGACAGGTCGTGCCCCCCCTTATCATCGACAACAGCGTAGCTGAACCCCCACCCCACGCTCGTTGCATCGGGACCGAGCACGGGGTTAGCATCCGGCGGGAGCTTGCTCCTCACGGACTGAAGGTATTCGAGTACGCGGCTTCGCGCCCAGTAGATGTCGGTGCCTTCGTCGAATATGACGTAAATGAAAGAGCTGCCCAGGAAGGAATAGCCCCTTACCGCCTGTACCTTCGGGGCCGCGAGAAGAGTGGACGTTATCGGATAGGTCACCTGGTCCTCGACGAGGTCAGGGCTCCGGCCAGCCCAGTCGGTGTAAATTATTACCTGCGTGTCGCTGAGGTCCGGGATGGCATCAAGGGGCGTTCTGGTGAGGGCCCAGTATCCCCAGGCGAAAAGGAATATCACCATCAGGAAGATGATGAACCTGTTCCTCGCGCTGTATTCGATTATCCTGGAAATCATTTCGGGGAAAGGATTGGGGATTCGGGTTTAGGATTTGGTTTTGAAATCACCTTTACAAGTGTAATGGCGTCTTTCCAGATGTTCAGATCTCTGAAGCTCTTTATACTACTCTTAGTCGTCTCCAATCCCCGCCCCCTAATCCTAATCCCTTCTTAGAGGTTTTACCCCTTTAAGCTGGGCCTCAGAATCGATAAGGAACGTCGCCGCCGAAGCCACCTTCTCGCCCGACTTAAGCCCGGCCAGCACCTCCCTGTAACCCTCGCCCCTCAGACCGAGCAGGACCTCCCTCGGCTCAAAATACCCATCGCCCTTGTCCACATAAACGACCTCTCTTGTCCCGGTATCGATGACCGCATCGTCCGGAACACAGAGCCTCTTGCCCAGATTGACTTTGATCACGACATCGGCGTACATCTGTGGCTTGAGCTGCATCCTCGGATTTGGGATCGTAAATCTCGCCTTGGCCGTTCTCGTCTCACTGGAGAGGGTCGGATAGATATAATCGATCTTCGAAACGAACTCTCTTCCCGGGATGTAGCTGAGGGCGATCCGGGCCGTATCCCCGGACCTGAGCTCAGGAAGCTGATCTTCATAAATGTCGGCGATAATCCAGACCGTCGAAAGGTCGGCGATGTCAAAAAGCTTTTCTCCAGGCATGACGCGCATTCCTTTCAGGGCAGCTTTCTGCACCACGTAGCCGCTGACCGGACTGTATATAGTCAGTGTCCTCAAAGGTTTCCCGGATTCCTCGATCTTCCGGATCTGGTCATCGGATATGTCCCATAGCCTCAGCCTCTGTTTTGAAGCCTCCACCATCATCTCCGAGTCTCTCGATATCATCTTTCCGATACCAAGCCCGTCGCCCGTTCCAGTGTCCGGACCGGGCGCAGCAGGTTTCTTCGCCCACCTCAGGACATTGATGAACTCCTGCTGCGTCGCGATAAGCTCCGGGCTGTAGACCTCGGCAAGGGGCTCTCCCTTCTTCACATATCGCCCCGTGTAATCCACATACAGCTTTTCTATCCAGCACTCGAACTTGGTGTTTACCGTGGCCACCCTCTTTTCGTCGTACTCTATCCGGCCCACGGTCCTGATCGCCCTCACGAGAGGCCTTACTGCAACTTCCGTCGTCCTCACTCCTATCAACTGCTGTTTCTCGGAGGGGATTTCAACGGTCGGGGCCTCCTCGGCCTGCTGCTCTTCAGCAGCCTCTTTTGGCTGTTCTTTCGCGGGCTGGGGCTGCGACATGCCGGGCATTCCGGGCATCTCTCCTGATCCGGCATTGGCGGAAGCCGTCGCCGTCGATTGCTTTGCAATGGAACTACCGGCAGCGCCCTTTGACGCTCTGCCTGACATGAGAAAAATTACTCCGGCCGCAATAACAGCCACGGCAGTGATGACAAGGATAAGTCTACTCTTTCTCATTCCATCTTTCCGTCAGCCGGGAATCCTGTATCCCGGTAATCGCCTCAAGCCTCGCAATAGCCTTCTCCCTTTCCACAAACTGTTTCCAGTAAAGGGTCTCATAATCCAGGAGAGCCCTGAGCCTGTTGATCACAGTCAATGCATCGACCTTGCCGCTGACATATCCGGCAAGGGCAAGCTCGAAGTCCTGATAGGACTTGGGAACAAGGCCGTCTTTGTAAAGCCCCATCAAATTCTCGGCGGACTTCATCATAGAGAAGGCGTCCCTTAAGTTCGATGACACCATCAGCTTGGTCGATTCGAGCTCATTACGCGCAGCGCCCAGGGATGCCTTCGCCTCGTTGACCGCCTGTCTCTGCTTCGACCTGTAAAAGATGGGTATATTCATCGCCGTGGTCAGGCTCCACATGTCGTCGAACTCCCCCGTCCTCTTCATCACATTTCCGGTAATGGTGAAGTCGGGATAGAAATCCTTCTCGGCAATCCTGACAGCGGCCTCAGAGGCGGCCACCATTTTTTCCCTGACCTTTATTTCCGGAGAATTCTCGTTGGCGAGGCTGATCAGTTCCCCCAGCTTTCTGCCGAAGGGCTCATAGGCCGTCTCTGCAGGCCGTCCAAGAGGGGCATTCACGTCCCTGCCGACCGTTGTGTTGAGCATGGCCTCAAGAGACTGGATCTTCTGTTTCAGCATCTCCTCCTTTTCGGCGAGCATATATTTTTCGGTCTGGGCCATCAGCATCTCCTGCTGGGGCGCCAGCCCTGCAGAGTAGCGCGCCCTCGCGGCCTCCTCCATTTTCGAAAAAAGCGAGGTCCTTTCCTTTATGATGTCGATATCCTTATAAGCGGAAAACAGATCGTAATAGAGGTCCCTGACCTTCTCGACGATCTTCAGTCTTGCAGCGCCGTAAGACTCCTGGAGTCCCTCGGACTCTTTTTCCGCCATCTCGCCGCGCAGGGAGAGTTTGCCCGGAAAGGGAAAGCTCTGGGACGCGGAGAACATCCACCACGACATCTGCGACTCCCCGAAACTGTATTTCCCCCAACCCTCGTTCTGGTAGCCGAACATGAGCATCGGGTCGGGAAGGCTCTTTGCCTGCGGGACCCTATACCTGGACGCAGAAGCCCGCGATTGCGCAGCGAGAAGCTCCGGGCTCTTACGCAGGGCCTCGTTGATGAGGTCCGGCAGGCTCAGGGTATCATCGGAAGCGGCCGCGACGCTTGAGAGGGCAATCAACAGTATTCCCGCCAGGAAAGATGCGCTGATGAAAATCCTGACGTGAGGACTCATGGAAGCGGACACATCCCCGCATCTCGTCTTCACCGTTCTCCCGTCTCTCCGTATCTCATTCTCAGCTGTTTCCCCGCGTCGGTCTACTACTTGGCGTCTACCGTAAACTTCATCGTAGACGTCTTCCCTCCCTTTATGATCTTCACAGCCACACTCCAGGAGCCGGACATCGAGAGGTTCATACTGCCCCTATACTCAGAGCCCTTTAGCACGCCCGGTGCCTTGTAATTCATGGCTGGCATTCCGGGCATAGCAGGCATGGAGTATTCGACAACGACCTTTGCGTCTGTCACGGTTCTCCCCGATGCGTCTTTGACCCGGACCTCGAAATTATTGTTTCCTACAATAGCGGGGTTATTGTCGATCTTGACCTCGACATTATACTCGCCCGCCCTCTTTGTTATTTCATAGTCCTTTGCAAACGCAACTCCTGCCGCCAGAAAAAAGACGACAGCCACAACTGCAAACTTCTTCATTTCGATCCTCCTTGATGTTTATATAATTTTTAGCATATCCGTTTGAATCAATTATGAATGAAATCTGCATATATTGTGAAGTCATTCCACCTTTTCCCTGGTCTGGATCTTTATCATAAAGTCCACGGGCATAACTACGACAAGCCCGTCTCCGGCAAACCCGGTATGGGCGTAATCCATGATGACATTTGCGGCCGCTTCCGCCTCTTCGTCCGGCAGGATGATCTGGATCATCTTGTGGATCGTATACGGGTTGAAAAGCTGGACCTGTTCCCCGATCCCTTTCACCTCGAATATGGTCATATGCTTTACGCCCATATCCTGAAGGGACTTTATAATGCGATCGAGAGACGTTGTCCGGACTACGGCTTTTATAAGCTTCACGGCACCTCCTACGGTTTGGTGAGATCGTCCCTCATCCTGTCGAATTCCTCCTTGCTTATCTCACCCTTCGCATAACGCTTCTTCAGGATATCTATGGCGGTCTCTTCCTTCTCTCCCTTTCTTCCGCCTCCGGCAATCAATCTTACAATATGCGCAACACCGAGGATGACCAGGACCCAGAAGATAAGCATAAATAACCAGCCGAAACCAAGGCCCATTCCCCAGCCCCATCCGTAATCCCAGCGCATTTAGTTCACCTCTTTTCGAAAATCATACCACAAATACAACCCTGAAAAAACCCGGATTCAAAACAACAGCCATTTGGCCGCTCTTACGATTACTCGCCGGCTTTCAGCACCTCGCGGTTGTAAGCGTCGGTCAAATCCTTGCGCTTTATCATGGCCACTACTCTTCGGGGGTCGTCCCCTGCCACCACGGGGACCTCTTCTATGTCCTTCAGTGAAAAGGCCGCCATCGCCTTATTGAGATCGTCCTCGGGCCTAAGGACAATTACATCCTCGGTCGCTATGTCAAACGCCTTCACCACTTTCTTTACCTTTTCCTCGAAAAGCGCGGGCCTCACGTCCTGACTCGATACTATCCCCACCATATTGCCGTCATGGTCGGTGACAGGGACATAAAACCTGTCTTTCTTTATCATCACGCCGATAAGGTCTTTCAGGAGCATGTCCTTCGGCACAGTGACGAAATCCCTCTCCATTACATCTCCCACCTTTATCCGGCTCATCACCGAGACTTCCCTTCCCGCATGTATCCTTATGCCCTTCTTCGTGAGCTCGACCGTATCTATGGAGTCGGAATGCAGCTTCTTCGAGACCACAGTGCCGATGACGGACGCGAACATAAGCGGCACGATGATCTCGTAATTTCCGGTCATCTCAAATAAAAGGAATATCCCTGTCAGGGGCGCATGCGTGGCCGCGGCAAGGAACGCCCCTATGCCGACCGTCGCATATGCTCCGGGGGACGCGGTGGACAGCGGGAAAAGATGGTGCACGACATATCCGAAGCTTCCTCCCGCCATAGCGCCAATGAAAAGCGCGGGCGCGAAGATACCGCCCGCACCGCCGGAGCCGAGGGTCACCGCGGTCGCAATGATCTTGAAGAACACGAGGAGGACAACGACGGGGAAGACGACCCTGCCGACGAGCGCCGCATCGATGAACTCATAGCCGTTGCCCATGATCTGCGGCAGGAAGATCCCCATCGCTCCGACGATAAATGCGCCCGCCACGGGCTTCAGCTGCGGATGAAGTCCGCATGCGTCGAAACGGTCTTTCAAGTCGTGAAAGACCCTGATATAGATCACCGCGAGCAGGCCGACGATCAAACCGAAGAAGATATAGAGCGGGATCTCAACAGGGCTCTTCAGCTCATAGTGCGGGACAGGAAAGGCAGGGTTGGCCCCGTAAAATCCCCTTGAAACAACGGTCGCGATTCCGGAGGAGATGACGATTGCGGAAAAAGAGGAAAGCTCATAATTGCCCAGGAGCACTATCTCCACGGCAAACATTATACCGGCAATAGGCGCATTGAAGGTCGCCGCGATGCCTCCGGCGGAACCGGCCGCGATAAGAAGCTTCATCCGGCCCTCCGACATCCTGAAAAGCTGCCCTATCCCTGAGCCGACCGCGCCCCCGATGATTGCGATAGGCCCTTCCACTCCCGCGGAACCGCCCGACCCGATGGTAAGCGCAGGGGCGATCGTCTTAAGAAAGATGTTCCTGATCCTTATGACACCGCCTCTTATATTAACGATCTCAAGGAACCTCGAAAAACCGTACCCGTTAACCTCGCCGGGAAAGGCAAGCGACAGCGGAATGAGCAGGACCGCGCCGGCCATCGGAAGCAGCGGCAAGAGGGCCTTGAACATGCCGCCACGGTCGATATGGAGCAGGCGCGCCCCATCAAGGAAAATCAATTGGTGGGCAAGGCCCATCACAGTGCGGAACATGACGTTCGCCCCTCCGGCCAGCGCCCCCACCAGGACGGCCAGGATAATAAGTGTCGGCTGTTCCCCGAAACGGCCGAGCTTCATGAATTCCTTCATGAACCCCTCTCTTATTCTCTTGAGCTCATTCCGCATTGCTCTTCATTCTCCGTTGCGCTGCATCTATGATACAACACTGTTGAGGATTAACCCACCTGCTTCATGAATAGGTGCAATTTATAAACCCTAACGTTGCATTCCATTGGACATAAATCCCGAAAAAACTTTATATATGGCGACTAGATTACGTAGTCACAATCTCAAAGGGGGATTTCATATCCGGTGCAATCCTGATAAGAGCTGCAAATTCTGCTGCAACGAATATGAGGTGTCGCATATAAAGCTTTTTTCGGCCTCCATGTCCACATGCGCCGATTCTTTATGCAACTGCAAGGTAAACTTAGCTCGTCGTACTTGTATCATACGGAGACATACTTAAAGATTGAAAAAAGGCATAAATTTGATATGCTCAAGGAGAAACGGTTGCCATGCTTGTTTCAGCTTTTTGTGGAGGACACAATGACAGGTAATCGAGCCATCAGAATACTCTTCATGCTATTTGTTGTTTCCGTGTTCGTGGGCCGGGGCCAGGCCTGCGCGGAAACGAGGGAAGAACAAGTTGTCGCCACCATCCAGACCGTGCCGGAACACATTACTACGGGGACACCCACTACCATATTTTTTTCTATCAGGGACCGCCAGGGCCGGCCGATAACCGACCTCACCGTCATGCACGACCGTCTCATTCATGTGGTGATAGCAAGTCAGGACTTTAGCGTGTTCGCCCACATCCATCCGCAGGACTTCGGGCCGATAACACCCGAGATGAAAAAGATGGCCAGATACCAGGTAAAGTTCACCTTCCCAAAAGCAGGAAGTTATATCGTAGGCATCGACTTTGCGGTTAGTGGCCGGTCTGTCTCAAAACATTTCCTCGTGCATGTTACGGGCGGGCCGGAGATGGCGCATCCGAAAAAGGACCTGACAAGGGAAAAGATCTTCGGGGGTCTCGACGTCAGGTTTTCCTCCAAGCCGGAACACATAACAGCAGGGAAGAAGACGGTGCTCACATACCGCTTTACGGAAAAAGGAAGACCTGTCACCGATCTCCAACCATATCTTGCCGCCCCCATGCACCTCGCCGTAATCTCGGAGGACCTGACTCATTTCATGCACACGCACGGCGAATTGCCCGGCATGCCGCACATGGGACACGATGAAGAAAGCATGCAGATGACGGTCCCTGAGAAGTTCGGTCCCGAACTTGAGGTTCATTTAGTCTTCCCGTCCAAAGGACTGTACCAGATCTTCGGTCAGGTGCGGCATAAAGACAAGGTCATACTCACAAGCTTTATGGTAGAAGTCGATTAGGACAAAATTCTATCCCGTGGCAGGAATCACCTTCTGACCACGAGGACCGGCGCCTTGGTATCCTTGTGTATCACGCCGAACGTAACGCTTCCGAGTACTGCCATCTTAAGAGCGCTCTTGCCGTGCGACCCCATGACAATGAGATCGGCCTTCGATCTTTCCGCCTCTTTTACTATCTCCTCTACCGGATGGCCTCTCCTGACTACCTTCTTTGATTTGACTCCCTTCTTCTCGCACAGTCTTTCGACATCATCGAGACAGGCTTCAGCCACCTGCCTCAGGTAGTCTTCGATCGGCTCGATCAGGTGCGTCGGCGCCGCTATCGAGGGGACCGATTGGGACGCAAATAGAGTCTTATCTATTACACTCACCAAGATTGCAGAGGCGCCAATCTGCCCTGCAAGCTCCACTGCATATTTCGCAGCTTTCTTTGCCGTCTCTGAACCGTCCGTGGGTACAAGAATCTTCGAGATCATAATTCCTCCTTCACATTCTCAAAAAAATATCTTTTCCGTTCTGGAAAAGTCTTGTTCGCAGATACCCAAGTATTACCTCCTATTACAGTGTACCAGCGATATCGCCACAGACAAGCGCCAAGTCCGGCGTTTGTTGTTATCACTACTGCTGCAGCCACCTATGCCGGCCGACCTCAAGTTGACATTTTCTTATTCGATGCAATAATTACGAGTAGCCCCGCTGTTGCCGGTGCGAGGTTTCGGCGGGCAGAGTACGATGGGAGATGTAATAATGCGGAACTGGAAACATTTTCAGGGAAGACAGGGACAATGAACACATTTTTTCGCATGGCATTCCTGACAATTGTCTTGAGCCTCATAGCTGCGACCGGCGTCAGCGCCCAGGAAAAGACCATTGCATGCGTAATATGCCACGAATATCTCGGCGGTGAGCTGGCAAGACCGGTGAAGGAGTGGAAAGGTTCCCTCCATCAGCAGAACGGCATCACCTGCGATTTATGCCACGGAGGGGACCCGGCCGTCGACATCGGGAATATCAGGCAGCTCTCTTCGTCGCAATTTGCCGACAGACAGGCGCGGGCAATGTCGAAATCCCACGGCTTCATCGGCAAACCTGCAGGTAAGCAGCTGTTCGACGTCTGCGGGCGGTGCCACGAGGCTTCAGTGGACAGATACGCAGGCAGCATAATGGGCAAGGCATATCTCGGGGGAAAGGGCGGACCTTCCTGCGTTGTCTGTCACGGCACGCACAATAACGTTATCCCTCAGGTCCCGAAGGTCTGCTCCGGGTGCCATAAGGACACGACGGGGTTCGAGCAGATAGACCCGATGAGTGTAAGCGAATCGACAATTGCGGAGCTTTCGAGAATAAAGATAAAGCTCGCCTCGGAAAAGACGAGAGGCGCCAGGCCCGCCTTCCTACCGGAGTTCCCGGAAGACCTGGGATCATTCCAGATAGGTTTCGTCGCTTTCGGGGCCGTGATCGCTCTTTTCCTCATAGGCTGTCTCATATATGTGATATTGGAGAAAAGGAGATAATATGGGCTTTGATATGGTGGAGCAGAAGAAGGCGTCCTATTCTCCTGTTGCCGCGGCCGTTATTGTGATACTTGCCGTCATACTCCTCGGAATGGCCGGGGCCTTTGCATATTTCCTGATATCGGGGAAGGGAAATGATTACCTCCTCGGCACGCTTCTCGCTTTCGAGTTCCTGTTGATGGGCATCGAGGTCATTCTCTTTGCCAGGTACTTTATCACCTTCAGGAGGGTGGCCGAGGACAGGGAGGAGGAATTGCTGTGGTAGAGGAAGAGAAGGAAAGGCCCGAGGAAAAGACGGGCATAAGCCGGAGGAAGTTCACCCTTGGGGTGCTCGTCGCCTCCGTCCTCGGCGCGCTCGGCTCGGTCTTTACTCTTCTTAAGGTGCTCTCCCCCGGGAAGAAGGGCGGGGGTTACGTGACGACTATTGAGCCGGGTGACGGTCTTGTATACGCAAAGGGAAGCAATGCGGGAGCATCGATTCAGGCGTCCTCGATGAAGACAGGCGACGCAGTGCTCGCCTATCCTGCCGGCAAGACGTCTAACCCTGCAAACCTTGTCCAGTTGATAAGGATAGACGAGAAGGACTTTAAGGCCCCCACCGACATCGCCCTTACCGATAAGGGTTTCGTAGCTTACAGCGCAATATGCACTCATCTGGGCTGCACCGTCTCATGGATAAGAAACGACAAGGCGCTATCCGCGTCTTACACGGAGTGTTTCTGCCATAACAGCATCTTCGATCCTGCGCGCGGGGCCAAGGTCATGGGCGGACCCGCGCCGATACCTCTCGCCCAGATAGGCGTGAAGGTGAAAAGCAACGGCACGCTCGTTTTTACGAGCGGGTTCAAAGGCCCGGTAGGGCCGCAGGTATGAAGGTATGAAGGTTTGAGGGCAAGGCAATGATATTCAAATGGTTTAATGAAAGACTCGAAATCGACAAGTTCAGGGCCAAGTTCCTGAGCAAAACATTCCCGACACATCCGACGTTCCTGCTGGGGGAAATGGCGTTCTTCTCGTTTGTCACTCTCGTGGTTACAGGCATCTTTCTCGGGCTCCTCTACGAGCCTTCGACAAAGATGGTCGCCCTCTTCGGCGCGATGGTCCCGGCGTCCTATGCAAGCGTGGTGAAGATAGACCTGCTCCCCATGGGCATGATCATAAGACGCATCCATCACTGGTCTGCCATGCTGATGATTGCGGCCGTCCTGGCCCACCTGACGCGCATCTACTTCACATCGGCATACAGGAGGCCGAGGGAGATCAATTGGTTCGTGGGACTCGGGCTTTGGGGCATAACAATGCTCGCGGCCTTTACCGGATATCTGCTGCCTTACAGCCAGTTTTCCGTTACCGCAACCTCCATAGCTTATTTCATCTCAAAGTCGGTCCCCTGGGTCGGAGACTGGACCTCAAGACTCCTCTTCGCAGGGGAGTTTCCATCGGACGCCACTGTCCCCCGCTTCTTCTTCATGCACGTGATGTTGGTCCCGGTCGCGCTCCTGGGCCTGATCAGTCTCCATATGCTGATACTCGTAAAGCAGAAACATACGGAGCCTCCTTCCAACAGATGGCTGAAGGAATCAGAGGGCGGCAGGAAGCTCATCGGCATACCGGTCTGGCCGGAGCAGACTGTTGTAAGCATGTCGTTCTATTTGTTTCTCCTGTTCGTCGTAGTCCTTATTGCGACCTATATACCTCTGAACCCTGTTGAGACCTACGGCCCTCCTTCTCCGGGGACGCCGGTGATGCGGCCGGACTGGTATTTTCTTCCAATATACGGCTTCCTTAAATTGATACCCGGCGACCTTTCATTCTCTGTCCCCGGAGGGAAGATCACGCCGGAGACCATCGGCGGAGTAATATTCCCTGGTTTCCTGGCGCTCGTTCTTGCGCTCATACCTTTTCTCGACCGGGCGAAACAGGACCAGCATTATATGGCGAACCCGCTCCGCAGGCCTTTTATGACGTCCTTCGGCATGGCGGGCATCGTGTTCATCTGCATGGACGCGGTGTCGGGTTATATAGACGTGCTTCACATCGCTCCGGCCAAAATGGCGGTCTACGTGGTCTTTGCGACCCTCGCGGCCTGGGGCGTTTCCTTCGGGCTGCTGCGCTCCTATAACAGAAAGAGAGGTAGCGATGTCAAGACTTGAGCGTATTCTGATCTGCTGCGTTGTGGCATATGGCATCTCTTCATTTTGGGCGCCTGTCAATGCCGCAGGGAATAAGAACGGGTCCAACTCCTGTGTAGACTGTCATATCCACCTACCCGGCAGCAGTTTTGTCGAGGTCAAGTCTCATAGCTGGAAGGGTTCGATTCACCAGAAGAAAGGAGTGACATGCGATAAATGCCACGGCGGCAATCCGCACGCCTCTGATCAAAAAGCGGCGCACGCGGGGGTCCTCGGCTCAAGTGATCCGAGAAGCCCTGTCTATTACAAGAACATCCCCTCGACCTGCGGCAAGTGCCACGGCGGGGAATTCTACAAATTCACGCAGAGCCTGCATTATAAGATGCTTGAATCAAAGGGAAAGGGTCCCGAGTGCGTGACCTGCCACGGCTCGATGGTCACCAGCATTTTAACTCCCGACACTGTCGCGTCAGTGTGCGAGCAATGCCATAACGAAAGGATGGGCATCTTCCCTTACGTGCCGCAAAAGGCAAAGGCCGTGTTGCTTCTGTTTAAAGAGAGTGAGGCCCTTTTGGATGCCGATAGAAAGATTTATCACCCCTCACGGGGCTCTGCAAGGGAGCGATATCTGCGTGAGGCCCAGTCATCACTGCACGCGGCCAAACTGGACTGGCACAGGTTCGATCTCGACTCCATCACCGGCCAGCTGCAGGATCTGTATAGCTCTCTTGAGAAACTGCAGTCGGAGAGCCCGCATAAACCCTAACCCGGCATAGCCGGAACCAAAAAAAACTTTCTCGCGCAAAGCCGCAAAGCTTGCCTGCCGCAGGCAGGCAAGCTCAATTGAGGGAATCGACACGAGCCGCTGGCTCACAAAGGTTAAGGATATATTAACTGTCTCATAATAGTCTGTACTTCATAGTCGTCATTCCCGCGAAGGCGGGAATCCAGGTTGAGAAGCA
The DNA here is from genome assembly GCA_021790195.1 of Nitrospirota bacterium. Taxonomy (GTDB): domain Bacteria; phylum Nitrospirota; class Thermodesulfovibrionia; order Thermodesulfovibrionales; family UBA9159; genus JAJYIF01. The sequence continues at coordinate 40,631 of JAJYIF010000028.1, forward strand.
TGGATGCTCGACTAAGGACCTCGGGCATGACGGACGAAAGCCAAAAGTCTGT
>JAJYIF010000002.1 GCA_021790195.1 Nitrospirota bacterium
GCCGCCTCCGGCAACGATATGCCCCCATCTACCACCATCTTTACTGCTTCCTCTCGAAACTCCTTCGTATACCGTCCCTGCGGAATACCTTTCATTTTGACACCTCCGTCCTTTTACTTTATCTGACTTTGGTGTCCACTTTTTCTATCCTACCCCAGGCCTGCGCTCAAAAGAAGAAGAGAAGCGCAAGTTCCTTGAATTGGCTGATCGGTTAAGTAAGTCAAGATACACGAAAGAAACTTAGGCAATGATGCCGGTTCTCTCGGATTCTCCTCCACGGCTATAATAATGGAGGGCGACCAACAGTATAGATGCAATCAGGTAAGCGAGTGAAAAAGCCCTGGCTGCTCCAAAGCCGAATTTGTTCTGCGCACCTGCCGGCGTTATAACATAGGCATGGATTACGCCAAAGAACGACAGAACAGCTGCTGTTACTGTCCATAGCGCGGCCCTTAGAAATTGCCTCTCAATCACAAATACCATCATTGCGGACAGAATCATACCGGTGAGCATGAAACCTTGGCTCAGGGAGATAATGCCATATACATAAAGGTCGCCGCCAAATTTGGGCGCCGCGATATACAAGCTGGAGCCAGCCTTGCGAAGTGCCGTTTCTATGAGCAGCAGCGCCCACGCCGCGAGCGCTGGCATCAGTCCGATCGCCACCGCTACACTGTGTTTCCTTGGCACTTCCTGGAACGCCTGAGCTGTGATTATGAGCCCGATCCAAAGCAGTATGCCAATCATCACATCTATCGGCACAATCTTGAGTACCAAGTTAACTCCTCCGATCAGGCAGAGCATCGTGATTACACCGCCATTCAATATCGAGTAGGCCCACCTAGCCCCCATAGCCTTCCAGCCCGGATGACCAATGTAAATCGTGGTAGGAAATGGGTTACCCAAGCACGCCGCCACAATAGATCCGAGGCCATTGACCAAGAGGGACGACCGTGTATCATACCGATCGCCGGCCGCTTCCGCACTTTCAAGGTTCTGGAGCGAACCGACTACATTAAACAGCGCCATCGGGAATATAACGGAAAAATACTTCCATCCCTGACCGTTAACCAGGAAAACAAACATGTCAGAAAAAGTGGTCTTTGGAATGTGGATAGTAAACTGGTAGGGCGCCTGTAACGGTTGAAAATAAGGATAACCAAACCATCTGAGAATCCACCCCGCGGCAACACCCAGCGCCACCGCGATGAATCCTCCCGGAAGTCCCAGCGGCAATTTGATCTGCCCTCCATAGACGATGATCACTAACAGCGCAGGAACGAGTGCTATTGCTGGCATAGCGAAGATCTGGAAGACGAAACCCATGGATATGAATGTGATGGCGATGCCAGCCAGAGAAGACAGCAACGCAGCCCTCGGTGTATGCCTGCGGACCCAGTCGCCAAAAAAGGCCCCCACACATTCCAGGACAGCACTGGCGAGACACGCAAACAGGCCGGCTTGCCAGGCAATTGTCGGATTCTTCGTTTCAAAATATATGGGGGCAATGATTAGAAAAACGTAGGCAATGAGGCTGACAGTGTTGATGCCGTATGGCAACGCGGTGACATCAGTCCGTCCAGTCTTGACGGCCAATTTTCTTGCTTGCCATGCGTAGAACATGTTGCCAAACAATATGGACAGTGCTGCTCCTGGAAGAATCCTTCCGAAAACAATATCGGACGGCATGCCGCACACTTTCTCTAAGAGAACAGCGATCAGCATCAACTGCAAAAGATTGTCAATGAACAGCCCGAAGAATCCGTCAATGTCTCCACGAACAACTCCCCCGACTTTCATATACAGCGCCTCCTCACCAACGTAAACGGCTATTTATAACTTGCTCATAATATCAAATTGTCTTAGGGTCGTCAATTCACACGCGAGCATCAAAACGTTGAGAAATGACGGTTATTTTCGAAAATCAACAGTCTCGCTTAAGTGGTAGGGGCGAGGACTATCAGGTGGAAGCGAGAATCGAAAAAAGCCTGTGCGGATTCCCGATTACTAATCCATGGGCTATCGCGGAAGAGCAGACCGCATTTGCAATCGGCACATGCTCTTGCAGACACATTGCTACACACAACGGGTCAGCCTGGCGGTCGAGACAGAAATCAGACGCGCCTCTCACGTTTCTACTCTTCCCGGTTCTTCGTGTCCGCAGCTATAGCACATCCACTTCGACTCTTTAAGGATGAAGTTTATTTCACCCCCGCACATGGGGCACCTCTTTAACCATTCCGTCTCCTGCTCTGCCGGGATCTCCCCTATCTTGAATTCCTCCTCGGAGCGGATTTCATCCCTCTCGTGCTCGTCAACCTCGATGGTATACGGGTGTGCCGATAACTGGGGCGAAACCTTTTCAGTAGCAGTCTCTTCTATCTTCTTCTTGAGCTCTCTTATCTCCGTCGCAGAATCAGCGAAGACTTTCCTCACTGCTTCCTCGACGAGTTTTCTCTCCCTTTCCCGGGCTGCCAAGCCGCGGAGGATCTCCCGCTCTTCTTTCTCAAGCTCCGCTATCCTTACGCGCAGTTTAGTCAGCTCGCTCTTGGTCTCCTGCAACCTGGAGTCCATATCGGTTAGTTCATCGCGAAAGCCGGTCAGGGCGGATAAGGCCCCCTTCTCAAGTCTTCTTAGTTCCTCCAGCTGATTGTCCACGGCCCCAAGGATGTCCTGGCGACTTACTCCTGAAGTTGTATGCAAAGCCCTGATGGCGACATTATAACGCTGCTTCTCTTTCGGAAGGACTTCCTGAAAAGACTCGACAAGCTCAAGGAATTTGTCTAACGTCTTGTCCCCTGCTGAGATTTCCTTCTTTATCTCATCACGAAGAAGGACAAGGTCCGGCCCCTGTCCTTCCTTCACCTTCGCAAGAAGACCGGAAAGCAATCCCCTCATATCATATTGCTCGTCAGTGCTCATACTGGCTCTTGTATATTAATACCAATATGACGGCGGCGATGAGAGCTCATTATTAGAGATATTATGGCCGATGCTTGAGCCTGAGTATTGTCTTCCCCCTCCGGCGTCATGGCTTTACAACTATTGTGTGTGCCATGGATTGATATTAGCAGATGATCAGGGCTTTAACAATAAGTTTTTTGTGTGGATAGGAAAAATCCATTTAGCTGAAAGCGCGCGGCCCTTCATGGCGGCTTAACTGAAAAAAGCCTTGGCCGGGACAGACCTAACGGTAAGTCATGCGATTTCACTTTCTTCTTCAATTAATACTGTCATAAGAATTTCTTGAGTGGAAAAGGATTGACAACCGCACGAAAGTGCGTTAGATTTTCCTCTATAGGGTCTGACGTTCAAGAATGGTTAAGGAGGGAGCCATGGCAAACATGGGACCGGAAGCAAATGCGTCAGTCGGAAGCGGTATATTCCTGTGCCCGAAATGCGGTAAAAAATCTGATACGGCAACTTTCAAAGACCCCGCCTCTTCCTGTCCTTTCTGCGGTTCTGAGGCGAATGCAAAGAACAACAGAAGGAGAGAAGAACGGGTCAAGAAGGAAATTGAAACTGTCCTGGAATATCGGGGAGAGTGCGTAGAGGCGTGCTCCAAGGACCTCTCGAAAGGCGGGCTGTGCGTCAAGACTTCGGGCGAATTCATCGGGGCAACCGGCGAAAGTCTGGGCCTCTTCATGGGGCCTCACCGCTTTCTTGCGAGGGTGATGTGGGTGGACAAGCTTCTCAATATGTCTACGGTGGGCCTTCAATGGAAGTCCCGGCTGGTGAACAGGCTCAAGCAGGCATTTTTCTCGGCCGCATCAGCGGGAGGATTTTTCTACCTGGTCTTTATGTCGTGTCTCCTGATCATCCTGCTATATTTTACTTTCCTTAAATGACGAGCGGCGAAAGAGCTGTTCGTGCGGCGCCGGTTACATCTCTACGCTGATTTCAGGGCGGCCTGGTAACACCGCGCAATATACTCCTTGACCATGCAGGATGCGCCTTTCCTGCGAAGATGATCCGCGATCTGATTTGTCCGTTTCCCTGTCCTAAGTGCGCTGCTTCAAATCCAGGGACAGGACCCTCATATCGCCATCGTCCTTCTGAACGTCCTCAAACCCGAGACTTCTCCAGAAGGACAGAGAGACAAGGTTGTCCGGTTTTACCCTCGCAATTATCTTATTCACGGGCAGGCGCTGTCTTAGTGCCCCGACAAACAGGGCGAAGGCGCCCTTGCCGTAGCCGCGTCCTCTGTTCGGAGGCGGGAATATAACGAGAGTAACTTCGCCCGCTTCGCCGGACCTTAGATTGTAAAGGCCGAGGAAGCCGATGCGGGTCGATGCAATCTCTATGCAGTAGAGATATTCGTATGTCTTCTTCATCCACCACCATATCTGGAACCATGATCGTGCGACGGGCCTGCGGGCCCCGCTCGTATCGAGGATGTCTTTGTCCCTCATTATCTCGCCGAGGAATGGTCCGTCTAAAAGTCCCGCACGTCTCAGCCTCAGCCCGTCCGGGGCAGGATAGTCCGTGATCTTGCGCGGCATCATTTAGAGAAATGGTATCACAGAAAAGGCGGTTTTCAAATATGGGGAGAACAGGGCGAGGAAAGGCTTTCCGCCTCTCCTGCTCATTCGGGAAATCGGCGGCAGACCCTCATGCGTTGTTCCGATCAGGACCTGACTACCAATACCGGACAGGGCGCGTGTCCGATGACTCTTTCGGCAACGCTCCCCATGAGAAGCCGTCTCAGCCCCGTCCTGCCGTGGGAGCTGACAATTATGACGTTGGCGCCCTGGGTCTTTGCGAGATCGGTTATCACCTGGTAAGCCTCTCCTTCTGCGACAAAGGTCTCAGTCTTTATCCCGTGCGGTTCGGCCCGGTCTTTGATGTCTTTTACAAAACCTTTCGCCTTTCCGATAATGTCCCCGACTGCATCGGGCGCCTCGGCATAGAACTCGGAGGGTACGTCCACTACAGAGACGATCTTCAGCTCTCCCCCGTATGACTTCGCGAAATCGATGGCGCGTTCAGCTGAGACCCTGCTGTAGCGGGAGCCGTCGGTTGCCACAAGTATCTTCTGCCAGCCGACCTGAGAATTCTTCGGCACAACGAGAACGTCCCTCTGGCTGTGGCCGATGACCCTTGCCGTAACGCTGCCTACAAGGGTCCTTTCAAAACGGCCCATTCCGCGCCTTCCCATGATAATCAGGTCGCAATTCTCAGCCTCGGAGAGATCCACGATCCTCTCGTAGATCTCGCCTTCCTCGCAGACGGTCTTTATGAGCGCCCGGTCTTCTCCTGCCATCTTTTCGGCTCGCGAAAGGGCCTCTTCGCACGGCTTCTTCAGAGATGCCATCAAATTGCCAATCGCAACGAAGGAGAGGTCTCCGGAATACCTCGGCACGACAGATACCACCGTTATCCAGCTCCTCTCGTTGCTGGCCAATTTGAAGGATTCCCTCAGGGCGTGCATACTCGAATCCGAGCCGTCGACGGCAACGAGCATCTTCCGGTATCTGCCCATGATTATATCTCGCTGTGTTCTACGGTTTCCCGTGCGGCCAGCGCGCGTTCTGCCCGGCATCCCTGCCACATGGCACTGAGGACGATAAACGCGCCGAGCGCCAATGCTAAGATCATTATCGCAAAGCTGGTGTTCTTGAGCACTTTGATAGTCCCTTCATTTAAAGTCTGGATCAGGTTCAGCTGCGACATATATACCGGGACCATGAGTCCGCGGCTGAAGAGCACCGTTACCATGATGACGCCCATGACGAGCTTTATCATGAACGGCTTTACATAGGTGGTCCCTATGGCGCCAAGCTGGATGCCGAAAAGAGACCCGGCAAGGATGATCATGGCAAGTCTGATGTCGACGAGACCGTGCATGGCATATTTGAAGGAACCCCCGAGTCCCATGACGAAGGCGATGACGAGTTCCGACGCGGACGCCATCAGACTCGGCGCACCTAGAACATATATCATCGACGGTACGCCTATAAAGCCCCCGACTGCTATCGTGGCGGCAAGCATTCCGGTGGCGAACCCGAGAGGGATGGTAAACAGTACGGAAACCCTGGCGTTGAGCGCCTTGAAATAGACCATTGTCCCGGGGATATTTATGGACTGCACCCAGCGCGCCAGTTTTGTGACTTTTTCTTCCTCATGCAAGTTTCCCGATTTGTAAGACTTCAGGGCGTCTCTGAGGACAAAGGTCCCCACTACAGCCAGTATCACAACGAACGCGACGCTGACGTAAAGGTTCGATCCAGCGTCCCCGAAGGCCCTTTTGATGTCTTCCTGTATGTGGGCGCCGTAGAGGACGCCCGCCTCAGCGGATATGCCGAGCACTACGCCCAGCTTTACGTCGACCTGTCCGTACTTCGCCCGTTTGAGCGCGCCGATAAGGGCCTTGGGAAACTTATGGCACATATTGCTTGCCACTGCTACGAGCCCCGGCACCCCCATGCTCATCATGGCGGGCGTGAGAACAAAGGCGCCGCCCGAGCCGATGAAACCGCTCACGAGCCCTCCTACGAACCCTACGAGAAAGAGATAGATTATGTTTGCGGCATCGAGATTGATGAAGTTTGAAACCTGACTCATGACGTCGTGCATGTCATTTTACCTCCTTCTTCTTTTTCGCGGCCTCGATGCCGAGGACGGTCCAGAAGTTGCCGGTGAAACTGCCGTGGACGTAAGAAAACAAAAAAGCGGTGATTATCGGTAATATTGCGTATAATCCCCCCTTGCCCACATGGGCATTGATGATGTCCTGCTTCATCAGGAGCGCAGCGTACAGTGCTATGGAAATGATCCCCATGACAATGAGACTACCGACGGGCTTCTTCCTTTTGCTTCCCATTTTCTCCTCCTTTTCATTGCGGCGCTGACAGCGCCGGTTTATCGTTCCTTCTAAACGCTGTCTGTAACCACAACCAGCGGGCACTTGAGGTTTTCCCACGCATCGGAAAGCCCTTTGCCTTTTCCCTTGCAATCCACGTCCAGACTTTCCGAGGACTCCGTGACTGCGAAAACTATCTCCTTCTTTAACGTTGTGTAGTCGATTATGTCCTGCTTCAGACAACCGCTCTTCCTGATCAGCCTATAGTCGATGCCGCTCTCTTTCAGCTCCGACAGACACTGACCGAGAAGAGGCTCTTCGGCTTCGGAAGGAGAGATGTAAAGGACGTCCAAACCGGCCTTGATACGCCTGCACGTGTTCGCCGCGTATCTGAATGTCTTTCTGTCCATCTGCCCTGTCCTCACCGCCAGGAGAATACGCCTTTCCTCTTTGAGGATGTTCCTCGCCGTATCGAACTCGCCTTCTTCCGCAAAGGAGACTGCAGACATTATCTCTTCGATTCTCTTTTGCAGTCTTCCCATGACCTGCTGCTACCTCTTTGCGCCGGGTGCGCTGAGCCGCTCCGCCTTGCCGGCTGTCTTGGTATCGCGCCTGTTGTCGTGCGGCTTTTCTCTGAGTATCTCCCTTGCAGTGCCGAACTCGCCGGCCTCCGCGAAGGTAATGGCCGAGAACAACCTGTCCCATTTCTCGCTAAAGCTTTTCATATCCGTTTCTCCTTATGGTTTTGATGTTCTCTCATCTCTTATATATCAGCTTTCGTGCCAGCCCAGGTGCCTCGAAAGTCATTGATATTGCAAGAGATATGGTGAGATCATATCTGCAGTAGCCGTCCAGAATGATGCAGGTTGCAACGGCCGCGTTCTTATTGCACCGGAATAGTGGTCCAGAGATATCTGTTGCGTGGTTTGGCCGCCCGTGCTTTAAAATGTTGCACTATGCACTAGCAGGTATCATGATGAAACAAATGGCGTATAAGTGAGGGGACGGGCAGACATTTGGTCCTGGTCGCTTGCTTCTCAGGGAGGGGAGTGCGTGTTAGAATGAGCTTGACTGGGGGCCGCTGATTTATGTAAGGCTCCTCAAGTGATTCAGGAGGGCGTATTGTCATGCCGCATGCGGGATTGATGGATGAAAGGGCGCTCGGACCCGAGGCCGGTCCCTTTATGAGGGCACGACTCCATGTCAGGGGCGGTAAGAGGAGGCTTCGTCAGGGAAAGGTCCCGGAGGGGATCGTAACTATTTATGATGCCCTGATAGCAGCGATGGAGTGGTATTTTGCATCCCCCGAGCGGAGGAGCCGGCTCATAATCAGCAAAGAAGACGACCTGACGGACGATAAGGTTCTTTTCGAGATACTGACCCGGTCCGGGGTTCTCGATGGTTCATTCGACTATAACGCGTTTAATGACGTGGTCGAGCAGATCCTCTATCATGATTTGAAGGAGATCGAATACGAAGAGATGTTGCAGGGGATTGAGACGGTCATGGTTCAACTCGGCATCATGCCCTTTGACGAATCAAAGCTGCCTCCGGAAGACCCTTCTACTTTTTAGCAGCCTGTTGGCTTTTCGAAATCCGTAGAAAGTTTCCGCGCAAAGAGAACCAGACTTCTTTTGCTTCCTTCCATCAGAGTTTCTGCGACCCCTTCGGTTAATTGTGGCTGTTGCACTACTATCGGAGATCGTTGCTTTTTGCAATGACGGCTGTTAAAATTAGAATTGTGAAGTGCCAGTCGAGTATAAGACAGAAGATCACCTTCGGGTATTACGGCACGGTGGCGGTGGTAGTCGGTTTGTCTCTTTTCACTTTTCTGGAGCTGAGGTTTCTCGAAAAGAAGATAATGTTCGGAGAGACCATTTCGGAATTCTTCGATACAACACTGGAGATAAGGAGGTTCGAAAAGAATTATATCCTATATGAACAGGAGGCGGACTATATCGAGAACATAAAATACGTCTTGAAGACACGCGAGATCCTCGATAATAATATCGGCCGGTTCAAGACGGCCGCTTCTGCCGAAGACATATCTGGCTTGCTGAACGACCTCAAGATGTATAAGCAGCTGATGGAGAATTATGCATCCTGGCATCACGCCAAGGCCGCGAGGGGGCAGCTGGTCGAAGACCCCCTTCAGAGGGCGGCCCTTGAAGGGCAGATAAGGAAGATCGGCAAGGACATTACAGCGAGGGCCGAAGACATTTCGCGGACCGAAAGAAGGAACCTTCAGGTAATACTCTATAAGACGCAGAGAAACCTTATCTTTTCGCTCATCACCCTTGCCCTCGCAGCCATAGCCGTCGGGCAGGTGCTGACCAGGATGGTCGTGAGGCCCCTGAAATCCATCGAGGTGAGCATGAGAGAGATAGCCGAAGGAAAATTCGGCGTGGTTTCGATCCATTCGAAAGACGGGGAGATTGTATCACTCACCAACGCATTCAACACGATGCTTAAGGAGCTCGAACTGAGACAGAAGCACCTGATCAGGTCCGAGAAGCTAGCCTCCATCGGGACTCTTCTTTCCGGAGTGGCCCATGAGCTGAACAACCCCCTTTCGAATATCTCGTCGTCTTCCCAGATACTTTTTGAGGAGCTGGGTGAGGCCGACATGGAGTGTAAAAAAGAACTGGTTTCTCAAATCGGGGAGCAGACCGAAAGGGCCCGTCTCATTGTCCGCTCCCTGCTCGAATTTTCAAGGGAGAAGGTCTTCAAGAAAGAGACGTTGCCGCTCCTTAGGACGTTCGAGGAGACGATCCGCTTTGTCAAGGGCCAGATCCCGGCAAGGGTCGCTGTAAGACTCGACGTCTCGGATGACATTGTCATCTTCGCCGACAAGCAACGCATTCAGCAGGTTTTTCTGAACCTCATCAAGAACGCGGTCGAGTCCATAGCCGAGGAAGGGGAAGTTGTGATTAAGGCCAGGAAGCACAGGGCGATAGATAAGACCGGAGAGACCGCCGAGCTGTTCAACTACCTCAAATATCGCGGCAAGTGTACGATAGAAGGGGACACCGTCGACATTGAGATTGCTGACACCGGCACTGGAATACCTCCGGAGATTCTTGATAGAATATTCGACCCCTTTTTTACGACGAAGGACGTGGGGAAGGGTTCGGGGCTCGGACTTTTCATAGTGCATGAGATCATAGAAGAGCACGACGGCTGTATCGCGGCCGAGAGCAGAATCGGCGAAGGCACAAAGTTTTTTATGAGCCTGCCGATAAGGGAGTGATGATGAATTGTCGCACGGAGGCAGTCTTGGAGGCAAAGAATGACAGGTAGCGGAAGGGTCCTGATCGTTGACGACGAGAAGATCGCGCTCAAGAACCTCGAACACATTATGAAAAAAGAGGGCTATGATGTAGCGGGAACGCAGAGCGGACAGAACGCGCTGAAGCTTCTTGAGGAGCAGCAATTCGACGTTGTCCTCACAGACCTGAAGATGGAAAAGGTCGACGGCATGCAGATACTGGGGAGATGCCGGGAGCTTTATCCTGACACCGAAGTGGTTATGATAACCGGCTATGCAACGCTCGAATCCGCGGTCGAGACCATGAAGCACGGGGCCTTTTATTACATCGCTAAACCTTTCAAGCTGGAAGAGGTGAGAAAGGTTGTGAAAGAGGCGATCGGGAAGGTCAGGCTCAAGATGGAAAACCGGCAGCTCAGGGACCAGGTCGAGGTATACCAGGGCAAGGTCAAGATCATTACCCAGAATTCAGACATGCAGAGGCTTCTCGATATGGCAAGACAGATAGCCCCGACTGATTGCAATATCATCATTACCGGAGAAAGCGGCACAGGAAAGGAACTCTTTGCGAGGTATATTCATTTCAGCAGCAAGCGCTCGGAGAGCCCGTTCTTTGCGATAAACTGCGGGGCCTTTACCGAGGAACTCCTCGGAAATGAGATCTTCGGGCACGAGAAGGGCGCCTTCACCGGCGCGGCCACCGTGAAGAAGGGGCTGATCGAGATGGCTACGGGCGGGACCCTGTTCCTGGACGAGATTACAGAGATGTCCGCTTCCATGCAGGTGAAGCTCCTGAGGGTGATCCAGGAGCGGGAGGTCCTGCGGCTTGGGGCTACGGTGCCGATTAATGTGGACGTAAGATTTATTGCCGCAACCAACAGGGACATGCAGGACGCCATGAGAACAGGGCTCCTCAGGCAGGACCTCTATTTCAGGTTAAACGTGGTCTCCCTTCACATCCCTCCGCTTTCAGAAAGGAAGGACGACATCCCACTGCTGAGTTATTTCTTTCTGAAGAAGTATTCGGCCCTCATGCAGAAGGAGGTCACCGAGGTCTCCCAGGATGTGATCAGTCTGTTGACGAACTACGACTTTCCGGGAAACGTCAGGGAACTCGAAAACATCATGGAAAGGGGCGTGGCCCTTTGCGGAGGGAATACGATAGAGGTAAGCCACCTTCCTGAGGACCTGAGGGAGCTGAGCATAAAGACCTTCAGGAAGAAGGAGGGAAGGATCCCCTCTCTGGAAGAGCAGGAGACGGCCTATATCCAGTGGGTACTGAAAGAGGTCGGCGGCAACAGGACACTAGCCGCACAGATACTCGGCATTGACCGCGTCTCCTTGTGGAGGAAATTAAAGAAGCTGGGTTTGGAGGCCGAGGCCAAAGAATGACAGACTTGCGTCCGCCGCTCTTTCAGGGCAAAGCGCTCAGACCGTTCTTGATCTTCCAGAGGTAATACCGTTCAAAGGCGATTTTCAGCCACTTGTATCTGGCCCCGACTTTCAGGTCCGACTCCTGTCTGGGAGGCAGCACCGGGGCCGCCTTCATGATCGCTGCAGTATTGCCCATGTCCATGAGGCAGACCACATCTATAGGAACTCCTTCCGGAGGCGTTGATCCGGTAATGTCCGCCGCGATGCTCGTCGAAGCAGCCTTCGCCATCTTGACGGTCATATAGCCGGTTTTCGGAACACCTGTCGGAACCGGTGTCTGCTCAGGAGGAGCTATTGCGACGGCAACGCCGACAGCAAAGATGTTTCTATACTTCTTGTGTCTGTAGTTGCCGTCAACCGGTATGAACCCCCTCGGGTTTCCGAGATGCGCTACAGCTGGTACGCCTTTCATGGCCGGGGCAAACATCGAAAGTTTAAAGGGTATCTTTGTCCCCTCCTTCAGTTTCAACTCGCCAGACGTGATCTCCTCGACTACGGCGTTAGTGATGATCCTGATATCGCGTTCCGCAAATTCGTTTTCCATCATCAACTTCGAATTTCTTAATCCGCCTATGCCGAAATGACCTATGAAGGGTTCAGACGTGACAAAGACAATTGGGACCTTGTGGCGTATTCTTCGCTTGCGCAATTCGGTGTCGATCTCAAACGCGTATTCATACGGCGGTCCGAAACAACTAACACCCTGAACAGACCCGGTCACTATAGGTCCGGGATTCTCAAGGAACTTGTTCCATGTCCTGCTCGTTCTTTCCGCCTGGTCAAGGGTGAAGATACATTCCGTATGCCCCTTTTCAGGTCCAAGACCGGGGACTTCTTCAAAGGCCAGATAGGGGCCTGTCGCTATTACGAGATAATCATAAGGCACTTCTCCTGAAGCCGAAACGACCCTGGATGCGTCAGCGTCTACCCCTTTAGCGGTTTCATGGATGAAGGTTATTCCTTTTCTTTCCAAAATAGGCTTGAGAGGCAGGGTTATATCTGAGGCCTTTCTGCTCCCCATGGAAACCCAGGGGAGAGAGGGGACAAAAACGAATTTGTCGTCGTCGCAAAGGACCGTTACCTCGGCCCTCTTCCCAAGCATACGCCTTAATTCGAACGCTGCTGTGAGTCCTCCGAATGAGCCTCCTAAAACAACTATTCTCGCCATCGCTGCCCTCCCTGGTCTTCGTTCTCATTGTTTTTGTTTTGTTAGAACATGCCAAGCACTTTGTCTGACCGGGCCATCAGGTCTATCAGCCCGCCGTAGTCTATGTTCTTTACTCTTTCCTCCAGGTCGCCGGCCGCAAGGCCCCTCAATTTCTTGTCGTCGGCCAGTACAAATGCAGAGCCGCTGAAATTCTCGAGGTTGTCCTTCTGGGCGAAATAGGCCCCGTTTTGAAGAAGAACAATGTCGGCGCCCATTCTCTCTGCCAGCGTTACACCCCTTTTCCCCTCTGTAGTATTCGGAGCGCTTCTAATAATAACTAACATTTTCACCTCCGTAATTGTCTCGTTTCTCTAAAAGATCATCGTCGAGTCGGCTTTCTTGAGGAGCTGAGCTATTTCGTCTATGCTCGCAACCCTGACCCCATCAACAATGTCCCCTTCACTGATATTGTTTTCCATAAGGGAAGACTGCTCAACCAGGACCTCCACATCCATATCTATACAATCCTTTAAGGCCGCTCCGAGGTTCGTAAAGCCGGTCCCGGTTTCGTCCTGCCCCTTTTTTGCAAGCAATGCCCCTCCGTCCGTCATTATCAGGGAGACTTTGAACTCGCCGGAGACACCGCCCAGGGCATGTCTTACTGCCTCTGCCGCATTGATGTCTCCATAGGGCGGCTTACGCAGAATCATCGCAATATGTTCCATTTTATTTCCTCCTATGCCCCGATATTGAGCCAGATGTCGCTTTCACCCATGGTCCTGAACAGACCCTTCAGCGACCCAACTTCGACACCGTTGAGATAATCATCCTTCGCCGCACGGCGAAAGTTCAGACAGCCGCCTCAGAGATAGACCTTTAATCCCTTGGTGATGAGTTGCGAGAACTCCTCTTCCGCATTCAGTATCCCCTTTGCCTTCTGCCCTTTCAGAAAACAATACACCCCGTCCGCCGATGCTATAAGATTCACCGTGTGTCCCTTGTTCAGCGCGGAGTCTGCAATGCGGACGGCGGTTTCCGTGTTCTCATACGAATAGGGTGAAGTTGATACAAAGAGGGTAAATGTCTTGCCCATATGCGTGGTCCTCCTTTCTATGGTAAATGCTCTGACTTACACATCTCCTGCAGAATTATTGATTCAAGACCCTGCAGTGTTATATCGCCGCCCTTGCAGACGACCACGTCGTCTATTGCTACAGCGGGAAGTATGTTAATGAATCGCCGCTCTATAAAGGACATTTCTGACTTCTTGATTGTCTCTGTTTGGAATGTGTATTTATGTGAAAGGTCCATTACCATGGACTGAATGTTGATTCATGTCGCCCCCGGAGGATCATTGAGATATGATTTTATTATCATAGGTTCATTTTCCCACCGCGGCTTTTGCGTTCCTTACGCCGGGATATTTCCCTTTCTTTGTAATAGGACAGCACGCAGGCGCGGGTAGCTTTTCGTGATAATCCTTTTTCAGAACGGTGAGAAGCTCAGGAATCATGGGATCAACCAGGAAGTAACATTTCAGCCTGCCGTCGACGTAATAATCAATGATTCCATATCGTCTCAGGAGTTGCAGGTGCTGCGATACATTCGGCTGGCTTATTTCCAGGAACCCCTCCAAATCACTCACGCACTTCACCCCTTGCGCAAGTTCCCCGAGCAGCTTTATGCGGACAGGGTGGGCAATGACCTTCAGAAGTTCTATCTTCTCTGTGTCTGTCCTTTCAGAGAGAGAAACCATGTGAGCCTCCTTAACATGCTAGTATGCTTATACTTCAATATACGGATAAAAGAATGCTTTGTCAAGAAGAATCTTAAGGGTTGTAGAACATAAATGGGGGCAGCGCCCGGTTTCGATTAACACAATCAGAAGATGATTGCATCGGCCTGCGCTTCACTTTACATTAATGTTTCTTTGCGCTATTCTTAAGCATCTTTTTATATGAGGGGGAATCAATGATGAAGAATGCTATGGCAGTGATCATCAGTCTGTTCTTTGTGCTGGCAGGTTTCGGTCTCTCCGCAGGCGCTGACCACGATAGACAAGGGAGCAAGGACCACCCGCTGCTTTCGAGGATGCCCAATTTCCATATATCTGATTATAAAGAGACTGAATTTGACAGCTATAAATTCATTGTAGACCAGAACAAGAAACCGGTGCCGGTCAATATCGAGGGCCATAAGTACTATATCCGATATGAGCTCGACAGAGGCGCCGCCAAGCCCGGGAACCTCAAGATTGTCAGGAACGTCGAAAATGCGCTCAAGAATATCGGCGGCAAGGTCCTCGTTGATGTGGCCGGCCAATGGGGTGTTTTCCGGTCTTCGACTATCATGGTTCAGAAGGGAAGCAAAGAAACATGGATCAATGTAAAAGCAACGGACGCCTCTTATGAGCTGACGATCGTGGAAAAGGAAGCCATGCAGCAGGAGGTGGCGGCCAATGCCGAGGCAATGGGCAATGACATCAATACTACCGGCCATGTTTCTGTCTACGGAATATACTTTGATACAGGCAAGTCGGAGGTTAAGCCGGAGTCGGACGCCGCTATCTCGGAGATCGCAAAACTTCTCAAGAACAACGACGCGCTGAAGATATACGTCGTCGGACATACAGACAACGTGGGCTCCTTTGATTCCAATATGAAACTGTCAAAAGACCGCGCGGATGCCGTGGTAAAGGCCCTGTCCGGCAAATACGGGATAGCCGCAGCGCGGTTGAGGCCTCATGGCGTCGCCTCTCTTTCACCGGTTGCGTCGAACGACACAGAAGACGGAAAGGCGAAGAACAGGCGGGTAGAACTGGTCAAGCAGTAGTAACAGAAAAAGTTCGAAAAGATATTCAGCCCCGAGGAAGAAGCATAATATAAAGCTTTAGGGCGGAAGAGCGGGTCAGGCAACCTTTAGAGAAGAATCTCAACTGACTTGTTGCCGGACAGCTGCTTAAACGAAATGCTCCTTTCTTTAGAATCCCACGTCATTGGGCCTCCGGTGTATGGATTCCCCAAATCACTTGCGTGGATATCCAAGAACTGTTGTGTCCTTTCTGACGAAATATTTTCCTGGTGAATTAGAACTTTCAGTAAAGCAAGCCTTCGGAGTCCCTCCAAGTTGTATCCTCTCTCGATATATATTGAAGTGTCTACGCCCTGAGCGATTACTGATAGAATCTCACCTGCAGGATTGTAAAGGAAAGGAATGCCAACCCGGGCCTTTTTATCCCGTTTGAGGTTTTTTACCTTGATGGCAAATTCCTTAGGCGGTAGCTCAGCTAAGTGAATGTGATCCTGCGAGTTAGCATACATCCGATTATTAAAGGCATTTTGCTTGAAGAATAGGCGATCAATTCTTGATGCCTCCAGATGGTAAGTTAATTCCATTCCCTTTTGGGAGTGTCGAAATTCACCCAAGATTGCTTTGGACTGAGATATTTCGCCCTTGTCAAATGGCCTCAGGATACCCCGCAATAGTTCACCTTCCTCCGTCTTGAGGGGACTATCTGCCCCTATCTCTGCGGCGAGCAACATGTCAAGATGCAGATATTGAAAAGCGATGAGCTTTGAGATTAGCGTCATAGAATTACTCGCAATTAGACGCCAGAATTCTATATCCTTCTTCAAGCGGATCAGCGCCCCTTTTACATCGCCGTGGCTGGCCTTAACTGCAATTGCAAGGCGATTCATTTCCTGCGAATTCCCGAATGCCCAAGGCGGCGAGGGAGCGTAATAGCCTAAGTCTAATGGCTCGATATATCGCGGATACTTGCTGAGTGACTCATATCGTCCGAGTAATTCAGCATTGTTCTTTAAGAGAACATCAATTTCTTTCTGGTGTGCCGCTGCGTATGGGAGCATCCCTTGGTCCTTTGTGCCGTAAAACGACGGGAGCCGTCCTTTAAATGAAAGCCCTGACTTATCATTAAGCGACTCTTGAAGAATATTGACATATTCTATACGGAATTCTTTTGCGCTCTTCCCCGGCCGGAGTAAGTTCTTCACCCTCAGCATCCTTTTTTCCCCCTGTGCAAATGGAGATATCTCCGCTGGACAGTTGAAACCTAAGAAGGCAATCCAAGCGTTACCCGGTTGAATGACCTCAGGCATAGGACGTGACATGTCCTTCACCATTTCAGGGTTTGGCTTTTCATCGTACAGAGCAAGCCCTGTAAAAAGGAGCAGATAAAAGAGGATAACTGCAACCTTTATCTTCGTTATTTTAGAAATCGTCATCGTATTTCCGTCACCAGTCTAGTGCAGTATGCAACTCAAACTGTCGCCTGAATAGTACCTCGTGAGGAGCGAAAGGATTCCCACCCCGCCCCCTATCACAATGAGAAATAAAATAAACGTAAGAACTATGTCAAAGGCGCCTCTCTTCCGTGTGAATTGTTGAACAGCGACGATATTAGAGCAGTAGTTTCTTATAGCAAAGCAAGCCATTATAAGCGAGGGGATTGCCAAAATAATGGTAGTTGTAATTCCGGGCTTTTTGAACGGCATCAGAATAAAACTATACAACAGTGCTGCAAAGCCGATCGGTAGAAAGGACCATGCGAAGATGCGGTAGATATCGTCGAGCGTTGCCTTTCCTCTCAGGCGCGCTCCTGCAGTAAATTCGAGCCGTGGGTAAAGCGAGGAAATAACGAATCCTGCGAGCGGCCCAAATAGGACGCCTATAAGTATTACGAGAGACGGTGTAAAGAATGGCAGCATTAACATTGCCAGTGCTGTTGTAAAAACTATGCCATTTAAGGCGTTAACGACAATAGTTGCAATCTCTGATTGCTGCGCCGCAATCTGACGAACTATGCGAGGTCGGGAAATCAGGGATATTACAGGAATGTCCACTCTATGTACCCTCCCATAGAGAAGTCTACATCTTTCATAGAGGGCTTGTAAACTACTTCGTCAACTGCAAGGTTTCCTGCGGAAACCAACGGTCTCGCTTAAATGGCCGGGTTATCGACTTTCACGTGTAGAGCATTAGCGAACCCGACCCTCGCAAATCAGCTTTTTACCTGTGCAGTACCACATTCATTTCTTTGTAACCTCTTGCCCCCTTCTATCGTCTAAGTGACTGCATGCTAACGGTGGGAAAGGGTGTCCCAAATGACCCATGTGAGGAGTCTCGACATATATATTGATGAACAACTGAGGAGGACGTTATGAACGAGAGGACTGGTAGAAGCATTATGGTCGTTACGATCTTGGCAACGATGGTCTCCCTATTCTTTGCCGCAGGGGAAGCTTCTTCTGCTGATATAACACCGGTGAAGATAGGATATGTTGACCTCAGGGTTGCACTCAACAACTCTGATGCCGGGAAGAAGGCAAAGGCAGAGTTAGAATCTCTCATAAAAATCAAACAGGCCGCCATAGAGGAGAAAAGCAGGCAGGCCCAAAAGCTGAAGGAAGAGCTCGACAAACAGGCATCAGGACTCTCAGCCGAGGCGAAAAAGGCCAAGGAGGATGAAATAGCGAGGCTTGTGCGGGATTATCAAAGAATGGTCCAGGATTCCGAGGCCGAGGTGAAAAAGAAAGAAGACGAAGTTACCGGCTCCATCTTAAAGGGCTTGCGTCAAGTTGTCGAAAAGATAGGGCAAGAAGAGGGATATTCTCTGATTTTCGAAAATGTGGAGAGCATCATACTCTATGCCGAGAAGGGCTACGATATAACAGAAGAGGTAGTGAAGCGCTATAACGAATCACTGCCGAAGCAGGACAAATGATCATGTCTAAGCAGCTCCGTTTCCTGGCCGGCGAGCAAGTCCGCAGCTTCGGGATGCAGTGATCCTTGAAGGGCGGCGTTACTAACTGGTATCTTAGAAAGACGCAGGCAACCAGGGAAAGGCGGTGACAATTTGAAAGCGGTCCTGTTATTTTGCAGCATGGTTCTCGCCACGGTCACCCATGCGGCGGACCCCGGGTGCCACGTGGTCATTATCCCTCATTGTTTGTGAGACCTGAACCTGGCATGCAAACACCTCCGCAAGCGATACAAGTTCGCAATCTCAGGATCGCTCCGCCGCTGCTCCTGGCGCCGATGGCCGGCCTTACACACAGCGCTCTTCGCCAGGTAATGTGCGGCTTCGGCGGGGTCGGCTTGTTATCGACCGAAATGCTTTCGGCAAGGAGATTGCCCACCGAAAATCCCCGCGTATCCCCGTGTTTGATCAGGGCCGAGACCGAAAGACCGCTTTCTTATCAGCTCATGACTTCCACTTGCAAAGAGATAGCCCCGGCCATTGAAAAGCTTCACGCATTCGGGGCCGACGCGGTTGATCTGAACATGGGCTGCCCTTCACCCTCAGTCTGCAGGTTAGGCGCGGGCGCCACACTGATGGAACAACCGGACCAGGTCCGCCTTATCCTTGCTGAGGCCAGAAAGCGCACTTTATTGCCGCTGACCGCAAAGATTCGTCTCGGCATCGAACTCGACCCCGGGAAATTGAAGACTTTCTGCTCCATGCTTGAGGATGAGGGCATTGATATGCTCTCGGTGCACGCTCGGTTCAAACATGAGTCCTTTGCCAGAAGACCACGCTGGGAACATATCGCCAGGATAAGAGAGCAGCTCAAAATACCGGTTGTCGCGAATGGCGGGATCTTCTCAGTCCAGGACGCGGAAACATGCTTACGGGTCTCGGGCGCCGACGGCTTGATGCTCGGACGGGGAGCGGTGATAAGACCCTGGCTCTTCGCCGAAATTGCCCGAAATTTATTCGGCGACGATATCATGATGCCGACGGTATCGCTGCCGAAAGTTTACTCCGATTTTCTCGCCGGCCTGAAGGAGCGCTACCGACCTGTGTACCGATTGGGCAGGCTGAAGGAATTCACCCGCTATTTCGCCAGGAACTATAAATTCGGACACTATTTGACGTCCAAGGTACAGTCCAGCAGCAGTATTGATGAGGCAAGGGAAAGAGCCTGGACATTCTTTGAGACCACGGAACGAAGCCGCCCCATGGCAACGAATACAACTGAATAGGCATTTATCCGCCTGAACGCTTCCTTTCTCGGGACCACTCTTTCCGTCGAATAGACCAACCTGGAACTGTGTTTCGGCACTTCCGCGGCATACACTGCGACGTTGATCAGAATGGCCGATACTGAGACGATGAAGAACCTTTTCATGATGTCACCTCATTACTATATGATCTCGCTCTGTTCACAGTTTGATCTTTCCATCCCGGATTATGGTCAGCAACCTGACGAGGGTCTCCTGCCCTTCCGACAGATGTCCCTAAATTATACAGCTTTGGTCGCAGGAGTCACGGTAAAATTACCCGAAATTCGCGACACCCGAAGACCATCAAGAACAGTTCTGACATACCGGGGGTCGGTCGCTGAGGGCAATCTCTAAGCCTGAAGGACCGGGCGGGCATACCTGTTCGTTAATATCAGTGACCTCCCGATTTCAAAAAGCCGGATGCGGCAAACGTGAGAACGAGAACTTCGATAATGGCGAAGAGGCCGTAAACGGCGTCTTTCTTCCTTAACAGAATTGGAATAATGCGCACGAAGCACAGGACCGTGATACCTCCCACGCCTCCCAAGACGGCCGCGATGCCAAGAAGGAATGTGACTACGAAGAGAACGAGGGGCCAGATCCACCAGGGGTTCGCAGAGGCTGCTGCTGCCTGAGAAGCCGTTTCCGATGACGCAGATGCCATAGCGATAAATAAATTTAGAAGACATAACACCAGGAGCAAGTCCGGAATTGCGAAACGCGCTAAGGGCCTTCGGGACCTGCTAAGGACCGTTAACAGTTGACACGTCAAGCCTTATACTGTTTAAATATATCCCATGGTTCAAAAGACAGATAAGATATGGATGGACGGCCGGTTTGTTGACTGGGAAAACGCCAATGTTCATGTTCTGACCCATTCCCTTCATTATGGTCTTGGCGTTTTCGAAGGTATAAGGTGCTATGAGACAGGAAGGGGCCCTGCTATATTCCGGCTCAGGGAGCACGTCGACAGGCTGTTTCTTTCAGCACATATCTTCCTGATGGAAACTCCGTTCAGCGGAGAGGAGATCAGCAGAGCGGTTATCGAGACGGTCAGGGTCAACGGGGTGAAGGAATGTTACATCCGTCCCCTTATATATATCGGATACGGTGCGATGGGACTCTATCCAAAAGACAATCCAGTGCAGGTATCAATCGCCGTCTGGCCGTGGGGCGCGTATCTCGGCGAAAAAGGGTTAAACGAAGGGATAAGGGTGAAGGTGTCTTCTTTTATAAGGGGACATGTGAACTCCAACCTTTCTAGGGGAAAGGTCTGCGGGTATTATGTGGGTTCCCAGCTTGCAAAGAAGGAGGCCATAGACTGCGGCTATGACGAGGCCCTTCTGCTCGATACCGAGGGATATGTCTCCGAAGGCAGCGGTGAGAACATATTTATAGTAAGAAACGGGGTACTTAAGACAACTCCTCTTACTTCCATTTTGGAAGGGATCACGAGGGATAGTGTTATGGAGATGGCGGCCGACGAAGGAATCCCGGTCGTTCAGGAGCGGTTTACCAGGGACGAGGTCTATATCGCTGATGAGGCCTTCTTCACCGGAACTGCTGCGGAAGTTACTCCCATACGCGAGATTGACGGAAGGACGATCGGGGAGGGTAGGCCCGGAAGGATTACCCGGAAACTGCAAGCCATGTTCTTTGATGCGGTGAAAGGAAGGAACGAAAAGTACGGGTCTTGGCTGACTTATGTTTGAAGTCTGCCGTGGATCTAAGCGGATAAAATAAAAAAAGGCCCGAATTAATTCGGGCCTTTTTGTTTCTTGCTAATTACTTCTTATGGCACTTTCCGCAGTTCTTCTCGTCTTTTGTCGCGAACGCCTTAGTACCGTTATGGCACACTCCGCAGTACTTGCCACTGTTTATTTCCTGCATGGTCATCTTTGGATTGGCGGTCTTGCTCATCTTCCATATCTTTGTGTGGCAATCAGGGCATTTGAGTCCCTTGCTTGCATGGATCTGACCGCTAAAAGTAACCTTGCCCATCTTGCCGCCAGGAAATTCTACGGTCTTTCCCGGGGGCACTGCGAACACTGCGCCGACAAGTGCTAATGAAATAGCAACTGTCAACAGAAGGGTTAACTTCTTCATCTCTCTTCACCTCCTTTCATAAGGAATTGCTTTCACCGGAGGTGATAGGTAAGCAATATCAGTGCCACTTTGCAAAGCACAAAATGATTTCGCTCCTATAAGCATTTTCTCGCAGATATCACATATTCCGGCGAAAAGATGTCCCCTGTCCGCCCAGGGGATTTACTATTTAAGGATTGTCCATCCCTTTTTGAGGAATTACGATTTATGATAACAGTTTCTTGGCTATTGTCAAGACGTCCTCCTTTCTTTTTTGCGGTAACGGCTGGCCGGGCTCTTCTAATAACGTCACCGCGCTACGAATGACCTCATCAGCGTCTATAGAAAGCATGCATTCAACATTCCGCCTGCAACAAGGAGTATATCCGAACTTCGTGCAGGGGCTGCATGGAAGACGTTTGTTGAGGACCCTGTGCCTCCTGCCGGGGGGCGCCCACTTTCTTTCTATGCCTGATCCGAAGAGAGAGACGGTGGGTGTCCCTGCCGCATAGGCGATGTGCAATAGGCCCGAGTCGGCGCTGACCAGCAATTTACACGACTTGAGGAGGGCGGCCACATCTGCAAGATCCGTCCTGCCGGTCATATCCACGGCATTTTTCGCATATTCTTTGATCCTCTCTGCGTCTCGGCTTTCCGACCGGGACCCAAGTATGACTATCTCGTAACCTTTGTCAGTCAATGCCTTTGCCACTTTGCCGAATCTGTCTCCGCCCCATTGCCGCTCCGGCACTGACGCACCAGGGAAAACGGCAACTAGGTTCTTCTTTTCTTCTATTTCGGGCGACGGGATAGTAGAGGCATTATCCGGAATTTCCATGAAAGGTTTATTCTTGTCAAAGTGAGGGGCTTCTGGAATGAGCGGCCCCATCAGGTGGAAGAAGCTATAGACCTCGTAGTCGTCGTGACTGTAAGGGATGCGATGAGTGAACAATTTCCTTCTTTCGTTCGTGTCGAAGCCGACCCGTATGGGGGCCCCGGAAAGATAGGCGACTACGGCTGACAGGCGGTGCCACTGTTCAGTGTCGATGACAATGTCGTACTTCTTTCTGAGCGCTCTGAAAAGATCTATGCCCCTGTCATAAAGATAAATCGTATTTATATTATTCGATAGCCTGAATATATCAGCATTTCTTTTTTCGCAGAGGATGTCGATTCCAGAATCCGGGAAAGCTTGCTTCAAGGCCCGGATTGCCGGAAGAAGAAGCACCGCGTCCCCAATGCCGCCGGGACGGATAAGGAGTATCTTGTTAAAGAGCGAAATCTCGCTAACGTAACTTTTCCCTCTGAGAAGAGAAGTGAATGTCCGGCCCATAATCTGGTCCACAAGCTTTATGAGTTTAATCTTGCTCATGAAAATCAGTTGAGAACGAAGAACTATCGACAAAAAACTCCATCAACGGAAGATTGCCGTCTATTGTAAGAAGACAATTCCAGTAACTTAAAACCTCTCTTTTGCAAGAAGTCGCCAACTGCAAAAAGATTACCTGCGGAAGATCTGTTGACACTCATTTCAACAAGAACGTTGTTTGCTCTCTCCAAGAACCTCTGCGCCGAGATAAGAATGTCATATTCACTTCCCTCCGTGTCTATTTTGAGAAGATCACAGCTTTCTATATCAAGTTCGTCCGCCAAATTATCTAATGTTCTTGTCTGAACAAGAAGACTATTGTCATATTCTTCATTTTCATTTCTTATGTAGGTACTGTGCTGGGAGGAGATATTAGAAATATATATTCTTATTGTCCCTATTTCTTTACTGATCGCATAACGGCAGCAATCCTTCGGATCCAGAGCGTTCAGTTGCAAGACTTTAAAACAATTATCCACCGGCTCGATGCTTATTATTCTCTTGGCTTTGAGATAATGCTGACAGAAGAAGTTAAACTGTCCCACGTTGGCTCCCACATCAATGATCACTGCATCTTCCTTCACCAGATGTTTAAGTCTATAGCTCTCGCAATATACCCTTTGAAGAGACGCCAAACCATAGATATCGCTGTAATAGAATCTCTTATTAAAAACTCTGACATATGGAGGCTTGTCACTCAACCCTGCAAGTCTATCTCTTATATAAATAATGTATTTCAAAAGAACAAGGCATATTTTGTCTGCAAAAGTCAACTCCTTAATTAAAAAAAGAAAGACAAAATCCAGTTTCAGTGACCACAAAAGTAATCCAATTGATTTCATAAAACTTGAAGCCATAGCTCTTTAGGTATTCTTTATTTATATATTGGATTATGTTTCCGTTCCGTATCCACGCTGCGCAAAAGTGGAGCAATGAAGAAACCACCGCTTATTTTACCCATTTGTTTCCATTTTCCCCAGGGAAAAAACAAGAAAGGCAAGAATCTTAATGCATTTATATAACACAGGAGCCAGACCGGCAGACTATACCTTTCATACATTCTAAGAAAAGAAAGACCATTACTGATAGGTTTTACCCAGGATGTAAAAAAAAATGGCGGATGGTAATACACAAGTTCGCTTTGACGATAGACAACAGCGCCAATTGCATTTAGTCGGATAGAGAGTTCTATATCTTCATATGAGACCATATTATTAAAGCCACCAATTCTTACAAGCACACTCCTTGTGTATGCAATACATGCTGCTCCAAAAGAGTATCTGGTGAGATAGTCGTATTTATGTCTTAGCAGACAACGATCTGCTTCTCCGGGTATTACTATACAATCAATTTGAGGCATTAGTTGAAAACGCTCAGACAGTGAACTCAAAAAGTTCCTTTGCAAAATGAGAGTGTCGTCATCGAGAAAAAGAATATATTTTCCTCTAGAAACCTCCAGTCCCTGATTTCTGAGTGCGCCAACAGAGCGGATTGGCTGAGAGTTAGAGTTCATTTTTATGATCATGGATGAAGAGTATCTTCTCACGATTTCATGGATCTCCGGATTGGAGCCATCCTCGACGATTATCACCTCAAAAGATCTAGTATTCATATCCTGCATTGCCAGACATGAGAGAATCCTTTCGATCTCAAATATTCTGCTGTAAGTGGGTATTATACAGGAGAGAAGTATGTCAGCTTCCAGGGAGATTATAGCGTCTCCTTTAAGGTCAAACGGAAACATCTTGTAGAGAGAACGGAGGATTTTGGTTCTTAATCCAAACATAAGAATTATTCGCCGTGTAAGTACTTATCTGTACAGAATGAATCCGACGCGGCCAAGGCTCTTGCTCGATCCCACCTGTTTCTTATCATAGGATAATCTGTATTGCCCTTGATTTCAAAAGACTACGATATAACCTTAAATATTGATTGGCTATAATCCCAATGGAAAATTCGTTCTTGACTAGATCTTCGGCTCTACTCCCTATACTGTGTGCAATATCCTCTTTTTGAAATAGTTCAATCATGCAACGCGCCAAAGACTGGTGATCTTCGCTATCAAAAGTCATCCCAGTTTCGTTGTGTCTTATCAATTTTAGATTACCACCCGTGGCCGACACAATGCAGGGCAGACCATATGACATCGCTTCCAATAAAGCGTTTGACATCCCTTCCCCTCTGGAAGGTAAAACGAAGATGTCGCTTCTTTGAAGATAAGCGGCGACATCAGACTGTTCCCCAGTGAATAAAACAGTTTCCATCATACCGCTAGCATCAGCAAGCTGTTGCAGCATTATCCTTTGAGGTCCGTCACCCACAATAACAAGTAATGCTTGAGGCACATGTTTGATCACATCTTGCCAGGCTTTAAGCAGTATATCGACGCCTTTTTCCTCAGACAGCCGTCCAACATACGTCGCAATATTTTGATGCCGGACTCCGACTTCATTCATATCATAGAAGTTCTTTTTGAACTTTTTGCCTTCTCGAATCCTAACGCCGTTATAAATGGTAATTACATTATTTTTAATTCCCTTACTGGATAATTCGCGAGTTATCTCGTCTGATACGGAAACTATCACATCCGCCTTCTTTAATAACCGAATTGCCAAAAAACCCATATATCTTGTTTGCCAGAATGCCATATTGCCAGATGAGCCTCCGCCCGACACCTTCACCAAACTTTTCTTATGAAGTAATTTTGCAGCAATAACTGCCCCTAATGCATACCCAATTGCCTGATGAACATGGATAACGTCGTAAGTTTCTCCCCTGACGAGCATAAAAGCAAGCAAAATTGCGTTACGTAAGAATCCGACGGGCCACAGCATGATCTTTGAAGAGGCATGGGGCAGTATCCTGTAAATCCGTATGCCGTTCATATCTTCACATAAGCGCGTGCCTCTCAGCCATGAAGTTATCACCGAAACCCTGACGCCGAGCGACATAAGCTCTTCGCTCAGCAACTTACATTGAATTTCGTTCCCGCCAATGTAGGGATAATAACGATTAATGACCATTACGACTCTCATCTTAATGAGATTCCGATATCTCCCTAAGTTTCCGAATAAATAAAGGAATATAATGGTAAAAAGAATAATCTCTCTCTGCGATCTGTCGCCCTCGTTCCCCTATACGCTCCCTTAAGTCTTTGTCCTCAATGAGCAATGAGAGTTTGTCGAGCCATTCTTCTTCGGAAGAAGCCAGAAAGCCATTAAGGCCTTCTTTAATCAGCTCTTTATTTATACCGACAGGTGATGCCACAGCGGGTATGCCCATGGCCATGTATTGCAGTAATTTATAACCCCCTTTGCCCCGCGTCCACTTATTATCCGGGAGCGGCATTATACCAATATCAAATTCTTCGAGTTCCGGCACTTCAGTCGAGAGTGACCAGTTGACAAATCTTATGGGCACGTCCTTAGTATTAAATCTTCTTGCACCAATGAGTCTGACCTCAACATGCGAGAATTTCTTCAATAGTTTCTCGAAGCATAACAACATTTTCTCGACATAAGGCGTTGTGGAGAAGCTTCCTATCCAGCCAACTATAACCCGAGCGTTTTGAGTAATCTTAGGATTCCTCGGTAAATACCGATCTGTATCTATAGGGCCGGTAACCCTGAGGATGTTCTTGCAAGCGGATGAGGCATATGCAGCAGTCTCCTCATTTGCGAGCGTGACTAGCCCGCTGAGTCTCAACATGCCTTCCAATCTCGGGCGATAAATCTTAATTACTCTTCTTTTTTCCATATCAGAAAATAAGAAATCATATGTGTATATGGCATCATCAAAATCAAAAACGATGCTCCTATTTAAAAAACTTAAAACCTTTTGATAACTCAGCGGCAATAGGACTTTCTGTACAATAACAATATCATAAAATGACGCAAATATTAGGAATCTCGAAAGCGCTAGTATTGTGGCGACCTTAGAGCCACAACTCAGAACCTTACAATGAATTCCCTTCTCTCGTAGATGGGGCAGAAACTGATAAACCCTGACCCTACTACTAGGAACTGTTTCGCGGCCAAGGGTGAGAAAGAGTATACTCATCTTATCATTTTATCACTTGCAATTTTATGGATATTGAATGAACAACATTCCACAGAAAGCGCCTTGCGAATAATAGTAAGGGGTAAGTAATGGGCCATAGAAAGAAAACTTTATTGCTCGCAAAAAGATGAAAAGGAGGCAGATAATCATATTTGACCCCAAGGATTTTAAAGTTCGTATTTATTTTATAGTCGGACCCGTACCATTTGTCGTCCGTAAAATATCTCAGCATTTCCGGTACTATGATAGCCTTATGCGTGGGGTCTTTATATTGTGTCACTGATTGGTAGTAAGGGACTCTAAACTCAACAATAGCGCCATTCTTGCAGACGCGATATATTTCCTTGAACAAGAAGATTGTGTTGGAAATATGTTCGAAAAAGAAATTTGAGAAGACCCCACTGATTGTCTCGTCGTCAAAAGGTAGACCCTCCTCAATGTTGCAGATAATATCAATACCGTCCAATTTAACGTTGTCAACTCCGATGCAGCCGGGTCTCTTTCGAGTGCCACATCCAAGATCGACAAAGACTTTGTCGCCAGCCGATTTGTTAATTAGTTCATTCGCTGTATATCTGACCATTTGTAAAATCACGTTCTCTTGAGTCTTATGGGAAAGGATCGCCATATCAATGACGGCTCTTCCAAATGGAAGACGCATTTATTTATAGAAAAATATATAACAAAAGCCGCCGCGCAAAGAACATTTACAGCGAGAACACTTCCGTTTTCATAGCGGACTGCAGGATAAATAAGAAGTGCAGAAAATAATGCCGAAACCGCACATTTTACAAAGAAGTGTATTATGGGGAGCCATATTATTGCCCTTATCTTTCTCCCAAGAATATTTGATGTTGTAAGAATTGTGCAATTGTGATACACAGCATATGCAATCGGGATCGCAAGATAGGACCAAAAACGAATAGACACGAAGCAGAGAAGAATGTATAACAGCATCATTGCTACTCCTATCATTGCTATTGTTCTGTTGAGTTGGAGTGCATAAAAGCCTTGCGAAACAATTGTGCCTATTACGCCTGCCGGGAGGGCTAATAAGTATATTGCAAACGCACGGTATACAGAGGTTGTGTCTGCTGCCGTAAAGGCTCCTCTTTCCAAAAATAATTGGATAATCGGCTTTCCATATATCCCAAGTAATACTACGAAAGGTATGCTCAAAAAAAATACTATTCTGATTCCTTTCGTCATAATATCTCCCAGCTCGCTCCATTTCCTCTCGGCCGCATAGGTTGACATCACGGGAAACATGGAAACAGACAAACCAGAGACAATCACGGCGGGGAAAATATTCATAAGCTGTGCAGCATATCCTATGTGTGAAATACTGCCTTCCGCGAGTCTTGAAAGAAAGAATCGGTCATACAAAGGAACTGCACGGTACACGATCATTCCTAACACCAATGGCGTCATAAGTTTGAGGATTCTCCGTACCCCCGCATGTTTATAATCAAATATGAACGAATAAGGGAAATCCCTTGTTATAGAAAATCCGAGGCTAAGCAAAACACACTGTATGACTGCAGCCACAAGTAAAGCAAAAATAATGCTTTCTGTATTCAAGAAACTATGGAAGGAAAAAACAAAAAAAATAACGACGAGAGGGCTCAATATCTTATTGAATGAAGGTATTACGAACTTCCCGTTGGAATAATAGATGCTCGCCAGCAGTTCGTTAATCGTCGTAAAAACTATTATGGGGAATAACCAGCGCAAGAGTTCGGCAGATCGGTGTACCTTTTCGGGTGTAAAACCTGGCGTTACCACTTTCATAATTGTATTTGCCAAAAGAATGCCAACTATGCATAACACTATTGTCGCTGCGGTAGCGAGATTTAAGAAGCTGTTGACTGCATTCCAAATTTCGGATGGGTCGTTTAATCGGTATTCCGCAAATATAGGTATAAACGTGAAAGTTAATGCACTTGAAAAGATGCTGGTTATAAAGAGCGGCACGGCCGTAGCCGCCAAATACACGTCCATTTCCTTTCCTGCACCGAACTTGGCGGCGATAACTATATTACTTAGGGTGCCGAGTCCGATGCCCAGTATGTTGAACACTGTAACAATCAATGAGGATTTTGCGACCTGGCTCAATCGAAAAACTCTCTTTTCAACGAGTCTGAGCACAGCAGCGGCAGGGTACTCATAGAATATGACAATACGATAGGAAGGGTCCCCCAAAATGACCGGGGTTGTATTATTTTTTTTTGAGCCATTGTTCAGCCGATATTCTAAGAATCATTTTATCACAGTATAGTCTCTCTTTATCTCAATATCTTGAAAAACTCGATAGCTTTCTTCAAGCCGACTTCCAACGGCACTGTCGGCTCCCTTCCAAGGTTATAAATCTCCGGCTATCGCCAGCAGGCGCTCGATGCTGTGCGTCTTTTCCAATTCCCAGCCCTTGCTTAGAAATCTTGCCTTTATCGCCTTTTCAACAGATTGCTGTGCATGATAACAGGTCCCCTTGTAAAAACCCCCTGCCACAAGATATTCCGAGGTATCCAGTTCCTCCTGCGCCTTTCTAAGCCGGTCCTCTACCGCCTTCTCCATGTATAAGACCTGCCCTTCTTTGTAAACCTGTTCAAGAAAGGACTCCCTTTGCGGAAATGTTTGATCAAGGTCTGCGCCGACACCCCTCTTTGCCACGGAACCGACAAGCACCACAGAACGCGGCTTAAGCGTCTTGGCAATGGGGTCAGAGACCTCCTTTGCGTCCCTGAAAGCAACCCTTTCTTTCTCCTGTCTCTCCTGAGTCTCCATTTTCTATTTCAGGCCTAACTTTCTCTCTACCCTCTTCAGGAAACCTTCGATATCTTCTCTTCCATCATGCAACACCTTATAAACAATTTCATAATCTATCTTTTCATAGTCATGCGCTATGATATTTCTAAAGCCAGCCATTCTAACAAGCGTATCTGTCAGACTTGCTGAAATGAAACGTTCCTTATTCTAGATATCAAACGCTTCACCTATCGTAGTGGGCTTCCGGAACCCCTTGTAAGCTATCGCGGCCTCGGCCAGGTCAATAGTGGCCTAGACTGCGACATATAGATAACACTCAACCGCCCCACGGATATCTATATTTTCTTCGATTTCATCCTTTTTTATAGCTCCTGTATCGCTGGAGAATCTTGAGATATTTCCTTATGGAGCTTATCTTGTTTTCGATTACCTTTATGTTGCTCATGCAGAAGCTTTTGTCAGACTGTGTCTATCAAGCATTTTATGAAAATCAAAATATTCATTCATGATTCTGGGTTCGAAGATGACCTTAAAAGGTTCTTTGCTGTATATTAATCGCCCTTCTTTAATGATCAGGTATTTCAGGTCCGGATTGGTTGTCAAATTCAATACCACAACATCTATCCTGTCCGTTTTGAGCAATCTGGTGATGCCGACCATCGTATCGATCCTGATTTTGTGCATCTTTACCTTGTCCCTAGTGTCACGGTAAAGGGCAAAATCGTAGTCGCTCAGTTCCCCATATTCCTGTCTTGATTGGGACCCCCCAAAATAGACAAGCTTTATTTCGGGGAGGGTGCCAAAATAAGCCTTGAGGTTTTGTATGTGTCTCTTATTCATAACTCAATTCTGTGTTTGCATGGCTAATTGTGAGACGGGCAATATCTCTTTTCACTCTAACCCTTTGAAATATTCGATGGCTTTTTTAAGTCCGTCTTCCAGGGGAACTTTCGGCTTCCAGCCGAGCATTCTTTTGGCCAGCCCGATATCCGGCTGCCGCTGTTTAGGATCGTCCTGCGGTAGGGCAGCAAATACTATTCGTGACTTCGAGCTCGTAAGTCTAATCACCTTGTCTGCCAGTTCCAGTATCGTAAACTCGACAGGATTTCCAAGGTTAATGGGTCCGGTAAAATCGTCAGGACTGTTCATGAGTCTAATTAGGCCGTCGATGAGATCATCCACATAGCAAAAGCTTCTTGTTTGTTTGCCATCTCCGTAAACGGTAATATCCTCATTTCGTAGCGCTTGCATAATGAAGTTGCTAACGACCCGACCATCGTTAGGGTGCATCCTAGGACCATAAGTATTGAATATTCTTGTCACCTTGATCCTCAGTTTATGCTGACGGTGGTAGTCAAAGAATAACGTTTCCGCACAACGTTTTCCTTCGTCATAGCAGGACCTATGCCCAATTGGATTGACATGGCCCCAGTAGGATTCAGGCTGGGGATGCACCTGCGGATCGCCGTATACTTCGCTGGTTGACGCCTGCAGGATTTTGGCCTTGACACGCTTGGCAAGTCCAAGCATATTGATGCTTCCATGAACGGAGGTCTTTGTTGTCTGAACGGGATCAAATTGGTAATGAATGGGAGATGCAGGACAAGCAAGGTTATAGATTTCATCGACCTCCACGTAAAGAGGGAAACAGATGTCGTGCCGCAATACCTCAAGATAAGGGTTTCCAATCAGATGAGCGATATTCGCCCTTCGACCGGTATAAAAATTGTCGACACAGAGGACTTCATGGCCTTCGCCCAACAATCTTTCGCACAAATGTGAACCGAGAAATCCAGCGCCGCCGGTAACGAGAATTCTTTTGTTTTTGAAGTTTTTCATCCCTTTTAAGTATATCTTATCAGTCCGACAAGCATCAACCATAAGACTATCGTCCCCGCCAACCATTTGTCTTTCGTCATGGCATCAGTGGGGTCGCCAAGACCTTGTTTTGAAAGGGCAATGTATCTGAAGAGCCCGAAGGTCACGACAGGAACTGTATAAACCAGGCTGTGGAACTGCTCAATGGTATAAAGTGAATAGGCGATCAGTGAAGCAGCCGAGGCGATTGTTAGAATTTCATTAAGGGTCGATCTTGAATAATAACCGAGACTTTTTCTGTGCTCTTCAGCCTTCTCATTCAACGTATTGACTTCAGCGATCCTTTTGCCTGCGGCGAGAACGAGAGATATCATGAACATCGTGAGCAAAAGCCACTGGGAAACCTTGACGTTGAAAGCTGCGCCGCCTGCTAACACTCTCAAAACAAATCCCGAAGCTATACAGAATATATCGACTATTGAAATTTCTTTGAGGTATAGAGAATAGGTTATCTGAATCGAGAAATAAAACAGGATGAAAAAAAGGAAGACGAGCGAAATCTTGAGGGCTATTATTAATGAAGTTATTCCCAATAAGACGGCAAATATCCACGCATTTTCCTTTCGAACATTGCCAGAGGCGATAGCCCTTCTCCTCTTCTGGTCGTGAAGTTTGTCATTTTCGATGTCCGAGATATCGTTGAGAATATACCCGGCGCTTGCGCATAGCGAAAAGGCGGAAAAGACCGGTAGAGCCAGCCTTATTGTTGACTCGGAAAACAAGGCACCCCCGAAAAAAGGCGCGGCGAAGAGGAAGAGGTTCTTGAGCCAGTGCTTGGGTCTTAAAAGAGAGACATAAGGTTTAATGGCCAATCTCCTTTTCGAGCCGCTGGGCTAACTTCTTCGCTGCAGGCGCAAAAAATTCATTGGGAGAGATGACGACGGCCGCAGCAAAATTCGCCTGGGCCTTCTTCTTGTTACCCTGTTGTAAGTACAACTGCCCGAGTCTGTAAGAGTAGTAGCCGCTCCTATGTATGTTGTTGAGTCGTTCAATATAGTCCATGTCTTCCCGAATGAGTTTGTTGAATCTCTTCGGGTTTTTTTCCTTCATGATCTGAGCTTCAGTCAGTGTAACAATTCTCGTCAGTATCAAATCTTTGTATTCGCGACTGTCCACATGCTTCAGCAATTTGGCATACCTTGCCTTGGCATCGCTCAATGACCCCTTCTCCACACTTGTTTGCTCTATAATGTTCATCTCCGGTAACTGGTATATGCCATGTCCCAAACGCTGTCCGATTCTGAATTGTTCTATAGCTTCATCCATCATGCCAGCCTTAGCCAATGCCATGCCGTATTCGTTTCTGGCAGCGGCGAAGGTAGGAGACTTTTCAACAGTGTCTTTGAAAAGGGCGAGATCGCTCTGCCAGATGCGGTTTCGTCCTACGGTGACAAAGCCAGCCGCAAAGATGAGAACGCCGACGATGCCGTATCTGAGCACCGTAAATGTCAATCGATTTAGTGTCAGTATGACAAAGACCGAAACTCCGAAGCTCGAAATATAGAGGTATCGTTCTCCTAAAGGCGTCCATGCCATTTTTGAAATCGCCACCGGTATTGCCGGTAAGATGAATAGAACGGATAATAGGATAGGGAAAGATGAAATGTTCCTCTTTCTTATAAGCAAGTATATTATCGATATAAGGACTATGATTCCAAAACAGAGATAGAATGTTCCGTTGATCTCTATAATCCCGAAATTCAGAGGGAGAGGTACAAAAAGCTTCTTCACATAGAAACCCAATGCCTTTATGGCGCTACCGGTTTTTTTGAGAAGATTGCCTTCACGAACAGTCCTTATCTGTATAGACATGCCGGAGTCGGAGAACCCGGAAGCAAGAAAGCGCATCAGAAAATATATGACTAAGCTTAAAAGGTAAGGCAAGAGAAGCTTCAAGCGCCTTCCTTTAACGACCTCCGGTATAGGCCGTTCGTTCAACAAAAGAAAAAGTGCTATGACTGGAAGAAGTGCAACCGAGACCTCCTTTGAAAGTAGCGCCAGCAGATAGAACAAGGCGGATATCCAGCACCAGCCGTACTTTCTGAGACTGATCAGGAAGGTCAGGAGAGATAAGAATACGAACGTCCCTGCCATTAGATCGGTCCTTCCCGAAATCCAGTCGACCGCCTCTGTGTTGATTGGGTGAGCGGCGAAAAGCAAAGCACTGAACATCGGATGATAACCTTCCGCGTCAATAGCAAAGGTCTTCAATAAAACTTTGACCAAATAATAAACGAGGACAGCATTTAAGGTGTGAAACAGAACATTCTCTAAATGCATAAAAGAGGCATCGCACAGCCAAATGAATCTGTCCAGGATAAACGTGAGATACAGAACGGGACGATAATAAAGGATACTTGAATGCGGCAGAAAAAGAGCTTTCCAGTTTATTGAGGACATATTCATGAGACTCGTTATCATCTTCGAATCGTCGACGCTGCACTCTGCTCCGAATATCGCAGGGTAATAAATGCCGAGTGACACGAAAATGACGAAGAGGATCTTTGATTTTTCAGAAATCTTAGTTTCCACGCGTCACCTCTTCGAATAATTCATCAAGTCCTCTTCTGATAGGTTCGATAAGCTGGATTACTGTCACTTTATCCGTTGACGCCTCCGCAAGAAGGGACTGCATATTGCCCTTAGCGACATAATACGATAATGTCCCCTTTTCGGATCCGATGCGCTCTCCGACAGTCCTGAGCCTATCGACTACGCGATCCGAAAGGCTGTTGAATATTATTCGATAACCCTTGATACCTCTTGTCATGATGTCCTGTATGGATTCCAAGTGCCTTAGCTCGCCTCTAACGATAATTCCAACCCTGTCGCATATGACCTCGATATCGTGCAATATATGGGTGGACATGAAAACACATTTGCCCCTGGCCTTCAAATTAAGGATTATATCTCTCACCAGAATCCTGCCGAGCGGATCAAGCCCGCTCATGGGCTCATCCAGTATGAGTATTTCCGGATCGTGGATAAGGCACTGCGCAAGCCCTAATCTCTGGACCATGCCCTTTGAATAGCTACGGATGGGTCTTTTTCGGGCGCCGTGAAGATCGAGGAGTGTCAGCAGCCTCTCCGATTCACTGATTATGCTCTCGCCTTTCATGTCGAAAGTGTTGCCGACAAAGGACAGGTATTCTTCACCTGTGAGGTAGTCGTAAAAACTCGGGTTTTCAGGCAGGTATCCAACCATCTTCTTGCAGTTCATGAGGCTGCCATTGGAGCCGCCGATGGAAAAACGTCCGGAACTTGGGGAAATAAGTCCAGTAAGAAGCCTGATAGTCGTGCTCTTGCCCGCGCCATTGGGACCTAGAAAACCGAAAACTTCACCTTTGAGTATTTCAAGGTTCAGGTTCTTTAGGGCTTCCACCCTCTTGCCCTTGACACCTCTATATATCTTACCGAGGCTCTCGATCTTTATTGCTGTTTCCATGTATTCTTCCATAGGCAAATTTCGATGTAGTCCTTATCTTGCCTTTTTCATCTAAATAAAACTTTCCGCCATACGGATCTTTCGGTAATTCACGTATTACGCCTGTACCTACCATCTCTTGAATGCTCAAGGGTTTTCGATGGTAGATTTGCACAAATCTCTCTACCCCTTTTTCCAGAAAATCAACTCGTTCCAAGGCTTTAAGTCTTATCTCAAGGGTTCTTTTTACCTTTTCATTCCACGTTTTCGCGATCATGAACTTGATAAAAGAGATCCCAATCCGAGTTTCATTAGATTCATAGAAGAACCGTGCGGCCAAATTAGTTAGCAAAGGTTCACCAGTCATTCTCGCAGCCTGTTCCATGTATTGCGAGGCCTTCTTATAATCCTTCAAGAAATAGAAATGGTTGAATCCAAGGAAAAAAGGCAGATAAAAATCCCAAGTCCGGAACTTAAGCCCCCTCTCCAGTAACGCATCCACTTCTCTTATGCGTCCGATCTCCCAGGTGAATGCAGCCTCGGCAAAATAGTAAGCATCAATATTATAAGGATCGACATATGTCGAGACATCCAAGAAGCGGTACATGTCCGCATAATCGACTTGCGTCGGAAGCTGCCGCTTGAACGGGTCTATCCGTTCCCCGAAATACAGGAGCACCTTAAAGAAGAGCCATTCGCTCAAGAGCGACTTATGATCAAGCGAGGATATTTTTACGATGCCTCTTGAAGGAAGATAGCCGAGCTTTTCTTGAATGATCCTCGACGAAAGAATCGCCGAGATTCTCGTATAAATAGGAATTATTAGAAGAGTGGCGATGACAAGGACCGCGACAATCCTGTTCATGCTATCTCTCTTCTTCTGAAGACCAAGAGGGAGGCAGATAAGATAATTAGTATAT
This sequence comes from Nitrospirota bacterium, assembly GCA_021790195.1. Classification (GTDB taxonomy): domain Bacteria; phylum Nitrospirota; class Thermodesulfovibrionia; order Thermodesulfovibrionales; family UBA9159; genus JAJYIF01. Next base: position 36,179 of record JAJYIF010000002.1, read on the forward strand.
ATAAGACTGCATATAGAAAAATGAATGAAAGATCGCTGAACGACATCCGGAGGCTGTATATTGCCTTGGCTTTGAGATCAAAAGCGGTCAAATTGGGAAAAATATAATACACCGCCTTCGATATGTAAATACTGAATCTTGGCAGTTTCTGACCATAAGGGCTTGCAATATACTCGGCAACCGACTGTGTCACATTGCCGATGATATAAACCGAAACTGTCGAGAACAGCGGAAGAAATACGGTTGTTGAAAAGGACGAAAAAAAAACAGCAAACGATGCAAGGATCAGGAGTTCCAAGTATTCAAAGAACACCGCTGCAACGTAATTCTCCCATAACATTGGTATCTGTGATTTGTAGGTTGCCGAGGCTATCAATATACCTATAGAAGAAAACAACGAGAGAATCGTTAACCCAATCGCCAATATTGCCGATAAACCGAGAAACTTTCCGATCAGATACGATCCCCGGGAAATCGGTAGCGGCAGAACCGCATGAACAAACCTTTGTTCCATATCTCTGTAGATGAGGTGGACACCGAAGAAAACAGTGAGAACCAATGAGACAAAAGAGATGGTCGAAAGCGAAAGGTTTACTGCTACTTCTCTCACTTGCCGCATCGAAAGTGAGCTTGCCGCAGGAATAACTGCCAGGAATGAGATTACCGAGATGAAAATGAGAGTGATAAAGACCTTGTCCCTTCTGCCGCCAGTCAAAGTGACTTTCGCTATACCGAAGGCTTGATTGGGAAATAGATTTCTGCACCTCAGCAACTGTATATATCCTCGTGGCAAGAATTGGCTATGAAGCGGCTGAAATCCGTATAGGACTCCACATTATGCATCTTTATTTGATACGCGTAATCTTTCTATCTTCACCTATACTTAGTCCATAAGAGGAGGGGCGATAAACCCCTCCTCTTATGGACTAATAAATTACATTACAATTACAGCGACTTCCAAGGGGAAGCATAGATGGACGTTGAAGCCGTTGCCCCCGCTGTAGTAGGAGCTATAGCGGTACCATCTTGATACCATATCTTGCTATCTCCGGATGACGTTGCATAGGTTCTGGATCCAGTTTGGTGGTATGAGGCAATTGAATAGCTTATCCCATTGGTGCCGTTCAGGTACTGAACATAGACATGGTTGGAAGAAGTGAATACCATCGTTGTAGTGCTTCCGAGTGTCTGGGTCCCGGTAGCAAACCCGCTTGCAAAGGCTATAGCGGCGACCGCCAAAAGAGACATAGTAACCATAATTATTAGTAGTTTCTTCATAATCTGATCCTCCTCTCCGATTTCTTAATACGGATACACCTGGTTATCGGCGAACACCGACTCCAGCTGTGTTTTCATGTTTCTTAAATCACTTTCCGCTGCCGCATTATATGATTTTACCCTGTACGCTGCAAACTGGGGAATTGCAATCGCGGCAAGAATGGCAATAATTGCCACGACTACGAGAAGCTCGATAAGGGTAAAACCCTTTTGATCTCCTCTCCTCATTTTCCCGATTGTCTTCAACATGTTTCCTCCTTCTTCACTGTAAATTGTCCCGGGCAATATGCCTCTACCTCATGAATAAAACACGGCGGAATGGCTCTTCGCTTAGGAGCCAGTCCATTTGTGCTGAGGAGCCGGATGCCCACATAGCACCACCTCCCTTATCCTCAGCTACTATTGACGGGTCCATCCTGAATATCATTTCATATTGATCTTTTTCGGGAGCATCATGAACCCCGTCATGGTCCATTCTCTTGATCACCTCCTTTGTCTAAGATAGACGCTTATAAGTCTATAATAAAGCAGATTCTATGCCAGAATTATAGTCTAAATCTCTTCAAAAAACATCTTAGATTCGTTAAGAAATTTCTATGATATAGATGAAGGAAAATAGCAAGAGTGACAGATTTTGTCAATAGTGATATTATATTTTGTCTCACATATTTAAGGAGTCAAAAGAAAAAGTCTGGTAATTCTAGTCTCTTCTTAAGTAAGTTCGAAACTCGGAGGCCGCCTTATCAAATTGACCTGTTTTCATATATGCATATCCGAGATAGTAATGAGCATACTGGAAGTTCGGTTGCAATATAATAGTCACTTTGAACTTGCGGATTGCCCTGCTAACATCACCTTGCGCCATATAAATACGTCCGAGATTGAAGTGGATGTGAGCAAATACGGGCTGATGTTCCCACAAGGCAAGTGACAAGGCCTCATATTTTAATCGTTTATTCTTTCTTGCGAGCCCCTCGCCATTTGAATCATGTACTCCATAATAATTTATGTTTCTTGTGTAAGACGATGGATTTGGATAAAGAGCGGTCTCGAACTCTTTCCGCGCATCCTCAAGCTTGCCCTGACTATAGAATATTGTCCCTTTATAATAGTGGGTCACGCTGGAATCCGGTGCGTCTTTCGCCATTTGTGAAAAAAAGGTCATGTTATCAGCCCATGTCTGACTCGACGACATAGTAAGCCCCGCAAAAGCAATCACTATAACGGAAAAAGCTGTCACCAGACGTCTTCTTGCATTGGTGTCGCCAAATCTCATAGTTATGCCGGATACGAATAATGAAAAAAGCATTGCCGGCACGTACAAGAATCTTTCTGCGATGTATCCTTTGTCAACTCCAAGCGGAAAAGAGTTCACATTTACAATAACGGGCGCGAGCAGAATGAAAGGAGAAAGAAGAAGGAATAGCATAGTCCGGTCCTTTCTCAGATTAAATGCAAGAAATAAAAGTATTGCAATTATCGGCAATGATAGCAGGACTTTAGGATGCAGAATAGAGGAATACACCCGAGCGGGATAGAACGCGTGCAGAGGATAGGGCAAAATTAAAAGTCTCACATAATCAAGAAATGCCGCAGCCATGGCGAGAAGCTCCGGTAATGACTTCTGGGGCAAATCCATTCCCAGTGACGGTCCAACGACAATCAGCCTCAGGACAAAGTAGATCCCAAGGATTAGCATGTACGGCATTATTACGCCGATCCCTTTTTTTAGTCCACTCTTATTGATCAAGAGGATACACAACGCGAAGGGCAACATCACTGCCGATTCTTTCGAAAGTAAGGCGACGGAGAAAGTAAGCCAGGAGAGGAACTCTCTCTCCTTTATGAAAAAGAAGACAGCGAGGATCATGAATAAACCAAACACGTTTTCGTTCAAAGCGACTCGGCCCAGAGGCTCACTATTCACGGGGTGGACCGCAAAGAGAGCGGCCGCAATCAGCGAGATTGTTTTGTCATTTCTAAAAAGCAGCAAGCCGATATGGTAAACAAATATCACATTGAGGAAATGGAATAAGATATTTGTCAGATGAAACCCCACTGGGTTTAAGCCCCAAACCTTATAATCGCATACATAAAGCAACTCCAATATCGGCCGGTAATAATGGAAATTGAATGTTTGATTAATGCGACCAGGAACAGCCCCGAGGGGTTTCATGAACAACGACGGTAGTTCCTTTAAGGAAAGGTCAATTCTTGGATTGTTGACTATAAGGATGCTGTCGTCATCACCTAAGAAACCGTTCTTCAAAGAATTAGCCGTCACAAGCACCACAAGGGCAAGAAGGATGATATAGGGATTCGTTAGAGCGGTCTTTAAATCTGTTTTCAGTTTCGTCCGATCCATTTCTAATCTTACACTTTTCGCAATCTGTTCTTCCATATTCTTTTACAAAAAAGGTCTTGACAATGAAGCGATTATCAAATAATAATAACATCTTATAAATTCATAAATTTTTTTGTGTTATTCGACTTTATTTAGATGTGTTATCTTTTATATCCCCGTAGAATAATTGAAGGGAATAACAGAGTGAAAGGAGTCTCCGGAAAATGCTTATAATCGGCGAGAAGTTGAGCATCATCGCAAAGAGGGTGAGAGAGGCCATGATGAAGAAGGACAAAGGGCCGATCCAGGAGATAGCAGTAAGGCAATGGAAGGAAGGCTCGGGCATGATCGATGCGAATATAGGCCCTGCCGAAGACGGGGGCGAGGAATTGATGCAGTGGATGGTCACGACCATTCAGGAGGTGGTCCCTCTTCCCATATGTCTCGACACGACGAATTTCAAGGCTATAGAGGCCGGCCTGAAGGTCCATAATAATGAGTGGGGCAGACCGCTCATTAACTCCACATCGAATGACCCGGAGAGGTTCCCGATTCTTGAACTCGGAGCAAAATACAACTCGCAGGTGATTGGTCTTACCGTTGGAAAAGGCGGCCTCCCGGCGGATGCTGAGGAGCGCGCAGGTATTGCAGCGGAGATCATGGCGCGGGCCATGGAATACGGTGTTTCCCTTGAGGACCTCTTTCTCGACCCCCTTGTGCTCCAAATAGCCACATCGCAGGACCACGCGCGACACGTCATCAAGGCGATCAGCATGTTCCAGGAGATGAACGACCCCCCGATGAAGACGGTTGTAGGTCTTAGCAACATATCCAACGGATGCCCGAAGACACTGCGGCCCATTCTTAACAAATATTATTTCATATTGCTGGCTGACGCCGGTCTGACTGCGGCCATTGCCGACGCCCATGAGATGGCAGAGGCATTGAATGACAAGGCCCTGGTTGCGGATGTGCTGGCGGGGAAACAGCTCAGTGATACTAACAAGATGAGCGAGATAAGCAAAACACTTGATGTGATAATGGGCAGGACTCTTTACGCCCACTCATATTTGGAGATGTAAGAAGCCGTCAACGGTCGGCCGTCGGCTGTCGTCAGTCAGCTGAAGAAGATTACTGGACTGATGACTGGAGACCGGAGACTGGTGACTAAATAACGGAGGTTGATATGGCATTTGTTGCACCAAAAGAGACTTATCCGGGCAAGGTCTTTCAGGTCGGCATAGGGACCGACAAGCAGGCTGTTTTCGGCGGGGAGAACGTCCTCACCTTTCATTCCTTTGAGGGCAATGTTCCAAATCGTGCCCTCGTGGCTTACGAGATACAGGATATACCGCCTGACGATTGGTCCGAGACGGTAAGGAAAGTTTACGAAGGCGTCTCGGGTGATCCGGTAACCTGGGCAAAATATTGTCAGGACACCCTGAAGGCGAGGGCGATAGCTCTCAGACTTTTGGGTACGCATCCTGATAGAGAGAACAGGTCTGCCGAGGACGCAATAAAGACCGTGAAAGATGTACTTTCTGCTATACAGGTGCCTCTGATCGTGCTCGGAAGCAATCATGTTGAGAAAGACTCCTCTGTTCTCGTTGCCGTTTCGGAGGCCGCGAAGGACAAAAATTGCATCATCGGGAAGGCCCAGGAGGCGAACTATAAGACGATTGCCGCGGCGGCCATGGCAAATAACCACAAGCTTATCGCCATGTCGGAGCTCGACATAAACCTCTCGAAGCAATTGAACATTCTCGTGACGCAGATGGGTTTCGATAAGGAGAGGCTTATAACCGATCCGATGTGTTCGGCCCTGGGATACGGCCTCGAATACACCTATTCGGTCATGGAGAGAATAAGGCTCGCGGCCCTGACCCAAAATGATACCACCATGCAGCCCCCAATGCTCGGAGATGTGGGCATGTATGTATGGAAGGTGAAGGAAACGCAGGCTTCTGAAGCCGACCTTCCGCACTGGGGGACGCTCGAAGAGAGGGGAATAGCATGGGAGACGGTGACGGCCGGCGCTCTGATCATGGCCGGCGCGGAGTTGCTGATCATGAGGCATCCCAAGGCTGTTGAGGCTGTCGAGAAATTTGTGGACGAACTTATGTAAGGCTAAGGCTAAGGTTAAGGCTAAGGCTAAGGGTTGATTTCCTCGACCTGAAGCTTTGTCTCAACCTCTATCAAATAGGAGGTTTCAGAAATGGCATTAACTGGCGTTGAGATATTCAAATTGCTTCCCAAGACTAATTGTAAGAAGTGCGGGCACCCGACCTGTCTGGCTTTTGCTATGAAGCTTGCGCAGAGACAGGCGTCGCTTGACGCGTGTCCGGATGTCTCTGAAGAGGCCAAGAAGATCCTTGGTGAGGCGTCTGCTCCGCCTATAAGGCCGGTCGTTTTTGGCGCTGGAAGCAAGAGCGTGAAGATGGGAGAAGAGACGGTGCTCTTCAGGCACGAAAAGAAATTCGTGAACCCCTGTGCCATAGCCGTAGAAGTTAAAGACACGATGGACGACAGCGAGATACAAAAGCTTGCCGACAGCGTTATGCATTCGGAAATCGACAGAGTTGGACAGAAACTCAGGGTCGACGCCATCCTGGTAAACAATGCATCGAACGATGCGGCCCGCTTTGAAAATGCCGTGAAAGCGGTGATATCTAAAGCACCCGACGTGGCCTTGATCCTTGCGACAAACAACCCGTCCGCCGCCGAGGCGGCCGTCAAGCTTGTAGCGGACAAGAAGCCCATTCTTTACGGCGCAGACGATTCGAATGCCGAGGCGATGGCCGGCATTGCCAAAACCCATAAGGTGCCCCTCGGCGTGACTGCGAAGGGACTCGATGCCCTTTCCGCTCTCACCGAAAAGATCAAGGCGCTAGGCGTCGAGGATTTGGTCATAGATTCGGGCGCAAGGAGCGCAAAAGAGATTTTAGAGGCTAATACGTTGACGAGACGCGCCGCCATAAAAAAGAATTTCAAGTCCCTCGGCTATCCAGTGATAACTTTTGCGCAAAGGGACGATCATATGCTCGAAGCCCTTGTGGCTATGCTGGGGATCGCGAAGTATTCGTCCATCGTCGTCGTGAGCAGTATAGAAAAATGGAAGAACCTCGCTCTCTTCACGTTGAGGCAGAATATTTACACAGACCCGCAGGTGCCGATGCAGGTGGAGCAGAAGATATACAAGATCGGGGAGCCGGCCGCTGATTCTCCTTTTATGATCACGACGAATTTCTCGCTCACATATTTCATAGTCTCGGGCGAGGTGGAAAACAGCAAGGTGCCGTGCAGACTGGCCGTCATGGACAGCGAAGGCTTATCGGTTCTGACCGCATGGGCTGCGGGTAAATTCACGGCCTCCAAGATTGCCCAGTTTATACAGGAGAGCGGCATCGAGAATGAGATCAGGAAGAAGGAACTGATCATACCCGGATATGTGGCGATACTGAGCGGAGCGATAGAGGACAAGCTTCCCGGCTGGAAGGTAACGGTGGGCCCAAGGGAAGCGAACGGGATCCCGGCCTTTCTGAAGTCGCGGGCGTAACGTATTAAGGACATTGTAACCACAGACCTGCCTGCCGGCAGGCAGGGAAACACGGAGGCGCAGAGAGGGAAGTCGAGACCAAGAAAGAATTGATCCAAACGAGCGCGAAGCAATTTGAGGTCATAACGAGATCAGAACAAAGATGCTCAGTTCTTTGCCATTATTAATTGTCTATAGTAATGTTTTTCTCTCGGTGTCCCAGTGCCTCTGTGGTTAAGGGGTTCTTCAGGATTGCGACCCGCATAGAGGATGGTAAATTGATTTAAGCACTTGGCATTGTATAAAATAAAATATTCAAAAATGAGGAGGTCAGGATGTCCAAGTTCATAGCAACCGCCGCCATCAGAGGCGCTCGAAAACTCGTAGCGCAAGCCGAAGAAATGCTCGAAAAGGCGATAGCCGAGAAAGGCAAGGATCTCGCCTTTGAATTCCCGGATACTGCCTTTTATCTCCCCATGGTTTACGCAATGACCGCCTTCCCGGTTAAGACGCTTGGAGACATGAGGGTTGCACTCGGTTATGCAAAAGAACTCTTGCATGACGAACCGGAGGAGCACATATGGAAGCCCTATCTTGGCGAGGCCCTGGACTCGGGTATGGCCACATTATTCGCTGAGGAGGTCATACTTGCATTACGGTATGTTTATGGACTCGAACCGTGCAAGGATCCCGAGACGGGTTACGTATATAACGGCTTCATCTCCGACACCATCCAGAGGAACCTCGGCATCCAGCTTGTGGACGGCACTATGCCGGGATTCGCGGCCATCATCGGCGCGGCCCCGACCGACGACATCGCAGTGAACATCGTGAGGGAGCTTCAGGAAAAGAATATTCTGACCTTCCTTTCCGGACAGTCAAACGGCGACAGTGTTACCAAACAGCTCCTTAGAAAGGGCGTCGAGCTCGGATGGGATTCGAGAATCGTCCCTCTCGGTCCGGACACGGAGCATACGCTCTATGCACTCGACTGGGCGATAAGGGCCTCTCTTATCTTCGGCGGGAAGAAGCCGGCCGACTTCAAGGGACATCTTAAATATCAGAAAGACAGGGTATTTGCCTTTGCGATAGTTCTCGGTCCGCTGGACGACATAAAGTGGACGACCGGGGCCGGGGCCATCAACATGGGCTTCCCCGCCATCGGAGATACGGACGTGCCGGTCATCCATCCGACCGGCGTTTGTACATATGAAGAAGTCGACAAGGAATTAGACCATACGAAGATCGTCCAGAAGGCGATAGAGATGAGGGGACTCAAGATTACGGTTGAAAAACCGCCCATCCCCGTTTCTTATGGCCCGGCTTTTGAGGGCGAGCGTATCAGGAAGGAAGACACCTTCATCGAATTCGGCGGACAGAGGACCCCTGCCTTTGAGTGGGTCAGGATGAGGGAGATGGAGGAGATCGAGGACAACAAGATCGTCGTCGTCGGCGATAAATGGCAGGAGAGATACGAGAAGGGCGGGCAACTGCCGCTGGGCATTTTGATCGAGGTCGCCGGCAGGAAGATGCAGAAGGATTTTGAGTCCGTCATCGAAAGAAAAATACACTCCAATATCAATGAGGCCCAGGGCGTCTGGCATATGGGCCAGCGCGACATAAATTGGATCAGAATAAGCAATAACGCAAAGAAAGAAGGGTTCACCCTGGAGCATCTCGGTTTATTGAACGCGACCATGACCCATCACAGGTTCCGCTCGATTGTGGACAAGGTCCAGGTGACCCTTTTCATCGACGAGCAGGATGTCAAAAAGCATCTCGAAGAAGCGAGGGCGGCTTATAAGGAGCGCGACCAGAGGCTCGGAAGCCTTACGGACGAGGCCGTGGACACCTTCTATTCATGTCTCCTCTGTCAGTCTTTCGCTCCCAGTCACGTCTGCGTTATAACTCCCGAAAGACTCGGTCTTTGCGGCGCTTATAACTGGCTGGACGGAAAGGCGGCGTTCGAGATCGATCCCACAGGCGGAAACCAGCCCATACCCAAGGGTGAATGCCTGGATTCGAAGTACGGACGCTATACCGGCGCCGACGAGTATCTTAAGAAGGCAACGGGTGGGGCCGTTGAAACGCTCAACCTTTACACAATTATGGAAAACCCCATGACCTCGTGCGGATGCTTTGAATGCATCATCGCTATTATCCCGGAGGCCAACGGGGTGATGATAGTCCATAGAGGTCATACGGGAATGACCCCCATCGGCATGAAGTTCTCGACCCTTGCCGGCACGGTAGGCGGCGGCGCTCAGACGCCGGGCTTCATGGGGGTCGGCGTCAATTTCATCGCCAGCAAGAAGTTCCTTTTCGGCGACGGCGGTATCAAGAGGATTGTCTGGATGCCGAAGTCGCTGAAGGAGAGGATCGCAGAGGACTTCAAGAAGAGGGCTGAAGAGGCCGGGGTCCCCGATCTCCTCGACAAGATCGCCGATGAGACGATCTGCGAGGATTCGGAGAAACTCCTTGAACATCTTACAAATGTGGGTCATCCCGCATTGTCGATGGACCCGATACTGTGATACGGGGCAGAGGTTGAGGTTAAGCATGAATCTTAATCCCTTCCTCAACCTGGACCTCAATCTTGACCTAATTATGAGAATTGGAGGATAAAATGGCCGAAGAAAGAAAGGAAGCAAAGACTGGAAGCGCAAACCCGGCATCCGAAAAGATGCATGAATGGGGTGTTGAACATAAAATAGATACGTGTTTCGAGCGTGCGCAGAAGATGAAGCCCTGTCCGATCGGACATGCCGGGGCCTGCTGCAAGCATTGTCACATGGGACCTTGCAGGCTTGTGGGTAAGAACGCTGAAGAAGAGATCACCGGCGTTTGCGGCGCGTCTCTGGCTACGGTGTCCGCCAGGAACCTTTTGAGGATGTGCGCTGCTGGGACTTCCGCGCATTCGGACCATGCAAGGGGAATGGTCGAAACACTCCTTGCCGTTGCCAACGGAGAGGCGAAAGATTTTAAGATCACCGATGTGAGGAAGCTTTATAGGGTGGCCGGCATACTTAATATCGAATTCGAGGGTAGGGCGGTGCTCGATGTTGCGCGCGATGTTGCCAATACTCTGCTTGAAGACTTCGGAAGGCAGCACGGCGGGCAGCTGAACTATACGAAGAGGGCGCCGAAGAAGACCCAGGAACGCTGGAAGAAGTGGGGCATTGCGCCGCGCGGTATTGACCGCGAAGTGGTCGAGACGATGCATCGCACCGCAATAGGCGTAGACCATGACCCTGACCACCTCCTGCTCCAGGGATTGCGGACCTCTCTGGCCGACGGCTGGGGCGGCTGCATGATCTCGACCGATATTACCGACATCCTTTTTGGAACTCCCAGCCCGCAGAAAGGGAGGATGAGTCTCGGCATTTTTAAGGAGGACGAGGTGAACTTTATCGTTCACGGGCATGAGCCGCTTTTTGCGGAAATGATGGTTGAGGTGTCCTCCGATCCCGAGATGCTCGCCTATGCGAAGTCCAAGGGAGCAAAGGGCATAAACCTCGGGGGCATGTGCTGCACCGCAAACGAAGTCCTTATGAGGCACGGCATAGCCTCAGCCGGAGGATTCACGAACCAGGAGCTCGGTATTATGTCGGGGCTCGTGGACGCGATCTCTGTCGACGTGCAATGCATAATGCCCGCGATTGTGGAAGTATCCAAGAAATTCCATACCAAGGTCATCACAACGAACCCGAAGGCCAAGATACCGGGCGCAATGCATATTGAATTCGACGAGCACCGTGCGAAAGAGATAGCAAAGGAAGTGATGAAGGTTGCTATAGACAATTTCCCGAACCGCAAGACTATGGGAGGCCGCGTAAGCGAGGAATTCCCCGCGGTCGTCGGCTTTTCCCATGAATATATCGAGTATATGCAGGGCGGCAGATGGAGGGCTTCTTTCAGACCTCTGAACGACGCCATCATGGCCGGAAGGGTCCGCGGGGTTGTCGGGCTTGCCGGCTGCGATAATCCGAGGGTCCCCTCGACGGGAATCCACAGATTCCTTGCCACCGAACTGATAAAGAAGGACGTGCTGATCGTTTCTACCGGCTGCGGGTCTGCGGCCTGCGGGACATCGGGCTATCTTACTCCCGAGATGGCCCTGGAAAACGCCGGTCCGGGCCTGAGAGAGGTGTGTGAAGCCATTGGAATACCGCCGATCCTCCACCTTGGATCGTGTGTGGACAACTCGAGAATCCTCACTATAGCAAGCGCCATGGCGGAAGAGGGCGGTCTCTCCGACGAGATAGGCGGCATGCCGGCCGTGGGTATCGCCCCGGAATGGATGTCTGAAAAGGCGATTGCGATAGGCATGTACTTTGCCGCCTCGGGAGTGCCTGTGATCTTTGGAGGGGAGTCCCCCGTTTCCGCGAGCAAGGAAGTCACGAGGATCATGACGGAGGTCTGGTTCGAGAGGTTCAGGGGAGCGCTCCACTTTGAGCCCGATCCGGAGAAGATCCTTGCGCTTGCACTTGACTATATAGACAAGGCGAGGGCCGCTCTGAAGCTCAGGAAATATGAGCCGGGCAAGTTCGCCACCGAGAAGATCCTTATGGATATGGCCGCGCGCCGGGAACTCGAAAAGGCCGCCAAGCCGCACATAGGAATATATTAGACAACGAAAGTCAGATTCAGAAGTCAGAAAGAAGAAGCCCGCCGCAAATTGCGGCGGGCTTCTTCTTTTCGTATCTGCGTTATGGATAACGCATCACGGTTTCATTGCCATGGCGCTTCGCCCTTAAGGAACTTATCGATGTCCGCCGCTGCGCGCTTTCCCGCGCCCATAGCGCTGATGACTGTGGCCGCGCCTGTGACTACGTCCCCACCGGCCCACACCCGCATCTTTCTTGTCCTTCCCGTCTCCGGGTCGGCCACGGCGGTGCCGTGTTTTGTCCTTTCGAGTCCTTCGGCCTCAACGAAGACCAGCGGGTTAGGGCTCGTGCCGAGGGCCATTATAACTGTATCGACCTCCATCTCGAATTCAGAACCCTCGATCGGGACCGGGCTTCTGCGTCCGGACTTGTCGGGCTCCCCGAGCCTCATGCGAATACAGCGCATCCCTTTGACATTGCCTTTCTCATCGCCCAATATTTCAACGGGATTTGTGAGGAAGTCGAATATAACACCTTCCTCTCCCGCATGGTGGAATTCCTCTTCCCTTGCCGGGACTTCGTCTCTGGAGCGTCGATACACCATGTGGACTTCACCGGGTAGCTCGTTGGTTTTCCGTGAATGAAGGGTCTGGAGGCGGAGGCTGCATCTGACGGCGTCCATGGCCACGTTTCCAGCTCCTATTACCGCAACTTTCCTTCCCACCTTGACAGGCGTATCATATTGAGGGAATAAATATCCCTTCATGAGATTGACACGCGTCAGGAACTCGTTTGCCGACATCACCCCGTTGAGGTTTATACCAGGTATCCTCATGAAAGAGGGTAGGCCGGCGCCGGTCCCGAGGAAAACCGCATCATAGTCATTAAGGAGTTCATCGAGAGTGAATGTGCGGCCTATGACATGATCTATCTTTATATCTATGCCGAGGCATTCGACCGCATAATTGATCTCTCCGTAAACAACCCTCTTGGGCAGACGGAATTCAGGGATGCCGTACACCAGCACCCCTCCTGGGCCGTGCAGGGACTCAAAGAGGGTGACCTTATGGCCTTCCCTTCCGAGGTCTACGGCGCAGGTGAGCCCGGAAGGGCCGGAACCCACGACTGCCGCATTCTTGCCGGTTGGAGCGGCTTTGGCAAGGGGACAGGTGCGGTGGGCCAGCTCAAAGTCACCGACAAACCTTTCAAGCCTACCGATCGCAACCGGTTCGCCCTTTTTCCCGAGTATGCAATTGCCTTCACATTGCGTCTCCTGGGGACAGACCCTTCCGCAGATGGCCGGAAGGTTGTTCTTCACCTTCATCCACTCGACAGCCTTGACCATGTCGCCTTCCCTGAGAGCCTTGATGAACTGCGGGATCAGGACCCCCACGGGACATCCCTGAACGCATTTGGGGTCTTTGCACTGCAAGCACCGCTCGGCCTCTTTTTTTGCCGTCGCTTCAGAGTATCCGAGGGCTACCTCATCGTAATTTCTCCTGCGAACAAGCGGGTCCTGGTTCGGCATGTCATGCCGCTTTATCTTCATCCGCTCTTTCTGATTCAACTCCGCCATCACTTACCTCCCTCTTCCGGCGCCCCTTCTAGCCTGCACTTATGCTGCCAATGCTCCACGGCAGCCCGTTCCTCCTTGCGGTAGAACTGAAGACGCGACAAAAGGCTGTCCCAGTTCACCTTATGCGCATCGAATTCCGGGCCGTCAACGCAGACAAAGCGTGCCCCGTCTTCAAGCAGCACCCTGCAGCCGCCGCACATGCCGGTGCCGTCAATCATGATGGTGTTAAGGCTGACGGTCGTGGGCACGTTGTACGGCGCTGTGGCAAGAGAAACAAACTTCATCATTATAGCGGGACCGATGGCCCACACCCGCGCGACCTTCTTGTCCGCATTTTCGATTAGCTCCTTGAGGGGTTCGGTTACGAGTGACCTCCTGCCGTAAGAGCCGTCATCGGTGCAGACTATCAGCTCATCAGAAACGGCCCTCATCCTGTCTTCCCAGAAGAGAAGGTCTTTGTTACGGGAGCCGATGATCGATATTACGCTGTTGCCCGCCTCCTTCAGCGAACGGGCTATTGGATAGATCGGGGCGATGCCGACGCCGCCGCCTACACAGACCACGGTCCCGTAATTCTCAATTTCCGTGGGATGACCCAGTGGGCCGGCAAAGGAGGATATCTCCTGACCCGTCTCCATCCTGCCAAGCTGCATCGTGGACTTTCCAACTTCTTGAAATATTATGGTAATAGTGCCCGCATCCCTGTCATAATCCGCAATGGTGAGAGGGATCCTCTCGCCGAACTCGTTTATTCGCACGATAATGAATTGCCCCGCCTTTGCCTTCCTGGCGACATGGGGCGCATGGATCACCATGAGCTTTATGATGTCGCTGAGGACCTCTTTTTTCAGGATCTTATACAAAGCCGTATCCTCCCCGAATGTGAATTGTTGTCGGATGCCTATAATCAAATAAAATACTTATTTACAATAACATATAGTAAGCCGGTCAGTCTATTTGAGACGCCATAATGTACCACCCAAAACACGGAAACCACAGACCTGCCTGCCGGCAGGCAGGGGCACAGAAACATAAAGAATGATTTCTGAAAAAATAGATTCACCTCTTTTCCTTAGTTTCTTTTTGTTCCGTGCCTCTGTGGTTAATGATGAAGCTTGGAGACGCATCCAGCATTGACTTAAATGAGCGCGCGGTTTAAACTTTATTGCTCATGGAAAGATACGCGAAAGAAATTGTGGAGAAAGCCGTGCGAAGTCTCGGGGCAGGGCAGGTCGATATCGAATTCGAAGTGCCGAGGGAGGAGTTCGGCGACCTTGCCACTCCCGTCGCGATGGCCCTGTCAAAGCTGTTGAGGAAGGCCCCGAGAAAGGTTGCCGAGGAGATTGTGGGCGCGATAGAAGAAAAGGAGGTATTTGAAAGGATAGATATCGCAGGCCCCGGTTACATAAACTTCGCGTTCTCTAAGAAATATCTAATTTCCCTGACGAAGGAGCTCATCTCGCTAAAGGAGAAGTTTATAAGAAGGGATACCGGCAAGGGTATGAGGGTGCAGGTCGAGTTCGTGAGCGCGAACCCCACGGGTCCTTTGCACCTTGGCCACGGGCGGGGCGCTGCCGTGGGCGCTGCCCTTTCCAATCTGCTCGAGGCGGCGGGATATTCGGTCGAAAGGGAGTATTACATTAACGATGCCGGCAGACAGGTGAAGCTTCTGGGGCTTTCCGTCTTTGCAAAATATCAGCAGCAGCTCGGCCTCGAGTACCCTTTCCCGGAAGACGGATACAGGGGCGCTTACGTGGAGGACCTGGCCGGAAAGATCGTTGCCGGGCACGGCAGCAGGTACTCCGAGATGAGCTTCCAGGAAGCCCAGGATTTCTTCACCGATTTCTCGTACAAGGAGATGCTCCTCGAGATCGAGAAAGACCTGAAGGATTTCGGGATCGTGTTCAACACCTGGCAAAGTGAAAGGGAACTTTATGCGAAACATGAAATTGAAAAGGCCATAGATGACCTTATGCTGCGGGGGCGCACTTATGATAAGGACGGCGCTCTGTGGTTCAAGGCGACTGATTTCGGCGACGATAAAGACAGGGTAATAAGGAAGAGCGACGGGGAGCTCACATATTTTGCATCTGACATCGCATATCACAGGAAGAAGATAGAAAAGGGGTTTGCAGAGATAATCGACATCTGGGGCGCCGACCACCACGGCTATATATCGCGGCTCAAGGCCGTGATACAGGCCCTTGGATACGGCCCGGAGCATCTGACCGTCCTGCTTGTTCAGATGGTGTCCCTCCTGAGAGGGGGAAAGCCCGTCCAGATGTCCAAGAGGGCGGGCGAGTTTGTCACTCTTCGCGAGGTGATGGATGAGGTGGGAAGCGACACAGCGAAGTTCATCTTTCTCACGAGACGGCCCGACAGCCATCTCGAATTCGATCTGGAAGTGGCAAAGGAGCAGTCGGCAGAGAATCCCGTTTTTTATGTCCAGTATGCCAACGCGCGGATCAACAGTATCTTCAAGAATGCCAAGGAGAAAGGGATCGATGTCTCAGGTCTCGAAGGTTCTGATTTTAGTCTTCTTTCCGCAGGCGAAGAGATGAGGATATTAAAGAAGCTCCTGGCCTATCCGAGGGTATTCGAGTCCGCTGCAGTGTCGCATGAGCCTCACAGGATAACTTTCTATCTCCAGGAGCTTACCGGGCTCTTTCATCCGTATTACAATAAGTACCGGATCGTCACAGACGAAACCGAACTCACGAGGGCCAGGCTTGCTCTTTGCGAGGGTGTTAGGATAGTGCTGAAGGATGGTCTCGGAATACTCGGCCTGACTGCGCCGGAAAAAATGTAATTAAGCCCCGGCTTATTGCTGGGCCCAGGCTAAAGGTCGACTTTAGTTATCACCCCGTGGAGCTTCTTATAGGGAAAGTTGTAGAACTGTATGAACGTCGGGGTGATCCGTTTGATCAGGGAAAAGGTCTTCCACATCAGATTTCTTGAGGCGATGTCCTCAAGACCGTAAAGCACGGTCCTCTCCTCGATTCCGGCATCTTTGAGGAGCTCTTCGACGTCTATTACCTCCATATAGCCCATCTGTATTTCAAAAACCCTCAGTCCTTTTGTTATATCTTCCCTGAAAAAACCCGTGACGCCGAAGGGGTCGTCCCGCTTCAGGATAGACAGCAATATGTTTTGCTCGTAAATAATGCCGTGGTAGAACATCGTCTGAACGATATAGGGAGGCACCTCCTTCGCGTCTTTTATCAGGAAGAGGGCCGTTCCTTTGATAACGGCGGAAGTCCCATGCACCATATTGAACTTGCGAACGAATTCCTCGATCGGCATGAAGTGCATTCTTTTGTAAAGCTTTTTCTGGCCCTCTGTGTAAAGCAGTATCATGACAAACGGAATGGAGGCAAGGATAAGCGACCAATAGCCCCCAAAAGGGATCTTGTGCAAGTTCGCCCCGAGGAAGCAGACATCGACCGCGGTAACGAAAATGGAAAGGACCATAAGCAGAGGTTTTTTGCTCAGATGAAATATCCATGTCATCATTATGCCGGTAAAGGTCATGGTGCCTGTGACCGCAAGTCCGTATGCCGCGGCGAGGCGGCTCGATTCGGTGAACTCAACCATTATGAACAGCACAGCGAAAAGGAGAAACCAGTTCACGGACGGGATGTATATCTGCGACTTGCGCTCGACAGAGGTGTAATCGACTTTGAAGATCGGCATAATCCGCGTGGTAATGCCCTGGTATACAATGGAGAACATGCCGCTGATCATCGCCTGCGACGCTATGACGGTAGCCGCAATGCTGGTCACGAGAAACGGCACATACAGTTGTCTGGCCTGGTGAAATACCATCTCGAACAGTACGTTCTTCGAGCCGGGATGCGTCATAAGGAACGCTGCCTGGCCGAGATAGTTTATGGACAGACAGACAAACACGCCTGTCCATGACTTCCTTATGGGCGCGGAGCCGAGGTGACCCATGTCGGCGTACAGGGCCTCACCTCCCGTGGCGCAGAGGATTATCTCTCCGAGGACAAAATATCCCTGCCAGCCGTTCTCAGCCAGAAAACGTATGCCGTGCCAAGGGTTTATTGCGGTCAATACCTGCGGGGACTTCACTATAGACATCATTCCGAAAAGGGCTATGGAGGAAAACCAGACAACCATGATAGGACCGAAGCTGAAAGCCACCTTCTCTGTGCCCTTGCGCTGATATGAGAACAGTATGACTGCTATAAGCGCAGAGACAAGGACTATGCTCGCCTTCGAAATGTTTTCAAGTCCGGGAATGAGGGCCGAGCCCTCGACCGCGCTGAGAATACTAATCGCAGGGGTGATGACCCCGTCGCCCATCAAAAGCGAGACTGCCAGAAACGAGAGGACCGTAATGACGGTTTTCCGCTTCTTGGTCTTAAGCAGTGATACGAGTATCTCCCTGAGCACAATTGTGCCTCCTTCACCTCTTCTGCTGAGGGTCATCGCCAAAAAGTCGTACTGAAGAAAGACGAGGACCACAAGGGTCCAGATGATCAGAGAGGCCACGCCGAGGATGTTGTCGTAAGTAGGCTTCAGGAGCAGGAATATAACGGTGACCGTGTATATAGGGCTCGTGCCTATATCGCCGAATACCAGCCCGAGCGCCTTTACAATGCCCGATATCCCACGCTCGGGGGAGGCTGATTTCTGGAGATCGTTTTTTCTCATAATGAGATGAAACACGACAAAAAAGTGTATCAGATATATCACAGGTCAGTAATAAATAGCAACATGCCTCATCCGGAATGCATGGTGAAGCCGCCCAGGCTGCTTTTGGGTTGCATAAGGACTGCTCCCATGATATGATGATTTTGTCATTGCATTCAGAGAACCGGAGGAGGGGCGGTATCGGATGAAAGGAGGACAAAGACATGGGTATTCGCGAGGAAATCGTGAAAGTGGCGTATGAGTTATATGAAAAGAGGGGAAGGGCTGACGGGCATCATGTTGACGACTGGCTGGAAGCGGAGAAGATCGTGCTGGCGAGACGCGCAGGCAAGAAAGAGGTTGGGGTGAAGCGGGCGGAGCCTGCCATCAGCAAGGCATCTGCGAAGTTGCCGAAAGAGGAGAAATCTAAATCAACGTCTAAGTTTTCTTCGAAAAAGAAAGTTGCCGTCAGGAGGACCCCCTCAGAAAAGACGTTGTGAGAGAGGCCAGGTTCTATGAGCCGATCGGGGACGGAAAGGTAAAGTGCTTTTTATGCGCGCAATATTGCACTATATCTCCGGGCAAGAGGGGCATCTGCGCAGTAAGGGAGAACAGGGAGGGAACGCTCTATAGCCTTGTCTACGGCAGGGTCATCGCAAGACATATAGATCCTATAGAAAAAAAACCGCTTTTTCATTTTCATCCCGGATCGACTTCTTATTCCATAGCGACCGTGGGCTGTAACTTCAAGTGCCTGCACTGCCAGAACTACGAAATATCCCAGTATCCCAAGAAGCATTCCGATATCCCCGGGGAGGACATGACACCCGATCAGGTGGTGAGGGAAGCTGAGATTGCCGGGTGCAAGAGCATCTCATACACTTACACCGAGCCGACCGTCTTTATGGAGTTTGCGTACGATTGCGCAAGGCTCGCCCACGAAAAGGGGATCAGGAATGTCTTTGTCAGCAACGGCTATACAAGTCCCGACGCGGCGAGACTTATCGCCCCTTATCTCGATGGTAACAACATAGACCTCAAGGGTGATGATGTCTTTTACAAGAAGGTGGTTGGGGCCAGGCTCCAGCCTGTGCTCGATACAATTAAGCTCATGAAGGAGCTGGGAGTATGGATCGAGATTACCACCCTTATCATCCCGTCATACAATGATTCCGAGGATTTCCTGAGATGGGTCGCCGAATTCATAAAATCGGTCGATCCCGCTATTCCGTGGCACGTGACCCAGTTTTATCCCACATACCAGTTGATGGACAAGCCGAGGACCCCGGTCGCCACCCTTAGAAAGGCGAGGGAGATAGGCATCAGTGCCGGACTGAAATATGTCTATGAAGGAAATGTGCCGGGCGAGGGAGGCGAGAACACATACTGCCCGTCATGCGGAGAGCCGCTCATTGAGAGGTTCGGCTTTGCGCTGACCCGGGTCCGGATGGAGGGTTCCAGGTGCTCAAAATGCGGCTCCCCTGTTGATGGGATTGGAATGCCTTGAAAGGGTCTTCACTGTCAGGGTGAGGAAATTCTCCTCACCTTTTTTTGTCCAATAAGAAAAGCAGATTCCGGAGGGGGTAGTGGGGTCATACTGTGTTGACGCTGTAAAATCGTCTTTCATCCCCTTTTTCCCGAATGCATTGCCCCGTTAGAATTTTAGTGGATTGGTCTGCAGGTGCAAGCTATGCGGAATCATGCTGCCTCCAATAGTAAGCGAGGAAGGGACAATTGATATGATGTCAATCATATATGACGTCATGGACTCAAAACTGCTTGTTTGGGGTCGGAACCGGGGGGTGGAAATCATGTCCTAATCTGCGGGTAAATGTTATACTTTAAAGATGAAAGAATTTCTCACGCTGCGTTTGATCCGTTTTCTCTCTGTGATGCTCGCAATGTCCGTCTTTTCCTGCGCATCTCAAACCATACGCGCCGGAGGAGGGCCCAGGCCCGCAGCTGAACCACCTGCGGGCGCTTACTATGAATACATTCTCGGATATGAGGCTGAGATGTCGGCGGATTGGGAGGATGCGCTCAAACATTACGAAGAGGCGCTCAGACTCGATCCCGATTCGTCTTATATCAAGATCCAGATCAGCTCCATTTACCTGAAACGGGGCAAGATCAGCGAGGCGATGAAGATCGCTGAAGAGGTTGTGAAGAAGGACCCTGACGACGTCGATGGACTAATGCTGCTCGCCCAGATGTATAACAGTCAGAAGAAGCTCGACGAGGCCATTTCTCTGTACGAAAAGGTCATCTCCATCGATCCCTCGGAGAGCGATGCGTATCTTCTTGTCGGTGTTTTATACGCCTCAAAGGAAAGATACGATGACGCCATAAAGGCCCTCGAAGCGCTGCTGAAGCAAAAACCGGACTCCATGATGGCCATGTATTATCTCGGCGCGGTCTACATGGAGGCGAAGAAGTACGACAAGGCGGAAGACTATTTAAAGAGCGCCATTGAGCTTCGGCCGAGCTTCCAGCCTGCATACTTCAATCTGGGCATTATCTATGAGATTAAAGAAGAGTGGGACAAGGCCGGAGCATATTACAGAAAGGCGTCTGAGCTGAATCCGCACGATATGCGGGCGAAAGAGAGACTGAGCCAGATATATCTGAAGCAAAAGAACGTGAATAAGGCGATTGAGGAACTGAAGGAAGTCGGAGACCAGGACCCTGCGAACGTGGACGTCCATATGAGACTCGGGCTTCTTTATCTCGATGAAAAGCAGTATGACAGGGCGCTTGAGGAGTTCAGGCTTGTCATCGAGGCAAAGCCTGCGGATCCGACCCCGAGGTTTTATCTCGGCCTTACGCTGGAGGAGCTGGATAAATACAACGAGGCCCTGGAAGAGTTCAAGAAGATTGTTTCGATCGACCCGAAGAATGTCAACGCCTTTCTTCATATAGGTCTCATTTATGGAAAGATGAAGCAGTATGATGAAGCCGTGAAGGTGTATCGGGAGGTGCTTTCCTTTGACAAGGAGAAGCCGGAGGTTTACCTCTATCTGGGCCTCACCTATTCGGAGGCAAAGGAATATAAGAAGGCGGAAGACGCTTTTAAGGAAGGGCTTTCTTTATTTCGCGACAACGAAGATCTTTTGTTCAACCTCGCTGTCCTGAGTGAAAAGATCAAGAAGTACGATGAAATGGAAAGATACCTCAAGAAGATTATCGAGAAGAACCCTAAACATACGGATGCCCTTAACTATCTCGGCTATAGTTATGCTGACAGGGGAGTCCATCTCGAAGAGGCGCTGTCACTGATCAACAGGGCACTTCAGCTTAAACCGGACAACGGCTATATAATCGACAGTCTGGGTTGGGTCTATTTCAGGCTCGGGAAGAATGCAGAGGCCCTTCGCTATTTACAGAAGGCCTCCGAAACGGTAAAGGACGACCCCGTTGTCTACGAGCATCTCGGAGATGTGTATTATGCCGAAGGCTCCAAGGAGTCTGCGCTCAAGGCATGGGAGAAGTCGCTTCAATTCAGCGACAAGGAAGAAGACTTAAAGGGGCGGGTCGAAGAAAAGATAAGAAAGCTCAAGTCCGAGATATCCAAATAGCGTCAAGCAATGCTTACCCTCAAGGCCCCTGCTAAGATAAACTGGTTCCTGAATGTGCTGGGCAAGAGAAATGACGGTTACCACGATATCGTCAGTCTTATGCAATGGGTTGACCTGTACGATTCTCTGGCCATAGATCATTCCGACAAAGTCGAGGTTGTCACCGAAAGCGGCATAAGGACTGAAGACAACCTGGTCTATAAGGCGGCGATGCTGGTCAGAGAGAAGGCGGGCATCAACTCGGGCGTCCGGATAGCCCTTAAGAAAGAGGTGCCCATGGCCGCGGGAATGGGCGGCGGAAGCAGCGACGCGGCCTTCACGGTTATGGGTCTGGACAGATATTGGGGGCTTGATATGGGCATCCAGGAGCTCGCCGGACTCGGGGCGATGCTCGGCTCTGACGTCCCCTTTTTTTTTCATGGCCCTGCATCTGTCATCGGGGGCAGGGGCGAGATCGTTACGCCCGTAAAGCTCCGGAGGCCCCATGTGCTTTTACTTGTGAAGCCGCCGGTGGAAGTGTCAACGGCGTGGGCATATTCTGAGATAGACAGGCATTCGTCGTCTTTTTCGCCCGGGGAGGAGTTGACAAAGAAAGACAATAATATTAAACTGTTTTGTCGTGCTCTTGAAGAAGGGGACTTCGCTTTACTGTCCTCGATCCGGGGAAACGACTTTGAGTCCGTTGCAGTCAGCAAGTATCCCGTAATAGGCGACATTAAACATGGACTTTTGAAGAAGGGGGCTCTTTTCGCCGCTATGAGCGGGAGCGGACCGACTGTTTTCGGAGTATTTGCCTCCGAGCAGATAGCCAAAGAGGCGATGCGGCAAATGCTGCCAAATTGGTGCAGGGTTGTAAAGACCGTGGCAAGTGATTGGTGACGCGTAATGTGTGATTGGGGCAAGGATGTTTTACACTCTTAATGCCTCGCGCATGACGCATTACGAAGAATTTGGGGCGTCGACAAATGGCAAGTCAGGAGACTTTGGATCTCCCATCTGGAGGTTCGAGTCCTCCCGCCCCAGCCAGTAAACAGTGAGCATTGGATAGAGTAGGGAGAGATGTTGACACTGATATATATTGGGGAGGTTAGATGCCGGAAGGAATAAAGGTCATAAGCGGAAGCAGTCATATGGCTCTGGCGCAGGAGGTCGTGGCCAATCTCGGTATATCTGTTTGTGATACCACTGTCACCAACTTCAGCGACGGCGAGATCACGGTCCAGATAAACGAGAATGTGAGAGGTACGGACGCATTTGTGGTCCAGTCTACCTGTCCCCCGGTCAACGACAATATGATGAAGCTGTTGTTGATAATCGATGCCCTTAAAAGGGCGTCTGCCGGGAGGATAACGGCGGTGATGCCGTATTATGGATATGCGCGTCAGGACCGGAAAGTCCAGCCGCGAGTGCCCATATCGTCCAAGCTTGTGGCCGATCTGATAACTGTGGCGGGCGCCAACAGGGTGCTCTCTGTGGACCTTCACGCAGGACAGATACAAGGTTTTTTCAACATCCCGGTCGATCATCTTTACGCCTCTCCGGTCCTGGCGGATTATGTCAGGAGCAGGAATTTCAAAGACCTCGTCATAGTCTCCCCCGACGCCGGCGGCGTGGAGAGGGCGAGGTCATTTGCGAAGAGACTGCAGAGCTCCCTGGCGATCATTGACAAGAGGCGCGAAAAGGCGAACGTTTCGCAGGTCATGAATGTTATAGGCGACGTGCAGGGCCGGGATGCGCTCATACTGGACGATATGATAGACACTGCCGGGACGACTACGCAGGCTGCGGAGGCGCTCAAGGAAAAGGGCGCCAAGACGGTAGTTGCCGCGTCGACGCACGCGGTCCTTTCAGGGCCTGCCATCGACAGGGTCAATGCCTCATCTCTCGAAGAGGTGATAGTGACGAACACGATACCGCTTGACAGCAAGAAGGAGAAATGCAAGAAGCTCACGGTCTTGAGCATTGCGCCTCTGCTGGCTGAAGCGATAAAGAGGATTCACGAAGAATCTTCTATAAGCTCGCTTTTTGTATGAATCTGATAGGAGGAAAGAATGGAAAGGATTACGCTCAACGCTGAGAAAAGAGATAGAACGGGGAAGGGAGTTGCGAGGACCCTGAGAAGAGAGGGGCAGATCCCCGGGGTCCTTTACAGAGGAGGAAGTTCGCTGCCCATAAAGATAAACAGGAAGGAGCTCTCTACCTTTATGCAGGCCACGGCAGGCGAACAGGTCATGGTGAACCTGCAGTTTTCCGGCGGTGAAAAGAAGCTGGCCTTGATGAAAGACTATCAGGTGGATCCTGTGGAGGGGGACCTTCTGCATACGGATTTCTTCGAGGTCTCTCTCACGGAAGAGATCAAGGTCACGGTTTCGATAACTGCCGTGGGCGAGGCGGTCGGCGTCAAGAGGGACGGCGGCATCCTTCAACACGGGGTGAGAGACATCGAGATACAGTGCCTGCCCGACAGAGTCCCGGGACACGTAGAAGTGGATGTATCGGGTCTCGAAGCCGGCAAATCAATCCATGTGGGTGATTTGGCCCTTGGTGAAGGCATTAAGATACTTAGCGATCCGGGAGAACTCATCGCCACCGTCGCGCTGCCTGTGGTCGAAGAGGCGGCGCCTGCCCCTGCTGCGGCTGCTGCTGCGGAGACTGCGGAGCCTGAGGTCATCAAGAAGGGCAAGAAGGAAGAGGAAGCGGGAGAGAAAGCCTAATTGTGGGTCGTTGTCGGTCTTGGTAATCCTGGCAGGAGATATTCGAAAACCAGGCACAATGTCGGCTTCATGGTTGTTGATGAGATAGCTGGACGCAACGAGATAGAACTTAGAGAAAAAGAATCATATTTGTTTGGAAGAGGCTCCGTCGGGGACACGGAAGTTGTACTCGCGGAGCCTTTGACGTTCATGAACAGAAGCGGGCTTGCGGTGAGGGCTGTTATGTCGAAATACAGCGTGCAGCCGGAAAACCTTATCGTGGTCCACGATGACATAGACATGGAAACAGGTAAGTTGAAGATACGGGAGAGGGGCTCATCCGGAGGTCACAAGGGAATAGAATCCGTCATAGAAAGCACGGGGACGAGAGACTTCATCAGGGTCAAGATCGGCATCGGCAGGGAAGAAGGTGTCGCTGCCGAGGACTATGTCCTGGGCAAGTTTAGAAAAGACGAAGTGCCGATGATAAAGGAAGCTGTAGTCCGGGCTGCTGACGCCATCGCCGCCATCCTGAAAGAGGGCGCCGGTAAGGCCATGAATAAATTCAACTGAGTTTAAGTCCGGTCTGTTCTGCCAACGTATTGCTTAATCCGGCCCAATAGCTTCTCTTTTCTGTAATAATACGAATAGAGAAAAACCCTCCCGAGACCTTCTGCCTTCATGAGTCTGTAGTATGCTTTGAGATTTAAAAAGAGGGCGCGTTTAGGGATAGTCTCGAGTTTTATCATTTTAACAATGCTTGCCTCTTCGTTGAAAGAGCTTCTGTAGGACCCTATGATCCTGGAAGTTTTTGATAAAAGCAGCCAGTCTATCAGGGCATCTTGGATGCCCTCCACAGTTGATCTTCTCGCAGCTTTCTTACCATAGACTATTACTGCGTCCTTCAAGTTATTTCCGACAAGTTGTTCTTCATTCTTATCGTCCGTAGCAAGAAAGAACTTTGTCTTTGGGTTTGTCCTGAGAATATCCCTCATCGTCTTGACAAAAAGCCCGGTTGGGGCGATCGAACTCAAGTTCTTCACCATATAAGAATAATAATCGGTTCTTCGGATATGAACCCCGATTACATCATTGTCTTTGAAGTGGCGCTCCCGCATTTTGCTCACAACGCCATCAACGGCACTGATGGGAACCAGACTGTTATAGAAGCGGGATTTTGCGTGTCTAAAATCTTCCTCTGTCATTCCCTTTGGCCTGAAGTTGCGAAATGTCCTCATCGCGACGACATCGGATTTGTTCTGTGCCAACAGCTGGGGTGCATCCCAGTAAAAATCGTGGCTGCCCGTATCGTCGTAGAGATTTACGCCTTTTTGAAAGCTCGAAAAAGGCAGGTGATAGCGCTCTAATTGATTGACAAACAGATCTTCCCATGAGATGTTGCATTCGTTTTTGGACGGCTCCCAGTTGAGGAGAAGTCGTCTTCCCGTATGGTCAGCCAGGATCTTCGCCGATGCGATACCCCTTAGGCGGTTCGCCAGACCATACTGAGGATAAAAAACAAGAGCCTTCATGTGTCCTTATTCTATCATTTCGTGCAGTTTGCTGTGTGGTCCCTGACCTCAGGCTGCCTTGCAATTTGAACAAACGGTCTGTTAGCATATGTTGTTCCCGGAGGGATGTGCCAAGAACCTTGGATGCGGGGACCTCCGGATGAAGATATGTTTTACCAGGTTAACTTACCTAAGATCGTTTATGAGATAATCGACGGACAGGTCATTATTATCAACTTTGATAATGGCGCTTACTTTAGTCTGGACGGCACAGGTGCGGATGTGTGGCGCATGATAGAGGGAAGCGCCTCTGCTGAGGAGATCGTTGATTTGATATGCCGGCTATATGAGGGTTCGCGCGGAGAGATCGAGCGTTCTGTGAGCGCGTTCCTGTCAAGGCTGGGCGATGAAGGGCTTGTGTTAATGACTGGAGGGCGTTCATCCGGAAGTCCTGCGGAAGACCTGACAATGTCCGGCGCTGAAAGACCTCTCTTCGAGGCACCGTTGCTGACAAAATATGAGGATATGAAGGACTTGCTCTTATTGGATCCTATCCACGAAGTAGACGAAAGCGGCTGGCCGGTTAGCAAGGGTAATTCCTCTGTTGAACGGAAAGTTTGTTGAGCCCTCTCGCGCTGCTCGTGCGAGTGATAGCGCGGCTGAAAATCAAAATAGCCCTCCGGTAACCTATTTCAATAACCTATCAGATTCATACCTGAGTGCGGCGGCTTCGGCGGGAGGGCAGGTAGAGTATTTTCTCTCCGTTGCAGGCTATACGATCAAACTTTGTTTTGCCGGGCCGGCTCTTGTTCGGCACATCACGCGTGCACTTGAGCATCTCGCGTCGGATTCGGTGACCAGGACAGACCTTACGGTATGTCTGTGGGACAGCGCCTCCACTTCAGTGAAGATGCTCCCCCCGGAGTGGGGGCCGGGAGATATCGCAGCCCGGGGTGAGATTAAGGGCTATAACACCGCACGGATCCATACGGCCTATCACCTGGGGGCAGATACCCTGAACATGCTGGATGCCGATAGGAACCTCGCACTTTTCTGGACCCGAGATGCCGGGCGTATCCCCTATTACGAGAAGGGCGCCCCTCTTCGGACTATCCTGAACTGGTGGGCGTGCGGGCATAGACTCCAGCTGGTGCACGCCGCAGCGGTGGGAACAACTGACGGGGGTGTCCTGATTGCGGGGAGGGGCGGTTCAGGCAAATCCACCATTGCGTTAACTTGCATAAATTCAGGTCTCATTTATGCTGGCGACGATTATGTTGTCATCGAGAACGGGCCTCGTCCCCATGCTTTCAGCCTGTATAGCACGGGAAAGGCTGATACGGAACATCTTAAGGATAAACTGCCGGCAATGTTCTCTTGCGTGAGCAATGCCGGCGAGGCGGAGACCGAAAAGGGCCTTATCTTCCTTAATGAGCATTATCCGGACAGGATAGCGAAGGGCTTTCCCATTAAGGCGATTTTGCTGCCGCACATAGCGGGCAGAGAGACCAGGCTGCAAAAAGCTTCGCCGGCTGAGGTATTGACGGCCCTTGCTCCAAGCACATTATTTCAGCTGGCCGGCGCGGATCATGAGGTCTTTAGAAGGCTGAGCGAGCTGGTCAGACAGGTGCCCGGCTACATTATGGAAATAGGTGCGGAACTGAACAGGATACCTGAAATGGTTTCAGGTCTGATTTCGCGGAAGCAGTGATGGGACCGGACCGACTTTTTGTCAGTGTCATAATGCCTGTTTACAACGGGGAGGCATTTCTGGCTGATGCGATCCGCAGTGTAATACGGCAGGATTATGGTCCCATGGAGATAATCGTTGTAGACGATGGATCAACCGACGGAACGGCGAAGGTCGCAAGGGATTTCGGCGACACTGTGAGGTATTTCTATAAACCCAATGGAGGGCCTCCGACCGCCCGCAACAAGGGACTCGACATGTCGGGGGGAGACGTCATATGTTTTCTGGACGCCGATGACATATGGACCGGGAACAAACTCGAGATTCAACTTGCCCGTCTGGAGTCTGAGCCTTCTGTGGAGGTAGTGATCGGTCATATTCAGCCGATGCGGCAATTGACGGACGAAGAAGGAGAGCCACGAACCGAGATCTATCATGATTCGTGGCCTTCGCTCAGCCTGGGCGGCGCGGTTATCCGAAAATCAGCGTTTTCCAAAGTGGGCCGTTTCGACGAAACACTGCTCTTCAACGACGACGTGGACTGGTTTGTAAGGGCTAAGGAAAAAGGGGTAGCGATCCTGGTCCACAGAGAGATCGTGCAGCTTTGCCGGAGGCACGAGCGCAATCTTACAAACCAGAGAGACCTCGACAGAAGGTATCTGATTATGGCGCTCAAGAAAACGCTCGACCGGCGGCGGGGCGATGGCGGAGGGAAGACCGGGGGATGAACGAAGTTCTTAAGGAGATTCTGGAAACCAATAGTGTCCGTTCTCCCGACGGCAAGACGTTTCCTTTGCATTCTCATATCCCGCGTGTAGAGGGTGAAGTTATCCGGAAGTGGATCGTTGAGCATCGACCGCGAAAACTGCTGGAGATAGGCCTTGGTTATGGCGTATCGTCGTTGTTTATCTGCGATTCCATTTGCGACGTCAGTGACGCTTCCTATCATATCATTGACGCGTTTCAGAGCAATGAATGGCAATCTATCGGGACGTACAATCTTAAGAGGGCAGGTTATGAGAAGGCTTATGTTCTGCATGAGGAGTTGTCCGAGATTTGCCTGCCCAGGATGCTCGCGGAGAAGTTTACCTTTGACTTTGCGCTTATAGACGGCTGGCACACATTTGACCACGTGCTGGTAGATTTCTATTATGTCAATCGGATGCTTGAAGCGGGAGGTCTTGTGGTCTTTGATGACGTACATTTGCCGTCCATAAGGAAGGTCATGGCTCATGTGGCCACCTATGAATGCTATAAACCTCTTTCCATCCCGGACGTCATTCGGCAAAGTGTCAGGTCAAAGGCCCGGAGGATCCTTAATCTTCCAGAAGTGCGGATAGGCGGGTTCGTGAAAATGATCCCGGACAACAGAAACTGGGACTGGTACAGAGAATTCTGATTGTGAAAAGGGTGCGGACGGGCAGTAACAGAGTGTCTGGAAATGCTGTCGCTATTGTCGGAGTCCTCAGTACCGAAGGAACGGGAAGGAAGTGATCGTGGCACGGGATAGTCAGTTGGTGAGTGCGGTTATTCCGGTGTGCAACGGCGAGAAGTATCTGTCCGCCGCCATAGAAAGCGTTCTGGCTCAGACATTTCCGGACATAGAATTGATAATCGTCGATGACGGCTCGACAGACAGCAGCGCGAAGATTGCAGGAGGTTATGAAGGGGCGGGCTATATCTACCAGCCTAACAAGGGAGTGACTGCGGCGCGCAATACCGGTATCCTGTCTGCGAGGGGAGAATTTATCGCCTTTCTCGACCAGGACGATATGTGGACGCCGGACAAGCTGAAGGTCCAGGTCGGCTATCTCGTGGATAACCCCGGTGCGGGCTACAGCCTTGCGAGGCAGCGCTTGTTCCTTGAGCCGGGAACTACGGCTCCGTCCTGGCTGAAGAAAGAGTTTCTCTTTCATGATCAGGCAGGCTACCTGCCTGGAACGCTTGTTGCGCGGAGATGGGCCTTCGGGCAGGTTGGTCTTTTTGATCCGGCCTACAGGATCGGCAGTGATACAGACTGGCTTGCCCGTGCAAGGGACCTCGGAATTCCGATGGTCATCCTGCCGGAGGTCCTCCTTCTCAGGAGAATCCATCACGGCAATCAGTCCGCCCGTACGGATCTTATCCATACGGAGTTGGCGAAGATCCTCAAGGCTTCCATCGACCGGCGAACCCGTCCGAAGCCGGGGAGAGGAAGAGAGTAGAGGTCCATGTCTCTGGTGAGCGTTATTATCCCTGTCTATAACTGCGAACGCTACCTGTCCGAGGCTGTCGGGAGCGTGCTTGCGCAGACTTACGGCGACTTTGAGGCCATTGTGGTAGACGACGGCTCAACGGACGGCAGTCCGGGGATCGCCAAAGGCTTTTCCGGTGATGTGAGGTATGTTCATCAACCCAGGAGCGGCGCTGCCGCTGCCAGGAACAATGGTGCGGCGCTGGCTCGAGGGAGCTATATCGCTTTTCTCGACGCAGATGACCTATGGATGAGGGACAAACTGGCCCTTCAGATGTCTGTATTCAGGGATGATCCCGGGCTGGATATGGTATTCGGGCATATCCAGCAGTTTCACAGCCCGGATCTGGATGAAGACATGAAGAGGAAGATCTGGTGCCCTCCTGAAAAAATGCCCGGATACATCGCCGGCGCAATGCTTGTCAGGAAGGCCTCTTTCCAGCGTGCCGGATATTTTGCGTCAGCCTGGAAGATGGGAGAGTTTATCGACTGGTATGCAAGGGCGGTAGAAGAGGGGCTCAGAAGTGTGATGCTGTCTGAGGTGGTAATGAAGAGGAGATTACATGCGGACAATATGGGTGTCCGGGAACGCGGCTCAAGGACCGAATTTTTGCGCATTCTGAAGGCGTCGCTTGAAAGACGAAACGCTTCCCGGAGGCCGAGGAACGATCCCTCTGATGGATAAAGACGGCGGGCCGGCATATTCCGGGAGGTCTGAGAAGGGATGCTTCCCTTCTCCGCAGCAGGAGCTGCTTCTTCAGGCCTCGCTCCTGAAAGGAGAAGAGGCCGTGGAGGCGTGGAGGCAGTGGAAATCCGATGTTGACGTCGAAAAACTCGACCCCGCATCTCATCGAATGTTGCCTATGCTCTATCGTAATTTGCTGGCCCACGGGATCAAAGATCCTTCGATGGGACTATACAAGGGGGTCTACCGTCGGACATGGTACAAGAACCAGGTGTTGTTCCATGCGGTCGCTTCCCTCCTTCGCTCTTTGCATGACGCCGGCATCGAGACCCTTGTGCTTAAAGGGGCGGCGCTTACCGTACTCTATTACAGCGATTACGGTCTTCGCCCGATGAATGATTTTGACGTTCTGGTCCGTCCGGAACAGGCCCTGTACGTGATTAATTTGATCGGAGAACTCGGATGGGCTCCGATGTATTTTGTGCCGACTGAAAGATACATCTCTGTAAGTTACTCTCACGGGTTCAGGAATGGAATGGGCCAGGAGTTTGATCTTCATTGGCATTTATTGTCCCAATGCCGGGAAGCGAGTGCGGACGATGATTTCTGGGAAGGGTCTCGGGAGACGGAATTCCATGGCGTGCCGACATATGTCCTGAATCCGACCGATCAGTTGTTACACGTATGCATCCACGGTGCAAGGTGGAACTATACTCCTCCGTTCAGATGGGTGGCGGATGCCGCTATTATTCTGAATACCGCGCAGTCCGAAATTGACTGGGACCGGCTCATTGGCCAGGCGCGGAAGCGTCGCCTGGCCTTGCCTCTGAGAGAATCGCTGAATTACCTGAGCAGGTCGATGAATATTCCGGTTCCGCAGGAAATCCTGAAAAACCTTAACGGTCTGACTGTGTCCGGAACCGAGCGCATGGAGTATAAAGTCAATATAAGTCTGCCCACCCGTTGGACGGCAATGCTCGATCTCTGGTGCCAGCATTCGCGGCTCGTAAGAAATAACAGGTTGATATGCAGACTCGTGACATTTCCATCGTTTCTGCAAAGGATATGGGGCCTGAGTTCTCTTTGGAACCTGCCTTTCTACGCATTGCTCAGGATTATGACCTGGAATTCACGTGGACGGACTGCGCAAACATAGGGACCGGGGTTTGTTGCCTTAGGGGACCGGCTGTGAGATAATTCTAGTAATGGTCGGTCGAAGCTGATCCGAGGCCTAAAGAAGAAAACTGAAAAGGATGTGACATGGAACAGATGAAGATGAGGAGAAGCAAATCCGTAATTGTTGTCGGTTTGGTATTACTGCTGAACATAATAGCGGCGGGTCCCCTGTTCGGCGAAACAAATGGCGTAGTCCGTGAAACGCTGAAGAACGGTCTGAGGGTCGTGATCATTCAGAACAAGCTTGCGCCGGTAGTGACAACGCGTTTGAACTACCTTGTGGGGGCGGACGAAGACCCCGCCGGTTTTCAGGGTATGGCACACGCTCAGGAGCACATGATGTTCCGCGGGAGCCCTGGACTTTCCGCCGCGCAGTTGTCGAGCATAATTGCGGCGATGGGCGGCGAGTTCAATGCAAACACGCAGCAGACGGTGACCCAGTATTTTCTCACGGTGCCGAAAGACGCTCTTGACGTTGCCCTGCACCTCGAGGCAATTCGCATGAAAGGGATACTCGATTCCGAAAAGCTGTGGGGGCAGGAGAGGGGGGCCATCGAGCAGGAGGTGGCGCAGGATTTCTCAAGCCCTGAATATGTGTTCTACACGAAACTGCTCACGGCGATGTTTGCCGGAACGCCTTATTCTCACGATGCCCTCGGGACCAAGGAGTCCTTCGACAAGATGACCGGCAAGATGATGCGGAAGTTCCATGCCGAGTGGTACGCTCCCAATAACGCTATACTGGTGATAGCGGGCGACGTCGATGCCGGAAAGACATTGAAGGAAGTGAGACGTCTGTTCGGGCCGATCAAGGCAAGCAAGGTCCCCTCCAGGCCTGCCGTTCAGCTGGAGCCGCTCAAGGCCTCGGAGATCAAGATCGAGAGCGACCTTCCGTACAAGCTGGCCGTACTCGCCTACCGGCTGCCCGGCTATGACAGTCCGGACTATGCCGCCGGCGAGATACTTGCCGATGTCCTGGGAAGCAAGCGAGGAAATCTTTACGCCCTTGTGCCTGACGGCAAGGCGCTGTCCGTGGACTTCAATTTCAATCCTCTCCCCAGGTCGGCTATCGGCTACGTGACCGCCGCGCTTCCTGTCGGGGGCGACACTACGGCCCTTCTATCAGACCTCAGGGGCATCATCAGCGACTATGCAAAGAAGGGCTTTCCCGCGGACCTGGTTGAGGCCGCAAAGCGGCTTGAGATCGCAGGAGACGAATTCCAGAAGAACTCGGTTGACGGACTTGCGGCCCTCTGGTCTCAAGCCCTTGCGGTGGAGGGACGCAGCTCGCCGGACGAAGACACAAGGGCGATCAGCAAAGTGACTGTCGAGGACGTGAACCGGGTCGCACGCGAATACCTCATCAACAACACGGCGATAACGGGAATCCTCGAACCGGGTCCTTCGGGCAAGGCGGTGTCGGCGCCTAGGTCAAGGGAGAAGGAGTCGTTTGCGCCCAAGCAGACGAGGCATGTTGCGCTTCCGGCGTGGGCAAAGAAGGCGGTCGCGCTGCCTGCCCTTCCAACTTCCACTGTGAAGCCCTTTGTGACGGACCTGCCGAACGGACTGCGCCTGATAGTCCAGCCTGAGAGCGTGAGCAAGACTGTCAGCGTGTACGGGAGGATCAGGAACAACCCCGATCTTCAGGTACCGAAAGGACTCGAAGGGACCGGAGGGATTACGGACAAGCTTTTCGCTTACGGCGCAGCTACCCTGGACCGTCTTGCGTTTCAGAAGGCACTCGACGATATTGCCGCTCAGGAGTCGGCAGGTACGAGCTTCTCTTTGCAGGTGCTGACCGAGCACCTTGACAGGGGAGTGGAGCTTCTTGCCGACAATCTGCTTCATCCGGTATTCCCGGAGAAGGCCTTTGAGGTCGTGAGGCAGGAGACAAGCGGCGAGCTTGCAGGCCTTCTGGGGAGTCCTTCATACCTGTCCCAGCGGGCACTTCTTAGCGGACTGTATCCCAAGGACGACCCGCTGCTTCGCGAGGCGACGCCCGAGACAGTGGCCCGTATCAATATCGGTGAAATCAAAGATTACTACAAAAAGGTTTTCCGGCCTGATATGACGACCATAGTGGTGATCGGACAGGTGACGCCGGACCAGGCAAAGGCGGTCATCGAGAAGTATTTCGGCGGCTGGAAGGCGGAAGGCCCGAAGCCGAAGACCGATCTGCCGCCTGTCCCTTTGAATAAGCCTTCTTCTTCTGTGGTGCCGGACAGGAGCAGGGTGCAGGACGAGGTGACGCTTTCCGAAACAGTCGGCATTACGCGCCGGGACCCTGATTACTACGCCTTGCAGGTCGGACGAAGCATACTGTCCGGCGCATTTTATGCGACGCGACTATATCAGGACCTGAGGGAGAAGACCGGGCTCGTTTATGCGGTGGAGGCTATGGTCAATGCCGGCAAGACCCGGTCGACTTTTTCGGTTTTTTACGCCTGCGACCCGCAGAACGTTGCTAAGGCGAGGGCGATCGTTGTGCAGAATCTTGTGGAGATGCAGAAGAAGCCGGTCAGCGATATGGAATTGCGTCAGGCCAAGACGCTTCTTATCCGTCAGATACCTCTTTCCGAGGCGAGCATGGAAGGTATCGCGGAGAGGCTTCTCTATTACTCGCTCGAAGACCTGCCCCTCGATGAGCCTATAGTGGCGGCAAAACATTACAGGGAGATGACCGCATCTCAGTTGAAAACGGCCTTTGAGAAGTGGGTGCGCCCCGGGGATTTTGTCCAGGTCACACTCGGACCGAAACCGTAATGATATAAAAAGACCGGGGGCCTTCAGCCCCCGGTCAAACAGATGTAAAAGCCTCCGGGGCTATACGGACTGCATCTTGCTTCTTATGTCCTTCTCCGGCACATCCTTGTTATGCGCCTTCTTCGCATGCTGTCTGGCGAGCTCTATAACTTCTTTTTCATCGTGGCTCTTCACCTCAAACCCGCATGGGGGCTCACATGATATCTTCTTGAAGGTCCCTGACATAGTATTCATCTCCTTTCCGAAGGAAAGCAAGGGACCGCGCGGGCGGCCCCTTGCGGCTTAGATTATCCGACGAATTTTTTCGGGAATTGCTTCACTATCCCGCTGGACAAAACGCCGGCGATCATTTCGACATGCCCTTTCATGGCCTCCCATGTCTTCGCATCTGCCGAGTACTCCTTCTTTGCGATCTCATTTATGTCCGCCATGTGCTGGCCGACATGGGCCGTCAGGGCAGCCTCAAGGGTTGTCCTGGACCAATTCGGATTGGCGGAGCTAAGGAAAGCGGCTATCTCATCGGCGTTCTTCTTCAGCAGTTTCGATGCGGTTTCCTCTGCCATTTTGTTGCCTGAAAAGGCCGCATTCATATAGTCTTTGATCGCAGCGTAATGACCGCCAAGGAGGGCGTAGAGCTTATCGGAAGCTGCCTTCCCGTAGTAGGGGGTTATCGCGCTTGCTATGTCTTTAGCATCTTGGACAATCCGGTCCTCGGCCACCTTTGCGGCTGCCTGGTCCTTATACTCTGTAGCCAGAACCAGGTTTCTCACCCAAAAAACGTGGTCTGTCCAGAGGTTCCGGAATGAGAGCTTCAGGGCCTCTGCCTTTGAGGACTCCACGCAAGGCGCAACCTTTCCCCTGGGGAAGGCCGGCGCAGTGGCTGCCACAAGCGCAATGCCCGCCGCGACAAACAATGCTGCTATAAGGGATTTCTTTATCACTGTCTTAGCCATAGTCTGTACCTCCTAATGTTCTTTTTTTAGGGATGCCGTTCTCCCGTTCTTGCAGAGCGGTCCATCCCTTTTTCCTGTGAAGTTATTCAGTATATTAACTTCATAACTAAATATATACCCAAGGCTGAAGGTAAAAAAATCAGTCCACATCCGAAATCTCTGTAAGAATTTGTCTTACCAGTGCGGAGCGTTCTTTATTCCTGGTTCTTCGTGTCTAACAGCTTGCTAAAAAAGTATTTTGGAGTCCCTTATCCGTCATTCCGGCGAAAGCCGGAATCTATGTATTTCAATAGATTGCATTCGCTCTGGATTCCCCGGTCAACCTGCCTGCCGGCAGGCAGGGCCGGGGAATGACGAATTTGGGACTTTTTCAGCGTCCTGCTAATCCTTCATTCCCAAGGGTGTTTCCCCGCTGCCGGGACAAGAACCTATAAAAGGAAGGGCAAAGAAGCCGGGTCTTGCCATATTGCGTGATTGTGCATTATTATTTGCCTGTTGCCAAAATGCACACAATGTGCTAACGTATCTTCAGATGAAGCATATCAATTGGAATACAGAAAAGAGTCTGGAACTCAAAGAATCAAGAGGGATCTGCTTTGAAGATATTGTTTTTTACATTGATAAAGGCGACGTTTTGGATGATTATTCGCATCCGAATCAGAAAAGGTATCCGGAGCAGCGGATAATGGTAATCGGAATAAATAATTATGCATACCTCGTTCCTTACGTCGAGGACGCTGAAGAAATATTTCTGAAAACCATTATTCCCAGTAGAAAGGCGACAGATATTTATTTCGGAGGAGAAAGATGAAGACTAAACTGACTAAGGAAGAACAGGAAATATTGGACAGCTATGAAAGAGGTGAATGGGTTCCAGTTAAGGACTTTTCAAAAAGAAGAGCTGAACTGATGAGCTATGCAAGAAATACGCTTAGGAAAGACAAAAGACTGAACATAAGAATTTCCGAAAGAGACCTGACTGAATTGCAGAAAAGGGCCGTAGGTGAAGGACTGCCCTATCAGACGTATATTTCCAGTATAATTCATAAATTTGTAAGTGGAAAATTGGTGGAGGCAAAGAAGTGATCTGCTATAAGTTATAGACAGTTGGGAAGCGGATTCGAGATATTGCTTTTCTGACGAAGAAGTCATAATATACTGCAAGGCTGACTTAAAGCTTCAATGTAGGAGGGGGACCTGGTGGGAACAGGGGCATCAGAAAGCGGCAACTCAATGGCGGCCCGCCGCCGCGCATCTACACTTTCCGGACGAGCTGGGACAAATTGCCGGGGTTATACCAAGTTGGCATTTATTCCCCATTATCAGAAAAAACTAACTTCCTCTCTTGTCCCTGGTTGTTGTCAGGAGATTTTTTTTTCGAGCGGACTTGTAACCGTTCCGTGTTTAGCCTCGATATTCCGGAAAAAGGGAAGTTCATATAGTAATTGTTAGCTCTAAATAATAAATTGAGAGGTATAAATGACAAAACAAGGACAATCTGAATTCATAAAGTGGATGGGGCCAACTCTTGATGCTCTAAGACAACTTGGCGGGTCCGGTACACCGCATGAAGTGTCAGAGACAATTGCAAATCAATTTAACCTCTCGGACAAGAAA
Source organism: Nitrospirota bacterium (assembly GCA_021790195.1). Classification (GTDB taxonomy): domain Bacteria; phylum Nitrospirota; class Thermodesulfovibrionia; order Thermodesulfovibrionales; family UBA9159; genus JAJYIF01. Next base: position 73,071 of record JAJYIF010000002.1, read on the forward strand.
AGAGAAGAATTACTGCCATCCGGCCAGCCTCGTTTTCATAATCAGGTCTGTTGGGCGCGCCAGTATCTCGTTTGGGAGGGGTATCTTGAAAGCTCGAAACGCGGCGTATGGCAACTCAGCGCACAGGGCTCTAAGAAACATCTTACAGATGATGAGGCAAGAAAACTATTTCTAAAATGGGTAGATATTCACGCAAAAAAGAGAAAAGAAAAACAGAAGGAAATACCAGAGCAAGCCAAACTTCCTGAAGGTGACGAACCATATGGTGAAACTATTCACAAAACGGACAATTATAAAGAAGAACTCATATCCATATTGCGCGGGCTGACACCGCGTGGCTTCGAGGAGCTTTGCTTGCTACTCTTACGAGAAAATGGATTTGAAAATCTTAAATTGACTAATCAAGGACGCGACGGTGGAATTGACGGCATAAGCACATTAAGAATAAATCCATTTGTCAGTTTTAGAGTACTGTTTCAATGCAAGCGATACAATCACAAAAATCCAATAAAGCGCGAACAAATTGGGGATTTCAGAAATGCCATGCTCGGTCGCGCGGACAAGGGTATTTTTATTACAACAGGATATTTCAGCGCCGAGGCTGAACGGGAAGCAAACCGCGATGGTGCTCCGCCGATCGAACTTGTTGACTGTGATAAGCTTATTGAAATGTTTGAAAAGACCGAACTCGGCCTCAAGGCAATAACAACATACGAAGTGGATCATAACTTCTTCAAGAAATATAAAGAGAGCTAACACTTATAAGGCCCCGCGTTATCAAGAGGTCATAGGGTCATAATGCTGGACACATCGCACAAATCGTTATAAGGCAATAAGAATATACGGGAAAACTGCAGAGCGAAGATGAAATGACAACGATCGATAAAATGTCTTGTCATCAGTGCTCGCTCATTATGTGACATTGAGGGCTTACTTTTCCTCGGGAAGAGAAAGAGGGTCGACAATCCTAAAGAAAGTTGGGAGGACTTATGGGCATCGTTAAATCTATTAAGTTTTGTTGTTTCTTCACAATGTTTATTCAAGCCTTGCTGCTTATCGGGTGCGCAAGCTATGCGCCCGCTGAGAAAGCAAATATGACGCCGACCGATATTCTGAATCGGAACGCTGCGGTCGTCAACTCAGCTCCCTGTGAGTTTCGAGTTGTCGTGCTAAAGGACAGAGAACTCGCAAAAAATTACGTCGGGATCGATCCCTTCAAGAGTTCAATGATACCGGTTTTCTTGAAGGTCAATAACTACGGCAGTGACCTCATCAAAGTGGATATTCCGGACAGTTCACTGTCTTCAGATGGAGGCGAATCTTTTTCGTCTCTTACTATTGAGCAGGCAGTTGAAATAGCCCGAAGGAGCGATGCAGAGGTGGTTGGCTGGTATATAGCATTCGGCGTAATGGGCGCATTGGTCAGCGGAAGCAACACTGCTTCAGTCAACAAATCGCTGGAGGAAGATTATCACAGCAAGTCCTTCAAGCCGACCCTTATAAATACAAAGTCTTCGGCGGAAGGACTTATTTTTTTTAGCGTACCGGCTGATAAGCAGAAGCTCCTCCATTCGGTGACCATACAGCTATTGGACCTTACATCACATAAGTCCAGGTCAGTTGTCGTAAGCTTCTAAAAGCTTTGCTGGATGCATATGTGAATACAAAATGACTTTGTTTGAAGAAAACTTAAACGGGAGGCTATCGTGAACAATTTCAAATCCCTTTCTTATCTTCTCCAAATCTGCATCCTGCTTGTTGCTTCCGGTTGTGCCGGGACCATGAGAGCGGGCTCTATAAGTCCCGATTTGAATATCGATAAGACCGTCAATTCGGCTGCTGCCACCAAGGTGGCCTTCGAGCCGTTCAGAATTACATCTAAGGATCAGACAGAAAACATAATCGGGGAGGCAAAGGTCGGTCTTGTCAATTCCAAGGCTGATATCGTCTCAGATGAAAAAGTTAGCAGTATAGTAGCCGATGCAGTGAGAAAGGGGTTCCAGGATGCCGGGTTTAATATAGCGGACCCGAAAGAGGCAAACTTTATTGTTAGCGGTATGATCGAAAGATTCTGGGTGGATGAATATGCAACAGGCCTGAGCTTGGAATATTCAAAGGCGTCTGTCAGATACGACCTGATAATCAGGAATATGCAGGGCGCTACTGTTTGGGCAAATACGCTTGATGCATATAAGACGTCAGACAAGTCTATGGACACTACCCACAATGACATACCGACACTATCGCTTGCATTAAAAGAGTCTGTCGAGGCAATCTTTAAGGACCAATCATTTTGGAAGGCAATATCCAAGTAAGAGAAGAAAAAGTGGCTGTATAAAACGCAGGTATAGGGAACATTCTATATTCGGCATAGCTGCAAAGCGATGATGAAATGACGACAATCGGCGAAAGGATCCTGTCCTCGGTGCTCGGCGGGAATGCGGGCATCAGATTAATTGAACCGCACATATATTCTGTTCTCCGGGATGTCCAGATGTCCAATGAGTATGACTCCCGGTTCGGATACGTATATGACTGGGTGGCGTGCAATTCAATTTACAACCGCCTCATCTGGGGATATCCCGTCTCAAGATTCGCTGCTCTTGCCGCCGACGCCTTGAATTCATCAAAGCGCGGCAACATGCTTGACGTCGGCTGCGGTTCTTTAGCCTTTACCGCAGGGGAGTACATTCGGTATTCCGGGCGACCCGTTGTCCTTGTGGATCAATCTCTGAAAATGCTGAGGATCGCCAAATCCAGATTGATCAAGCTGAATAGGGAAGTTCCAGACAATATGGTCTTCCTTCACGCCGATGCCACTGATTTGCCTTTTGAGCAAGAAAGTTTCAATACAATTATTTCTCAGAACTTGCTGCATTGCGTAACTGACACAAAGAAGTTGCTGGCGGGATTGAGACGCATTTTAGCCGGAGACGGACGTATATATTTTACTACCCTCGTCAAAGTCAGCCGCTTCGCCGATAAATACCTTCAGGCACTTGCCGACGGTGGCAAGCTTGTTCCCAGGAATATGGCGGACCATCAAAAGACTTTCGACGAGCTCGGCATGGACATGAAATACGAAATATCGGGCAACATGGCATTTATCTATTATGGCTGAAGATCCTATTCAAACCCGTACTCTTTCCATCTTTGGTCCACGCGTCTCTTGATCTCTTCGGACATAAAGAGCTCATCCGGCCAGTCGCGGGTCATGCCTTCTTCGCGTGTCTTTCTCGTGGCGTCAACCCCCATCTTTGACCCATACCTCGGCCAGCTTGAAGCGTGGTCGAGATCATCGACAGGGCCCTCCGCGATTACAACGTCCCTTTTCCAGTCCACGTTGTTCAGGACCCTCCATGCGGTATAAGAAAGGTCTTGCACGTCTACGTCGTCGTCCACGACTATCAGGAGTTTCGCAAACATCATCTGGCCCTTGCCCCACAAACCGTGGATGATCTTCTTGGCATGGCCGGGATAGCTCTTCTTGATCGAGATAAGCGCGGCATTATGGAAAACGCCCTCCATGGGAAGGTTGATGTCTCTTATCTCCGGGAAGTCGAGCCTTATCAGGGGCAGGAAAATCCTCTCGGTCGCCTTTCCCATGTAGCAATCTTCCATCGGCGGCTTGCCGACTATAGTCGCCGGATATATCATGTCCTTCCTGTGGGTGATGCAGGTCACGTGGAAAACCGGATAGTTGTCCGCTGCGGAATAAAAACCGGTATGGTCGCCGAAGGGCCCTTCTATGCGCAGCTCTCCGGGGTCCACGTAGCCCTCGATTACCAGCTCGCTATTGGCGGGGACCTCGATGTCGGAAGTAATGCACTTCACCATCTCCACAGGTTCTCTGCGCAGAAAGCCGGCGAACATCATCTCATCGACCGATTCAGGAAGGGGGGCGGTTGCGGAGTAGATGACTGCGGGGTCGCTGCCGACCGCAATCGCAACGGGCATCCTTTTGTTCAGGGCAAAATATTTGTCGTAATGTCTCGCCCCGTCTTTGTGAATATGCCAGTGCATGCCTGTTGTGACCTTGTCGTAAACATGTATCCTGTACATGCCGCAGTTCTGCCGGCCCGATTGCGGGTCTCTTGTGAAGACCATTGGAAGAGTAATAAACCTGCCCTCGTCTGTCGGCTGGCCGTCACCGGGCCAACACTTGATGATGGGAAAGATGCTCATGTCCGGATGAGTCTTCTCAATCACTTCCTGACAGGGGGCGCTCTTTACGCTCTTTGGAAAGTACTTCGAGATTTCGAAGAGCTTCGGCAGCATCGCAAGCTTTTCTCCGAGGGTCCGCGGGGGCGCCTGGTTCAGCAACGCCTCTATTCTCACGGCGACAGAATCAAGCTTGTCGGTCTCGAGTGCAAGGCCCATCCGTTCGAAAGATCCGAAAAGGTTCGTGACCACCGGATAAGCAAACCCCTTCGGCTTTTCAAAGTAGAGCGCCTTTCCTCCTCCGGGACTCTTGCACATCCGGTCCGTAATCTCGCTTATTTCGAGGATTGTGTCCACCTCGGAGGATATCCTTTTAAGAAGCCCCTTCTGGTCGAGGAGCTTGATGAATTCTCGCAGGTCCTTATATGCCATGAAGAGATGATAACACTTTTGCGGATCTTGATCAAAGCCGCCCGGGAGTCAGGGCGACGACGCTGTGCCAGGCGCGTATCCCCGGATCAATACTTTCGGCCCGTCCTTCAGGACATGGAATGCGTCGCCGTCCCCGGCGGGTGCGACGGCCCATTCAAAGAGGCGCCGGGCGTCTTCCAGCACCGGCTTTTTCGGATATTTGTAATACTTCTTCTGCATCTCCTCGTCGTAAAGTCCGATGCAGCCGTGAGAGGCGGGATAACCGGGGAGGTCCCTGCCGTGAATCCAATAAGAGACGTAGTCCTTGCTTATGTGAAACCGCAATGCATAGTGCATGGGATACAGCTCCGACGTGCCCTCGATAAAGTACAGGGACGACACATGCCGTCTGTCGAAGGCCGTTATGCGGAATTCACCGCGCGGCGTCTCGTTCCCCTTTTCCCCGGTCGCAACCGGCGAGGAGAATACCAGTCTTCCATGTTCGTAAGCCCCGAGGAACTGTTCTGAGAGGTCGACGAGGATAAACCTTGGCTCTGGTTCTGCCGGCTTGTAATAGAGGGGCATGGGCGTGAAATCCTTGATGTCATCGATCCGCTTCGGCACCTTCAGATAAACACCGGGACGCGCATGGCGCCTGTCGATCCGGTTGAACCTGGCCACATCAACCCATCGGTCGCCGAAGAGGCTCTCGATTGATTCACCCTTCTTGAGGCGTTTGCAATTCCACTCGATACTGGTGTCGCTCGGGTGCTTGATCTTGCATAAAGAGGGTATTGTCCTGGCTTCCGCAATTACAGGATAGACAAGCGCGAGAATCAGTAGAAAAGAGATGAAGACGAAGCGGCCTCGTCTTAATCTCACCAGGTCCTGAATCTCCCGGAATCGATGTGCACGAAGTCTCCCGGATAATAACCTACGCCGCCATATCGCAGGCTGAGGGCCGTCCGCCTCAGGAAGGCAAGTTCGACGCGTGGTATGTTGAAATCTATTGCCCTGCCCTTAAGATGCATGCTGTTCCTGGCCACATGGTGTCCCTCTCTTCTCAGAAGCTGGTTGTATTCGGGGGACCTATACCCGGATATTATGTGTATCTCATTGTCCGGGCCGGCCATTCTGCTTACGGTGTTCAGAAACTCGATGACACGGACATCCATATCTACGGCCTTGCCGGAATAGTGGCACCGCATGATCCAGTTGAGGGCTGTGAGGGCCTGAGGGTCATACTCCCCGGAAGGCTTTCTGTAAGTTACGTCGAGTCTCTCATTGGTATGAATGTTGTAAAGGAGAAGCCTGCCCTCCGGCATGTCGTCCGCGAAAGCAGCGCCTGAAAAAGCGCCTCTCGAAAGGAGAAGAGAAGCTCCCACAAGTGAGGCCTTGAGAAAAGTCCGTCTGCTCAGAAAAGAATGAAACAACTTTGCCTTGATACCAGCGAATTACAAAATGTGACGATCGAAAAGATCTGTTTAAGACTAACAGATGCCCGTAATTAATGTCAATGCGGTTTCCATACTCTGCTGGTAGGTGTTCCCTTATCAACGCTCACACCCCGCGCTATAATGGGATAAAAAGTACCTTTACAGGAGGAAGGCATGGCAGAGTCGGTCCGCGTAAAAAATATCGGTCTGAGAGGCGTGACGGTCGCCGATACAAAGATCAGCTTCATAGACGGGGGGGAGGGAGTGCTCATTTACCGGGGCTACCGCATAGAGGAGCTGGCGGAGAGATCGTCGTTTGTCGAGACCGCGTATCTGCTTCTGAACGGGGCCCTCCCGGACCGGAAACAGATCGAGGCCTTCAACGGCGGGATTATGGCGGCGCGCCGAATCCCGGACTTCATTTATGAGAGCATGAGACGTTGGCCAAGGCAGGCCCAGCCCATGGATGTGTTGCAGGCTGTCGTGCCTCTTCTCGCTATGGCCGACGCGGAGATATCCGACGAGACAAGAGACGCAAATGTCGAAAAAGCGGTAAGGCTGATCTCCCGCATTCCTGTCCTGATCGCGGCGTGGCATAGAATTCGAAGCGGTCAGGATCCGCTGCCTCCGGATAATAGTCTGTCCCATGCAGGCAATTTCCTGTGGCAGCTCAAAGGCGTCAAACCGGATGAGGAACTCGCGCGTGATCTGGATGTCTGTTTCATTCTTCATGCTGACCACACTTTTAACGCCTCGACTTTTGCGTGTCGCGAAGTTGTTTCCACGCGGGCGCATATGTATGCGGGCGTGGCCGCAGGTATCGGCGCGCTCTCCGGCAGTCTCCACGGCGGCGCTAATGCCGAGGCAATGAAGATGTTCCTTGAAATAGAGCAGGAGAAGGACATAGCAGGCTGGGTCAGAAGCCGTCTCGATCGGGGCGAAAAGATCATGGGCATGGGACATGCCGTATATAAAACAACGGACCCGAGGGGCAGTATCCTGAAGGAGATGTCGGGCCGTCTGGGCAAGAAACTCGGCCAGGAAAAGTGGCATGACATCACATGTCGCGTTGAGGAGGCCGCCCTTAGGGAGTTCGAGAAGAGGGGCAAGACCACAATCAAACCCAACTGCGATTTCTACAGCGCCTCGGTCTATCACATGATGGGCATCCCCATCGACCTTTTCACTCCTGTCTTTGCCGCCTCGCGGATATCCGGCTGGTGCGCGCATATCATTGAAGAGAAGTTTGCCGAAGCCCAGGAAAAACCCATGCTCTACAGGCCTTCGACTGAATATGTCGGCCAATACTGCGGCCTCATGGGCTGCACGTATGAGCCGCTGGAGAAGAGGGGGTAGGGCGGAAGAGGCGCCTTAACAGACATGAACACTGGCGGATGCACATTGACCAGATAGAGAAGATTTTGAAGTCATCAAGAAGCTCATCCCGCAGTTAAGGTACAAGCCGGCGTTTTGCTCAGGATCCAAGAAGACTTGATAAACTTCTTTGCGTTTGTGCAAAAAGAAATCCTTTCTTTTCTCAGTCCTGCAAAAACCTTGCTTGGAATTCCTCAGTTATTTCAATGGGCTGTTGCCTGGCATGGAATCTGCTTTTACATTTCATAAATACAAAAAAACGAGAAAAGGAGGACAAAGAGATGAAGAAGAGAGAGACAGCAAGACGGATGGCCTTCGTAGGAGTGGGAGCAGGTTTTGTCCTTTTTGCATTAGTCGGTTTTCTGCCTGGCTCGTTGCTTGGCGGTGTGATGGGTCTTAATATAGCGGGCGGCCTTTTCGGTTTCCCCGTCCATTCAGCCCTTTTGCCGAGACTGATCGTCGGCCTGTCTATGCTTGCCGGGATCTTTGTATCCGCGGCCATCTTCATTGCAGGCTCGACCTCCGCAGGCTGGCTCGTCGGCTGCGCAATCGATTCCCTGAAGATGGAACCTGCCCTGGAAGCAGAGGTCCAGGCAATAAGACATAGAAAATAGCAGGAAGCGCCCCAGGGGATCTGGAGGCTTTCGGTCCCCTGGGGAAACGGAGCCCGACTTTTCCAAAATCCGCAAACGCGGAGTTTGTCGTCCGTCAGATCCAATCCTTATTTCCTTGTATGATTCCCCCGGGTTTTCTATAATAATTGTGACGCAAAAACATTGTAACCAAAGGAGCTTCAATGCTGAAGGCCAGAGACATAATGACCAGGGACGTAGTGACCGTTTTGTCCGAGACAACAGTCGAGGAGCTGGGAAGGATTTTTTCCGAGAAGGCCGTCAGCGGGGCCCCCGTGGTGAACGCTGCCGGCAACATTGTGGGGATCGTCACCGAGAATGACCTGATCAGTAAGAACAGCCGGCTGCATATCCCGACCATCCTGAGACTTTTCGACGCCTTTATCCCTCTGGGGACGAGCAAACTCGAGCTCGAAATCAAGAAGATGACGGCGTCTACCGTGGGAGAGGTTTGCACGAGGAAGGTGGTGACCATAGACGAGGAAACCGGCATAGATGAGATAGCGACTATAATGAGCGAAAAGAGGATTCATCTCCTCCCCGTCATAAGCCAGGGGAAGATCGTCGGGATCGTCGGAAAGAAGGACCTGATAAGGGGAATAGCGGGTGAGGCTCAGAAGTAATGGGCCCGAGGAGACATTCCGGTACGGAGACAGACTCGGCAGGCTGCTTAAGGCCGGAAGCACAGTCTGTCTCTTCGGGGAGCTGGGCGCAGGAAAGACTGTTTTTGTAAAGGGGATCGCCTCGGCCCTGGGAATACCCGAACGGGAGATCACGAGCGCAAGCTTCACAATTATTGCGGAGTATGTCGGCATGTTGCGAAGCAGCCCGGTGCCGTTCTATCATGTTGACCTTTACAGGATCAGGGACCAGAATGAACTCGAATCGATCGGGATCGAAGAATACATAGGAAAAAGAGGCATTGCCGTCGTCGAATGGGCTGAAAAGCTCGGCGGTTTCGAAGGATGCATCTCGGTGCGGTTCGAGATCCTGGACGGAGAAGAAAGGGAAATAGAAATAGAGGGAATGGATGAAGCGGATTGGCATAATCAGTAAGACGGGGCGTACCGAGCCTGTAGAGCTGCTGAGGGCTCTCCTTCCATGGCTGAAAGAGAGAGGCGCGGAGGTCTTTGTCGATCTCGAAGTAGCTCCTTCTCTCGGTATTGAGGGACATCCCCGCTCGCAGATACCCGAGCTCTCGGAAATGGTGATCGTCCTCGGGGGGGACGGCACAATGCTTTCGGTCGCAAGGCTCGTATGCGAGAAAGGGGTCCCGATACTCGGCGTAAACCTGGGAGGTCTCGGCTTCATAACCGAGGTGCACGTAGCCGGCATTTATGAGGCGATGGAGGAGATATTTTCGGGTAAGTGCGTGGTGGAAGAGCGCCTTATGCTCTCTGCGTCCGTGCAAAGGCACAGCGAGCAGATAGCGGAGTATACGGTGCTGAACGACGTGGTCATCAACAAGGGGGCATTGGCCAGGATCATCGACCTCGAAACTTATGTCGACAAGAATTATGTCACAATTTTCAGGGCCGATGGGCTGATCGTTTCGACTCCCACAGGCTCCACGGCCTACTGTCTCTCGGCGGGTGGTCCCATACTTTTCCCGACTACCGATTGTATTGCAATAACGCCGATCTGCCCTCACACGCTGACAAACAGGCCTATTGTTTTGCCGGACAACGTCCTTGTGGAGATCTCCCTCAAGTCGGGCGCCGAGGACGTCTTCCTGACCCTCGACGGTCAGGTCGGCTTCTCGCTCAGGCAGGACGATGTCGTCGTCATAACGAAGTCGCCTTTCAAAACTAGGCTCATCATTCCGCATGAACGCGACTTTTTCCAGGTCCTGAGGACAAAGCTCGGGTGGGGCGAGAGGGCTGCAAGGAAGGGCAGGAAAAACCACAGGACGGGCGAATGAATATTGCGGAAGATATCAGGACGATACTCACTTTCTATCGGACTCTCGGGTTCGAGAGGCTGCCGCTAAAATTCAGTTCGAAGTTCGAAGTTCAAAGTTCAAAAGCGAAAGAAGATGAACATTCTGGGGCAAACCCATCAATCGTCACGCGTTGCTCATCAGAGGACAAGAAGGCTGCGATCGAGGAGCTTCGCAGGGAGATCGGGGATTGCGACAGATGCAGGTTGTCTGAAGGCCGAAAGAATATTGTCTTTGGCGAGGGGAATCCGGATGCGCGTTTAATGTTCATAGGAGAGGCCCCGGGAAGAGAAGAAGATATTCAGGCAAGGCCGTTTGTCGGGGACGCCGGCAAGCTCCTCACAAGATTGATCGAGAAGATGGGATTGAGCCGGGAAGAGGTATATATAGGCAACATTGTGAAATGCAGGCCCCCCCAGAACCGTGACCCTGAGGAAGACGAGATGGCGACCTGTTCAGTGTTCATCGACAGGCAGATACGTATTATTTCTCCGAAGATCATAGTGTCGCTCGGCCGCATATCATCTCAGACCCTCATGAGCACGAAGGTCCCTATTAGCAAACTCAGGGGGAGATTTTTTGAATACAAGGACATACCTGTCATGCCTACGTTCCATCCTGCGTATCTGCTGAGAAACCCGAAGGACAAATGGCTCGTGTGGGAGGACGTCCAGAAGGTGATGGAAAGATTGAAGGAGAGCGGGGAACAGATATGACTCAGCCGATGTGGGCGCCGTGGAGACTGCAGTACATACTCTCGAAGAAGGGACCGGAATGCATATTCTGCGATGAGCCTAAAGAGGACAGAGACAGGGACAATCTGATCCTGTACAGAAGCGGGAAGTGCTTCGTCATAATGAATCTCTATCCGTATAATAACGGCCATCTCATGGTCGTGCCTTACAGGCACGTGTTTTCCATAACCGAGTTGAACGATGAGGAGCTGCTTGATGTCTCGAAGATGGTCCAGCGCTCGGTGAATTGCATGAAGGAGGCCTTCAGGCCCGAAGGATACAATGTGGGTTTCAATCTCGGCAGGGTCGCCGGGGCCGGGATCGAGGAGCATCTGCATTATCACATAATCCCGAGATGGGTCGGAGATACTCACTTTATGGCGATACTGAGCGAGGTGAGAGTGATCCCGGAACACGTTAAGAGCACGTACGACAAGCTGTATCCGCTGTTCAACAGAGGGTGATAATCCGCTTATCCCCGCAGACTCTGCAAATCTGTGAGGAAAGGGACTCAGACGTATTGCATTCGCAGCGATTGACCTTGTTATCGGGCCGGTCCTTGACGTGGAGAGGTAATTATATTGACAGTGCAACCGATTAATCCTATAATCACCAAAACTGAATAGCGGCTCAATGTTAAATATAAATGAATACAAATAATAAGAACATAATAATCGTCTTGCTGCTCTACGGATGCGGCAGCTATTCCGGTTAGGAAATCTTCAAGACGGGGGGAAGGCGTGATTTCAAGGATTCTTGTACCGACAGACGGATCGAAGGTGGCCCAAAGGGCTGCTCAGTACGCGATCCATCTTGCAAAGAACTTGAATGCCACGGTGATTGTCCTGAGTGTTGCTGACAGACGCACGTTGTCTTCCATCGCGGAGACGGCCGTGCCGGTAATAGAGATCGAATGTCATTTAGAGGAGGTTGCCGAGGGGTATGTTGAGGAACTAACGAAGCAGTGCTATGAAAACGGCGTCCAGTCAAAGGGATATGTGACGACCGGTTATCCTATAGATGAGATCGCAAGAGAGGCGGAAGACTTGAATGCGGACCTCATCGTAATGGGCTCCCGCGGAAGGAGCGCATTAACCGCAACTGTCCTCGGCAGCGTTGCATATGGAGTAATCCACAAAGATATAAAGATCCCCGTCATGGTAGTGAAAGGGTGACCACATTATAAACTGACGCACATCAGGGGGGATGGCTGAACACCCCCGGTCATTCTGACAAGCTGCCCGGTTGCAATCTTTGTTATTTGCCGGCGAAAATGGCGAGCAGAGCGGATCAAAGCGTTCGCTTGAAGGACAGTATCGAAATGGTCATCATCAACGCCGTGAAAAGCCCGAGAAAGGCTATATCTCCGTAGATGCTCGACAGGCCGGCGTTCTTGAAGAGGATCGCTTTCAGCGCATCGACCGCATATGCCTCAGGGTTCACTTTCGAAAAGGACTTGAGCCATCCGGGGAAACTCGCAACCGGATAGACCGCTCCGCTTGGGAAGAACATGATGACATTAAGGAACCCGCTGAGTACCCCCACAATCCTCGGATGCCCGATCCTCCCCAAGATGACAAACATAAGGCTGAGAAGGCAGAGTGTTGTCAGGACCACGACGACAAAGAGCGGCAGACACTGCCCTGCTGCCCTGGGAAACGGGATCCCCGTTATAAAAATGCTCACCGCCAGGATCAGAATTGCGATGGCAGTTGTTATGGAGAGACCGCTTATGATAAGGCCGCTTACGATGTGCGATTTAGAAAGGGGGGTCAGGAGATAACTCTCGTCAATGCCGAGGAAACGGTCCATCACAAGATTAAATGCGCCTGTTGTCAGGGTGCCTAGAAAGATGGCCATGATCACTACGCCGGGCACGAGGGACTGGTAATAATCCACCTTGCCGTACAGATTGATGTCCCTCAGCAGCACCTGGTCCGTCCTTTCCCTTATAGGCACATACTCAGAGCGTATCGAAAGCAGAGCGGCGTTCAGAAGGTTCCTTATCGTCTCGGAAGAAATGCTGTCGGTGTTATCGAGGAAGAGACCGACCTCAGGTCTTCCTTCGAGCGAGACCCTCTTGCTGAAATCGGAAGGTATGATGAACGCTGCCTTATATCTTCCCGCCCTCACGCCGTTGACAGCTGCCTGTTCGTCGGCGACACTTATGAGTGAGAAAGTCTGCGGACCGGCCTGAATGGCCAGCAGGTCCTCCATGACCCGCTTTGCGTAAGGACCTGTGTCCTTATCGACAACCGCAACCGGCAGGCCTGTAAGTTTTCCCTGGAAGGAGTTCCCGAGAATCACGAGATAGATAAGCGGCATGAGGATGCTCATTCCTAGCACAACCGGGTTCCGCTTGAATTTCTTTAAGTCCCGTTCGATGACCGCAAAAAGTCTGATCATCTTCCAAGTTTCTGCGGGATGCCGGCCCCGACAAGGAAGCTCACTTTTTTTGCCTCTTCCTCCCGTATCGATTTGCCCGTATAGTGGATAAAGACATCTTCGAGGGACTGCTCGTGGATAGTGGCCGAAAGAATGACGCCTCCGGATGCCCTGACCTCATCGATCAGCGACGGCAGGTTCTTTGCTCCGCTGTCGACATAGACCCTCAGGGTCCCTTCATCCGCGTTTACTTTGTGCACAAAAGACAGTTTGCCGATGGCCCCGATAAGCCCATCGGAAAGGTCCGCCACGGTGAGCGAGATGATGTCGTTACCGGGGATACTCGACTTTAGCTCTTCCGGACTTCCTATGGCGATAATCTTTCCGGCATCTATGATCGCAACCTTTCCGCACAGTGTCTCCGCCTCCTCCATGTAATGGGTCGTGAGAAAAATCGTCATCGAATCCCCCTCGATGAGCTTCCTGAGAAAGTCCCATACCACATGTCTTGACTGGGGGTCGAGCCCTATAGTGGGCTCGTCGAGGAAGAGCAGCGAAGGCCTGTGAACAAGGACCCGCGCTATCTCAAGCCTCCTCCTCATGCCTCCGGAATAGGTCGCGACCAGGTCATTCGCCCTAGAGGCGAGACCCACCGTGTCGAGAAGGTTTTTTATCCTCTCTTTTCTTTCCCTGGCATGTATGCCGTAAAAGCGCCCGTAGAGGTCCATATTCTCATAGCCCGTCAGGTCAAGGTCGCTCGTCATCGCCTGCGGGACTACGCCGATATGCCTTCTGACCTCACCTGGTTCCTCAGCAACGTCGCAACATGAAACAACGGCCTTGCCGCTTGTGGGTCTCACAAGTGTGGTCAGCATCCTGATGAGAGTTGTCTTGCCGGCGCCGTTTGGTCCGAGGAAACCGAAGAACTCACCCTCGCCGACCTCGAAACTCACGTGGTCTACGGCCGCGAGGGGGCCGAATTTCTTGGTTATCTCAGATACTACAATAGCCTTCCTGTCTTCTATGACCATCTGTCAGCGCCCTATCAAGTCTTCCTGGGTATCTCGACTTCAACGGTCATGCCCGGTTTCAATATCCCGGAAGGATCATCGACTCTCACCTTCACCCGAAAGGTCTTTATGTCCTCCCTGCCCCGGATCACATCCCTCTGGGTCGCAAACTCGGCGTACCGGCCTATCTCCGAAATCCTCCCCTTGAAGACCTTTCCCGGCACCCCGTCTACGGTCACGAAGGCCGGGCCGTTCAAAACAACTCCGCCTATCTTAGTTTCGTCTATGTCGACCCTTGCGTAGAGACTGTTGAGATCAACCACTGTCAGGATGGTGACGCCGGGGCTGACCGTCTCGCCTCTTTCGAGGGCCTTGAATATGACGACGCCGTTAACAGGCGTCTTTATGAGCGTGTCCTCAAGTTTTGATCTGTAATAAGCGAGATTGGCCTCGGCCTCCTTTAGCCCGGCCTTCGCCGAGTCCGACTGGCTGAGCGCAACGCTCAACTGCGTGACCGCCGCGTCCTTTCTTGAGCGGGCCGCATTGAGTTTCTCCTTTGAAGAATCAAGGTCTGCGGTGTTTGCCTCGTAAGCGGTGACCGCCTGGTCACGGGATTCTCTCGATATGAAATTCTTCTTGTACAATTCCTTTGCCCGTTCAGCTTCTCTCCCGGATTCTTCCATCTGGGCGCGGGCCTTCTCTGCGTCAGCGGCAGCGCTCTTCATGTCCCCCTCTGCACTGAGGATATTGGCCCTGGAGTTTTCGGCAGAGGCCTCTGCGGTCTTGATATCGGCCTTTGCCCGCTCAACTCCGGCAAGGGCCTGCTCCACCGACGCCTTTATGTCCTCGCTTTCAAGTGTGATGACAACCTGATCTTCTTTGACGGTCTCGCCCTCATTGCAGCAGACACTCGCAATCTTCCCTGCGACCTTGGGGGCAAGATTCACTTCTATCCCGTCGATGATGCCGGTCACACGGATAGAAGGGGACTCTTTTTTACCGGAGAAGAAGTAGACAAGTGAGACGGCCACCGCAATTACGATAACCGATACTGCAACAATAATCCGCATTGATCGCTTCTTCATTTATCTTATTCCTCTCGCACAGTGAAACTTAGGGATTCTCCCGCAGACCTCCCGTTTCCTTCCGCATGCCTCCGACGGGGCTACTCCCTTTTTTTCGGCCTTAAGCATAAAGACCTCCATAATTATACAGCTTTTCCCGGTAAACCCCACAAGAACCCCCAAATCGGATCGCAGGTATACAGGTATATTGGTAGCGTGACATGTTTGGTGTTCGCTCTTGACGTCCGGGAAAACATTATTCTTCGCGAACTGCAAAAAAGGGAGCTCTTCAAGTTTGTCGATAACAAAGAAAATATTACCGATAGATTTCTCTGATCGAATTTCGGTCAGATGTCCGATTTTCGCACATTCTTTCCGTCATCTCATTCTTATTTCTAGTAACGCAGGCCGTACAAATAAGCGCCTCTAAGCTATTGTCATAATGCCATTATTAGGATTCATCAATTTACAAATTTAGATTTGGTATTGCTTTTGCTTCCAGTTTCTTGGACTAGGGTTCAACCTGAGGAGGGAGATTGTTCCTGGTGACCACATTTTGGCGGGCATGGGATTAGTCGAGGTCTCCTGACCGGAGAAAGGAGGGCCCGGAAGATGTCCAGGTTAGTATCGTTGCCTTCGCGACTTGCCGGGGATACGGCCGCTCTAAAATTGCCCGGAGACAACCTAAGTAAGACAGAGAAGCGATGTTGAGCGAGAAATGCCCGGATACGGAAAACTGTTTCCGACAACGAAAGGAGGACCAGAATGTTTGGCTTTCTGAAAAAAGATGTCCTTGAACAAAATGCAAGGCAGAAGGAAACAATAAACGAACTGCAACGGCAGCTTTCTTCTATTGCCGCCCCTATGGTAGTAGTAGATAAAGACCTGTTGATCACTTTTGTAAATGACGCGGCGTTGGATTTCATGGGTTACGGCCGTGAAGAGGTCGTCGGCAAGATGTCGTGTGCGCAATTTCAGAAGACGCTTCTCTGCGGCACGGCCAACTGCACGCTGAAAAACTGTATGCGCACCGGCGAGGTGATTCACGGCGAGACCATAGCGGAGACGAGGAGCGGCAAGAAGATTCCGATAAAGGCAGCATGCTCCCGGCTCATGGACGAAGCAGGGAGGACATGCGGGGGCATGGAGGTGATTATCGACATATCCGAGATAAAACGGTTGCAGGACGAAGCAACCGGCCAGAAAGAGTATCTCGAAAGACAGGTAAGGATGCTGGTAGAAAACCTCGGAAAGTTTAGCGAGGGAGATCTCAACCTGAATATGAAGGCTGAACGCGACGATGAGATCGGGCAGGTCGTAAATGCCGTTAATAGGACCGTCACGATCTTGAAAGATATCGTAGGGGACGTCAAGACCGCTGCCGACAACGTAGGCTCCGGAAGTCAGCAACTGAGTTCTGGTTCCGAAGAGATGTCCCAGGGCGCCTCGGAACAGGCAAGCTCAGTTGAAGAGGTCTCTTCCTCGATGGAGGAGATGGTCTCGAACATCCGTCAGAATGCAGACAACGCGCAGCAGACCGAAAGGATCGCCCTCAAGGCCGCCAATGACGCGAAAGACAGCGGCAGGGCGGTGACCGAGACCGTGGCCGCGATGAAGGACATCGCGGGTAAGATATCGATCATTGAAGAGATCGCGAGGCAGACTAACCTTCTCGCCTTGAATGCCGCAATCGAGGCCGCACGCGCGGGTGAACACGGCAGGGGTTTTGCCGTCGTTGCCTCCGAAGTGAGAAAGCTGGCCGAGAGGAGTCAGGCGGCCGCTGCTGAGATCAGCAAGCTCTCGGCTTCGAGTGTGCAGGTGGCTGAGACGGCGGGCCAGCTACTCGAAAAACTTGTGCCGGATATCCAGAAGACCGCGGAACTTGTACAGGAGATCAACGCGGCGAGCGGAGAGCAGAACAGCGGGGCCGAGCAGATCAATAAGGCAATCCAGCAACTCGATCAGGTCGTGCAGCAGAACGCAGGATCTGCCGAGGAAATATCGTCCACCGCAGAGGAGCTGGCGTCCCAGGCAGAGCACCTGCAGAGCACTATCGGGTTCTTTAAGGCGGGCGGCAACGACCGATCGGGTAAGACCATGGCGCAGCGGGCCATCCCAAGAGTTTTCAAGAATACAGGGGTCACTTTTCCGGCGTCCGGAATAGTTAAGCGGCATAGAGGGCTCGATTATAGGCCTGAGACTGCTGCAAAGCATACAGGCTTTGCATTGGACATGGGTAACGGCGACAAGGACACCGAAGACGAGGAATTCGAAAAATTCTAAAAGTGGGCCGAAATATGAACTTGGCAGAGGGGTCAGGGTTATTATGAGATTGATGTGGAAATGACAGAGCATCCAGGAATCCTTGAGACGATCGTGGAGACAGTACCCGCCTGTGTCAAACTGATAGCCGCAGACGGGACGCTGCAGATGATGAACCGTGCAGGGCTCGCCATGATTGAGGCCGATTCGCTTGATGAGGTAAAGGGGCAGAGTGTCTATTCTCTGATATCAGAAGAGTACCGTGAGGCGTTCATGGCCCTGACCCGGAACGTGTTCAAAGGTGAGTCCGGACAACTTGAGTTCAGAATGGTCGGTCTGAAAGGGCTGTCTCTCTGGTTATATACGCATGCTGTCCCTTTGCGAAATGAAGAAGGAAAGATCATTTCATCGCTTGCAGTGACCATCGATATTACGGAACGTAAGAAAGCTGAGGAGACATCGCGGGAAGACGAAGAACGCCTGAAGAAGGCCCAGGAGATAGCCCATATCGGCGACTGGGAATGGGAGATCGGCACAAACAGAGTGCACTGGTCAGATGAGCTTTTCCGTATATACGGATACGAGCCGCACGAAATCGCCCCCGATTATGCTCTCGTTGTAAAGGCCATGCACCCCGACAGCAGAGAAGAATTCCTTGAGGCCATCGATCTTGCACTGATGGGACAAAGGCCGTTTGAGATGGATTACACTTTCTTCCGGAAGGACGGCTCAGTTGCGGTGCTTCATACCATAGGAAAGGTCCTATTCGGCAAGAATGGCCTGCCTGAACGAATGGCGGGTACCGTTCAGGACATAACGGAGAGAAAGGGGGCGGAAGCCGCCTTAAGGGAATCAGAGGAAAAGTTCAGGACAATTTTCGAAAACGCAAATGATGGCTTGCTCATCGCCGATTCTTCAAGCAAGAGGTTCATCGCCGCTAATCAGAAGATGTGTTCAATGCTCGGATATTCGAAAAAGGAAATCCTCGGCCTGGGCATCGAAGATATCCACCCGAAGGACGCCCTCCCTCATGTCTTTGAGGAGTACAGAAGACAAATGAGGGGAGAGATAACGGTGGCCCCGGACCTGCCGGTAATGAGGAAAGACGGGACAGTCTTTTATGCCGATATAGGCGCCACCTTTATAGTGCTCGGGAAAGTCCATTGCGCGGTAGGCATTTTCCGCGATGTCACGGACCGAAAGGAGGCCGGGGCGGCGATACGGCGAAGCGAACGATTTGTCAAGAACATTCTGGATACTGTTGACGAGAGCTTCCTTGTGATAGAGCGCGATTTCAGGATAATGACCGCGAACCGGGCTTACTGCAATTCTGCCGGTCTCGCTCTCCATGAGATAGTCGGAAGACATTGCTATGAATTAACGCACAGGGCGCTTAAGCCCTGCCACGAGGATGGCGAGGAATGCGCAGTATGGCGCGCCTTCGAGACAGGAGAGCCCCACTCAGCTTTACACAGGCACTCCGACGAAAAAGGGGACATCATGTATGTTGAGACAAAGGCGTTCCCTCTGAGAAACGATTCCGGCGATGTTTCATCTGTTATTGAGACAGTGACTAATATGACGGAAAAACACCTTCTCGAAGAGGAGCGTCTTAAGACCCAGAAGCTCGAGGCCATCGGAACTCTGGCAGGCGGTATCGCACACGACTTCAACAATCTGCTGCAGGGCGTATTCGGATATATTTCGATGGCAAAGATGACGCTCGATCAGAAGGATAAATCTCTCTATTTGCTCGACCAGGCTGAGAAGGCGCTGCATATGTCGGTAAGCCTTACCACGCAGCTTCTGACATTCTCTAAAGGAGGGAAGCCGGTCAAGAAGAGGATAGAACTTCGGCCCATAATCGATAACGCTGCGAGATTTGCCCTTAGCGGGTCCCGTGTCGATTGCAGGATTGAAGTTGATGAGAAGCTCTGCATGATCGAGGGGGACGAAGGGCAGATCGGCCAGGTTATCCAGAATATAGTGCTGAATTCGGATCAGGCGATGCCGGTGGGCGGTACGGTGGTAATTGCTGCCAGGAATGTCTGCGCCTCTCAAAAGGGCCTTCCCTCTCTCCTGAAGGCAGACAATTACGTCGAAATATCCATCAAGGACACCGGTATAGGCATACCTGAACAATATCTCTCAAAGATATTTGACCCATATTTCACAACAAAAGAAAAAGGCAGCGGCCTGGGCCTTGCCACATCGTATTCCATCATAAAGAACCATGGAGGGTTGATCGACGTAAAATCCGAGCTCGGCAAGGGCAGCGCCTTTTCCATATATCTGCCGGCAATCGAGGCAGACAGGGAGAGAGAAGAGACTATTTCAACAAGAAATGAAACTGTTCGAAAGGGCAGGATTCTCGTGATGGATGATGAAGAGATTGTAAGGGATGTGGTCGGAAGACTGATAGGAGCTTTTGGCCATGAGGTGGAATTTGCCGTGGACGGCGAGGAGGCAATATTCAGGTATCGCGAAGCCATGTCGTCAGGCAAACGGTTTGATGTCGTAATCCTGGATCTGACCATCCACGGAGGCATGGGCGGTGAGGAAGCCATACGGGAGCTTCTAAAGATTGATCCTGACATAAATGCCATTGTCTCAAGCGGTTATATCGACAATTCAACCATATCGGAACACAAAATACACGGGTTCAAGGCGTGTCTATCAAAACCCTATACGATCAATGGGTTGAAAGAGACATTGGATGGCCTTCTGCAATGACACGGGCAGCGCACCTTCTCGACAGGAAGTGCTCAGGGATATTATGCTTAAACGCTGTGGATAAGGTAGATCGCCAGGAATATCCCAACTGCGATGACGGATATCGCAAGCAGTACGTCCAGTATTAAGGAAGGCTGGTAGGTATCTTTGTCGATCTGTTTTTCGACCTTCTTGTAACGTATGATGGCGAGCACCCCCATCAATGTGCCGAGCGCCACAAGGAATATGCCTAGGACTGAAGAATAACCATGCGCCGGCAGCGACGCCTCCTTCCCAAGCAGATACTGCAGCTGTTTGAGAAAGAGCCCGAACTTCTCGACTACGAAACCAAAGGCCATAATGCCTATGCTTGTCCGTATCCAGGACAGAAAGGTGCGCTCATTTGCCATATGGACGCGGCGATTACGGACCTTCTGAGACTTCTCCTCTTCCTTCATCCCGGGTATTCCGCAGTCGCCGCCTGCCCCGCCGTTTTTGAAAGGATCAGCTTAGCGACCGTGACTCCTACGACCGCACCAGCCAGGACATCAGACGGGAAGTGCGCAAGACAATCTATTCTATATAGCGCTACCGTAAGGGCAAACAGGTAAAAGGCGGCATTGTATCTAGGATAATATTTCGAGGCGACATAGGCCAGGCAGAACGCCAGAGTGCTGTGGCCCGACGGGAATGAATCATAACCGCTCTTCAGCGAAGGGCCGATGAAGATGACACTGTCGGTCAGTCTCGGTCTCGCCCTTCCAATGAGGTGTTTGAGGACCTGCACCGAAAGACCTGCCGACAAGAGACCGATAAGAAGGGACTTGCCGAACGGGTAAAGAGATGGCTTTTTAAAGCGTCCGATCGCAAAAAGCAGGAACGCCGCTATTATGAGAGTCGCACCGTTGGAAGCGACATTCATGAAAGGGTTCACAATGTCGAGAAATGAATGGGCGGCCCCTGTCCGATGAAGGTCCCTTGTCCATAGTACAACGATGGTGTCTAAGCGCAGGAAAAACACCAGTTCCGTGACGGCCAGAGCCATAAGAGCTGAGACCACGATCTTATTGTCTTTCAAGAAGCGCATATTTGTCGTCCTTTTGCAATAAAGTAAAACCCAGTCCCTGTAACATCCCGATCTCCTTCGTTGTTGAAATGATAAGCACTCTCTTCTCCTGAGTCAAGAGGGGTGTCAGATCCCTTATGTTGCCGGCTCTAACTACCCTGTGGCCGGAATAGAAGACGATACTCGGGTTATTTATCCCGAGGGTGACTATCGCTTCACCGTCATTTAGCCGTTGCTTCGCGTATAGACTGTATTGGTAAAGCGTCTTTTGCAGATAATCGCTTGCGAGCGGGGTAGCCTTCACGGAAAGAAGGAGGAGGAAGGCCAGCATTAATACGGACAGGACTCCGTAAAACCTCTTTTGACTGGAAAAAGCAAAAAGAGCGACAGCCGTCATGCCGAAGAGGAACAGGGCTGCAGCGACCACCCATCCGGTCTCGAATATCCCGATTTGATGGAGGTACTTAATCGAGATCAGGGAGGCTACTCCGGCCAATGCCGTCACGACAGCCATAGAAAGGTTCTCGAACCTGAGCCACTTCTCTTCTCCGGTCATACCGGAAGAAATAAGAAGAGAAAATGCAGGGACCGAAGGAAGGATATAATTGGGCAGCTTAGTGGTCGCAAGAGAAAAGAAGAGAAAAATGAAGGAGGACCATATGAAAGTGAATAAGCCGAGCGGCGAGCGTGAAACCAGGGACGCTCTGCCGGCCGCAGCTTGCAGACCGCGCCTGAATACTCTTCTGACCCCTCCCGGCAGGAAAAAGATCCACGGCATCAGTCCGACTATCAAGACTGGGAAATAATAATATACAGGGCCGCTGTGGCCCGAGATCACATCCATGTATCTTTTGAAGTGGTGTTTGATAATAAACTGCTCGAAAAACTCCCTGCCGTTTATCGCAAATTCTGCTATATACCACGGCGCAGAGATAACCGTAAACAGTGCGAGGCCTTTCGGGTCAAAGACCTTCTTTATACCAGAAAGACCCTCCGCAACTGCCAAATAGATAATTGCGATCCCGAAAGGGAAGAGTATCCCTATCAGACCTTTTGTGAGAAAGGCGAGTGCCGAGAAAGCGTAGAAGCCGTATATGTATCTATCCGGTTTTCTCAGCGGCGGGTGCGCAGAAGGCCTGCCTTTCTCGTCAGTCACCGAGATGTAGAAGCAAAATAGGGACAACGTCACGAGCAACGTGAGCGTCATATCAGTGACCGCGGCGTGGGAATAGACCAGAAAATAAGGAGAGAGGACAAGCGGGATAGTCGCGTAGAAGGCGCTCTGTTCGCCGAGAACGCGTTTAGTGAAAAGGTAAACGGCAAGAGAAAGCAGGAAGGCGGAAACAGCGGAGGGGAACCTTGCGCCGAATTCGTTTATTCCGAATATTTTGTAAGAGGCGGCCATCAGCCAGTAAAAGAGGATCGGCTTGTCGTAGCGGTTTTCACCGTCGTATGTAGGCGTTATCCAGTTGTTGCTCGCCACCATCTCTTTCGTGGCCTGAGCAAATACCGCCTCGTCCACATCGAAGAGGGTGACAGAGCCCAGTCTGAAAAAACAGAGGAACAAGGCTACGGCAAGGACGAAAAGGAGGGATTTTGACATCGTTATTTCAAGTGACGATTTACGCTGCCGTTCAACCCGGCAGCAGGATCAGGACGTTTTCCTCCTCAAAAGAATGTATAGTCCCCAAAAACGAAATTTATCTATTATACACTTTACGAAATCTTTATTGATACATAGAAGGTCTGGCCGCCCCTCCTTAATAACAAGAGGATCGGATCCCCTCCTTTGGTTCTCCCCATGTATTCGCGATAGTCCTTCCCGTCCCTGATACGGTTTCTATTGACCTCTCTTATCAAATCTCCCATCTTGATGCCCGCGTCGTCGGCGGGACTGCCCGGAGAAACGTCAGTCACAACGGCGCCGGTCCTCTCTTTCAGGTTGAACTCTTTCTGCCACTCCGGCTTTAAGTCGTCCACCGCCATACCAAGACCTCCTTCGGGCGCCGACATCCTGGAGGCCAGCCTTTCCGTTTCCATTTCTGCTATGGTAATCTTCAGATCGAGCTCTCTGCCTTCGCGCAGGATTTTGACTGCAACAGTCTTTCCCACAGGGGTCTCTGCAACCATAAGAGGGAGATCCGTGGCATCTTTAACGTCCCTGCCGTCAAAAGAGGTTATGACGTCGCCCCGCCTCATCCCGGCGGAAGCGGCCGGTCCTCCCGGCGCCACATCGCTGACCAGCGCGCCCTTTGAGCCCTTCAGCCCCATGGCCTGGGCAAGATCGGGAGTCAGATTTTGAATCGAGACCCCTATCCATCCGCGCGTGACCTTGCCTTTCTCCCTCAGCTGGGAGATGACCGACTTCGCCATATTGCTCGGGATTGCGAAACCGATGCCCTGTCCCGAGGCGATTATGGCGGTGTTAATGCCTATTACCTCGCCCTTCAGGTTTACAAGCGGTCCTCCGCTATTGCCGGGGTTGATAGGCGCGTCTGTCTGGAGGAAATTATCATATGGCCCCGAGCCGATCGCTCTGCCGGTTGCGCTTATGATCCCCTGCGTTACCGTATGCTCGAGTCCGAAGGGATTGCCTATCGCAAGGACCCAGTCGCCCGTCCTCATCGCGTTTGAATCTCCGAGTGTGAGGGTCGGCAGGCTTTTAAAGAGAGAAGATATCTTTATCAGGGCGAGATCGGTCTTCTTGTCCCTTCCAACAACTCTTGCCCTGAATTCCCTGCCGTCTGCGAGCTTCACCTTGATCTCATCAGCTCCTTCCACCACATGGTTGTTTGTGATGATAAAGCCGTCTTTGTCGACTATGAAGCCAGAGCCGAGGCTCTGCTGCTTCATCTCCCTGTCGGGCTGGTCGCCGAAGAAATGTTTGAAGAAATCTCCGAAGGGGCCTTCGTCCGGGCCGAAGAATTGCCTGAAAGGGCTGCCCGGTACCCTCACTGTGGTTGAGGTGCTTATATTAACGACCGCCGGCTTTACCTTTTCTGCAAGGTCGGCGAAGGACTGGGGAAAGCCTACAAACTCCGACGGCCCCTTCTTTCCGTCGCAGCCGCTTTGCAGTAAGAGAGCTGCAATCAAAACCAATAGGACAAAGGGCGACACCCTTAATGCTCTTTTGATCATATTTGCCTCCTGATGGACTTTGCGTAGTAGTTTGATCCGAATGTAGATCGTGTCTTCTATCTTATATCAAAAAGCCGCCTGCACTTCAACCACACCCACTTACGCTTCGTAGGTGCCGTTAAGGAAATTCCTGGTATACCGCTCCACCGAGGCGTCGTCGTGCATAACCGCGTCCAGCTGCCTCGTGTACGCGATGAGTCTGCCAAGCGAGTCGAGGAGCTCCTGTATTTCTTCCTGCGGCAGGGCCGCAATCCTAGCGATGATAAGGTCTCCCTTTGTCTTAATCTTGAAACCGTATTCTTTCAGTACCGCCTCTATGAACTGGACCCGGCGCGTGCGTTTGGAGATATCGGTCGCTCCTCCCATAAAGCGGAAATAGATATGGTTGTTTCTCGTGTTCCCGCTGCAATAACAATCTATAAGGTTGAAGTGATATCCGAACCTCAGGCTGAGGTTCATGTATTCCCTGGAAACGACGGCCACGTTGTTTTCGATAAAACTGCGGCTGTCGGAGACGATGTCCGTTGCCCTGAGCATGCTCGTCAGAAAATCATTTGCTCGAAGGGAGACGGCCTCGGACCGCCAGACGCCCGGGTGCATCATGCCTCCGACAATCGCCTTGAGGGGAAGAGAAGAAATCCGCTCAAAGTCCGCGCTGTCCCGGCCCGGCGAAAGGTCGAGACCTCCCCCGATGTCGATGACCATAATGCCGGTCGGTATCGGCAGCCTCAGTTTGATGGCTGCATGTTTCTTCAGGATCGCGCCGCCGTCCCTGGCGCTCTCCACCAGCTCGGCAACGGATTTCTCGTGGATGAACCTCAATACATCATGCGCTGTTTTGCACGCCTCAGCGGTGAAGTTGTCAAGCAGAGGGTCGACCAGGTTTAAGGGTATGATGTATCGGAGGATATATCTCTTCTTCCTGAACTCGTAGACGTTTTCCATCCTGCGGGAGTCGGCGCCGGCCTGTTCGAGTAGCTCCCTTGCGATGCCGTCGTAAACGGTCATAGTGCCGTCGTCATCAGCATACACAGTGACATCCTGTCCGTGCCTCAAGACCTGTGTCGCCTTGCCCGCATTGACCAGTGTCGGCACCCTGAACTCCCTGCACAGGGCGGCCATATGGCTCGTGGGCGTTCCGGTGTCGGTGATGATGGCAGAGACGTAGGGCATAATACGTATAAAGTCCGAGGAGTCGTTTCTTGCCACTAGGATCGCGCCCCTGGGGAAGCTGTTGAGGTCATCCATTTGCCTGAGAATAAAGACCCTCCCGGCGCCGGCCCCTTTCTGCACGACAGTGCCTCCGATCTTCGTCAGAACTCTTTCGCTTGTCGCGGCCGGCGCTTTCCCGGCAGCAGCCTCCTCATGTTCGGCAATCTTTAACGGCCTCGACTGGAGGATGAAAACTCTTTCGTCACGGTCAATGGCCCACTCGATGTCCTGCGGCTTTCTGAAGTGTCTTTCGATGAGGATTGCCGTCAGCGCCAGCCCGATTGCCTGCTCGTCAGTCAGACTGAGTTCAGCGCTCAGGTCCCCAGGGGTGTCAATGCGCTTTGTCCCGCCTTCTCCGAGACGGGCGATCATCGATTTCTTGGCCCCGGTCCTCTTGTTCGCTATCTCCGGAAGCGCCGCTTTCTTGATTACGAAGAGGTCCGCGTCGGTCAGACCTTCCACTACAGATTCACCAAGTCCCCAGGCCGCGTTGATCGTCAGCGTATCTTCTTCTCCGCCGGGATCGGCTGAATAAACGACTCCGCTTGAGGCGGCATCGATCATGACCATACAGCCGACCGCCATCTTCATCCTCTTCAAATCGACCCCTATCTTCCCCATATATGCGACGGATTTGCCCGAAAACATGCTCGCGAGGACGCGTCTGTAAGCGTCTTCAACGGCCCTCTCTTCGGAGGGCACGTTCAGCTCGGTCCTGAACTGCCCGGCGAAAGAGAAATCGCCGTCCTCCTCTTCGGCGCTGCTCCGTACGGCAAGGAAACAGGTATCTCCGCATCTCGACCGTATCTTTTCGAGGGCCTCTCCAAGGGCGTCTCCGATGGGAGGGGGAATCTTCGCATTGCTGATGGATTCCCGCAATTCACCGAGTACGCCCTCATCTAGGGCTTCTCCGAGGGTCTGGAGTTTCTTGTCTATGCCGTTAAAGCGCAGAAGCTCATCGAAGGCAGAGGTCGTTATTACGAACGCCTCGGGAACCTCTATGCCCAAATGGTTCTTCAATTCGGAAAGGTTCGCGTTCTTCCCGCCAACCTCGTGATACTTGTCCCAGGTGATATCTTCATACGGGACGACCATCATGCCGGTTTCCCTTGTGTCGTACACGGTGCGTTTGATCTGGTCGTCGATCCTGCGGAGAACGCCGTGAAGCTGCGGATACCCGCCCCTTGTGAGGAGGTCGAAGCTCTGGAGGCAGTTCTGCAGGGCCACGGAAAGTTCGGAATAGGCCCGCTTCACATATGTAATGTCGAAGAGATAATCTCCCCCGAACTTCTCGCCCATGTCGGTGATGATCTCGATCGCCCTGTTATTATTGTCGAGGACGTCCCTGAAACGCTGAAACAGGAGCTCGAAAGACAGCCCCTCCTTCTCCCTCTTCGAAGGGGCGAAAATGCTCTTCAGATGTCCTGTCAATTTGCTCATCACGTCCTTTTATGCCTTGCTCAGTGCGCGGTTTATCGATTCCTTGAGCTCCTTGATCTTGACGGGCTTCGGGAAGAAGTCATGCACCTCGGCCCTTAACGCGGCTATGGCAGCGTCGAGATTGGCAAAGGCCGTTATCATAATGACTTTGGTGTCGGGATAGAGCTTTTTGACGGTCCTTAGGACTTCCATACCGTCAATTCCCTTCATCTTCAGGTCTGTCACAACTACGTCGAACTTTTCCTCCTTCAATCTTGACAGGGCCGGCTCGGCGTTCAGAAAAGTCTCGACGGAGTAGCCCTCCTGTTCCAGCGACAGCTTCGCCATGTCACCCACAATCTTTTCATCGTCAATAACCATGATCCTGTAAGAGCTCATCCTTCTTCTCCTCCTCCTGTCTCTTTATAAATGGGCAATTCAATCGTAAAAGTGGTCCCGACCCCCGGTTTGCTGTCCACCCTGATATCTCCGCCATGGTTCTTTATTATCCCATAACTCACCGACAAGCCGAGCCCCGTGCCGCCCTCGCCCTTGGTGCTGAAGAAAGGGTCGAATATGTGAGGGAGGAATTCAGGGGATATGCCCTTGCCCGAATCCATGACAGTGACCTTCACCGAGCTGACGTCCCTGCCGGGCCTAGAAGAGATAAACAGCTTGCCTCCGGAAGACATGGCCTGAACGGCGTTGGTGATCAGGTTCACGAGGACCTGCTGTATCTGGTGCTCGTCGACAAAGACGTGCGGCAAGGCATCTGCCAGGTTCAGTCTCGTATCGATGTTCGATATGTCAAGCATGTTCTGAACGAGTGTGATGGTCCTCTTGATGACCGAGTTGATGTCCGCCTCCTTGAGGTTCGCCTCTTTGGGTTTGGAAAAATCGAGGAGATTTCGTATGATTTCCTTTATCCGCTCAGTCTCTCCCTCGATCTTGTTCATGAATTCGATCCTGTCTTCCCTGCTCAGCTTATCATACACGTCCGCGTATGTCTGGGCGATCATCGAGATATTGTTAAGAGGATTCGTGAGTTCGTGGGCGACCCCTGCCGTCAGGATCCCCAGGGACGCGAGTTTCTTGGACTGAAGTATCTGCTCTTCCCGATGGCTGAGCTCCTCAGACATGCGGTTTATGGCCTTCATGAGCGAACCGAACTCGTCTCCGGATCTCACAACCTCCATCTTTCTGAAATTCCCCTCGGATATGGACTGCGCAAGGCTTTCGATCTTGCGGAGGGACTTCAGGATCCGCTGGGAGATAAAATGGCTGACCACAATGGCGGAAAAGAGGATCGCCCAGAAGGAATAGAACAGCACTTTCTTTGAACTCGTGATAATATCGTTCACGCGTTTTCTCTCGAGGACCGTGATTGTTTCCGAAAACTCCTTCAGTTTCTTTCCTTCGGTCCTGAGCGCGGTCTGCATCTGCTCGGTCCTCCCAGCCCTCCTCAGGGCCTCGACCGCCTCCGAATATTTTGCGAGATAGGTCTTGAGCAACTTGAGATTTTCCTCCCCTATGGCCCTGGATATGTCAGGGCTCACGGCGTCTATGGACTCCATGGTCTTGTCGATCTTGTCCTTGATATCGAAGAGAGCGGATTCGTCGCTGTAAAGGAAATAGTTCTTTTCGGAAAGCCTCATTTCAAGGAAAGACGCGTTCAGGTCATCGGCTATCTCGACGAACCTCAGTTTTGTCAGCATAAGGTTAAGGTTCTGAATAGCGAAGAAACCTATGAGTACAATGAGAGCCACGTTAAACGCGCTCGAAAGAAAGATTTTTTGCCCCACCCTCATGCTTTATCCTATCATTTTATTGCGGGACCGGACATCTTGGGATCTCGGACTGCTCTTTTCTTACTGGCAGGTACCATAAGACGCCGTCGACGGTCATTAACAGCCCTGCGAGGATAAGGAGAGAGTCTACCATAGTCAGAATACTCAGTCCGAAATAGTGCATGAGTCCGAACCCAAGACTCAAAAAGGATATGCCGGAACGGATAAAGGCAAGCCCGGTCCTTGCGCGCGAATAAATCGTGCGATAACAAGCGGCGACGGTGCGCTGTCCCGCGAGAACGTTCCTCTCGCGGGCCAGGTGAGTGCGTTCCCTGCTTGCAGGCGAGGGGTAGAGAATAGTGCAGTGGTCGGCAAGGAAGTCGCCGAGCCGGCCGAGCATTGTCTTTTTCGTCTCGGAGTTCATGCCCGCCCCGTCGATGAAATGATAATTCTCAAGAAACTGCATGGTCGCAGCCGTCACCTCGACAAGGGTGTGATGTCCCGGGGGGGTCATGCGGGACTTTCTGACCTTCAGGTATAAGGACAGCCCGTAAATGCCGAGCGAAAAACCGCCCACCATTACAAGCCAGGGAAGAAGAAAGGCCTTGCGTGCGCGCATAAGGGTGTCCGCTATCGCAATCATGCCGAGCCCCCACCGGAAAAAAGCGAGACCAGTCCTCCCCTGGGCGAGGTCGTTCCTGTAGCAGGCGAGTCTTGTCCTCCACTGGGCCATTGTATTGCGCCAGAAGGCAAGGCCTGTCCTCTCCGTGCCTATGATAAATCCGGGTCGCGCATGCAGGAAATCCTGAATGAACCATTGTATGTCGTCTCCGAGCGCCACCCTGAATTCGTAGTCTCTTGCCGTGAAGATCGCCTCCACCTCTTCCCTTACGGCAGGATCGTCGGGATTGTTTGCCGCAATTATTATCTTATCGCCCTCTTTCATCACAGGGAACCATTGACTCATGAAGAGCCTGTCGCTGTTGAGACCTGTGAGGAGCTCCGGCGGGACCGGTATCCTCTCATCATATTCCACTGCCGGGCAGCCGTAATGTCCTGAAAGAGCCTCAAGGAGAGACTGCCGGGGGATTTTGTATTCCCTCAGGAGCAATTTTTCTGTATCGATCCCCCTGGCGACGGAGGCATCCGACGCCTCGTGAAGCTCCTCCGCGCTGATGATTCCGTGTTTTACCAGAAGGAGAAACCGCCCTGACCGTACCTCCCACGCCTCGGTCTTAGGAGCAATCCGGCCCGTCAAAACATCAATCATATCAGACATGTCAGAGTTCTTCATTGCTGAATATCGCCTTTCCCCAGTCACAAGTGGGCTTTCCATAATCCGGCACTACGATTTCCATATCTCCAAAACAATAAGGGAACTGCCGTCTTATCTTTTCCGCGGGGATGTGCCAGTAGAGGCCATCCGCAATAAGAACGAGTCCGAACACTAGCAGGACAAAATTGAATATGGCCCACCCCGTGTTCGCGAGACCGAAATAAACGAGGAGGCCGGCCCCGACGGCGGAGATGCTCATCCCGGTCCTGATGAAGGCCATACCGGTGCGTGAACGCGCCATTATTGTGCGAAGCCTTGCCATGACATTCCTCCTGTCGGCGAGCACCGTCCTTTCAAGTGCCAAACCGGTTGTCGCCCATATTCCGGGTGAGCACGTCTTTCTGAGGAACAGGGCAAAAGATACTTCCTCCCAGTTCGGTCTTTTGTGGCATGGAGGGAAGACAAGGTCCCAGATCGTCTCGTTGTTGCCCATTCTTATGACGGATTCGAAGCCGTCCTTCCCGGCGCGCCGTCCCGGCAGATACCAGTAGAAGCCTTCCGTCAGCATCAGCACACCCACTAGGATGAGCGAGACGTAGAAGATTGTCCAGGGACCCAGGTGGAACTGCCTGAGGAGCGCAATGCCGAAGCCTGCAAAGGCGATCCCGGTCCTTGTGAAGGCCAACCCCGTTCGGGCGCTGGCCATGATGGTCCTGTAACAAGCGAGGATAGTCCTCTCTTCGGCCAGGTCCGTCCTGTCGCTCGCGAGGAAGCGGCGTCTCATGACAGGCGAGAGACCGGCCCACCCGGCGCGCAGATTGTCGGCGTCCGCAACCGGCTCCGTTCTCGAAAAGGCAGGATCGCCTTCAGGGTTCGAGGCCTGAAGCACTGTTGTTCCCCAGGTCGGCTCTGTCGGGGAGCAGACCATCCTCTTTTTGCCGACTTTCCTTGCCGGCAGGTACCAGATTATGCCGTCTGCAGTCATGAGCGCGCCCGCCGCAAAAAGCAGGCCCTCGATTATGGTCAGATACCCAAGGCCGAAGATCTTAAATAGGACAAGGGCTATCGCCATAAAGGACACGCCGGTGCGGATAAAGGCAAGACCGGTCCTGCCCTTTGCGAGAGATGTCCTGTAGCTCGCCAGCAGGGACCGCCTCTCGGCAAGATATGTCCTGACCTTTGCAAGAGGGGTCCTGGCGCCCGAAAGAGGAAAATTGGGGTTTACGTCATAACTGTTTTCTATGACCCTGATGAGATCCTGGGGAAGGGCGACGATGAAGCTTATCCGCCCGATCCCGAGGGTCTCTTTCACGTCCTCGATGACAGCGGCCTTATCCGGCTCATAGGCGATTACTTCCGCGCTTTCTTTCGTAATCGAAATGGGGAACCAGAGCGCCCGCTTCTGTCTTTCCATGTCGAAGCGCCTTGCGACAAAATAGGAGGCGGCGACATTCTCATCATATTCTATAAAGGGAAGTCCGTAATTCTCGGAAAGGCAAAAGAGTATTTCATGCTTCGGCACGCCTTTCTCGATAAGCAGCTCCTCGGGGTAGCGGCGGTAATCTTCCGCTTCTTTTATCGCTCCCCTGAGTTCCTCTTCGGTCAGGAGCTTCCTTCTAACGAGCCTTTCAAATTTCTTTTCCTCTATCATAGCGTTCCGGATCTTCCAAAAAATCGGCGAATCAAAGAGGTGAGCAAAGAATCGGGCTTGATATTATAAAACAAATATAACGTATTTGAAAGATCTCACGCCCCTAACACAAGTACGGGGCAGGGGGCATTGTTGATGACCTTTTCAACAACCCCTCCGCCCAAAAGCTTACCGAGCCAGCCCCTCTTGCGCGCGCCCATAATGATGAGGTCGCACCTCTCTTCTTCCGCCACCTCGATGATCTTCCTGGGCACGTCTCCCTCTTCAAGCCTCGTCTTGATCAGAGCGCCCTCACTGTCCGCTTGCTTCTTGAACTCCGAGATTGCCTTGGCTCCCTCGCTTTCCAGCACGTCCTCGATCTTCTGCACTCCAACAAGGTCGAGGTCACCCTCATAAGGAGGAAGGACCTTCACGACCGTGACCCAGCATCTTTCGTCGCTTGCAAGCTTCAGCCCCTGATCGAGCACTTCTCTGGAGCCGTTTACCGCTATGAGTACTTTTCTGTAGCCTTTCATCTTCCTATCTCACTACGAGGACCGGACAGGACGCGTTCATTATTACCCGCTCCGCCGTGCTCCCCATTATCGCCTTGTTCACGCCACGCCACCCGTAGCTTCCCATTATGATCAGGTCGTTACCGGCTTTACCGCAGGTCTCGACGACCTTATCTCCTGCATGTCCCTCCTCTATAATTGTCTTCACCTGAATACTGTAATCGGCCGCGACGGCCTTAGCACCCTCTATGATCCTCTCTGCTTCCTGCCTCAGGCTTTTCCTTATCGACGAGGTCATCATGAAATCTATCATTTCTTCATAGCGCGGTATGGCATAAAGCACCGTGATACCCGAGCCGTCGAGCTTCGCCAGCTCGCAGGCCCGCCTGAGGGCCTTTTTGCTGAACTCCGAGCCGTCAAAGGGGACCAGGATCGACCTGTAGGTGCCGGCGCACTGAGTGCACTGCTTCTTGACCACGAGAACGTCGATGGATGAACTGACGATGACCTGAGAGGTAACGCTTCCCATAAGCAGTCTGTTGATCCCCCGCCTACCGTATGTCCCCAGCACTATGAGGTCCGCCTTCTTCTCCTCGGCGATGTCGACAATGACCTTGGGAGGGTCGCCTTCGCACAGAAAAGACTGCGCCTCTATGCCGAACTCCGAGGTTATCATTTCCTTTGTCTGGTAGCAGACTTTTTCCCCGAGTTTCAGGCGTTTCTCCAGCTGCTCAGGAGCGATCCCGAATTCCTCTTCATCGAAATAGACTGCGTGGACGAGAACGATCTTGCCGCCGTGTTTCTTTATCCAGTTCGAGGCCTCAGTAAGCGCGGCCTTGCTCGGAATGGAGTCGTCGAATCCCACCAGGATCGTGCTGTATAGAGTGCTCACTGCTGCTTCTTTATTCAAGATGTTTTTCTCCTTGTCAAGAATCATTTCTTTATATGGGCCATGCAAGGGGCCATGTAACCCCCCCGACGATCAACTAATGCGCCCCCCCTCCTTTCCTGAATATCAGTCCTACTCCAAAGCCTGCTGCAAGGGCCGCGAGGATGGATATCGTTCCGTAAGCCGCGGCATTGTTCTTTGCCATGCCTGCAAGGGATTTCACGACCCCGACCTGCTCTACGATGACATTTGAGCTTGCCGTCTCGACCACTTTCCTGTCCCGGACGGCGTAAACCGTCACGGTGTAATTGCCGGGAGCGGCCTGATAAGGCCAGTCCATCTTGATGTAATAATTCTGCTTACCGTCCTTGTCGGTAAGAGAGACCCCTGCCGGGGAGACATTATAGAGCTTTCTGGACTCCTTGAATTTTATAAATTGCTCGAACCATTTTTCCTTCTCTTCAGCGGGAGCCGGCGTGTCGATCTTCACATGTCTCGACAGCGCCTGGTAGCCGATCACGTATTTGTCGGTCTCGTCCCGGTCCAGAAGGTCGGCTATGTTCTTCGTGCCCGCCAGGAGATAAAGCTTGGGCGTATCCTCAAAATTCAGAGATCCTACGTTCATCCACAAGACCCCTCCGACCTTACCCTTTTGCCGCAGGGACTCGTGGCCGTCGGACGCGCTTATCTTGACGATAACGTCCGTGCCGGGATCCGATACCCCGCTGACGCTTACCGTGCTGCCGTGATAGAAGAAGTCTATCGTGATATGATCATGATTGGCCCTGATTGTCAACTCGGCGGAGGCCTTGTTTACGAGCAAAAATATTCCCAGTAATCCTATCAGAAAGACGCTTGTTATTGTTTTGACCTGTTTCATCAGTGTCCTCCTCCTTGTCCCAACAGAAGCGAAGGCGTTAAGGTGAGCTCAAGCACTATCTTTGCAGTAACTATAAGTACAATAACCGCCAGTATGATCTTGAGCTGATCGCCTTTAAGCTTGCGTCCGAAGACCGTGCCGACCTGCGCACCGATCGTTGAACCGAGGAGCAATAGCACAGCAAGGATAAAGTCCACGTTGTGGTTTGTGTAAGCCTGAAGAAAAGTGACCTCGATACAGTTGAAGAGTATCTGAAAAAGACTCGTTCCCACTACGACATGCATCGGCATCCTCAGGATATAGACCATGACCGGCACCATCAGGAATCCGCCTCCTACGCCCATTATCGCCGCCAGGACCCCGACGAAGCCCCCGAAGACAAGCGGCACAAGGGCGGAATGCGTAACGCCGGATTTTTCGAAATGAGTCTGCATAGGGAGTGACTTCAGGAATTTGGCAACATTAGATTCCTTCTGCGGCTTCACTTCATCGGTCTTTTTCTTGTTCATGCTGGCGAGGCTTTCGAAGAACATATAAATGCCGACAATGCCGAGCATCAAAACATAAGTCATCTTTATTACGAAGTCGGCATTACCGGTCGCCCTGAGGATCTTGATCGCCTGGACGCCGAAGAGTCCGCCTATGAATCCGCCGATGAGCAGATAAAGCCCCATCTTGAAATCCACATTGCCGACCTTCCAGTGCGCATAAGTTCCGGAGGTCGAGGCCGCCACTATCTGGTTAGAATCCGTTGCGGCCGCCACTGTTGAGGGGATGCCGCACATAATCAGAAGCGGGGTCATCAGAAAACCGCCTCCGACACCGAAGAGACCCGAGAGCAGGCCGACAGCAAGGCCTAGCCCCACAGGGATAAGGATGTTGATACTCGTTAAGGCTACGGGCAGATACAGATACATTAACTTCCCTCCTTCTTTTTTTTGTCAAGCAACCCTGGCGTTCTTGGCCATGGTTACTACCGGCCTCGACGCCGTCTTGACGAGTTTGCTCAGCTCCTTTGAAGTTATGCGGCCGTCATCGGTTATGCTCGGGCTTAGAAGGATCATGTCTATGCCGGTTCTCTGTCTAAGCAGATTTTTTACCGCAGATAACACGTCCGTCGCTGCCGCACTCACACCCACCGTTACGCCCAACTTCTTGCATCGTTCCACGAGCTGAGACATTTTCTTGTCGTAATCCTCGTTCTTCGTCTCGTAATACTCTTTGATCAGTTCCCGTGCGGTCTTGTTGTCGTCGGCCTCAGCAAAGGTAACTATAGTCATCATATCTTCGAATTTCTCCATAACTTTTCTCTTGTAGACCATTAATATCTCTATTCCATCGTTCATCATCTTCGCAAGATCGACGGCGTAGGAGAGTCCGTCTTCAAAGTTCTCGTCATGGTAGGTGACGAACAAAAGCTGTCTGTTCCTCATATATTGGTCTCCATTTTTACCTGTCCATATTTAAAGCAAGTCAGATGCCAAAATATAATACCTTGATTTATAAGGGAAAAAGTAAGACCTCTCGAATTTATGCGTTCCAATCTGGAACAGGCCTGAACGGCGGGCGTATATCGAATATCTTCGGGAAGAAGAAAAGAAGACAAGGAAAGCCATGACAGATGGGGCTCAGCCAAGGGAAAGTTTAAACTATTCTATAACTTAAATATAGAAATGCAGACATAAAAATATGTTTCAATTATGAACAAGCTTTCATTGGCTATCAATAGCACAGCTTGATATAATGTGTGGGGAAGAAGGGATATGCGATGAACAGACTTTTTCTTAAGAAGACACTTGCGGAGCTAACCACAGAGGCGTCAGAGGAGAAAAGGGGCCTGAAAAGGTCACTCGGCGCCGCAAACCTGATTCTCCTCGGAGTAGGGGTGATTATCGGCGCTGGAATATTTGTGTTGACAGGCCATGCTGCGGCCACTATGGCGGGGCCTGCGATAGTTCTTTCATTTATTATTGCGGGGGTCGCCTGCGGATTCGCCGGTCTTTGTTATGCCGAATTTGCCTCGATGATACCGGTTGCAGGGAGCGCCTATACATATGCCTATGCGACACTCGGGCAGTTCGTGGCATGGATAATAGGCTGGGACCTTATTCTCGAGTACACCCTAGGGGCGACAACCGTCGCCATCGGATGGTCCGGCTATGCGGTAAGTTTCTTGAAAGACCTTGGAATTCTTATTCCTCAATCTTTATCTTCGCCTCCCGTAAGCTACGATCCCGAACTGCATCGATGGGTCGCAACCGGCGCTATTTTGAATCTTCCGGCAGTTCTTGTTGTAGGTGTTATCACAATGGTCCTTATACTGGGCATAAAGGAATCGGCTACACTGAACGCGGTTATCGTCTTTATCAAGGTCGCGATAATACTCGTCTTCATAGCGGCAGGCGTATCGGCTATCAAGCCCGAACTGTGGCGGCCTTTTATCCCTCCGAACAGGGGGCAATTCGGCATCTTCGGGCTCAGCGGCGTGCTGCGGGGCGCGGGCGTTATCTTTTTCGCTTATATCGGGTTTGATGCTGTTTCCACACTCGCCCAGGAGGCGAAGAACCCGCAGAGGGATATGCCGATCGGAATTTTGGGAAGCCTGTTTATCTGCACTCTTCTATACGTAGTTGTCTCACTGGTTCTTACGGGGGTGGTCCCTTATACCGAACTCGGCGGGCCCGCTCCTTTTGCCGTTGCGTTGGATGCCATGCGGCTTCATATACTGGCGCCGCTTATCAAGATTGGAGCGATCGCCGGTCTGACCTCTGTGATTCTCGTGCTCTTGCTCGGTCAATCAAGGATATTCTTTTCCATGGGCAGGGACAAGCTTCTTCCGCCCTTTGTCTCGCGGATACATTCCAGATTCAGGACACCTTACATTGTCACACTCATCACAGGGGCGGTCACGGCTGTTATGGCTGCGCTTCTTCCAATCGGCATAGTAGGCGAGCTTGTGAGCATAGGAACTCTCCTTGCCTTCGTGATAGTTTGCGCCGGAGTCCTTGCGCTCAGATATACCAAGCCGGATGTGCCGAGAGTTTTCAAGGCCCCAGGTGGAGTTGCCACTCCCATTCTGGGCATCGTCACATGCCTTTATCTTATGTCGGGATTGCCGAGGGACACCTGGATAAGGCTTTTTGTGTGGCTCATAATAGGTCTTGTTATCTATTTCAGCTACGGCATCAAGAAGACAAAAAGCATATCCTGATCTGCCGAAGCGTATCTTTATTCTTCTCTCATTAATCTCCAGAGGCTGGTTCTCGATATGCCCAAAAGGGCCGCAGCCTTGGACTTGTTGCCTCCTACAAGGTCAAGTATCTTTTCGGCATATTCTTTGTTCAGCTCATCCATTGTCTTGATCTTGCTAGGTTCGATTGTCTCTATCTGGAACATTGTCAGAGTCTGGGGAAGACTGTCCGGAGTGATTACCGCATTGTTTTCGAGGATAATAGCCCTTTCCACGATATTTTCGAGCTCCCTCACATTTCCTGGGAAACTATAGTGAGTCAGAATATCCATAGAAGCCCTGGAAAAACCGGTTATCTTCTTGTTCGATTTTGGGAGATGCTTCTGAAGGAAGAACATTGAAAGAGGCTCGATGTCGTCCCTGCGGTCCCTGAGCGGCGGAATAAAAATCTCCATAATGTTCAGCCGGTAGTATAGGTCTTCCCTGAAACGCCCCTCCGAAATAAGGCTCTTGACCAGCTGATTGGTCGCCGCGACGAACCTGACGTCCACTTTGATCGGCCTCGTTCCGCCTACCCTGAAGAACTCGCCTTCTTCGATCACCTTAAGCAACTTCGCCTGGAGACTCGGCGCCATCTCGGATATCTCGTCGAGGAAGAGTGTGCCGGCGTCTGCGATTTCGACCAACCCCTGCTTTGTTCTCACCGCTCCTGTAAACGCCCCCTTCTCATGTCCGAACAGCTCGCTTGCAAGGAGTTCCTCTGTGAGTGTTGCGCAGTTGATTGAAAGAAAGGGCATGTTCTGTCTTCTGCTTGTGAAGTGTATTATCTTGGCCAAAAGGCTCTTTCCCACTCCTGTTTCGCCCGAAAGCAGAACATTGCAGTCGGAGTCCTTTATGCCTTCGATCACGTTCAGTATCTCCTGCATGCTGTTGCTTTTCGCGATGATGGAGATTTTCTTGTTCATCCCGAAATATGCCTTCAGCGCGACGTTCTCTTTTCTCAGAATCTTCCGCTCGTGAATGTTCTTCACCTTCAGGATCAGCTCGTCCAGGTCGAAAGGTTTTGTTATATATTCGTAAGCGCCTTTCTTCATTGCCTCCACGGCAGAGCCTATGCTGCCGAAGCCGGTTATGATGAGGACTTCAACCTCGGGATTTATCTCTTTGGTCTTTTCGAGAAGCTGGATTCCGTTCATCTCGGGCATTTTTATATCGGTAATAAGCACATCATAACGGTCCTGGGTGATGGCTTCGAGGGCCTCACGGCCGTTCCTCGCCCCCAAGACCTGGTATCCCTCTCGTTTCAGGGTATTGACGAGGTGCTTTAATGTTATCTCTTCGTCTTCAGCGACAAGAATCCTGAAATTCATTCCCGATGTTTCCTGACAGGCAGGGTAATCGCAAATACCGTGCCTTTCCCGACTTCGCTCTTAACTGAAATCTCTCCGCCGTGTTTCCTGACTATGTTAAAGATGATCGCAAGCCCGAGCCCGGTGCCTTCGTCCCTTGTAGTATAAAACGGCTCAAATATCTTTTCTACCTTGTCCGGCGGCATGCCTCTGCCCGTATCGGAGATCTCCGTTTCGACCGAATCCCCCTTTCTGCGAACTCTGACACCCAGGTCTCCGGACCCTGACATGGCGTCAACGGCATTCTCGAAGAGATTGATGAAGACCCTCTCCATCTGCTCCGGGTCAGCTTGTATTGTGAGGTCGCGGGGCTCTATGTCGATAGTGATGCGTATGTTCGAGGTGTCGGCTGCAGTACTTACGAGTTTATATGCCCCCATGATGAGCTCAGCAATCTCCACTTCTCTCAGAACCGGCTCTTTTCCCCTTGCGAATTCGAGGAGATCGCCGACGATTTGCTTCATTCTCCTCGTCTGCCCGGCAATGTCGTTCAAGATCTCCTTTACAGGGTCCGGGCAGTTGTCTCCCAGCTCCCTGTTCATTATCTGGGCGGAAATATGGATGTTGTTAAGGGGGTTGTTTAGCTCGTGGGCTACTCCTGAGGCCAGAATTCCTATGGAGGCGAGTTTCCTGCTGCTCAGCAGTTCCTCGCTCTTCTTTGTCAGTTCCCTGTCTCTTTCTGTCAGATCGTGCTCCATCTTGTTGAAGGCATTGACGAGCATGCCTATCTCATCGTGCCCCTGAGGGGCGGACAGGGAGGAAAAATCGCCTTTCCCGGTTTTTTCTATAGCGAGGGTCAGCGTTCTGAGCCGTCTGACGATACTCTGAATAATGACGAACTGGGCTATAAGACCGACCAGGAAGAAAAGAGGGAAGAGGATAAACGTCATGGTCTGCAGGGAAGTGATATGCTTTTCGGCCCTTTCCCTGGCTGTCGCGTCGAGGTTTTTTGAAACAATCAGGATGTCCTCGCCGGTTCTTCTAAGGGCGTTGATCTCCCCATCCAGTTCATGGAGGATTTTGACCAGCGGGTCATCGGCACGCAAAAGGGAGGCGGTTCTGAGCACCTCTGCGTTTACAAGGGGCCGTTCCAGCAGGGTCGATTCGATGAGCGGAAAGAAAGTGGAATATTGCTGGTGTGCGACCTTGATGCTGTCAAATCTCTTTTGGAAGTCCCTCACAAGGACTTGGATCCGTGCGAATCTTGTGCCATATTCATCTATCATCTTTCTGAAGCTGGCCAGTTCACCGGACCTGTCCGCAAGGTTGTTCCTGCGCAGTATCCCGCTCAGCTCACGCAGGTAGCTATAGACCGTCTCTATCTCTCTATCATCTCTGTAAAGAAAGAAGTTCTTTTCGTGCCGGCGGAGCTGGAGAGACTTGCTCCTTATCGTGTCTGAAAACTCAAGAGAACGGATTTCCTTTCTGATCTCCAGAAAGCTGGTATATCCAAATACGACAAGGACGGCAATGATCGAGGCGCTTATGAAAAAACCGAGGGCTATTTTTTTCTTAAGTGACATCAGGAAAATATTTTAACATTAAAGGCGGAAAGTTTAGCCGAAATGTTCGTTCCGGAATTCCGGTAGTTCTGTTTTATTTTATCCGGTATTTCTGAAGTCTGTGCCTGAAGGACCTGAATGAAAGTTCGAGCAGCTTCGCTGCGTCGGTCTTCACGCCGTTTGCTATCTTGAGCGCTTCAAGGAGATACTTTCTCTCGATATTTTCGACTATCGCATCGAGATTTACGCCGTCTTTTCCCATCTCCGGAAGGAGCTTGCTCTCGGGTCGTAAATCGCCGATTTCCAGCGGGATATCGGAAGCTGTTATCTCCTCTTTATCGGTCATGAGAAAGACGCGCTCCACAAGATTTTCGAGTTCCCGTATATTTCCCCTCCAGGAATAAGTCATCAGCAGTCTCAGGGCGTCGGGAGACAGCCGTCTGCTTGAGGCCGAAAACTTCTTCATAAAGTGCTCTATGAGCAGGGGGATGTCTTCTCTTCTCTCGCGAAGAGGCGGTATGTGGAGGGGTATAACGTTCAGCCTGTAATAGAGGTCCTCACGGAACCTGCCTGCCGAGATCTCTTCATTAAGGTTCTTGTTGGTCGCCGAGACGATCCTCACATCCACCGTTATGTCGTTGGTGCCGCCGACCCGCCTGAAGGTACCGTTTTCGAGCACCCTCAGGAGCTTTGCCTGAAGGTTGAACGACATCTCTCCTATCTCGTCGAGGAAGAGGGTGCCTCCATCGGCTATCTCGAAGAGGCCCTGTTTGTTGTAAACTGCCCCAGTGAACGCACCTTTCATGTGACCGAAGATCTCACTTTCAAGCAGACCTTCCGGGAAGGTCGCACAGTTTATCGCTACAAGGTTTTTTTCTTTCCTCTGGCTGAGATTATGGATCGCCGTTGCAACGAATTCTTTTCCCGTTCCGCTTTCTCCGGTGATAAGGACGTTCGAGCTGCTGCCTGCGATCTTCGGAAGAAGTCTAAGCAATTCCTGCATCTTCGCGCTCTTGTAAAAAATGTTGCCGAGCTCGTAAGTCGTCCGGATCTTATCTCTGAGAATGGAAACCTCTCCCCTCAGTTTATGTTTCTCGAGTGCGTTCTTGACCACGAGGCGGATCTCGTCGATCTTGAAAGGCTTGTGTATGTAATCGTAAGCGCCGAGCTTCATAGCCTCGACCGCAGATTCCGTAGTACCGAAGGCCGTTATTACGATAACCAGCGTTTCGGGCGAAGTCTCAACCGCCTTCTTCAGGATCTCTATGCCGTTTACCCCGGGCATCCTTATGTCGGTAATGACAAGATCGAAAATGTCGCTGTTGAGGCAGCTCAGACCTTCGGCGCCGTCCTGCGCGACGTGGACTTCGTATCCTTCACCGTCGAGGAGGATCTTCAGGATCTCCCGCATGTTTTTTTCGTCTTCAATGACCAGAATCTTATTTCTTGGTTTGTCCATCGGCCTGTTCAAATTTGCGAAGCTTCTAAGGATTGCCCACCTTGGATAAACCGGCCCAGGCCGCCCTGTCTTCCGGAGACGAACGCGGCGGAAAGACAGGGATTATTACATCGAAGGTTGTACCTTTGCCCGGCCGGCTGTTCACCCTTATTCTTCCGCCATGTTCCTCGACTATCCTGTAAGCTATGGAAAGACCGAGGCCCGTGCCCTTATCTTTAGTGGTATAAAACGGATAGAAAATCTCATTCAGGTTTTCGCGCGGAATCCCGACTCCGGAATCCTGAAAGGAAATTATAACATGATCATTCAGCCGTCTTGTTCCTATGGCCAGCTGACCCTGCTGGTGTAACGATTCTATGGCGTTCATGCCCAGATTCAAGAAAACCTGCCGGAGTTTCTGAGGATCCGCGGTTATTTCATTGCGGCCTTCGAAAGTCTTGCTAATGATTATACCGTCTCTATCAACAAGGGCGTTTTTAAGGAGGTCGATAGTCTCCTCGAGGACAGTGTGGAGGTCGAACTTGAAGAACTCCGGCTGCCTCGGCCTCGAATAGGTAAGAAAATCGGTTATGATCTTGTTGAGACGGTCCATTTCGCTTATGGCAATGTTCATCAGTTTATCTCCATGGTCCTTTGTCAGAGCGCCTTCCTTGAGGATCTCTATGGAGCCTTTTAGCGAGGCAAGAGGGTTTCTTATCTCATGGGCCATGTTTGCGGAAAGCTCACCTATGACTGCAAGGGTCTCCTTGTGCTTGAGGTCCTCTTCCATCTTCTTGAGCTCCGTAATGTCCTGGAAAATACAGATATATCCGTTCTTGTTGCCGGAAGCGTCCGTCGATGCGGACAAGGAAAGGCCGATCATGCGGAGGGCGCCGTTGACCGCGATCTTGCCTTCTGCCCTTTCTGTTTTATCGGGACTCGTTATGAAAGGGAAAATGTCCGTTATGCGCCTTCCTGTTGCATTTGTCCGGTCGATGCCTGTTATATTCTCAGCGGCTTTATTAAAAATAAGGATTGCGCCGGAGAGGTCCATGGTAAAGAGTCCGCTCGGTAGACTCTCTATCAATTCCTTGTTGAAAAAGGCGAGGTCCTTGAGGTCCGAATCTTTTTCTTCGAGCCTCTTTGATGCCCTCTCCAGCCGGGAATAAAGGTATCCCATGAGGTAAGCTGTGAGGTAGAGGGCGGTGATGTGGGAGAAGATGTTATAGAGGAAGTCTTTTTGCTTTACCAGATAATCATACGTAATAGGGATCACTCCGTAGAACTGAAGATCTATCAAAGAACCATAGAGCAGACTGCACAGGGTGGCCGTAATATAGCCGGCCCTCTTGTTCATGGTTATGACGGAGGCGATTACAGAAATAATCATTACGAAAGAAAACCAGCTCTCTATGCCGCCCGTCAGGAATATGAGCAATATCGTAGCTGCCGCGTCTATTGTCAACTGGGCGTAGGCAAAGGCTGCGAGATTGCTTATGCGATAGAGCATGGCCGCATAAATGAAGGAAACGGCGTAGAGGGACACGATGAGATAGGGTATTCCGTGGTGGTAGGGGAATTTGTAGTATCCTATCTTGAAGATGAGAAAGGTCCCGAGAAGGAAAGTAACAAAAAAGGCCCTGAATATTATCAGGGCCTTTAGTCTCTTAAGGAGAGCGTCGTTGGGCATAAATTACTTGATGAGAGAGCCCATCTTGAATATGGGAAGATACAGCGATACTACTATGAAACCAACCGTTGTTCCGAGGAATACCATGAGCAGCGGCTCCAGCAGCGAAGTCAGGTTCGAAACGGCATTGTCCACTTCGTCGTCGTAGAAATCTGCTATTTTGCTCAGCATGGCATCGAGGGCGCCGGTCGATTCGCCCACCGCAATCATATGAGTGACCATCGGAGGAAAGACCTTTGCCTTTGCAAGTGGTTCTTCCAGGGTCTTGCCTTCCGCCACCGCCTTTCTCACGTCCATAATCGCATACTCCAGGACTTTGTTGCCTGCAGTCTTTGCGGTGATCTCAAGTCCATCGAGAATCGGCACGCCGCTGCTCACGAGTGTCCCCAGCGTACGCGTG
This sequence comes from Nitrospirota bacterium, assembly GCA_021790195.1. Lineage (GTDB taxonomy): Bacteria > Nitrospirota > Thermodesulfovibrionia > Thermodesulfovibrionales > UBA9159 > JAJYIF01. The sequence goes on from JAJYIF010000002.1 coordinate 116,632, forward strand.
AATTTTGCCACCGCAACCTTCCTGAGAATCATGCCGAATACGGGCGACTTCAGAAAGACTCCGTCAATAACCAGCTTCCCTTTCTCCGTCTTCCGCATCTGACCAATAAAGATAAAGAAACCTACAAGCAGACCGGCAATAATGAGACCGCCTATGCCGGCCACGAAATTACTGACATTTATAAGTATCCGCGTCGGCAGCGGCAATGTCCCGCCCATGGAACCAAACATCTTGGCAAACACCGGCACGACGAAGATCATTATAATTGCCAAAACAGCCACAGCTACAAAAGTGATCACTGCGGGATAGATCATGGCGCCCTTGACCTTTTTCTTGAGTTTCATCGCCTTCTCAATATAGCCGGCGAGCCTGTTGAGAATAGTGTCAAGGATACCTCCGGCCTCTCCCGCCGCCACCATGTTGACGTACAGTTCCGAGAAGACCTTGGGGTGTTTTCTCAGGGCGTCGGCATAAGTGGAACCCGATTCCACGTCGGCTTTTATAGTCGCGAGGGTTTTTGCCAGCGCCTTATTCTCCACCTGGGTTGAAAGTATGTCGAGACCCTGCACAAGCGGAAGTCCCGCATCGATCATCGTTGAAAACTGCCTCGTAAATACTACGATGTCTTTGTCATTGACCTTGCCGCCCATGCTGAATAATTTGGGCTTCGCAGCGGCCTTTTCGGTTACCACGGTGGGAGTTATCTTCTTCAGGCGCAGCTGCGCCATCACCTCTTCTTTTGAGGCCGCAACCATTTCTCCCGAAGCGATCGTGCCCTTTATAGTCTTCCCTGACCATTGAAATGTCGTAGGCATCTCTACCCCCTCCCTTTGGTCTGGCTTGACACCCGCTGAATCATGGTGATCAACTCTTCCGGGACCTGCGAACGGCCCAGGGCCTCGTCGTACGAAATAAGGCCTTTAGTATAAAGCTCAAAAAGCGACTGGTTCATTGTCTGCATACCCGACCGAGACTGACCGGTCTGCATCTGCGAGTAGATCTGGTGTACCTTGTCCTCCCTGATAAGATTTCTGATAGCAGGGATCGGCACAAGTATCTCGACGGCCATTACCCTTCCATGCCCCAATTTCTTAGGAAGCAACTGCTGCGAAAGAATCCCCTCCAGCACAAAAGAGAGCTGTACCCGTATCTGTTCCTGTTGGTGGGCCGGAAAGACGTCGATAATACGATTGATCGTCTGCACGGCCGAGTTTGTGTGCAGCGTTGCGAGGGTCAGGTGTCCTGTTTCAGAGACAGTCAACGCAGCCTCTATAGTTTCGAGGTCACGCATCTCTCCGATAAGGACGACGTCAGGGTCTTGTCTGAGGACATATTTCAATGCGGCCTTAAATGACATAGTATCAGCATTGACTTCTCTCTGATTAATAAGGCATTTCTTGTGTCCGTGCAGATATTCTATAGGGTCTTCGACGGTGATGATATGGTCGTATCTTTCTTCATTGATCCTGTCTATCATTGCAGCCAATGTCGTAGATTTACCGCTTCCGGTAGGGCCGGTGACCAGGATTAACCCCCTTGGCTTCTTCACAAGGTCATTGACGATTTCAGGAAGACCGAGTTCGCGGAACGTTCTGATGTTGAAGGGTATTGTCCTGAATGCTCCGGCCACGGCGCCGCGCTGCATAAATATGTTGGCCCTGAACCTGCTGAGAGCTTTTATCCCGAAAGAGAGATCGAGTTCATTGTTCTCCTCGAAGCGGTGCTTCTGGGCGTCGGTAAGCACGCTGTAACAAATGGTCTTCGTATCCGCAGGCCCGAGCGGAGGATGATCTATCACGACAAGCTTTCCGTCGATCCTAAGTCGAGGCGGTGTACCGGTAGTAATGTGCAGATCAGATGCTCCGTTGTCGATCATTTGCTTCAACAAGTCATATAATGTTGCCATCGTCCACTCCCTTAGAATTCAAAATTGGAAGTCCAGAATTTCTCTCAATCGCCAAAGGTGACTCTCAGCACTTCTTCTATGGAAGTAACCCCTTCTTTGACTTTTCCGATACCGCTCATCCTGAGGCTTTTCATGCCCAGTCTGATGCCAGCCTTCTTGATTTCATTTGCCGACGCGCCTTCAAGGATCAGCTCTCTCACTTCATCCCCTATCGGCATCACTTCATAAAGCGCTATTCTGCCCCTGTACCCCGTGTTGTTGCAATTCGGGCAGCCTTTCCCCCTGAAGCATTTTGCGGTCTGGGCCTCCTCTTCCGAAAACCCTACCTTTATCAGGGCCTGGGGGGGGACCTTCTCCTCTTCCTTGCATTGGGTGCAGATCTTTCTGGCGAGCCTTTGAGCGAGGATAAGAATCACAGAGGATGAAACTAGAAAGGGCTCTATGCCCATATTGAGCAGTCTGCTTATGGTGCTGGGCGCATCATTCGTGTGCAGGGTGCTTAGAACGAGGTGGCCGGTGAGAGCGGCCTTAACAGCGATTTCGGCCGTCTCAAAATCTCTGATCTCCCCGACCATTATGATATCCGGGTCCTGCCTCAGGAAGGACCTCAGAGAGGACGCGAACGTGAGGCCAATTTCTTCCTTTACCTGGACCTGGTTGATGCCCATGAAATTATATTCGACGGGGTCCTCCGCGGTCATAATGTTTATGCCGGGTTTATTGAGATGATTCAGGGCGGAATAAAGCGTGGTGGTCTTGCCGCTTCCTGTCGGGCCTGTGACGAGCACCATACCGTAAGGTTTCTCGATCGCAATCATAAAGTCGTCAAGTTGTTTCTTCTCGAACCCTAGCTTTGCAAGGTCTACCTGAAGGTTGGACTTGTCGAGAAGCCTTAGGACCGTTTTTTCGCCGAAGAGCGTCGGAAGGGTCGAGACGCGGAAATCGATTTCCCTTTTTTTCCCGAGCTTCAGCTTTATCCTTCCATCCTGGGGCAGCCTTCTCTCGGCGATATCCAGTCTCGACATGATCTTTACCCTCGATGTCAGGGCGGCCTTTATTTTTGTGGGCAGAGTCATGACTGTATACATGACCCCGTCCACTCTGAATCTCACCCTGAGGGAGGCTTCGTAAGGTTCAAGGTGAATATCGCTCGCCCCGGCCTTTATCGCATTTACGAAGATTCCGTTGACAAGCTTTACGATCGGCGCCTCGACTTCCTTTACGACTTCTGCGTCGTCCTTTTCTTCCACTACATCGACGGTATCGAGGGCGCTGCCGACGATCTTATCAAAGTCGCCGACGTCTACCGTAGGGCCTTCCTCGAAGGTAAGCGAGCCTTCACCGCCGCCTTCAAGTTCTTCATCGGACAGGGTATAATCCTTTACCTGAATCGCCTGACCGGAGTTCTTTTGGGCGGTGACGAGGCCGTCGCCGCCTTTAGCGTAACTCTTGCCTATGGCATTGATAATAGCGGATTCCGCCGCAACGACCACCTCGACATTGTACCCGGTCATGAACTTTACATCGTCTATCGCAAACACATTCGACGGGTCTGCCATAGCGATGGTAAGCGTGGCGCCAACCCTGGTGACCGGCATGATCAGGTATTTCCGGGCCATTTCGAGCGGAATAAGCTTTACGACCGCAGCGTCTATTGAGTACTCGGAGAGATTTATGGCCGGGACGCCGAACTGTTTGGAGAGGAAAGAAACAAGCTTGTCCTCGGTGATATATCCCAATTTGGCAAGGTTTGTACCGAGGCGTCCCCCCTCTTTTTTCTGAAGACTAAGTGCCTGTTTGAGCTGCTCCTCGGAGATGATGTTTGAGGTGATGAGTATTTGACCAAGCTTCGCCATTTAGGTACATTATATCAAAAATGACCTAAAGTCAACAATTAATTGTCCCTGTTTTGGATGTTGGAATATCTCAATTCTTTGCCTCCCGGGCCATCGTCCTGTTAGTATAAAACTGCTGCATAATGCTCAAGAGGTTGTTGGTAAGCCAGTAAACGACAAGACCGGATGCAAAGTTTAGAAACATAAACGTAAAAATGACCGGCATAAACATCATCATCCTGTTTTGTTTCGGGTCCATGGAAGTGGGCGTCATCTTCTGCTGGACGATCATGGTAAGTCCCATCACTATCGGCAGGGGCCCGAGCGCGAACCCGCCGATCAGAGGAAACCACGAGGGAATGTGGCCGAAGAGCGTATCCGGCTCCGACAGGTCCGTGATCCACGATATGAACGGGGCGCCTCGTAATTCAAATGCGATCAAGAGGACTTTGTAAAGGGCAAAGAAGACAGGTATCTGAAGAAGCATGGGCAGACAGCCCCCCAACGGGTTCACCTTGTATTTCTTGTACATCTCCAGTGTTTCCTTTTGCAGTTTCTGAGGGTCTTTTTTATATTTTTCCCTCAGCTCGTTGAGTTTAGGCTGGAGTTCCTGCATCTTCCTCATCGACTTCTGGCTCTTTGCGAGAAGCGGGAGAAAAGGTATTCGCACAATAACAGTGAGAAGGACTATGGCCCACCCATAATTTCCGAGGAAGCTGTAAAAGAACTTCAGGATCCAGAAAAGAGGTCTTGCTAGGATGGAGAAAAAACCGAAGTCCACTATGTGTTCGAGACCTACATGCAGTTTCTGAAGGTCATCATATTCTTTGGGGCCGGCATAAATTATCATATTGTTGACGCCGGACTTCAACTTGAGCGCAATGAGCGCAGATCCCTGCGTCTGCCACGCTTTCGCTTCAATGACACCGCCGTTCGGGACGATTGAGGAGAAGAAGTATTTGTCCTCCTGCGCTACCCATCTCACGTCTTTATTGAAAATCCTCGGCTCCGTAAGCTTATTGGCCCTCAGTTCCTCCCTGTCGCTGTCCACTAGGACAACGGGACCTATGTGAGGGGTCGAAGTCTCCTTGGCGTTATGAATGCCGAAATCACTGCCGAGGGTTATCCAGTAGTCGGGAAGGCCGCTGACTTCGTCCTTGAGGTCTATCTTGTAACTGTTCGCATAAAATGTATAAGTTCTCTTGACCGAAAACTGAGGCGAGATATAGTCGAAGACTATACTCCCGGTCTGCGAATCTTTGAGAACTAGGTCACTGCCGGTTACGCCGAAATCGACGCTGGATAGATCAAAATTGTCCCTCTCTCCCAGGGCGAGCGCAGCGTAAGGCCCTGGTTTCTTCAGAAGCGAAACAGGCATCCCGTCTCTGTCTGTATAAGTCCTAAGGACATATGCGGATACCGTTCCGCCTTTTGACGAGAGCGTCAGGCTATAGAGTGGCGTCTCGACCTTCAATATCTTTGCTGGTTTCGCCGCAGCCTCGACGGGGACAGTAGGAGAAGGAACTGCTGAAGGCGCTTCCTTTCTCGGCTCTCCTGCTTTCGTCTGCGGTGTTTGAGGGACAGGAGGCTTTTGCGGAACCGGTTTTATAAACAGGTATTGGTATCCGACAAGGACCGCAAGAGCGAGGACGACGGCAATAAGGGTTCTCTTGTCAAGGGGATCCACGCTATTTTACCGGGTCATACCCACCCGGATGAAAGGGGTGGCACCTGAGCAGCCTTCGAGCGGAGAGACAGAGCCCTTTCACGACGCCGTACTTCTCTATAGCGTTGATCGAGTAGGCCGAGCACGACGGCTCAAACCTGCAGCTTCCAAGGAAAAGCGGCGACAAGGCAAATTGATATCCCCTTATAACAAGGATGATGACTTTGGCCATGAGATTATTATTTAAGAGGACCGGTAAGGAACTTAAACGCTTAAGCGCTTGCGTCCCTTCGACCGCCGTCGCTGCAAGGTCTTACGGCCTCCATTTGAGTTCATCCTCTCTAGGAAACCGTGAGTCCTTTTCCTTTTTGTCTTGTGCGGGTGGAATGTTGTGTATGTTCCCATATTTTCCTCGTCAGACAGTATAACTATTGAAAACAATAAAGTCAAGCATTCAATCGCAAAATTCTCTTGGAGCGTCTGGTCCGAAAAAAGAGTTGGTCTGTCCAGTGCCTTATCAGCTGATCTGGACAAAGAATTCGTGCGCATCCACTCATAATAGCGGGTTCTCGGACACGCTTGCTGGTGTCAATATCAGGTTCTAGAATGAATCTCAAGAAGTTAAGAATACTTGATGTGCGCTAAGGCATGGGAGACAGACTTCTTTGTGCCTTCCGCACTCCGCAAGCCATTTCGCAGCTTAATGATCCTATAAATAACATCTATAGAAATATCCGGTTCTTTTTCTTGTATAATATCGCACGTGCATGATGCATGAGGTTTATTGAAAAGGTATCGGGAGGAGGATACGGTATTATGAGAAGGTCTGTGGTTTTGGTTCTGATTCTCTTGTTTTCATTGGTCGGAGTTGCAGTTTATGAAGGAGGAGCCGTCGCACAGCAGAGGAAGAAAGATGCTGATTGCTTTGCCTCCAAGTGTCATGACAAGATGGGGACGGATAAATTTGTGCATGGTCCGGTTGCCGTGGGCGACTGCAAGGCCTGCCATGTCCCCACTGATAAGCACAAGTTTGCAACCATAAAGAATGTGGGGCAGCTTTGTTACAAGTGTCACGACAAGGTGAACACAAAAAAGGACGTGCATAAACCGGTCAGGGACGGAAACTGCACTAAATGTCATGACCCTCACCAGTCGCCTTACAAGTACCAACTCCGGGCAGATGGTAAGAACCTCTGTTTCATGTGCCACGACAAGAAGATCGCTGAGGGTAAATTTGTCCACGGCCCTGTTGCCGTGGGCGGTTGCCCCATGTGTCACAACCCTCATCAGACCGATTATCCTAAACTCCTCAATGCGTCGGGAAATAATGTATGCTTCGCCTGTCATACCGACAAGGCCGAGGCATTCAAGGGAAAGAAATTCATCCATAAGCCTGTTGCCGACAATTGCGTCAACTGCCACAGCCCTCATGCCGCGGATTATAAGTATAATCTGAAGGCTGATGGTAGAATGGATTTATGTCTGGGCTGTCACAAGGACAAGAAAGAGTGGATTGAGAAGGTCAAGGTCAAACACGGCGGTCTTTCTACGGACAAGAAATGCCTGGCCTGCCACGACCCGCACGTCTCGGATTATGCAAAACAGTTGATCAAGCCGCCGGTCGAGCTTTGTCTGTCATGCCATGACAAGCCCTTGGATACGCCGGACGGCAAGATCATGAACATGAAGGATTACCTTGCGAAGAACAAGTACAAGCATGGCCCGATAAAGCAGGGCGATTGCTCGAGCTGCCATAATACTCACGGATCGGACAATTTCAGGATACTCAGGAAATATTTCCCTCCGCTCTTCTATGCGCCGTTCGACCCGAAGAACTACCAGCTGTGTTTCAGTTGCCATGAGAAGACGCTGGTGCTCGATCCAAGGACGACGACCCTGACCAACTTCAGGAACGGAGACGTCAACCTGCACTATCTGCATGTCAATAAACCCGATAAGGGACGTACTTGCAGGGCCTGTCATGACGCTCATGCGACAAACAACCCGAAGCATATCCGCGACTCAGTCCCCTTCGGTGCGTGGGCGCTGCCTATTGGATATCAGAAGACCGATACCGGCGGTTCCTGCAGCCCTGGTTGTCATCAGACATTCAGGTATGACAGAAACAATCCGGTAAAGAACAGGTGAGGCCATGAGAAGCGGAAAGCTCGCAATAAGGACGGCGTCAGGAAGAGACCTTTCCCGGAGGATTTTGTTCTTGTTGCTCGGGGTCGCTCTTGTATTCGTCCCTATGAAGGCTTTGGCGCAGCAGGACTCCTCCGACAAGGCGGCTTCGCTTCTCAAAGACTCCATAAAGCTCTTTGATGAGGGAGATACGGACAAGGCGATAGAAGCCGCCAGGGAGTCGATCAAGGCCGATCCGAGTAATGCGGATGCCTATGACCGACTTGGCTATATGCTTCTGAAGAAAGATCAGGCCGACGAGGCCATGGGCGCCTTTGATTCAGCACTTAAGATCAATCCCAGAATGCGTACGTCCAAGACAGGCAAGGGGCTTGTTCTCCTCAAAAAGGGCGATCTGAAGGGGGCTGAGGCCATCCTGAAGGAGGCGCTGGAACTAAACCCTTATCCATCTATGACGCACTATGCACTCGGGCTCGTTTACGAAAAAATGGGAGATTACGAAAAGTCCGTGGAACAGTTCAAGGATGGGATAAAAAAATATAAGAGCGGCAAGAGATGAGATACATCGGCGGAAGCAAGAAGTATGTGCGTTTACGGATGGCTGTCCTGACTATTGTGCTCTGCTTTTCTTTTGCCTTTTCTGCTACGGCGCAGGCCCTTCTCAATATCGGCGGTACTGCGCCCGATTTTTCGGTCAGGGACCTTGAAGGAAAGGATGTAAGCCTTTCCCAGTTCACCGGGAAAAAGGCCGTGGTAATCCTGTTCTGGTCCACATGGAGCGCCAAGTCGACAAAGGCCTTCAAGAGGATGCAGGATTTCTATGAGAAATATAAGGACAGGGGCATTCAGGTCGTGGGGATCAACGCTGATAATGAAACCATTTCGCGCGAAGACGTGGAAAACATCAAGAAGTTCGTAAAGGAAACGGGCATTACTTTTCCGGTCCTTACGGATAAGGCCTTGAAGACCTTTCGGGCATACGAGATAATAGCGCTTCCATCGACCGTTATCGTTACAGAGGGCAAGATATCCTACGAACTTCCGGGGTTTCCCCTTGTAGGGACAGAAGATATGTTTGATTACCTGCTCGGCCTGGCTGGGGAGACGCCGAAGAAAAAGATGGAGGTCCGATACAAGCCGCAACATGACTCCATAGCGGACGCCAGCCTCGCCCGGAAGTTTATGGCCAAGGAGAAGTACGACATGGCGTATCCCCTGCTTCAGAAGGCGATTGAGAGAGACCCCAAGTATATGCTCGCCTACATAGAGCTGGCGAAGCTTTATGATCTTGAGGGCAAGGACCGGGAGGCGGAGGAGACTTTCAAGAAGGCCCTTGCCTCCGATGCCGAAAGCGTTCCGGTGATGAGCGAGTTCGGCTATTTTCTGACGAAGAAGGGCAAGATAAAGGAGGCGGTCGAAATCCTCGACAAGGCCGCCAAAATGAACTCGTACACGCCCTCTCACTATTATCTTGCATATGCCCTTTCGAAAAACGGCCAGGCGAAAGAGGCCCTTAGCGCTTTCGACGCCGCCCTGGCTTTGAACCCATATGAGCCAATGATATACATTCTTCGTGGCGAACACTACGAAATGAATAAGATGCACAAAGAGGCTTCAGCAGACTACAGAAAGGCGCTTGAACTGACCTTGAAGATTAAATAGACGGGATTACGATTTCCCGGAACGAGAAGAACAAATCCAACTATGGGGAAGATTTATGAAGAAGGTAACGAGGAGAAACATCGGTAGGGTTCTGTCCATTTCCCTTGCGGTTTTGGTATGTGCCGTTTTCTTGTGTTTATCCGCATATCCGACGATGGCCAATGCGCTCTTGCAGGTCGGCGCGCAGGCGCCGGATTTTTCGCTCAAGGACCTTGACGGCAAAGATGTTGGTCTGTCGAATTTCTCCCAGAAAAAGGCCCTTATTATAGTGTTCTGGTCCACATGGAGCGCGAATTCTCCGAGGGCGCTCAAGAGGTTCGAGGACTTCAACGAGAAATATAAGGATAAGGGCTTGCAGGTCGTCGGGATCAATGCCGATAGCCAGGAAATATCCCCTGCGGACGTTGAAAACATCAAGAAGTCGGTGAAGGACGCGGGCGTCACTTTCCCTGTTCTGCTGGATAAAGGCTTGAAAACGTTCCGTGAGTACAACGTAATCGCCATACCGTCTACGATTGTTGTTTCGGAAGGCAAGATAACGTATGAATTGCCGGGGTTGCCCCTCGTCGGGACCGAGGACATGTTCGATTATCTTCTTGTCCTGGCCGGCGAACAGCCTCGCAAGAAGGTGGAACTGGGATATCAGCCCGCTCACGGCGCTATAGCCAACACCAACCTCGCAAAGAAATTCGCGGGCGAGGGGAATAATGACATGGCTTACTTGCTTCTGAAGAAGGCTATGGAAGAGGACTCAAAGTATATTCTTCCGTATGTGGAGCTGGCCAAGCTATACGAGCTGGACGGCAAGAAGGCGGAGGCCGAGGAGACCCTGAGAAAGGCCATGACCGTGGACCAGCAAAACGTCGTGGTGATGAGTGAGCTCGGATATTTCCTTGCAAGAAACGGCAGGACCTCTGAATCCCTGGAGGTCCTCGAAAAGGCGGTGAAACTGAATTTCTATCCTCCCGCCCACTACTATTACGCTTACGCACTTTCGAAAGACGGCAAGATGAACGAGGCGATGAAGACCTTCGAAGAGGCGATCGCCCTGAATCCGTATGAGCCGTCTGTATATGAGCTAAGGGCCGAGGTCTATGAGAACAACAAGATGCTGAAGGAAGCGTCGGCCGATTACAAGAAGGCACTTCAATTGATTTTGAAGATTAAGGAATGACCAAAGGGTTGTACCGGGTTGCAGTATTTTTTTGTCTTTCCTATATCCTGGCTGTGGTGCCCGCCTATGGAGGCGGCCCTCAGGGTGTGGCGCTTCTTTATCCTCAGGACAAGAGTCTAGTCGAAGCAAAGTTGATTTCCGTGGTGGTCTATCTGGGTGACAGCGACGCGGACATGGTCATTATTGCGAGGAACGGGAGGGAAATCGAAAATGTCCCCGTGCCGAAAGGTCAGAAATATATTTGTAAAGTCATCACGATTGATGTAGGTCACAACGAGATAGGTGTACGTGTCGTCAAGGGCGGCAGCACCGTGGAATCCAAACAGGTTTCGGTCTTCTTTAGGTCCGATCTCTCGAAGAAGTTTGCCATAAAGCCGTCAGATTACAACAAAAAGCCATTTCACAATGAAGACGGGGAGAAGGCATGTGCGTCGTGTCATAGGATGGAGTTGACTGAAAAGGATTCGAAGCCGGACAAGCCTGAGGACTCTCTTTGCTATCAGTGCCACAAAAGAATAACCTCCTATCCGTTCATCCATGGTCCGGTTGTGAAGTGGGCTTGTCTTACATGCCACAATAAGGATTCAAGGCCGTTCAAATACATGACACCTAAACCAGATAAAGACCTCTGTTTTTCCTGCCATAAAGAGAAGAAGGCCGAGTGGGTCACGAAGAAATATATTCACGGGCCGACCGCAAGAGGGACTTGCACGCTTTGCCATAATCCCCATGCCTCAGAGCACCCTTATTGGCTCAAGAAGGCCACCTGGAACCTATGCGTCACCTGCCATGAAGAGATGGGGAAGGGTAAGCATATGTTAAAGCCGTTCGCAATTCCAAACAAGACCCATCCCACGAGAGGGATACCCGATCCTAGCAGACCTGGGAAGATGATAAGCTGCGCAAGTTGTCATAATCCTCACGCATCGAATGCTAAATTTCTTTTTGCCTATGAAGTCCCGACTATATATGATCTCTGCAAGAAGTGCCACAAGTTCTGACAGCGCCGGTCGATGGGGATCATGTTAACGATGCGACCGTAACGCCCGCCCCGCCTTCCTGCTGCTCTCCCTTACGGAAACTTTTTATAAGGGGATGGCCGGTGAGATGCTCCCGGACCGACCTCGCAAGGACGCCGCTCCCAACTCCGTGAACAATGGTGACTTCCGGCAGGCCCGCAAGAGAAGCGTGATTCAGAAAAGGCTCCAGTCTTGAGAGAGCATCATCGACCCTCATGCCAACAAGGTTCAGTCGCGCAGGGACAGTCTCATCAGCCCTTTCAACACGAACGCTTCCTTTCTCGTCCGGCGGGACCTTTCCGCGCCCCGGTCCGATGTCCGTTGCAGCTGCTTCTATCTCTTTTCCGCCTGCCCTGACCCGAAGCCGTTTATTTTTCTTGTCTACTTCTATAACCGATGCATTACAGCCAAGAGACCTAATGAATACGGTAGCTCCCTTCTTTAGCTCATCTATCCGAAGCGGGACCAGGTCCCTTATTTCATATTCTCTGACCTTATGCGCCATCTCCTCCCGTTTGGCATCTACCCGTTTCATGACCTCGCGTCTGCCGGCCTTGTCTTTCTTTTTCAGCTCATCGATTAATGAGTTCATTTGACGCTTCGCATCCGCCACGATTCCCGAGGCCTCAGTATAAGCCTTTGCCAGGATCTCTTTCTGCCGGCTTTCAGCCTCGCTCAGTTTCTCTCTTAGTGTTCTTTCTCTTTCTTCTGTTTCTTTGCGGCGTATATCGAGTTCTAGAAGTCCGTGTTCGTAAGCAGCCCTCTTTTCGTTAAGGTCTGCGATGAGCTTGTCGAACTCTGCCTTGGCGCCTCCCAGGAGGGCTTTTGCAGAAGTGATGATCCTGTCCGGAAGGCCGTATCGTCTGGCAATCTCTATGGCATGAGACTGACCTGGCTCGCCGACTCTCAATCTATAGAGAGGGGCGAGAGACTTTTGGTCGAATTCCATTGAAGCATTTACCATCCCTTCGGTCCTGTGAACAAAACCCTTGATGTCCGTCAGATGCGTCGTGGCAAAAAGGAGCGCGCCGGTGTCTCTTAGCTCTTGCAATACAGCGCAGGCAAGGGCTGCCCCCTCCTCGGGATCGGTGCCTGTGCCAAGCTCGTCTATAAGAACGAGGGACCTTGTTCCGGCTTTCTTCAGGATTGCCGATACATTCGTTACATGGGCCGAGAATGTGGAGAGGTTGCTCTCTATAGACTGTTCATCGCCGATGTCGATAAGGAGTTCCTTTACGAGTGGGAAACTCGATGAAGAGTCCGCAGGGACAGGCATGCCTGACAGCGCCATCAGGACGAGGAGGCCGATGGTCTTAAGGGCGATTGTCTTTCCTCCGGCGTTGGATCCGGTGATCACCATAACTGCATTATCCCCTCCCAGTCTTACATCGAGAGGGACGACATCCTGCCCGCTTCCTGCATTTCTGAATGCCAGAAGGAGTAGCGGATGCCTTGCCGCGGCGAGATCGATCATTGCTGAGTCGTTCAGTACGGGCGTCTGCATCCTCAGCTCGTCGGCAAATTGAGCAAGGCAATTGAGAAGGTCGAGATACACTATTGCTCTGAATTGGGACTCTATTTCATCCGCCGCCGCCCTTATCCTCGAAGAAATCACCCTCAGTATGCGGATTTCCTCGGCCTTTTGTTCCGCGATAACATTTTCGAGCTCATTAGAGAGGCCTATGATAGCCAGCGGCTCGATAAAAGCGGTCTCTCCGGAACGCGAAATATCATGAACCACGCCGGGCACCTGCCCCTTGGAGTCCATCCTCACAGGTATCACCCACCTGCCCGACCTTTCGGTAATGAATGCGTCCTGCAAAAAGGTCGAGAGCCTCTCCTCCCTGATCATCTCCTCGAGTTTCTTTCGCACCCTGCCTTCGAGCTGTCTGACCTGTCCCCTGAGATGGGAGAGCAGAGACGAGGCGCTGTCGAGGATCTTGCCCTCTTCATCAATAGATCTTTCGAGAACGCGGAGGATTTCCGGAAAGCCTGAGATGCTGCCCGTCAGGTCGCCGAGGAAGGGCAGCTCTGTTCCCCGCGCCTGAGCCGAGATATCGGAAAGGACCGAGAGGAAAGGAGTGAAGAGAGAAAGCTCAGCGGAATCTAGAACAGCGCCTTCAGGTCTTACCCGGACAAGAAGCGGCGATACGTCTGAAAAGGAGGACAGCCTGAGAGGGTTCCCCTCTTGGGCCATCCTGCGTATATCTTCGATCTGTCCAAACCGCAGCTCCACATCTTCCCTTCTCTCAAGGGGAACGATGTCGAGCACGGCTTTTTCGGAGGCTTCACTGCGGGAGTACCTTGAAATTGTCCTAAGGAGTTTATGGAATTCGAGGAGGCGAAGGGTGTTATCCGAAATCATCAGGATCCGTAATCAGGCAATCTCTTCATGCAAAACCGCAAAATGCGCTCCGTTCTTGCGTTCTTCACGCTTTTGCGTGAAAATCAGGCCCCACTCTAAAGCCCGAGACCTTCGACGATTCTCTTCTTCTGCTTTTCCAAAATCTTCTGACCGTAATCCAGAGACCTTATTACCTCCTTCTTTGCGCCGTCAGAAAGCTCGACTCCTTTTTCGATGATGTCTGTGGCCTTGTCTTTGACGTCCACAGCGAAATCCTCTATGCTGTCGATAGTGTCTTCGACCAGCTCAACGGCATTGCGCTTTATCTTTCTTGCGGCTTTGGAGATGTCCCTTCTCGTCTGACGGCCCGACTTGGGCGCGTAAAGAAGGGCGATACCGGCTCCGATGAGGCCGCCCAACAAGAATGCGCCTGCAATATTCTTCGCATCATCATTCATAAACTTCTCCTTTCGGGATGTCCTTTTTCTTATAACTTTATCAGGAATGACCTTTGTAGTCAAATCTTTTCATTTGCTTCTCCATTCGCTTTGAGGTATAAAATAGGGAGCTTATGACGAATGAACCGGACATAACGGCCATTAAGGGTCTTTCGGAGGCTGAGGCCAAGAAGAGGTTGAATCAGGAGGGGTACAATGAGCTGCCTTCGTCGAAGCCCCGCAGCATATTCGCTATTGCCGGGGAGGTGGTCCGGGAGCCCATGTTCCTCCTTCTTATCGCGGGCGGAGCTATATATTTGCTCCTGGGAGATGTGCAGGAAGCGATCATGCTCCTCGCCTTTGTATTCGTGGTCATGGGAATTACCCTTTATCAGGAGCGCAAGACAGAGAGGGCGTTGGAGGCCCTGCGTGATCTGTCGAGTCCGCGCGCCGTGGTCATACGGGACGGAGAACAAAAAAGGATACCCGGGCGCGAAGTAGTCAGGGGAGACGTTGTTATCCTGTCCGAGGGCGACCGGGTGCCGGCCGACGTGGCGCTTTTTTCGTGCGTCAACCTCTCGGTGGACGAATCTCTGCTCACGGGCGAATCAGCGCCGGTTCGAAAGACTTTCTGTGAGGGAGCCGATCAAATGGCACGTCCCGGAGGTGATGACCATCCCTTTGCATATTCGGGGACGCTCGTGGTCCAGGGCTACGGCGTCGCCAGGGCATTGGCAACAGGCGCCGATACGGAGATCGGCAGGATAGGCAAGGCCCTTCAATCCATAGAGCCGGAGGAGACGCCTTTACAAAAGGAGACCGGGAGACTGGTGAAGAACCTTGCCGTTCTGGGGCTGTCCCTTTGCGCCATAGTTATAGTGGTCTATGGATTTACGCGCGACAATTGGCTGAACGGCATTTTGGCCGGTATCACTCTTGCCATGGCCATGTTGCCTGAGGAATTCCCTGTGGTGCTGACCGTTTTTCTCGCCCTCGGCGCGTGGCGAATTTCGCGTAAACGCGTTCTGACAAGGAGGGTACCCGCGGTGGAGACTCTCGGCTCCGCCTCGGTCCTCTGCGTGGACAAGACGGGTACGCTCACGATGAACCGGATGTTGGTTCAGAAGATTTTCGCGGGCGGTAAGTATTACAAGATCGACCATCAGGACAGTCCGCTGCCCGACGATTTCCACGAGGTGGTGGAGTTCGGCATATTGGCGAGCCATATAGACCCCTTTGATCCCATGGAAAAAGCGCTGAGGGAGCTCGGCAGACGCGCCTTGTCTAACACGGAACACCTGCACGACAATTGGACCCTTGTGCAGGAATACCCCTTGTCCCGAAGCCTTCTGACGATGTCCAGGGTATGGAGGTCTTCGGATCAGAAGAATTATGTCATTGCGGCCAAGGGAGCGCCCGAGGCTATCGCTGAGATATGCCATTTGGACGGTGAGGAAATGGAACGTCTCTCGGTCGAGATAAACGCCCTCGCAGCCGAAGGTCTGAGGGTGCTCGGGATAGCAAAATCAGAATTCGGTCAGACAGAGCTGCCAAATGAACAGCATGACTTCAAGTTCGGTTTTCTTGGTCTCGTCGGTCTGGCAGACCCGGTAAGACCGGGTGTGTCCGAGGCGGTCAGGGAATGCTATGCCGCAGGCATAAGGATTGTAATGATCACCGGAGACTACCCGGTCACGGCGCTGAAAGTGGCCGATCAGATCGGATTGAAGTCCGAGGGGGTGATCACAGGGGGTGAGATCGAACGGATCGGGGATTCCGAGCTCAGGCGGAAGATAAATAAGGTTAACATATTTGCCCGCGTCGTCCCCGAGCAAAAACTGAAGATTGTAAATGCGCTTAAGTCCGAAGGTGAGATAGTGGCGATGACCGGAGACGGGGTCAATGATGCGCCTGCCCTGAAATCGGCAGATATCGGCATAGCGATGGGAGGGCGCGGCACGGACGTGGCTAGGGAGGCGTCGGCCCTTGTCCTTCTCGACGACGATTTCTCTTCGATCGTGCAGGCAGTGCGAATGGGCCGCAGGATATTCGACAATCTTAAGAGGGCTATGGCCTACATCCTTGCGATCCATATACCTATAGCCGGCATGTCGCTGCTACCCGTGCTTTTCAGATGGCCTCTTGTACTTCTGCCGGTTCACATAGTGTTCCTCGAATTGATCATAGACCCGGCTTGCTCAGTCGTCTTTGAGGCCGAGCCGGAGGAAGCCGATGTGATGAGACGGAGGCCCCGCAACCTGCTCGACCCCCTTTTTGACAGGAAGACCGTCGCGTACAGCATATTGCAGGGAGTTATAGTCCTTGCCGTGGTGCTGTCGGTGTTTGTTGTTGCGATGAAGCGCGGGCAGGGCGAGATGGATGCGCGCGCACTGAGTTTTACGACTCTGATTATTGCTAATCTCGGCCTGATAATGACGAATCGCTCGTGGTCGCGCGTGATCCTTTCGACGCTGCGCATTCGGAATGCCGCCTTTTGGTGGGTCCTCGGCGGATCACTCTTTATTCTGTGCTTGGTCCTGTATGTGCCTTTTCTGCGGGAGCTCTTCCGGTTTGAAAGACTGCATTTCTTTGAAGTGACGATTTGTCTGTCCGCCGGTGTAGTGAGCATTGTCTGGTTCGAGATACTGAAGATATTCCGGAAGGACAGGGTGCACACTTCTTCATAGACTCCCGGCCTCTCCTGATTTCTCGGGAAGAGGAACAAAAAAAGAAGGTTATTGACATTTTAGGTGGGCTTATGTCAAAGTAAGCCACTTGGAAGTTTTTGTATTCAGGCCGCAAGAACTTTTGACGATGCGGCCTTTTTTATTGACGCCCGTAGTTTTTTCAGGTCTCTAAGATACCTTATGGGTGAACAGAGAGGTTTCATGCAAAGGAAGGAAGGAACCGGAACAGTTGGAGATAAAGGTCAATGGAAACGACATCGAAAAGGCGCTGAAGCTTCTTAAGAGACAGCTCCAGAAGGACGGTCTTCTTAAGGAGCTAAAGAAGAGGCGCTATTACGAAAAGCCGTCGGTTAAGCTGAAGAGCAAGCAAAGGGAAGCGCAAAAGAGGAGAGTTAAGACCTCACGTCAGACAAGGCACAGCAGGTCCGTTAGTTAATCTGAGAAGTGCTCCGCTTCAGAATTCAATAACCATTCCGCATTATTCGTACCATATCTTTAGTACAAAATCTTTAGTACAAAAAGAAAAGGAGATATATGGATCACCAGAGATTCTATGAGTTTGAGCTCTCAGACGAAGTCCTAAGCGCCCTTTCCGCCATGGGCTTCGAGGAGCCGACCCCGATACAAAAGATAGCAGTAGGATCCGCCTTGAAAGGAAAAGACATCATAGGTCTTGCCCAGACCGGGACGGGCAAGACCGCCGCGTTCGGTATTCCCATCATTGAAAAGGGGGTGAAAGGAAAGAACAAGAACCCTTATGCTATTGTGCTCGCCCCAACGCGGGAACTTGCGGTTCAGGTCGCGCAGGAGCTCAACAGGATCGGAAGCAACAAGGGGATTGTCTCGGTGCCGATATACGGCGGTCAGTCTATTGAACGCCAGATAAGGAGTCTGAAAAAGGGCGTGGATGTGGTGGTGGGAACACCGGGAAGGGTGATAGACCACATCCAGAGAAAGACCCTTGTCCTCAAGGACATAGGTATGGTCGTCCTGGATGAGGCTGATGAGATGTTGAACATGGGCTTTATCGACGACATGGAAAGGATACTGAAAGAGATCCCGAGGAAGAGACAGACTATGCTTTTTTCCGCCACTATGCCTGAAGAGATACTGGGCATTTCCAGAAAGTATATGCATGATCCTGAAAAGGTTTACGTGGACCCCAAGAAGATGGTGGTTTCCAAGATCAAGCAGGTCTTCTACGAGGTCAGGGAAGAAGACAAGATAAGGGCACTGACTCGGCTCCTCGATGTGGAGGAGCCTTCCCTTACGCTGATTTTTTGCCACACAAAAAGAGAAGTCGATGACGTTTCGGGAAGATTGCAGCAGATGGGTTACAGCGCCGGCGCCATCCACGGTGATTTCACGCAGTCTTTCAGGGATGAAATGATGGAGAAGTTCAAAAGAGGAGAGACCGACATCCTTGTCGCAACCGACGTGGCAGCCCGCGGCCTGGACATACCGGATGTCTCTCACGTGATAAACTACAGCATACCCCAGAACCCTGACGGGTACATTCACCGCATAGGCAGGACGGGAAGAGCCGGCAAGTCCGGAATAGCCATAACCTTTGTGACTCCGAGAGAATACAAACAGCTGAGATTGATCGAAAAGTCGGCGAGGACTAAAATAAGCAAGGCCAAACTGCCCACAAAGGACGAAGTCAGGAAAGCGAGGGAAAGGGAGCTCGTCGCGGAGATAGAAAACATGATAGAAGAAGGCGGCCACACGGGGTATATCTCTTTGGCCGAGGCGCTTTTCGAGAAATATCCGCCCAGGGACATTGCCGCAGCCGCCCTCACTCTTTTTTCCGGCAATGCGGGGATAGAAGACATAAGCGAAGGCGACGCGATGCGTCCTTCGTCAGAAACGGGCACTGCAAGGCTCTTCCTCACGATCGGCAGGAAGGACAAGATAAAGGTGGCCGATATCGTGAAATCGATAACGCAGGAGACGAATATCCCGGGCAGGAAGATCGGCAATATATCGCTGTTTGATTCATTCAGTTTCGTGGAGGTCCCTTCAGACCTGGCGGACAAGGTGATCCGGTCCCTCAACGATGTGGTCCTCCACGGACGGAGAATAAAGGTCCAGCCAGCAAGGAAGAGGCGGTCGTGAATCGAGACCCCTATTTGATTACGAAAAAGAAAAAAGCTTAGAATAGGACAAATGGCTGAACTGGGGAAGATAGAAAGACCTGCCGCGGAAGAGTTTGCGGGGAAGAGGAAGCTCTACTGTGTGCCTAACATTTATCCGCTTAAGGACGCCCCAGACGACTACTCGGGGCTGGTCAACAAATACTGGGACGAAGCAGTTCAGCAGACTGAGAGACTTGAGGCGGCGGGGAAGATAAGAAAGATATTCTGCGAGAGCATCTCGGTACGTGGAGATGAGGCATACGAAGCCTTGTCAGGGATCA
Organism: Nitrospirota bacterium; assembly: GCA_021790195.1. Classification (GTDB taxonomy): domain Bacteria; phylum Nitrospirota; class Thermodesulfovibrionia; order Thermodesulfovibrionales; family UBA9159; genus JAJYIF01. The sequence goes on from JAJYIF010000002.1 coordinate 135,926, forward strand.
ATGAACGGGCCCTTCAGCTTATCAGGAAGAAGGTGGAAGAAGGGGCTGAGCTTATCCCTCTGGAAAAAGAGGAGATATTCAATCCCTTCCTGGACTGGGCCAACTGTTTGAGCGTGGTCCGGACAAAGGAGGTCTTCTCAAAGGTCTTTGAGTTCTATGCAGGGCTTGGAAGCAAGAGGCTTCAGTATGCTGCCGGGCTTATAGACGAAAACCTTCCGGGAGGCGAGGCGGGTCTTCTCATTATGAGAGACGAGGACAGGGTCCAGCTTCAACTCAAGGCAGACATCGAGGTATTCCTTGTGACACCGCCGTCTTATGACGATGTCATGAGATGGTTCAGAGATAAAGCCAAGGAATATCATCCCTGATATTTTGCCTGCTAGCGGATATTCAATGCCATAAGGCGCAGCTCGGTCATCTCCTCGATTGAGTATTTCAACCCCTCTCTGCCGAACCCCGACATCTTGACGCCTCCGTAGGGCATGTGGTCGACTCTGTAAGCAGGGACGTCGTTAACAATAACTCCTCCAACTTCGAGGGTCTCGAACGCAGCGAAGGCATTTTTCAGGTTGTTCGTGAAGATGCCGGCCTGAAGACCGTAGACCGAATCGTTCACCAGACGGAGTCCCTCTCCGAACTCCTCTATCTTTGCAATCGTCGCCACCGGGGCAAACACCTCCATGCAGCTTACCTTCATCTGAGGTGTGGTATCGAGCAGCACGGTCGGCTCGTAGAAGTTCCCGTTTCTCCTGCCGCCGGCGGCGATCTTTGCACCGGCAGTCTTTGCCTCATTCACCCACGATTCGACCCTCTTCAGATTGTCTTCGTCTATCATAGGCCCCAGCTGATTGGCTTCGTCAAGGGGGTCTCCCATTTTTAACGCGCTGACCCTGGGGACGAACATTTCGAGAAATATGTCGTACACGTCCTTGTGCACGTATATCCTCTGCACGGAGATGCATACCTGGCCCGCATAGGAGAACGCCCCGGCAACGCACCGGTCCACCGCATACTCAAGGTCGCACTCCCTGTCAATGACTACCCCTGCATTTCCTCCAAGCTCGAGTATGGTCTTCCTGTTCCGTGCGACTTCTCTCAGATGCCAGCCCACTGACGCGCTTCCGGTGAAACTGAGCACCTTGATCCTCTGATCCGCGAGAATGGACTCCGCCGTTTTCCCGTCGCAGGGCAGAACGCTCAGACCGCCTTCGGGAAGTCCCGATTCGACGATTATCTCCCCGAGCCTCAGGGCGCTGAGGGGTGTCTTAGTGGCAGGCTTTAGGATTATAGGATTTCCTGACGCAATAGCCGGAGCGATCTTGTGCGCGACGAGGTTCAGGGGGAAATTGAAGGGAGTGATTCCAAGGACAGGTCCGCATGGGAAACGCCTCGTGATGCCCCATCTTCCCTCCGAAAACCTGTTCCTGTCGAGGCCGATAAATTCTCCCCCTAATCTCGATGCCTCCTCCGATGCGATCCTGAAGGTAAGGGCCGACCTGTCCACCTCTGTCCGCGCTTCGTTTATGGGTTTGCCGTTCTCCAAAGTTATGGTGCGGGCAAGGTCTTCCCTCCTTTGCAGGAGCATGGCGGATGTTTTTTGAAGGATCTCAGCCTTCTTGTAAGAGGGGAGAGCGCCTATGAGCGCCCTTGCATCGTGTGCGGCGGTCAGGGTCCTTTCCGCGTGAGAACCCGACGCGCGGCAGACTTTCGCAACCGGCTGATTATTAAAAGGATTGACGACCTCGAAATGGGAGTCGCTCTCTTCCCATTTCCCGCCGATAAGCAAAGGATACAATGCTTTCATCGCTGCACCTCCTCTATTATCTTTTATCAGAAGGGGCAGGATAGTTCAAGCTTTTGATATAATGGAAATGGATATAGACATTAGTTTAAGAACTTTGCAGTCGGCCTAGAATTCCTCTTGAGACCGACTGATATTTTTTTGGAACGAGGTCCTTCTTGAAAAGTTTTCGACGGTTGTTGTAAGAGATGGACAAAGAAACAAAGAAGAAAGTTGAGCTGCCGATAACGGGGATGACCTGCGCCGCGTGTGCGATGTCGGTGGAGCGCGGACTGAGCAAGATCAAGGGCGTCAAGAACGCCTCGGTAAATTTTGCCAACGAAAAGGCTACGGTAGAAATAGAAGAGCGGGTGGACCTCAAGGAGGTCGAGGACGCCATGAAGTCAGAGGGTTACGGCGTGCTCACGAGCCGGATAGACTTTGCCGTACGGGGTATGACGTGCGCCGCATGTGTGGCTGCAGTGGAAAAGACATTGAAAGGTCTTTACGGCGTGTCGAACGCGACAGTGAACCTTGCCGCGGAAAAGGCTTCGGTCGAATATATTCCGACTATCGTGAATTTCGAGGATTTCCGTAAGGCGGTCGCGGACGCCGGATACTCGGCCGAGATGATAAGAGAGGACTATGCCGACAGGGAAAGAGAGGCGCGGGAAAGGGAATTCCTCGATATAAGGAAGAAGTTTCTTATCAGTGCCGTGCTCACTGCACTGGTCATCGCCGGAAGTATGCTGAGTATCCCCTTTCTTTCCCGGCAGTCTATACTCTTTCTGCTTTCTACCCCTGTTCAGTTCTGGGCCGGGATGAGATTCCACAGGGCCGCATGGTCGGCGATAAGACATAGGACAACCAACATGAATACGCTCATTACAGTGGGCACATTCGCAGCTTATATATATAGCGTTATTGCGACTTTCACCCCCGGATTTTTTCTAAGAGGAGACATCGTCCCCGGGGTATATTATGACACCTCATGCGCCATTATTACGCTCATACTCCTCGGGCGCATGCTCGAGGCCAGGGCAAAAGGAAGGACTTCCGAGGCCATAAAGAGCCTAATGAGGCTCCAGCCTAAAACTGCGCGGGTCCTGCGGGACGGCGTTGAAAAGGAGCTCATGATAGATGAGGTCACGACAGGAGATATTGTAGTGATGCGTCCGGGGGAGCGCATACCTGTTGACGGCGAGATTTCTGAGGGGTATTCGACTGTCGATGAATCCATGCTGACCGGTGAGAGTCTTCCTGTAGAGAAATCCGCCGGCGATAAGGTATTCGGCGGCACAATCAATAAGGCAGGAAGCTTCAGGCTCAAGGCGACAAAGGTGGGAAAGGAGACGGCGCTTGGTCATATCATCCGTCTTGTCGAAGAGGCCCAGGGAAGCAAGGCGCCGATTCAAAGACTGGCGGACAAGACCGCATCTATTTTTGTGCCGGTTGTAATCTCCCTTGCGGTGGCCACATTTGTAATCTGGTATTTATTGGGGCCAAAGCCTTCCTTTACGATCAGTCTTATGAATTTCATCGCGGTCCTGATTATCGCATGTCCATGCTCTCTCGGTCTAGCAACTCCTACGGCCATTATGGTGGGGACAGGGAAGGGCGCCGAAAAAGGCATATTGATACGCGATGCTGAGGCCCTCGAGCTTGCGCATAAGATTCAGGCCGTTGTCCTCGACAAGACCGGAACTGTGACGAAGGGAGAACCGGAAGTCGTCGATGTTGTAACCGTAGGCGGCTATGATGCGGACCATGTGCTTATGGTCGCCGGGTCGGCAGAGAGGGTCTCGGAGCATCCTCTCGGGCGGGCAATAGTGAGGAAGGCAGAGGAGAAAGGGATGCGCTTTGGCGACGCAAAGGAGTTTATGGCTGTCCCAGGCGGAGGAGTAAGAGCATCACTGAACGGGGACTCCGTCCTTATCGGCAATCTGAGTTTGATCCAGAACGAAGGAGTGGACGTCTCTTCAGTGAGGGACATCGGAGAGAACATATCCTCAGAGGCGAAGACACCCGTGTTCATGGCCGTAAATAGACGGATGGCGGCTGTTTTTGCCATAGCGGACACTATAAAGGAAGGCTCCATGGATGCTGTAAAAGACTTAAGGGACATGGGCATACAGGTCTCTATGCTCACCGGAGACCACAAGAAGACGGCAGAGGCCATTGCTAAGATTGTGGGAGTGGACAGGGTCTTTGCCGAGGTCATGCCCGAGCAGAAGGTGGAGGTGGTGAAGTCTCTTAAGAAGGAAGGAAAGATAACTGCGATGGTGGGGGACGGGATAAATGACGCCCCTGCTTTGACGGAAGCCGACGTCGGTATAGCCATAGGCACCGGCACTGACATAGCCATAGAAGCTTCTGACATTACCCTTATCAGAGGAGACCTCAGGAGTGTTGTTGAGGCGATAAGACTCAGCAGGCTTACTCTCAGGACGATCAAACAGAATCTATTTTGGGCCTTTTTTTATAATGTGGTGGGCATTCCGGTTGCGGCCGGCGTGCTCTTCCCTTTTGGCGGTCCGCTCCTGAACCCGATGATCGCTTCGGCCGCCATGGCCTTCAGTTCTGTGTCGGTTGTGAGCAATTCGCTAAGGTTGAGAAGGAAGAGCCTTTAGATGACAATGGCCGAAAGTGATAGACCATGCAGTTTATAAGACGGAAGGTGGACATGCCTCAAAACTTTTATGATGCGATTTGATTTTGAGAATGGATGGACAGGCGGAAGTCATACATGGCGAAAGTGAAACTGGATATTGTTTTGTTGAGCTGCTGCATACGAAGGTTTCGCCATATCCGCCTTCCGTGCAATGTGGCGTCTGTAAGGTTCGGGTCTCTGTGATTTCATCTGAAGAGGATAGTGAATGAAGGTCATTACTGCTGAAGAGATGGTCTGGATAGACCGAAAGACTATTGAGGATCTCGGCATCTCAGGAAGTGTGCTGATGGAGAGGGCCGGATTGGCGGTGGCGGCGCGGATAAAGGAACTTTTCGAACGGAGGAAAGTTATTGTGCTCGCGGGTGGCGGCAATAACGGAGGCGACGGGGTCGTTGTCGCACGGGAGTTGTTCAATTCCGGATGGAACGTGAAAGTCCTCTTCCTTGCGAAGCGTGAGAGACTCGGTCCGGATTGCCGGAGACAATTCGTGATCGCCCAAAAGATCGGCCTTCCCATGCAATTCAGGATGAAGATCACGAGCGCGGACCTCCACAGTGCTTTAGTAGTGGACGCCCTGCTTGGGACTGGTCTGAACAAGGACGTACAGGGAGATATGGCTGAATCCATCTCATTTCTTAACAATTCGGATTCCTCAGTTGTTAGCGTAGACATACCGTCAGGCATATCGTCCGATACCGGGCAGGTGATGGGCGCGGCGGTGAGGGCGGATTATACGGCGACCTTTGGTCTTCCCAAGAGAGGACACCTCCTTTATCCCGGCGCAGAATATTCAGGAAAGCTTTTCATAGATAATATCGGTTTCCCGGAAAGTCTTCTTTCTTCTGAAGATTTGAAAGTCGAACTTCTCGAGAAAGGCAGTCTTGCGCATCTGCTTCCTGAAAGACCGAAGTACTCGCACAAGAGCGACTACGGTCATGTTCTCGTCGTTGCAGGCTCGCGCGGTAAGACAGGGGCCGCCTTAATGTCTGCCAAAGCTTGTCTGAGGGCCGGCTCCGGCCTTGTTACTATCGGAGTACCTGAGTCATTGCTCCATCTTTTCGAGTCGAGGGTTATGGAGGAGATGACTCTTCCTCTGCCGGACCAGGGAGACGGCACCCTGTCTTCTGAAGCTGCCGATGTGATTCTAAGGTTCTTGTCCGAAAAGACCGATGTCCTCGCTATCGGTCCCGGTATGGGAGTGAGCGGCGAGACGCAGAAGCTGATGAAGGAAATAATGAGATCTTCGAGGTCGCCGATAGTGGTTGACGCGGACGCAATAAATTCGATCACCGATAAATCTGTGTTTGAAAAAGCACATGCACCGATTGTCCTTACGCCGCATCCCGGGGAGATGGCGAGGTTGCTGTCGGCAGTCAGCAGCCGGCAGTCCATCGGCGGACGGCAAGTCAGGGAATCCAAGGCCCAAGATTCAAAATTCAGAACTGAGATAGAAAGAGACCGGATAAATACGGCCCTGTCGTTTTCCGGGGAGACAGGCGTCTATCTGATCCTGAAGGGAGTACCGACTATAGTTGCCGAACCCGAAGGCAGGGCTTTCGTCAATTCCACAGGCAACCCCGGCATGGCTACAGCCGGCTCGGGCGATGTCCTTACCGGCATGGTAGCTGCGTTTATCGGTCAGGGGCTGAGTCCTTTGAACGCATCAATAATCGGTGTCTATATGCATGGCCTTGCAGGAGATATCGCCGCAATGGACAAGGGCGAGCATTCGCTTATTGCATCAGACATTATAGAAGCCTTGCCTACTGCGTTCAGGGAACTTAGAGGAAAAGAGGCAGAATAGGGTAGGAAGGTCAAGCAGGTCAAACGGAAAGAAATTCTCATAGCTTCTGGACCTTATAACTTCCGGCCCTGTTTTCATAGTGAGACCATGGACAAATCCTTTATAGTCCCCGAGATTTTCGGAAATAAGGTGATTGCATGTTTTACCGGACGAAAGATCGGCGCTGATCCGGGAGAGTTGTCGAAACTTCCCCTCTTCGCGGGCCGAAGGATATTCCTGCCGATACAAAAGCACACGGACAAAATCCTACGTCTCGATTCTGACTTCGAGCCGAAAGTTGCTGACGCGGTGATAACGAACAGAAAAGATATAATCATAGGCATTCGGACCGCCGATTGCGTTCCGGTCCTTCTTTACGATACTAAGGCACATGCGATCGGCGCTGTTCATGCCGGCTGGAGAGGAACGGCGGCCGGGATATTGGGAAAGACAGTAAGGGCTATGGAAGATCGCTTTGGCTCATCGGCATCGAACATGCTTGTCGCTGTCGGTCCTAGCATAAAGGGATGCAGCTACAACGTCGGATATGAAGTCATAGAGGCTGTGGAGGCAGCGACGGGAAAGGGCGAGCTTTGGAAGAAGCAGGGCGAGCGCTATTTTCTCGATCTTTCTTTGGCGAATAAGCAGCAGGTCGTATCATCGGGTGTTCCGTCCGAGAACATCTGGATATCGGAAGACTGTACCTTTTGTCTCCCGGAGAAATACTATTCGTACCGTTACGCCAAAGACTGTACGGGACGGCAAGGGGGGTTCATAGGGATCAGATGAGGAAGACATGGTGCGTTATCTTAGTTTAGTCAGGGATTCGAGGGCCTGACGGGCTTGTACAAGGTCAGGACGGATCCTTAATGCCGCCTTGAATTCTCCCTCTGCCTCCTTGGTCAAACCCTGTCTCGCATACAGGACCGCGAGATTGTTATGGATCTCCGCACTCTCCGGCCTTAACTTCAAAGCCATCCGGTAGTGCTCGACCGCCTTGTCGATCAGCCCCTTGTCCCGATAGGCTATGGCGATGTTGTTGTGTGCCTCGGCATAAGAGGGATTCACCCTCAACGCGGTTTGGTATTGAGTTATTGCCTCATCGATCAAGCCCTTTGACCAGTATACGACCCCTAAGTTATTGTAAGGGTCTGCATAGTCAGGCTTCAGTCTTATGGAAGCCCGGTACTGTTCTATCGCCCTATCGAGCAACCCCTTGTCGCGGTATGCCACACCAAGATTGTTATGGGCCTCCGCATAATCGGGATTCAGGCGCAGCGCGTACCTGTATTGCTCTATTGCGTCGTCAATCAGTCCCTTGTCACGGTAGGCCACACCCAGGTTGTTGTAAACATCTGCCGGTGCAACACCCGATTTCAGCGCGGTCTGATATTGTTCGAGGGCCTTGTCCGTCAGCCCCTTGTCGCGATAAATAAGGCCGAGGTTTATGTGCGCCTTAGCATAATCGGGCTTCAAACTCAGCGCAATCTGGTACTGCTTCATTGCCTCTTCAATCATTCCTTTGCTGCGGTATGCAACACCCAGGTTGTTGTGCGCCTCTGCATAATCAGGCTTTAATCTCAGAGCAGACTGAAACTGCTCTATCGCGTCGTCAAGCAGTCCTTTGTCGCGGTAGGCCACGCCGAGGTTGTTGTAGGCATCAGGATAAGAAGGATTCAGCCTGAGCGCGATCCGGTACTGCTCTATCGCCTTGTCAATCAGCCCCTTGTCGCGATAGGCCACACCGAGATTATTACGGGGAATGACGCCGTCGGGAGACTTTCTTACGACATCCGTAAAGAGGGAATAATCATCTCTCCAGATAATATTCCTGTATTCGGTTCCCGTGAAATAGAACCCAATCATAACGAAAGAGAGCGCCGTGAGGCCGACGGCCCATCTTGAGGCGTTCTTCCAGGCGCAAGATATGAGTAGTGCATACAGCATTACGAAGCCAAAAGAGGGAAGATAGAGATATCTCTCTGCGAAGGTGTTCTCTCCGAGTCCCGGTATATACAGTACCGGAATGAGAGGAATTATTATCCAGGAAACGCTGAAGAAGGCGAGTCTGTTTTTTCTGAAGGCCGAATAAGCAAGAAAGACGAGCAGAATGAAAACCGCAAAGGATACAAGCCCCTTCGGCTCGAGAATAGAAGAGATCGGATGAAAGACGTAAAAGGCATTGAGATTCACCGGCAGGAGGAGTTTTCCCATATACTGCGCAAGGAGAGGGAAGATGTTGATTATGTATTGGAATCCGCTGAGATCGGCATGGGCTTTTTGAGGGGCCATCCCTCCAAGGGCCTGGAGCCTCAGCAACAGATAAACCCCGGTGACCGATAGGTAAGGGAGATACCTCTTGAAGTACGATGAAGCATGAGTTCGCGTTCTTCTTAAAGTGAAGTCATAAACTCCGAGGAGTAGAGGCAAAGTCAGCGCGGTTTCTTTTGAGAAGACAGCAGGAACGAAGGACGCCAGCGACAATAGATAATTACGGTCGAAGCTCTCTGAAGAGCGCAGATAGAAATAAAAAGAGAGGAGACTGAAGAAACTGAAAGAAAGTTCCGGAAAGCCGGCTATCCATGACACTGCCTCGGTATGGATTGGATGTGTTGCGAACAGCAGGGCCGCAACAAAGGGAGGTGAGAGGTAAGGGGAAGGAGCAGGCGGAGCAGACTCGCCAAGAAGCCGGGAAATTATGAGGAATACGAGGACCGATACCCCGGCATGGAAGAGCAGGTTCACGAGATGAAAGCCCATAGGTTTGAGGCCGAAGATCTGATAGGTCAGCATATAGCCGATGTGCATGAATGGCCTGTAATAGTTTGAAATTATTGTGGAGCCGGACAGGAAGCTCCAGACGCTTTTTGAGAATATGTCCGGCAGATGACTGATGTCTCTAATCCATGGATTGTCTACTACCTGAGAATTGTCGTCATACACAAAACCATTAAAGAGGGCGACGAAATATGCCCCAAACGAGATCAGTATAAGGACAATTATCGTACGCATGGGAAAGGCAGCCGGCAGGGAAGTCGTCTTTTTCTTTTTTTCCTTTGGAGTTACTTGCACTGTAAAATATACCATCTCACGATCAGCGATGTCGATTACAGGCCAGCCGAAGTCAATTCATCGGCGAGAGTTGGATCCTGAAGGCCGGTACCGTATAGTCTTTCTTGCGGGCGGAATTATGAGCACATCGAGTGCGTGCGATCCGGCGGACTAGAGACAGGCTGACTAAAGAGTCTCGGCCGTTGCGCCTGGGAATAAGGCTCTCTTTGGGGCTTATGACCGTTTCAATGCCTTCAGGGCGGAAAGGGCTTCGCTCTTTATGAAAGGGTCATTGTCAGTCTCAGAGACCTTTTTCAGGAAGGGAGCCGCTTCGGAACTGCCTATTTTTGAAAGGGCCTCTATAGCGCTTCGTCGGATGGCGAAACTCTTATCCCTGAGCGCCGGAATTATGAACGGGACCGCATGCGGATCTCCGATTTTTCCCAGTGACTGAATCGCCGCCTCACGCACTATCAGGTCGTTATAATGCAGGACCTTAATAAGGGCTTCGACAACGCGCGTATCGTTCTTGAAATGACCGAGAGCGAGGGCCGTATTCCACTTGATCGAGGGACATGCCTCATTGAGAAAGGGGTTTGCGAATATGTCCAGCAGAAGGTCAGCGGACCGTGAACTTCCGATTTCGCCGAGAAGACGGATCGCCCTGATCTTTATCTTCCAATCCTCATCTTTGTTTCCGGCGATGTCCATTAATACTGAGGCGGCCTCCTGATCCCCCACTTTCCCGATCTTTTCGACGGCAGACAATTGAGTTTGTATGTCCTTGCTATGAAGCTCGGAAAGCAGTACGCCGTCGATTTCGGCGGAAGAATTATCGATCAGCAAAAGCAAGGCGGAAATGATAAGAAGAACATATGATGTCTTTCTTATGATAGTCATTTGGTAAACCTTTCATCAAATCATTTATGAATAGCGTTCTCTACAGAACGACATGAACCATGTATATCTTAGCACGGTTCTGGTCTTGTAGAAATGTTATGTCCGGGCGGGCCGAAAGGGGAGGCAACTCCGCGCCTCCCCTTCTCGATAAGATCAGTTCTTTACTTCCACTGTCTCAGCGGTGGCTTTTGTTCTTGAAGGACTTGTAACAACTTCGGACAGGTAACCGACCGCAGTCCCCAACACGGCCCCGACCACTATGCATACAGAGGCCATGCAGATGATGCCGACCATTATACCGGCTGCGGTGGCCATCCTCACCAGAACTGTCGCCTGCAACGGTCCTCCGAAGAGGTGACTGAGAAGCACAAGGGTCCCGTAGCTGCCGAAATAGAACCCCGGAACTATGCCTACCACCAGGAACGCTATAGCTCCGAGGACCCCTCCCACCTTCGTTCCCATCCTTACCATCTCTTTCCTCGCCTTCATCTTCTTGTCCTCCTTTTTCCGTGATTTCCAGAAAATCCTGGATTATTGTCTATTCCTCTGTCCCCTGTCTCCTGACCTCAACGGGAACAGTCTTCTCAGCCTTCAAGGAGTCAATCACATATCCTATGAGCCACCCGGCTATCGTGGAGCCTGCAATGAAGATGATGCCCGACACCAAAACCCCCATCAGCATCGAAAGACCGACTATCAGCCTCGGAAGAAGGGCCGAGCTTACCGGCATACCAAAAAGACTACCCGCGATATTAAGCCCTATCACACCTCCAAGAAAAGAACCGGGCAGAAGCCCTATTACCGCAAAAAGAACCACTCCTGCTCCCGCTCCTATGTACGCCATCCTTT
>JAJYIF010000003.1 GCA_021790195.1 Nitrospirota bacterium
CGCCTTTTGAGGCATACTGGAAACTGCCACGTCCCGGCATCCCGGTAAAACTGGCGGCATGAAGACAGGTGGTTTCCACCTTAATTCAGCCCCAAAACTGTCCAACCATTGGGGTCCACCTCTGAGTTTCAAACGTAATGCTGACATAACCATAATAGAACGAAACATTCCAATAAGAATTTTCAAAGATTGTTTTGGCGGAGCTGCAAGACAAACCATTCACGGTCCCTTTTCAGACGAGCAATTCCAAAAAATTTAAAAAAGCAATTGGTGTTCAATATACGCACCTTTATAGATTTGCAAAACAATCAAGGTTTGCAAATGGGGTTATCGAACTACCAAGGCTAAAGTTTTGGGAGGAGCGGAATAAAGCTGCTATGATTTCACCGTACGGTGATATTCCCAAGAAGAAATGGACATTATTGAATCAGATGATTGAAAAGGAAGAAAAATGGTTAAAAAGTAACAGGGCGTGGAGGTTAGAAACAAAATGAAGAAGATACGAGTAGTTCTACTATTGGTTGTTTTTTATCTATTATCTTCATCAATAAGTTTTGCATTAGAAAAACCTACACACGCAGAAATTAATAAATTTATTGCTACGAATAGCATGAACGGTTTTTCATTGGATATATATTTAAGGAATCAATTAGGATTTGTAAATGGGATCAAAAAAGAATTTAAATCAACAGAAACCAAGAAGGTTTGGGAATGGATTCGTGATGGTGGGCAATGCGAAGACGAGCCAGCATACACTCGCTCCCGCAATCATTTTCATGATCCCTTGAAAACGTGGGACCAGGCGGGTCTGAACAGTGGCATTTTCACAGGCATATCCTCAGCGCTCTGGATTCAGGATCAGACAAACAGACGCTCGACCGACCTCGGGGGCGACTGGTCGTGGAGGAAGGCCAGAGAGTTTTATTATGCTGCACTGACCGGCTATTCTTTGCCGTTGGAAGGTTTTGAAGTCGATGAGGATTTGTTCACTCACACAATCATTGACGGCAGCACCAATATGAACGAAGCCGATCGGAACAGATTCTTCGCATGGACTTTTAGGGCTGTGGGGCAAACAATGCACCTTGTACAGTCTATTTTGTTAGAGATGCAGATGGGTTATGGAAAATCCAGCAGTTCTAAAGGTGATGGGAGAATGATAATATGACGCCGATTAGAATCATTATTTTGTCCATGCTGATAATTGTTTTTTATGGTTGTTCTTCAGAGGCTGGCTGGCTTATCTACCACAAGCCTGCATTTCAGGGGAAGGTTATCGATGCAGAGACCATGCAACCCATAGAAGGGGCGGTTGTGGTTGTAGTTTATGAAAAAGGGAATTGGAATGGTCCCGGCGGCGGATACACATCAGCGGTAAAAGTGAAAGAAACCCTGACCGATAAGAATGGTGAATTTAAGTTCCCCTCTTACACCACTCTGATCCTGCCATTTTTTTCAGAAGAATCCTTTGCCGAGTTCATTATTTATAAACCGGGCTATGGGAACTTTTCCGCTTCTCGGACATATCCTCCTGGAGATATGCCTTTGGATGTTTTAGAGAAGTTTTTCACAGGAGATGTTGGAAAAGAAGGAGAGCTACCGGAAGTTGGTATAGTCGGTGGACAGAGCAAGATAGTGTATACATGGAAGGTTTTTTGGGGCGTCGTCGAACTTCCTAAATTAAAGACAAGAGAGGAGAGAATAAGGAACATTCCCAGTCTTCCCTCCGAACTTGAGTTTTTAGAAGAACAAAAGAAACTAATTCAACTTATTAATGAGGAAGAAGTAAATTTGGGCTTAGAAAAATCAGACCCTTATAGAGCTCGTGATTTTATTCTTCATAGGAGATAAGAATCATGAAAAAAAGAGCATTTTTTATAACCATGATTTTGATAGTAGTTTCGATTCAAGAAATATCGTTTGCTCTGGAGGTGGAAACGCATCAAGCAATAAATTACTATATTGCAGATTCCACACTGAATGGGTTCTCCCTTGGTGGATATTTAAAACAAAATTGTGGTTTTTCGCAAGGAATTGCTGAAAACTTCAATGGCTTAAGAGTAGATGAGTGGCTTAGCATCGGCGGCAAATATGAAGACAAACCCCCAGGATGGTATAACAAAATACCCTATCTCCGATCTGTTAATCATTTTCATGATCCTATAACCAAGCAAGGATTCAGTGGTTTTTGGGGTACGTCTCTTTTTGACGGAACATCCTCTGTTCTATGGTCTCAGTGGCCGCTCGGCGCGCAGACCTTGCAAGTGCTCGGGACAGGAAACTACTCATGGTTTGATGCAAGGGATTATTTCTATAGGGCTCTTACATCACCAGATAAAACGACAAGAGATAAGAATTTTGCAGACACTTTCAGAGGGCTCGGCCAAGTCATGCATTTGGTAGAAGACGTGTCTGTACCGGAGCATACAAGGAATGATGCACACGGTACATGTCCGCAAGCACATCATTATGAGTGCTGGGCGCTGAAGAACGTTACTATAAACAAGCTTCCAAATTATCCACCCATTTATTTTGATTCATCGGCAATCGGAAATTCTAATCCTCTTGCTCCGGTTCCGATCGCAAATCTCTTTGATACAAACCAATATAACGGAACAAACCCAGCTGTTACATTGCAGAACAATGTTGGGCTTTCAGAATTTGCAAATGCCAATTTCTTCAGTCAGCATACAATATTTAAGAATTATCTGCATCCCGCAGAGGGAAATACCACTGCAAACTTGGTTGAGCAGTATGCAAGAGATGGGAAGAAGGATCAGGTTTGGTACGTACACAAGAAGGAACCAATCGGGGTCGGACTTGACTATTGACATTTGAAGAGGAAAATATCAGTGCTACCTCGACATAGTGCGTTGACTCATAACCAAACGCACAAGCGGTCAAGCCGCTTAACTCGTTGTCAGCAATGAATGAAGAAAGATAATTTGTACAGCGCAATTTGGATCTCTGGACTATTACTGATAGGTCTTATAGTCAGTTGCGCGAGAACAAGTGACCACGATTATCAAAATATTCCTTCCCATGGCATACCGGAGCACGTCAAGGGCAGTTTCAATCAAGACATAGATAGGTACACACGACTTATTGAAAGAGACCCGTTGAACGCAGACCTGTTTTTTCAACGGGGAAGTCTCTACATGGCAGAGGGCCTCGATGAGAAGGAACCAATCGGGGTCGGACTTGACTATTGACATTTGAAGAGGAAAATATCAGTGCTACCTCGACATAGTGCGTTGACTCATAACCAAACGCACAAGCGGTCAAGCCGCTTAACTCGTTGTTAGACATGACCCATAAATAAAGTCTAAGCAGACTCAAGAAATTTAAAGAGGAGTAGACGTAAAGGGTACGGGCTACTTCTTAGGGAAGAATCGTACCTGCTTACTTGCCCTCTCATAGTCCTCCATGGTATCAATATCAATAATAATCCCTTTATCTTCCACATCGACATTTTCTACTATCCCGTCATTGTCCCGAATTATATCTCTCAGGGTCTGTCCCTCGAAGATTTTTTTGACAGCAGGCATCGGGAAGAGGGTGGGGTGGCCTCTCCTTCCTCGGTAAACAGGAATAATGATTTTATCCGAATCGCCCGCGTGCAATTCAATAAGGGTCTTCATAGTCTTACTCGACACCATCGGATGATCCGAAAGGCAGATGAGGCATCCCGATGAAAGCTCATCCGTTGAGCGAAGGCCGATCCTCACGGATCCGGCCATGTCGCTTTGAGGGTCAGGATTAAAACATCTCTTTATCGGGTAGCCGGTCAGAGCGTCTGTAATCGCACTTCTTTCTTCGGAAAGCACAACAATAATATTTTTGATTCCGGAGTCGATAATGGTATCGAGGCAATGCCTGATGAGAGGCTTGTTACCCAAAGGAAGGAGCTGCTTTGATTGTCCCATCCTCCTCGACAAGCCCGCTGCAAGAAGAACGGCCGAGACCTGAGTGTCCACTCTCCCTCCTGTACTGAATGATCTGGGCGATGATGCTGACGGCTATTTCTTCCGGGGTGACCGAGCCTATGGCAAGGCCGACCGGAGTTATGACCCTGCCTACGTCTTCCTCTGAAAAGCACTCTGCCTTGAGGGCCTTGAATAGAAGCGCCCTTTTCCGCCTGCTCCCTACAAGACCTATGTAACGCGCCTCTGTTCTCAGCGCCGGCTTCAGCGCGTCGAGGTCGTGGTTGTGTCCCCGTGTAGCTATGACTATGTAAGTCTTGTCGTTCACATTCAGCCTCTCGAAGACAGTCCCGAAGTCGTTAACAATGATCTCGTCCGCCTCGGGCAGAAGGTCTCTGTTTGCATGCTCCTCCCTGTCGTCGATCACCGTGACCGTGAAGCCCAAAAAGCGTGCGACCTTGGACAATGCCCTGCCGACATGTCCCGCTCCGAAAATGAAGAGCCGGGGATCGGGAAGAATAGGCTCGATATATACAAGCACCTTTCCTCCGCATACGAGCCCTCCATGTCTTTCCGTCAGCTCAAAAGGAATAGTGCGGAGAACGCCGTCACGGATCGCCATCAAGGCGGCCTGAATGACCTCTGCCTCCAGACATCCTCCTCCGAGTGTCCCCATGATCGAGCCGTCTTCCCTCACGAGCATCTTCGCCCCTTCCTTCTGCGGTGACGATCCGACTGCCTGAACGATGGTAGCGAGGGCGGAAGACCTGCCTTCTTTCTTGAGTTTGATGATCTCCTCGTAAATTTCCATCTATGCCTTCCCCATCGCCTCTTTCACTCTGTCGGGAAGCATAGGGAGGTTCCTTATCCTTATCCCGGTCGCATTGAAAACCGCATTGGCCACTGCAGGCGCTATCGGCGGAAGGCCCGGTTCGCCAGCGCCGCTCTGGGCATCCGTGCTCTTTATGATATGGACCTCTATCTCAGGGACTTCATTCATTCTGATCAAAGGATAGTCGTCGAAGTTGGAAGATTCAACGCCGCCTTTTGAAAAGTTCATCCTCTCCTTCAAGGCAGCGCTCAGCCCCATAATGATCCCGCCTCTCATCTGCGCGGTCAGGATCGCCGGATTGACAACCGGTCCGCAGTCCACAGCGCAGACTACCCTGTGCACTCTTATTGAGCCGCTCTTCTTATCGACGGACACCTCCGCCACCTGCGCCACATAGGTTCCGAAAGCGAGAACCCAGGAAATGCCTCTGCCTTCGCCTTTCCTGACCGGTTTCGACCATCCTGCCTTCTCAGCCACGGTTTCGAGTACCCGGGACGCCCTTTTGCGCCCCTTGAGAAGCCCGAGACGGAACTCGAGAGGGTCCTTCTTTGCGAGATGGGCCATTTCGTCCACGAAACTTTCGATAGTGAAGCCGTTATGGGAGGCTCCGACGGACCTCCAGAAGCCCACAGGGACAGGAGTGTCTATACGCACATATTCGACTTCAAGGTTCGGCACCTCATATTCGAGGTCCGACAGGCAATCCATCGCCGCAGGATCGATATTGTTCTTCATAGCCGCAGGCATGGCCCGCGAGAAGATCGATGGACAAACAATTCTATGAAACCAGGCGACGAGGCGTCCTTTCTCATCAAGCCCTCCCGCCGCTTTTGTGGAGGTGCCCGGTCTGTAGAAACCGTTCTTCACGTCCTCTTCCCTTTTCCATAAGACCTTTACGGGCTTGCCTATGACCTTCGATATCTGGACGGCTTCCTCCACAACGTCCACCTCCGACCTTCTACCGAAGCCGCCGCCGAGATATGTGGTATGTACGCTTATCTGCTCCGGCTTGAGGCCTGTTTCTTTTTCAGTGAGACCGAGCACCGCGGTCTGGAACTGGGTCGGTACCCATATCTCGCACCTGTCTTTTCTGACGCTGGCCGTGCAATTCATCGGCTCCATTGTCGCGTGATAGAGATACGGCAGGTCAAAAATCATCTCATGCCTTGTCGCGGCCTTCTCAAATGCCTTTTGAAAATCGCCCGAGCTCTTACCAATAAGCCCTTTCTTTGCGAGATCGGCAGTAAAGGCCTTATCAAGGGTCTCGTTGCTCAGGTTCGGATCGACGCCTTTGTCCCACCTTACATTGAGGGCATCCCTGCCTTTCCATGCGGCATCCACCGTGTCGGCACAAACCGCCACTCCGCGAGGGATTGCTACAACAGAATGCACGCCCCGTATCTTTATGGCAGCGTCCTTGTCGAAGGAAAGGGGCTTGGCCCCATAGGAAGGCGGTCTCGATAATACCGCGTAGAGCATATTCGGGACAAAGGTGTCTATTCCGTATTTCGCCCGGCCGTTGGTCTTGTCCGGGATATCGAGGCGGGCCATCGGCATCCCGATGAACGTAAACATGCTCTCTTTCTTCAGGCTGGGACTCTGCGGGACCGGTAGCCTGGAAGCCCTTGAAACGAGTTTACCGAAAGAAAGTTGCTTCTTGCCCGCGGCATATTCCACGACGCCTTTACGGACCTCACATCTGTCCTCTGCAACGCTCCAGGCCTCTGCTGCTGCCTTCATTAACATCTCGCGGGCGGCCGCGCCTGCGATCCTCAGGGGCTGGCACATATGTTTGATGCTTGTGCTGCCGCCGGTGAGCTGCCTGCCCCAGGCCGGATCGTTATACTTCTTGTCCGCCGGCGCGACCTTAAGTCTCACCTGTTTCCAGTCTGCGTCGAGCTCATCCGCCAGGACCATCGGAAGGGATGTGTATACGCCCTGTCCCATTTCTGATTTGTTGACCACAATGGTCACCAGGTTGTCGGGCGTTATATGCAGCCACACGCTTGGGCTGAAGGACGGAGGTTCCTTCCTGACTTCTTCGGCCGAGAGAATTTTGAACCCGGAGGGGGTGGCCATGACCGCTATCGCGAGTCCGGCTCCGGTCATCGACTTTTTCAGGAACTCACGGCGGGTAATCGTCTTTTTCATGACTATTTCCCTCCCCTGGCCGCAAGCTTGATCGCGCTCTTGATGTACGGATAGGTGCCGCACCGGCAGAGGTTGCCGTTCATGGCGCTTACGATCTCTTCATCTGTCGGGTCCGGCTTCTCCGAGATAAAGGCGATAGCCTGCATGATCTGGCCGGGCTGACAATATCCGCATTGCGGGACCTGCTCCTTTATCCAGGCCTTCTTTACGGGGTGGTCTTCCGGAATCCCCTCGATGGTGGTGATCTTCTTGCCCTGGGCGTCTCCTGCGGATATCTGGCACGACCTCTGGGCCTTGCCGTCGATATGGACAGTGCAGGAACCGCACATGCCGATGCCGCAGCCGTACTTGGTCCCGGTGAGTTTCAGGTATTCTCGTATGACCCATAAGAGCGGTACGTCCGGGGTCACGTCCACTTTATGAGATTTGCCGTTTATTATCAGAGAAATCATGACAAGCCTCCTGTCCAGGCGAAAAGGGTTTTTATTTCACATTATAGATGCCTGAAAAGGCTTGTCAACGGCGGCAAGCTCTGCTTCTTACAAACGACGAAAAACGCTGCCTGCGGGAGCTATCTGTAATTCGTAAACTGGATGTGTATCCCGAAGTCCTTTTCCTTCAGTTTGGCGATGATAGCCTGGAGGTCGTCTATCTTCTTTGCCCTTACGCGGACCTGGTCCTTCTGTATCTCGGCATTGACCTTGAGTTTCAGGTCTTTAATGAGCTTTACGATCTCCTTCGCCTTTTCCTGCGGGATCCCCTGTTGAAGGGTTATGACCTGACGCACGGTATTCCCCGCGGCCTGTTCAACTTTGCCGTATGTCAATGCCTTCAGCGCGATCCCGCGCTTGATGAGCTTTGACTGCAATATATCGATGACGCTCTTGAGCTTATACTCGTCATCTGAAATGAGCGTTATAGTGCCCTTGGCCTTGTCGAACTCGATGCTGCTCTTGCTGCCCTTGAAATCAAAGCGCTGGCTTATCTCTTTTGTCGCCTGGTTCTCGGCGTTCAACACCTCCTGCATGTCCACTTCGCACGTAATATCGAAAGAATGCTCGTCTGCCATCTGCCACCTCCGGTTTTCTCTGATGTCAACAAGTCGGAATTAAACGCACATTGATCCCCTCGCCCCGCTTAGCGTATGAGCGGAAAGGGTTCTCCCTTAGGCTAAGGAGGCAAATCCGCTGCGCCTTAGATTATACGCCGCGAGAAGGTAAAAATCCATAAGATTCGCCCCTCGCCGGCCGTGAAAAAAGCACCGTTTTTCTTGACCATCGCGGTCTCAATACTTATACTTGTAAAAGACAAGATGAGTATGACTGCTTATTTCAGGAATGCTGCATCCGGATGGATTTCCGGAGCGGGGAACTCAGAATGAATCCGGATATTAAACGGTTCGTTCTGCCCGTTGTCGTAGCCTTGGTGTCTTCGTTTGTCCTCTTTGTCCTGAGAAGCTTCTCCTTCGGCTTGCTTCGAAGGTGGTCGGAGAAGAGCGAGGAAAAGATAGGGGCCATCGTAATAGATACTTTCAGGACGCCGTCTTTTTACTTATGTATTGCGATCGGCCTTCATAGCGGCCTTTCCACGTCTGAGCTGCCGGCAAGGTATGTCTTCTACCTGACGAAGGTCATTCATGTGGTAGTGATATTTTCGATCACTTATGCCTGCGCGAATCTGTCGGGCGATATCTTCAGGAATTACATACAGAAATCAAACCTGCCGATCCCCCCGACCGGCTTGGCCTACGGCATAGTGAAAGGGGCCGTCTTCGCGGTAGGCTTCCTGATCATCCTTGGCGCGCTCGGCATTGCCATCGCCCCGCTTCTGACAGCACTCGGCGTCGGGGGACTTGCCGTGGCCCTCGCCCTGAAGGATTCACTCGAGAATCTTTTTGCCGGAATTCATATATTGATGGAGAGGTCCGTGAGGATCGGTGATCTGATCAGGCTTGAGACGGGTCAGGAGGGCCGCGTCGAGGACATTACCTGGAGGACTACAAGGATAAGGGTGCTTTCGAACAACATGGTGATCATTCCGAACAGCAAACTTGCCCAGAGCATTGTCACAAACTACTATCTTCCCGACAAGACGATCTTCATCGGCATTGCCGTTGCGGTCGGTTACGAGTCCGACGTAGAGAAGGCGGAAAAGGCGATTGCCGAGGAGGCGCGGAAGGCGGTGGGAGAGGTCGCCGGGCTTTTGGGCGAGCCGGAGCCGTCCGTAACGATGACTTCGGGTTACAAAGAGGGCGCCATTGAGTTCACGGTAGGTTGCAATGTGAGCGAATATACCGAGCAATACTCCGTACAGGATGA
The DNA here is from genome assembly GCA_021790195.1 of Nitrospirota bacterium. GTDB lineage: Bacteria > Nitrospirota > Thermodesulfovibrionia > Thermodesulfovibrionales > UBA9159 > JAJYIF01. The sequence goes on from JAJYIF010000003.1 coordinate 9,225, forward strand.
ACTCAGGAGAAGGATATTGAAGAGGCTCAGGGACGAGGGGATAGCGGTCCCCCTGCCGGCGAGAGCGGTTTATATAAAGAAAGATATATAGCGTCGAGGAGGTAGGCATGCAGCCAAAGATTCTTGCCTTTGTCTTAGCGGGAGGGAAGGGTGAACGGCTTTTTCCGCTCACGGCTTTCCGTTCCAAACCCTCTGTCCCTTTCGGAGGCAGATACAGGATAGCAGATTTCGTTCTGAGCAATCTCATCAATTCGCAGATCTACTCGATCTATCTGCTGGTACAGTATAAGTCGCAATCCCTAATCGAGCATGTCAGGCGTAACTGGGTGCTCTCGCCGGTCATAAAGGACCATTTTGTGGCGGTAGTGCCGCCCCAGATGCGCATGGGACCCGAATGGTTCCAGGGTACTGCGGATGCGGTTTTCCAGAATATGACTATTATTAAGGAGCATAACCCCGGATTGGTGGCCGTCTTCGGCGCCGACCACATCTACAGAATGGATATCCGCCAGATGGTCAACTTTCACTTGGAGAAAGACGCCCTTGTCACAGTGGCTGCGCGGCCTGTACCGATAGAACAGGCATCCGCTTTCGGAGTCATCATGAGCGACAGCGAAAACAGGATCGTCGGTTTTCAGGAAAAGCCCAGGAAACCCTTGCCGATGCCGAACGATCCCGGGCGCGCCTACGTCTCTATGGGGAATTACATCTTCAACCGGGATGTGCTGCTGGACGCCCTTGCGAGGGCGCAGAGGAAGAAGCAGCACGATTTCGGGGCACATGTCATACCGGACCTTGTAGCGAGCGAGCGCGTCTTCGCATATGATTTCGGGACGAACGTCATCCCCGGGATCAAGTCGTACGAAGAAAAAGGGTACTGGAGGGACGTGGGTACCATCTCTGCATTTTTTGAGGCTCAAATGAATATGCTCGGCGATTCGCCCCTCTTCGAACTGGACAACTCCGAATGGCCCATACACCCATCGAATTATGAGGGGCCCTCATCGAAGATCCTGAGGGGCACTATACGAAACTCCATCATTGCCGAGGGCACGGTCATTCACAAGGCAAGGATCAGCAACTCCGTGATCCGGAGCGGTGTGGTGATCGAGAACGACGTGAGCGTGGAGGATTGCATCATCATGGACCAATCCGTGCTGAAGAAAGGCTGCCGCCTGCGCAAGGTCATAGTGGACAAGTATAACGTGATAAAGGAGGGCGAGAGCCTCGGCTTCGATCCCGACAAGGACCATTTGTCCTGTCATATTGATCCGTCGGGGATCGCCATCCTTCCAAGGGGCGGGCGTCCGCAGAAAGGCGCGAGATGAGGCAGCTGTTTTATTAAGAGAATTTAAGAGTATAAATAGTTTACGATGTTAGCGTTTATATCTTCATGAAGACATTTAAGCAAGACTTAATGTTTAAAGATCTACTTTAGGTTGATGTCTCGCAGCTTAAGTGTGTGAATTGATTGCTAATGCGGTTGATTTCAGTTAAACTATTTTCTCATGTCGGACTTTAGTATCCAGAAGAAGATCTATTACCACGATACGGACTGCGGAGGCGTTGTCTATTACGCTAATTACCTCAAGTATCTCGAAGAGGCCCGCACTGAATTTCTGCTCCTCAGGGGCATTGAACTGCCCAAGCTGGCGGAAAGAGATTTGCTGTTCGTCGTGGGGAGGGTAGAAATCGATTATAAGGCGCCGGCCCGATATCAGGACAAGATTGCGATTTCAGCGAGGGTTGAGGAGACCAGGTTATCCGCTGTCAGGTTCTATCAGGAAGTCAGCAGAGACGGCCTGCTGCTTGTGACGGCCAGGACAATTCTCGTCTGCGTGGGCGGCAATTTCAAACCTAAAAAACTTCCGGAAGAAATCAAGTTAAGATTAGAATAAGGTTGTAATAACAGCTTGTTATAAGTCTTTATTTTAAGTATTACTTTATGTTAAATCAGCTTCAGTTAAGAATAGACGGTCTGGACTGTCCGTGCTGTGCAACAGACACCGCAAGCGTACTTCTTCAGCTCGAAGGCATCTTGAATGTGAAAGTGGGTTATTCCAACGAGACGATTGCGGTCGAGTATAATCCTGAAGTGACGGACACCGGGCAAATTATATCCGCGCTAAAGCGAATAGGCTTCAGAGCAAATATAGTTTGAGTTCCCTTGACATAGCCCGATTCATCCGTGATACTTTCATTAGATCAATGAAAACCGACAGCCTGAGCCAGGAACTTCCCATAATCCAGGATGCCGATCTGAACGGAAAGACCGTCCTTGTCCGCTTCGATCACAACGTTGTGAAAGACGGCGAGATACGCGACCCGTACAGGATCGACAGGACTATCGGAACGCTCTTCAACATTGTAGAGAGGGGGGGCAGGCCGGTAATGATGACCCACGTCGGGAGACCAAGGGACAGGAAAACCGGGAAGATCAGTTGCAGGTCAGAAGAATCCGTTGAGCCGATCATCCAATACCTTGAGCAAAAGCTCCATTCGAAGATACACGTCCCGCGATTTCCCATAGATCCGGATAAAGGGATTACCGGGATCGACACTTCCATCAACCTTGCGATCCGGGAGCTCAGGGAGCGCAGGATCGGCGGCTTGTATCTGCCCAATACGCGCTGGTTTCTGGGGGAGGAGGACGAGGGTGAGGCGAGGGAAAATTTCAGTCTGCAGCTCGCGGGACTGGCCGATATCTATATAAATGACGCATTCGGCTCATGGCAGCCCCATGCGTCGACCTACGACATCACGAGGCATCTTCCTTCTTACGCCGGGTTCCTGATGCAGCAGGAGATCATCAATCTCAGCACCGTACTCAATCCCGACAGGCCCTTTGTTGCGGTCGTGGCCGGAGCAAAGTATGACACAAAGATACGGCCTCTTTATGCCATTTACGAAAAGGCCGACCGTCTTATCCTGGGAGGGGTGATCTATAATACCTATCTCTGCGCGAAATACAATGTAAGGATAAAGGGCGTCGGAGATGAAGACATCGGTCTTGCGAGGGAACTGGTAGAGAAGGACAGGACTCGCGGCAAGATCGTGGAGCTTCCTTATATCGTCGAGTCGGACGTCATAGAGGGCCGCATCGGGGGCAAATACAGGACCCTGTCCGTGAGAGACCTGAAGCCCGGCAATTCATACGGCTACATTCTCGATATCGATGCGAGATCTTTTGAGGACGCCGCGGTTGCTGAGGTCATAGGCAAGGCCAGGACTACCTTTGTCAATGCAGTGATGGGTTTTACTCCTCACTTTACCGAGGGTTCTGAGGCCCTCGACAATGCCATCGACCGCAACACAGAGGCCACCAAGATGTACGGAGGCGGTGATACGCTCCAGGAGTTCAAAAACCTCTGCCCCGGCCTGTACCTGTCGGTCATGGACAATGCAAAGTACTATTTCTTCACTGGAGGCGGGACTGTCCTGACCGCGATAGAGCAGGGCAGCCCGTATGGCCTCAAGCCCGTACAGGCGCTCATGGAGTCGAAGAAGAGGATGGGCAAATAACGACGCCCTGACCGTCATGCCTTCTTACAAAGGCTCGACCATAAGAGGCGGCTTCGGCCATGCCTTCAAGAAAGTCGTTTGCGCCACAAAGCATGGATCGTCTCCGATAAAAGCGAATTGACAATTCCTTATCCTATATTTACAATGTAGTTATGAAGCACCTTCGCTTCGAGTGTGATCCCCGCAAGAGTCTTGAAAACCAGAGGAAACACGACGTTTCATTCGAAGAAGCACAGGCTGTTTTCCTTGACGAGAATGCCTTGATGATCCATGACCCCGATCATTCTGATGACGAAGACCGTTTTGTTCTTCTTGGATTGAGCGCGAAAATCCGTTTATTGACAGTATGTCACTGTTATCGAGAGAGCGATGAGGTTATCAGAATAATATCTGCGCGGAAGGCAACCCGCAACGAACAAAAAAGTTATTGGGAAAGGTGATGAATATGAGAAGAGAATATGACTTTTCAAAAGCGGTGAAGAATCCCTATGCCGGTCGGCTTAAGCGGCAAGTAACTCTCAGAATGGACGAAGGCACCATCAGCTATTTTAAGGAACTCGCACAGGAGGCCGGTATCCCTTATCAGACGCTCATCAATCTTTATCTTCGAGATTGCGCCGCGTCGCGCAAGAAACTCGCGCTGCGCTGGAAGGCCGCATGACGAGGTCTATCGGTGACAGAATAAATTTGAATGACTGAAAAGATGTCGGCGTTCAAATAAGTCCCGCGTTACGATAAAATATCAGAAATCATGGACGGTGATATATGTCTTATCTGATCTTGCGTATAATGATCAACGCCCTTTCCATTGTAGTGGCCGTTAAGCTTGTGGACGGTCTGAGCTTCACCGGCGAGTGGTGGAAGATGATCATCGTAGGGGCCGTCTTCGGGATTGTCAATTCTGTCATAAAGCCTGTAGTAAAGCTTTTTTCGATTCCTTTTATAATACTCACGCTAGGTCTCTTTACTCTCCTCATCAACACCCTCATGCTCGCCCTGACCGCCTCGCTTTCGGACACGTTTCATCTCGGGTTCCATATAAGTGGATTCTGGGCCGCGTTCCGTGGCGCAATAATCGTGAGCATAGTGAGCATGCTCCTTTCGTGGATCACAGGCATGAGGCAGATCAGGTTCTACAGAAATAGAGAATAAGGAAAGGCTCAGGCAAGGGCTAATATTAAGTAGATAGTCTCTTCCTATAATCTGAATCCTACGCTTAAACTTCTCAATGGATATCGAAGACAAGATAAAGGCCGCGCAGACCGCCCCGTCCGAAGAGCTAAGGAGACTGGTCTGGGAGCGCCATCCGGATATCCTCATGAACGCGACTCTCAACGCAAACCTCACCGAGGACATGGCTATACTTATCGCGAGGAATTCGAGCGCTTCTCCCGAGACCCTCGGCTTTCTCGCCGGGGACGTCAGGTTTAAGGACAGTTATAACCTGAAGCTTGCGATTTGCAGGAACCCCAGGACCCCCCAGCGGGTGACTTTCTCTCTCCTGAAATTTCTCAGGACATTCGACATTTCAGATCTCACGAAAGATCAGCGCATTCCGATCAACGTCAGGCAGAAGATCGAGCAGTCTCTCACGGAAAAGATACCTTCCATGCCGGGCGGTGTCAAGACCGCCCTTGCGAGAAGGGCGAATACCGCCATCGTGGCGGAGCTCATGCAAAAAGGCGACGAGAGAGTGATCAAAGCGTGTCTTGAAGGCCCGGTGCTGACCGAAGGCATCATCTGCGGCATTATCAACGCGAAAGCGACAAAACCGGCTGTTATCAGGTTGGTCGCCGAGCATCCAAAATGGTCTTTGCGTTATGCCGTGAAGTTCGCCCTCATAAGAAACTTCAATACGCCGCTTGTCCGGGCGGCGCGATTCATAGGGGAGATGAAGACTTCGGACTTGAAGGAGCTCTACGCCGACCCGAAGGTGCCGGCATCCACAAAGCCGTTCATATTCAGAGAACTCCTCGAAAGAGACGAAACCCCCGAGCAGGCCGGGGAGGAGACATACGAGTTAGGCGAAGACGAATCCCTCGGCTCAGATACAGGAGACAATACGAAATGATAAAATATTAAATGTTGTCTGAGAGAGTGCCTGATTTCAAGAAGTCGCTGAACCCCTCCCAGTTTGCCGCTGTCATTACGACCGACGGGCCGGTCCTGGTCATAGCGGGGGCCGGTTCAGGCAAGACGAGGGTGATTGAGTACCGCGTCCTCTATCTCGTCGAAAACAAGGTCAGTCCTGGTTCGATCCTGCTTCTGACCTTCACGAGAAGCGCGGCCCGCGAGATGATCTCCCGCGCATCAAGACACGATCCGCGCTGCAAAGACGTGGAGGGCGGGACATTCCACTCTTTTGCGTACAGACAGCTTAAGCGCTATGCGAAACGGATCGGTTTTTCGGAGTCGTTTTCCCTTCTCGATGAGGGCGATGCCGGAGAAGCTGTCCATCGGTGCTCTGTGAAGCTCGGTTTTTTCGAGAAGGAAAGACGCTTGCCCAAAAAGGAGACGCTGAGGGCCATTATCAGCATGTCTATCAATAAGGGCACATCGGTCGGCGAGGTCCTGAAGAAGGACTATCCGCATTTCCTCGAATTCTCAGCGGATCTGGAGAGGCTGCGGAGGGAATATGCCGCGTACAAGATCGCAAAGAACTATCTCGACTATGACGATCTTCTGGTTTATCTGAGACTTTTGCTCGAAAAGGAGGAGATACGTGACCGTCTGTCTCGGAAGTATAAGTATATAATGGTGGATGAATATCAGGACACCAACAGATTGCAGGGAGACATAGCCTATCTTTTGTCTGAAGACCGCAGAAACATAATGGCGGTCGGGGACGACGCCCAGAGCATATACGGGTTCAGGGGCGCGTCGCATGAGAACATCATGGAGTTCCCGAAGAGATTCGCCGAGTGCGCAATTATAAAGCTTGAGGAGAATTACCGGAGCACCCAGGCCATTCTCGATGTGGCGAATGCCGTACTCGAGAACATGAAGAACAAGTATTCCAAGTGCCTAGTGTCGGCGAGAAAGCAGGCAGGGGAGAAACCGGAGCTCCTCTTTTTTAAGGACTCTCATGAAGAGGCTGAGTGGATCGCGCATACGATTAAGACGCAAAGGGATGAGGGTGTGCCGCTCGCCCATCAGGCCGTGTTGTTCCGCTCGCAGTATCTATCTATCCCCCTTCAGGCCGAGCTGAGCAGAAGAAACATCCCGTTCGAGGTCTTCGGAGGGCTGAAATTCTATGAGACGGCTCATGTCAAGGACGTCATGTCTCACCTCAAGATTGTCGCGAACCCGAAGGACGAGCTGGCATGGAACCGCGTGCTGACAATGATTGACGGAATAGGGCCGAGGACCGCGGAGCACATTTGCGGGGAGATTCTCGCAAGCGCTTCTTTATCGGAGGTCCTCGATGCGGTCCTGCGAAAGCACACCTCCGGGCACAGGTATTCCGGGGGGCTGACGAGACTTTCTTCATTGATTAAAGGCATACACAAGGAAGGCTTTCCTGTGGGAGAGCAGTTCGGCCTGGTGCTCGATTACTATATGCCGTTGCTAAAGGACAGATTCGATGACTGGCATTTAAGACTTAACGACCTCGAGACGTTGCGACAGGTGGCGGCGAGATATGCCTCGCTTGAGGAGCTGCTGGAGGATTTCACGATTGAGCCGCCAGAAAGGGGCGTCTGGCGCGTGGAGCCGTCAACGCCGTACGAGGAAAAGCCCCTCACTCTCTCTACAATCCACTCCGCAAAGGGACTTGAGTGGGAATGCGTGTTTCTGATGGGGCTCATGGACGGTGTCCTGCCGGTTGCTTTTTCGCTCGACCACGAGGACGAGATGGAAGAGGAGCAGAGGCTCTTTTATGTAGGCGTTACGAGGGCGAAGACGCGTCTTGTCATGTCATTGCACCATGAGGGCTTCAGGGGAGGCATAACCCAGTTCAATAAGATGTCGCGTTTTGTAGATGTACCAAATGTGCTCTCCAAGCTCTCTGCGAAGGGAATCCCGATGCGTGTGGAAGATCGTCACAAGGAATTCGAGAGGGGCGCGCCCCTCTATGACAAGGATTCGTTGCTGCAAAGGGTAATAGATTTGATGGAGAAGAAAGACGGCGGCGGGGAATGACTGCCGGGCATGAAGAGACGGTCTTCCGAAAGCAGAAGCCCTTACGTTATACGCGTAAGGGCTTCTGCTTTCGTTTCGTACGTTATCACTAAACTTCGAGGCTTGAGATCCGTTTAGCGCTTCCGCCTGTTATCAGTCGTTCATGGGCTTTATGAACTTGAAATAAACCATCGTCCAGTTGCCCAGGATTATCGAGACCGTCGCCACTAAGCTTGAAAGAGCCATGGTTGACATACCTGTCACCCCGTGACCGAGGTTTCAGCCACCGGCGATAACGGCCCCAATCCCCATCAGTAAGCTCCCGAACAGAACGGTAAGGAATTCCTTTGCCTGGGGGATCTTCCACTTGAACTCTTTTAAGGAAAGTGCGCTTATCAAAGCGCCGATGGGTACTGCAAAGATAAAGAACACTCCCCATGTACCGGTAAATATGCCCAGGAAGCTGAATTCCGGAAAAGGCGAGTGAGAACTCCTGTAAAGGACAGCGTTGAAGAACTCCCTTACGGGCGTGGTGATAGCAAGGCCCCTCGGGAAGCCGCCGAAATACGAAGAAGCTACCCACGCGGCTATGGTCAGGAGTCCCACCAGAAGTCCGGTCAGGCCCCACGAAAACGATTTGGAGCTTTTCCCGAAGGAGGGCTTGCCCTTGAAGACGAAGATCAGAAGCGCGAGGCAGAAGATGCCGATCGTGAGCCATTTTGCCGTCGGACTGCCGCCGAAGAGGTCCCATATGGCCGGGTTCGTCTTGCCCCCGACCTCGACCTTCAAGCTCTTAAGGTAATCGTATATGGGACTCAGCAAGCCCTGGGTGGTCATCACGATGCCCAGGAAAAAGCCGATGATCGCCGTTATGGTCGAGACCTGTCCTTCACCGACCCTGTATATAATGCCGCTGGCGCATCCGCCCGCAAGCACTATGCCGACGCCGAAGATGAACCCGCCGATGACATTAGCAAGAGGGACAAAACTCTGCCGCATGAGCTCAACTTTCTCATAATGCCCGGTCGTCTGATCGAAGGTCATGAGAAGACCGAAGTGCTCTAGAAGGTTAGTCCCTATAATCGCCACAGCCACACATAGCAAATATGCCCTGAAAAAGGTCAGGTCCTTGACGAAGATAATGTCCCTGAAGGCCGAGTTCAGGCAAAAACGCCCTCTCTGCAGGACGAACCCCAAGCTCAGGCCGAGGATAAGTGCCGATATTACAGAATAGATGTTACCTTGAAGCATATGCCTCCCTTCCCTTACAAAAGTGCTCGTGTTTCCAGCATCCGTTTCCCATGGCTATCAGGACAGCCACTTTGGCCTTCTTCTCCACATCTTTGGAGACGCATCCCGTGACATATCTCTGTAGACGCGACTTTCCGCTGCAGCCCACAAGGATGAGATCAACGCCTTCCTCGTCGGCAACCAATACCTTCTTCATGTCTTTCCTCCTTTCCTTTTTTTCCGAAGCTAAGCTGCTGTAATCATCCCCGGCTCCCTCACAGCCGTCTTGTGTTCGGCCGTTTCTTTGGCCACAATTACGGGGACACCTGAATCCCTCTCCACCTGCTCGCTGACGCAACCGAAGATGAACCTGCTGAGTCCCTCATGCCTGTCGCAGCCGACGATTATCAGCTCGACATTTTCCTCCTGTGCGACCTTCGAAATTTCCTCCGAGGGGATTCCCTCTCTTATCATCGTCGTTACTTTGACAAGTCCGCCGTTGTCGAATTTCTTCTTATAATGGCTGAGTATGCTCTCAGCTTTTCTGTCAAGCGCCTCTTTGTATTCCGTTCCCCTAAGCTGCTCTTTTAACGTCGACAGCTCTGCCTCTCCGAGCATGTCAATCATCTTCGTCCTTCCCTCAAGCCTTTCCACGTAGAGAAGTATTACCTCTTCGGGGGGCCTGACCAGGTTGTCGAAGACAGACACCACGGATTCCGCGGCCCTGGTGTCATCGACTGCAACCAACACTTTTTTCATTTTGCGCCTCCTTCTTGGCTGATTAGCCGCCGTTACCGTTAATGCTGAAACTTACCTCCCTGAAGAAAGATGCCCAAAATGTAAAGACCGGCTACAAAAATTGCGGTCACCGAAATTGCGGCAACGGCATCTCTCCAGGTATAGGGCTCCTCGCAAAGGTTTGCCCTCTTGGCCACGAGAACGGGGACCTTTGCCCTCTCCTGCACCTCCTTCGCAAAATTGCCCGAGATGAATCTGTTCAGTCCTCTTCTTCCGTCGCCCCCCATGATAATAAGTTCTGCATGTTCTTCATCTGCGACCTTAAGGATTTCCTCTGCGGGATGTCCCGCGCGTATTATGGACTTGACACTTATTCTGCCGTCCTCAATCTCGCGGCGGAAGCGGTCCAGTGCTATTTCTGCTGTTTCATCGAGCCTGCGCTTATGCTCGCTGTCCTTGAGGGCGTCCTTCAGGGTGGACATTTCAGCATCGCCGAGCATATCAGTCAGAAGAGACCTGCCCTCGAGCCGCTGGACGTAAAGGAGTATAGCTGTCTGGGGCCTTCTCACCAGGTTTTGAAAGGAGGATAAGACCGACCTTGAAGACCTTGTATCGTCCACTACGAGCAGCACACTGTTCACACTGTTTTCCATCTATCCTCACTCTCGCAAGGGTTATGCCAAGTCGTAATATATAGAATTATTCTGAAACTTCAATATGTTATATTTTACAACATTTTCTTGTTGACAGGCAAGTGTCAATTTGTTAAGTTCACATAGTGAACAGTGAATGGACACTTGTTAACTTGACTGAAAGCTGTTGAGAAATTCAACGATAATGACAAATGAATCTTGACGCTCTATTAAAAGACCCTCAGTTCGTGCCTGAAGTGTTCGAGACTATGAGGGACGGCCTCCTTGTGATAGACGCTGAAGGAAATATTAAACTCTTCAATCGGGCGGCGGAGGAGATTACAGGCTATCGAAGAGAGGAAATAATTGGAAAGAAATGCGCCATGCTGGGATGTGATACCTGCGCGATGCTCACGGAGGCCGGCAGGCAGCGAAACGGCAAATCCGTAAGATTCAGTTCTGTTCACGACAAGGAATGCTGCATGTCCGGCGCAGGCGGGCGCCCGGTTTATGTGTTGAAAAACCTCGTGATCCTTAGGGATGAGAGGGGCGAAATAATAGGCGCGGTCGAATCGATAACCGATATTACTTCTCTTTATTTGAAGGAACAGGAGCTGCAGGGGCTGAGGCAGGAGATGCGTCAGGAGTATTGGTTCATGGGGCTTCTGGGCAAGAGTATGCCTATGCAGAGACTGTATGAACACATCCGGAACGCGGCCGTTAGCGAGGCCCCGGTGCTGATATATGGAGAGAGCGGCTCCGGGAAGAACCTTGCGGCCAATGCGATACACAAGCTGAGCAGGCGGAAGGACGGGCCCTTTATTCAGATGAACTGCGCCTCCCTTAACGAGCAGCTGCTCGAAAGCGAGCTCTTCGGCCATAAGAAAGGCTCATTTACGGGGGCCGTGAGTGACAGGACCGGGAGGTTTGAGGCTGCCGACGGGGGAAGTATCTTCCTTGACGAGATAGGCGACATGCCGACGACTATGCAGATCAAGCTTCTGAGGGTCCTCGAGGAGAAGGTGGTGGAGCGTGTAGGGGATCACGCGCCCATATCCGTCAACATAAGGCTTATATCGGCCACGAACAAAGACCTCAATTCAATGGTCTCTCAGGAGAGGTTCAGGGAGGACCTGCTTTACAGGATCAATTCCATTGTGATCAAAGTGCCCCCGCTGAGAGAGAGAAGGGAGGACATTCCGCTCATCGCCATTCACTACCTGAAGAAGATCTCCCATGTGAACAACAAGGAGATAAGAAATATAAGTCCGGCGGCCATGCAGGTGCTTCAGGACTTCCCCTGGCCCGGCAATGTCAGGAGACTTATCAACGCCCTCGAATACAGTGCGGTCACGTGCAAGAACGATACTATAGACGTCCAGGACCTGCCGGACTATCTCGTCTACGAAAAGAGAGAGGGCGCTGATGAGAACAACGCCGAACGCGAGAGACTGCGCTCGACGCTCGCTCTCTATAAGGGCAACAGGACTTTGGCGGCCAGGCATTTAAATATCAGCAGGACTACCTTATGGAAGAAGGTCAAGGCCTTCGGACTGGATAACAGGTGAAGCGTATCCCGGAGCATTCAAGAGGTTATCTGATAATCGCGGGTATCTTCGTAATCATTATTGCATGCGTGGTGGCGCTAAACGTCTCCTTCAGGCGTGCCCTTCAGATGGAGATGGCTGAGCAGTTCAATAAACAGCAGCTGCTGCTGGCGAACGCGGCGTCCACGGAGATCCAGGACTATGTGGCCGGCATGCAGAGTGAACTGCTGAACAGCGCCGAGCTCGCAGCGACTTTTCAGGTTCGTAACGGCGAGGATTTTGCGAGACTCACAAAAGGATTGTTCCGGGACGCGGGGAATGTGAAGAAAGGGATAAGGTTTATAGACCGCGAGGGAGGGCTGCTATACGCTAAAGGGCCTCTTGCCGTCGAAGGACCGGACAACGTAGACATCATCGCCATGGCCCAGCCTCTTTGTCCGGGCAAGACGCTGGTGACGCAGGACACAAAGAGGCTGTACCTTGTGGCTCCCGTGTGCGTTTCGGATAAACTCGTCAAGGGCATGGAGCTTTCTATTGACGTACAGGACATCGCAAGGCAATTCCTCGTCCCTATAAAATCGGGCGAGAGAGGATATGCATGGATGATGAATGACAAAGGGGACCTTCTTCACCATCCGACCCAGCCCGATATGGTGGGCAGGAACCTTTACAAGACCAATTCTTCCTGCTTTAAATGCCATAAAAGTTTTGATGTCGAGAGGAGAATAATAGAAGGGAAGGGCGACTACTACGGCCGATACGTCGCCCCTTCCGGAGAGGATAAGGTGCTGGCCTTTTCCACCTCATCCGTCGGGAATTCAAAGTGGATAGTGGCGGTCTCCGCGCCGTATTCAGAGGTGACCATGGCGATTCAGCGGGCGATGAGGTTCTATTCGTGGCTCATCGTGTCCCTGTTCTTTTTCACTGGCGCAGTGTCCTTCGTTGTTTTTCTTTTCTACAGGAAGAAGATGAAGGCCGAGGAGCTCGAGAGGAACAAGTCGGTGCTCGAAAGACATGCGAGGGACCTGGAAGCAGAGGTGCAGAGAAGAACCGAGGAGTTGCTCGATGAGAAGGAAAAACTCAATACCGTTGTGAGCGCCATAGGCAGCGGGATAGTCCTGCTCGACATGCAGGGGAAGATCCAATGGACGAACGAGACGATGAGGAGGATAGCGGGGAAGGATATCACCGGAATGTTTTGCGAAGATATATGCGGGGACTGCACTGTCCTCAGCTCCTGCACGCTGGATGAGGTCCAGACGGAGATAATTACCAACCTCTTCGAAAGGAAAAACAAGTATTATCAGCTGACGACCGCGCCGGTAAAAGGAGCGGACGGCGAGGTCCACGGCCATATCAGGCTGATCCAGGACGTAACCGATATGAAGAAGATGGAGCAGCAGATGATGCACTCCGAGAAGCTGACGTCTCTAGGCCGGCTTACCTCCGGCATTGCGCATGAGATGGCGAGTTCCCCCACGTCGGTCTTCTCCTTCGTGAGGATGTTGAAGGAGATGGAGCAGGACGAGTTTAAGAAGGAGAGCCTCGAAACGACCTATTTCCACATGAAACGGATAGCCGACACCCTGAAGCGTCTTTCCGGATTTTCCTCTATGCCCCCTGAAGAGCCAGGTCCCTGCAAGCTGAACAGCCTCATAGATTGGTCGCTCTCCCTCATTCAGTATGACGGCAGGGCGAAGGATATAACTATAGTGAGGGACCTCCGGCCTGACTTGCCGGACATCGTGGCCGACCGGAACCAGTTAGCGCAGGTGATTGTCAATCTCGTGCTGAACGCGGTCGATGCGATGCCCAACGGAGGCACGCTCAGGATTCAGACGGGGATGCAGAACGGCAATGTTGAGGTCCTTTTCGAGGACACCGGCATCGGCATTCCTGCGGAGAACCTCAACAGGATATTCGACCCGTTTTACAGTACGAAAGACAACGGCACGGGACTTGGCCTTGCGGTGAGTCATAGCATAGTAAGGAAGTTCGAGGGTAACCTTACCGTGAAGAGTGAGGTGAACAGGGGCTCGAAGTTTGTGATGACCTTTCCTGCCCATCGTGCGGCCTGAGGCGACTCCCGTCCCGGAAGGGATGTTCGCCTACTATCCGCTTAATCGTCAGAAACAAACTGCCGTTAAGTCTTTTCAGTTTTTTGAAATGTGATAACGAGAACACAGGAGCAGGGTGAAACCCGAGATCACATCAAGAGAAGCTGCTCCGAAATAGTCGTTGGCCGCGTATCCAAGCAGCGCCCCCCCATCAGTTAGACAACCGAAATGAAGCAGGCGAGGAGAAAGCCCTTCCGCAGCGTGCATGCTCCTCTATGTCCTGGATCATATCTCTGCACGTCGATGCGCAATCGGATTGAGCGCGAGGTGAAATAGTGTTAATCTTAATACGGAATATCGGGTTATAGAGAGCATATATGCGCTGGTTAGAGATGCAAGGGACCTGAAAATAACCGGTTGTTAAGGAGATCAAGACGCTGTTTATGCAATGGCATCAGAAAAATGCAGAAGACTCTTTCAAGCAACTGAACTCCTCGTCAAGAGGTCTTTCTCCTGAAGAAGCGCTGAAGCGTCTGGGCGAATTCGGACCGAACGAACTGAAAGAAAAAAAGAGTAAGTCTCCTTTCGTGATGTTCCTTGGACAGTTCGCGGACTTCATGATCCTTGTCCTGATCTCTGCTGCCATTATTTCGGGGGTCATGGGCGAATTGTCGGACACCATAGCGATAATTGTGATCATTGTCTTGAATGCAGTTATCGGATTCATACAGGAATACAGGGCTGAGAAGGCGATGGCCGCGCTCAAGAAAATGGCTGCACCGTCTGCAACGGTATTACGAAGCGGCCTTCCTCTTACGATTGCGGCAACCGGTATCGTGCCGGGAGACATAGTAAGCCTTGAAGCCGGCGGAATTGTTCCCGCTGACCTGAGATTGACGGAGGCTGTCCGACTGAGGGTGGAAGAGGCAGCGCTCACCGGAGAGTCTGTCCCTGCCGAAAAACATACGGGTGTTCTGCATGATGAGCATCTGCCGCTCGGTGACAGGAAGAATATGGCGTACAAAGGGACGTTCGTCACCTACGGTCGTGGTGTGGGCATTGTCGTCGCGACCGGAATGAATACGGAACTTGGCAAGATTGCCGCGATGCTTCAGGAAGAGGAGGAGGTGAAGACTCCCCTCCAGAAGAGGCTTTCGGGATTCGGCAGGAGGCTTGCTATAGCGGTACTCGCGATATGCGCAATAGTCTTTGGCATCGGAATTGTTAGAGGGGAGGAGCCGATGCTTATGCTGCTCACGGCCATTTCCCTTGCCGTTGCGGCCATCCCGGAGGCCCTGCCCGCCGTAATTACGATTTCTCTTGCACTCGGCGCAAGGAAGCTGGCAAGACAGAACGCGCTGATAAAGAAACTGCCCGCGGTTGAGACTCTCGGCTCGGTGACCTATATATGCTCCGATAAAACAGGCACGCTGACTCTGAACAAGATGTCTGTTGAAAAAGTTTATGTCAACGAGAAGATAGTGGATGGTCCGAAGTTATCTGTCGGCAGTCGGCAATCTGGAACCATCGGGGAAAAGTCTTACGACTACCGGCTGTCGACCGTCGAGTATCTTATGATTGCCCTTGCACTGAGCAATGATTCAGAAATCGATGTCTCGGGAAATGTGATAGGCGACCCGACCGAGGTCGCGCTGCTCAGCGCTGCGCGTGACGCCGGCTTTATCAAGAAGGCGCTTGAAGAGTTTTACCCCCGGATCTCCGAGATACCGTTTGATTCAGAAAGAAAGTGCATGACCACATTCCACAAGTGGGTCGGCGGAAGATTCATCTCTTTCACAAAGGGCGCAATAGAGATAATGATCGATAGGTCGGCCCATATTTTGACATCCGAGGGGAAGAAGGGCGTCGATTCGGCCGACATAGGAAGGATTAATGAAGCAATGTCCGCCGAGGGATTGAGGGTCCTTGGAATCGGCATGAGAGTGTGGGACGGCATTCCCGGTGATATGTCTTCCGAAAATGTTGAGGACGGACTCACCCTTCTCGGTCTTGCCGGCATGATGGACCCGCCGAGGGAAGAGGCAAGAGAGGCGGTTCGATTATGCAGAGGCGCCGGGATAAGACCGGTGATGATAACTGGCGACCATCCGCTGACCGCGAAAACGATAGCAAGACGACTCGGAATTCTTGGGGATGATTCAAAGGCGATAATTACAGGAAGAGAACTTGAAGAATTGCCGCTTGATGAATTTGAAAAGAGGGTGGAACATATCAGCGTTTACGCGAGGGTCGCCCCGGAGCAGAAGCTGAGGATAGTAAAGGCACTTCAGGAAAGGGGGCAGTTTGTTGCGATGACCGGCGACGGAGTAAATGACGCGCCCGCGCTGAAGAGGGCGGACATAGGAGTCGCTATGGGCATCACCGGGACCGATGTTTCGAAGGAAGCGGCGCACATGATACTTCTGGACGACAATTTTGCGACCATAGTGAAGGCCGTGATGGAAGGGAGAAAGATATACGATAATGTCAGAAAATTCATAAAGTATCTCCTTACTACCAACTCCGGGGAGATATGGACCCTCTTTCTTGCCCCGCTGGTTGGACTGCCTATGCCGCTTCTGCCCATCCAGATACTCTGGATAAATCTTGTCACGGATGGACTCCCGGCCCTTGCCCTTTCTGCAGAGCCGGCCGAAAGTGACGTAATGAAGCGACCTCCCAGACATCCGAAAGAGAGCATATTCGCACATGGCCTCGGCCTTCACGCCATATGGGCAGGACTGCTGATGGGTGGTATCGTGATCGCTGCGCAGGCCTGGTCGGTTAAGACCGGTCATGCACACTGGCAAACAATGGTGTTCACTGTGCTGTGTCTGACGCAGCTCGGTCACGTTCTTGCAATAAGGTCGGAAAGAGCGTCTCTTTTTACCATGGGTCTGTTGTCAAACAAATACCTTCTGGGAGCAGTAATACTGACTTTTGTTTGTCAGATGGCAACGGTCTACGTTCCTTCATTGAATTTCGTATTCAAGACAGAGCCGCTGACTTCGAGTGAGCTCGCGGTGACCCTCGTCCTTTCGTCCATAGTGTTTTTCGCGGTGGAGACGGAAAAACTCGTCAGAAGGATGACGAACAAATGAACCCGCTGGAGGTCATCGCAAAGTATTACGCACCGGGCTCGATGGCGTATCACTTTCTTGTTCAGCACAGCAGACTGGTGGCTCGCAAGGCGCTGGGGATAGCCGGTAGAATCGAGCGGCTTAAACCCGACCTCGGCTTCATATATGAGGCCGCCATGCTCCATGACATAGGAATCCTATTCACAAATGCGTCGAAAATAGGTTGTTACGGCCATAAGGAGTATATCTGCCACGGCTATTTAGGAAGGGAATTGCTTGAGACTGAAGGCCTGCCGGGACACGGTCTTGTTTGTGAGAGGCATGTGGGCATGGGGATCACGGTCGGAGACATAAAAGAAAATGCCCTCCCTTTGCCCGAAAGGGACATGTTGCCTGAATCGATAGAAGAGAAGATCATCTGTTTTGCGGACAAATTCTTCTCGAAGAGCGAACATGAACTGCTTCAGGAAAAGCCTTTGGAAAAGGTCAGGAGCATTGTAGTGGCGTACGGCGAAGAAAAGCTCAGGTTGTTTGACGAATGGTCGCGTCTGTTTCTCGATAAGACGGCTCCCTAAACCACCGTCTCCATAAACATGAAACCGATGTTCTCCAGGATAAAGAACAGGATGCAGAGGATCCAGAGCACGCGTTCAACGGTATTGGGCCGAATCTTTGTCGAGTGGAGTACGCCGAAGGTGGCCAGGAATAATGCGATCGAGGCCCATTTCATCCCGAAGGGCGAAATCCAGAGTATGAGCAGGGAGATGTAGATCCCCAGCACGAGATAAGGTCCCCAAAGATACCACTTGCCTGCCTGTCTCTTCTTCATCCTGCGCGCCCTCAGGGCGCCGATCATATGGACCTGCCACCATGATCCAAAGAAGAGGAAGAGCACCCCATATCTGTCGAGTCTCGCCAGCGTAATGTCCTGGAGCGGAAAGGCCCTTGTCTCCACGGTCCATATCGTGAATATAAAGATGGCAGGGACCAGAGCAGAAGAGATAAAACCCAAGGCGTCCAGCACAAAGTAACCCAGCGGAGTGTCTTCCCTGCCCGCCTTTTCATCCCTGGCCGAGATGAAGAATTCGAGCCCAAGTAACAAGGGTATAATCAAATACGCTAGCTGCTGATACCTGTAAGCCTGCATTACCTCTACCTCTCCCCGCCCTCAATGAGACGAGTTTTCTTTTTTATCTTAGAAGCGAGACGACCTTTATATTATAACGTATTTATCTTATGCGCCAGACAGCCGGCGCCGAAACCGTTGTCGATGTTCATGACCGCGATCCCGGGGACACACGAGTTCAGCATAGCAAAAAGAGCAGTCAATCCGCTGAAACTCGTCCCGTAACCCGTGGATGTCGGAACGGCGATGACAGGCCTGTCGGTCAATCCGCCTACGACAGAGGGTAGGGCGCCTTCCATTCCCGCGACGACCACGACAACCCTTGCCTCAGAAAACTTCCTCTTCTTGTCGAGGAGCCTGTGGATCCCGGCGACCCCCACATCGTACTCCGTTTCGACCTCACTTCCGAGAAATGAGGCGGTGACCGCGGCCTCTTCCGCCACCGGTATATCGGAAGTGCCGGCAGATGCAATCATTACCAGCCCTTTCCTCTTCACCTTAACGGCGCCGGCAGAGATCACGCCGGATGCGGGATGATAGACTGCTTCCTCAAGGCGCAGGCAGTCATACACCTCTTTTGTCGCCTTGGTAATCAGGAGCCTTCCCGACCTCCTGTACATGGCCTTTGCTATGGACCTTATCTCAGCCGCTGATTTTCCCCGGGCGAGTATTACCTCCGGCACGCCCTGAAGGAGATGCCTGTGATGGTCCACCTTAGCAAAAGAGAGATCTTCGTAGGGGAGGTGGCTGAGTCTGTCCACTGCCCTTTGAACGGACAGAGTTCCCTTCTTTACTGATCTCATAATGGCTGCCACTTCCGACTTATGCATTGAACTCCGTCTTCAATGCCCGGTTCATCAACTCCCTCACTGCGTCGCCGGGGTCCTTGCCCTCGTAAAGCAGCTTGTAGACCTGCTCCACAAAGGGCATCTGGACATTATATTTTATCGAGAGCTCGTATGCGGATTCGGCAGTTGCGACCCCTTCCACGACGCTCCTGGATTCGGAGAGTATATCGTTCAATTTCCTGCCCGAGGCGAGTTTGGTCCCGAGAGTATAGTTCCTGGAGAGTCTTGCCGTACACGTAAGGATCAGGTCCCCGAGACCGCTCAATCCCGAAAAAGTATATTCTCTGGCGCCCATGGCCACGCCCAGCCTTTTTATCTCCGTGAGACCCCTCGTCAGGAGTGCGGCCCTCGCATTGTGACCGAGCTGAAGGCCGTCGCAGATGCCCGAGGCGATCGCGAGAACATTCTTCAAGGCACCCCCAAGCTCTACGCCGAGGATGTCGTCGTGCGTATAGACCCTGAAGTACTGGGTGTTGAAGATCTCCTGGAGCAAAAGGGCGGTAGGGGTATCTTCGCAGGCTATTGTGACGGCCGTTGGCAATTTTCTGGCAACTTCGTCCGCAAAACTCGGGCCGGATAGCACGGCGACCTTATGCTCCGAAAACTCCCTTATTATGGACGAGCCGGTAAGGAGTGTCTTCTTCTCGATGCCCTTGGCCGCATTAATGATGACCGAGTCGCCGGCGATATGCTGCAGGGCGCTCCGGACTATTGAGCGCATGAATTGTGACGGAACAACGTTGAGTATGTATCTGGCGTCGTGAACGCACCTTTCGATGTCGCTGGTGAAAGTAACGTTGTCGGGCAGGGCGAAACCGGGGAGATAGACCCTGTTGACCCTTGCCGCCTTCATCTCTTCACAAAGGTCTTTTTCGTATACCCACAGAGAGACGTCATATTCCTTCTCAGCAAGAAGCCGGGCTAGGGTTGTCCCCCAGCTCCCGGCGCCTATGACCGCTATGTAACTCATCGATCTTTGACTATAACAAAAAATTTACCGCATAGGCAATAACAGCGCCGCTGTTGCACGAGATCATGCCGTCGTGAGGGGCGGGCACAATCCGAGCCGCAATGAGGCGTCCGATGCGAGAGGAGACCGGCGAAGGGACTATTTCGCAAAGATCTCAGGGATGATTCTCTGGTATTCATCGCCGGGGATTTGCGACTTCCATTTACCGGCTGCCATACCGAGGCCTATGACTGCATAGAAGATGAGAAGCAGGATGATAGGGTATAAATAGGGTCTGAACGCCCTGCGTTTACGGCCCCTGCCGAAGGTCATATCGAGCGCATCTCTGGAAGGACAGTAACTCACGCAGGTCATGCATCCGAAACACTCCGGAGAGCTTACTTCCTGCTTCTTCTCCACATCGAGAAGAGACGGGCAGTTTTCGCTGCAGGCACGGCAATGCACGCATTTCTCATTGTCCCTTCTTATCTTCACGGGACTGAGCCGGCTCAGAAGACCGAGGAGCGCGCCATATGGACAGAGATAGCGGCACCAAAAGTTCTTGTAAAGCAGAGACAGCGCGCCGAGGGCCGATAGCACGCAGAGCGTGAGCACAGACATCTGGGCAAAGACATTCATGGTTCTTACGTCGGCCGTCTTGTAATAATCCGATATAAAAAAGAGCGTCATCAGATTGGGGGGCATCACAACTACTATGGCGATCAGGAAGAGAGCCATAAGGATATATTTCATAGACCTGAGAGAACCATCGATATATTTCTCCATCCTGAAGTTTCTGCCGAACATTCTTTCTCCGGCCATCCAGAACAATTGAGAGACCGTTCCTATGGGACATATCCAGCCGCAAAAGCCTTTCTTCATCAAGACCGACACAGCGAGAACCGCTACGAAGATGACCAGCGCAGCCGGATGAAAAGGTTCTACTATGCCCGTAAAGAGAAAGAATTTCAGGGACATCAGCCCCGAGATGGGGAGGAACGCGTCAACCGACGACGGCCTTTGAACAAAAGGGTGTCCCTGCTCCCTGAAATGAAGGACAAATTGATAGAAGGAATACCCTATTTGCAGGCTCAGAAGTAGGAATGCTGACTGGAAGGCATATCTGAGTCTCCTGATATATCCCTTTTCGAATTGCACATCTTATGATAACGCAAGTCGACTTCGGACGGTATGATATGAATCATGTCTCTCTGGGAAAAAAGCTTACCGCGGCTTTCGGGACTCTCGGTCCGGGGTCACTCTACAATGCAGATGGCCTTGCCTGTGCCATGATTGATAATCTTTGATGTCACGCTGCCCATTAAGAGGCGCTTGGCTGGTGAAAGGCCCCATCTTCCGATCACGAGTGTCTGGTAGCCGCCGTCGGCAAGTTCCTCCAGTATACTGTCTGCAACGTCCGTGGAATCGGAAACGCCTTTTGTTTCTATCTGTTCGTCCCGGATGCCCCTTTTGAGGAGCGCTTCCATTGCCGAACGGAATATGGGCTCAAGTTTCAACTGCTGATTTCTCAGCCAGATGTCGACGACCTCCCTCCTGACCTGTCTTTCCTCTTTCGTGAGTATATGACCGTCGTCCCAAAAGGAAGTAGGCACATAGGGCAGGACATGCAAAAGGGTTATGCGCAGGTCCTCGATCCCGGAAAACTGGTGACCTGCATAATCGACCGCTCTCAAAGAGCCCTCCGAGCCGTCAACAGCTATGAGTAGCTTTCTCACGATTTCTCCTCTCTTTCACATGTCCGGAAGCTGCCGGCCAAACTGTCATCGGATGCAGGACCTCAGCGGTTCGAGCTCGATGATTCCCTCCTCGGACAGGACTTTCCTGTGGAATTCACAGTCATGACAATAGAACTTCCTGTGAGTGAAGGATCCGGTAATCCTGCCGAAGGAATAAGTCCCGACGATGGCCCAGCAGATCCTTCCGCCGTTGATGCCTCCGTTCAGCCCGTCTACGGACGAATATATCGCTGCCGGACATACCCCGAGTTCCTTCGCATTCCTACCCCTGGGTTCTCTGCCGCATTTCATAAATTCCCAGCAATTGCTTTTCTTTGCCATGACATCTTCCTCCTTCTGTCCGACATCCGGCTTATACTCATACTCTACTTTTATCATGCAAACCATCGCTCGTCAAATATAAAAAGCAAATCCATCCATAGGGATTCTTTAATGTGCTAGCCTGGGCAAGGCGGCGAATTGACAACGGTGAGGAAACATGCTCAAATCTATATAAAGGATGAGCGGGACAAATTCAGCGAGAATTGGAGAGTGGAGGTCAATATGAAACGTCGGTATGCTGTCTTCCTTATTAGTGTCTTCGCCTTAGCGGTCCTTTGCGGCTGTTCCGGTATCGAATACGGAAGTTACTATTATTTCCCGACATATCCTTACGAGTACTCTGATCCCTATAATGATTATTATCTTTACAACTATTACTATTATTCTTATCCGTACGTCTATCGTTTCCCGCCGAGGCCTTACTATTTCGACGAGAAGAACCGTGAGTTTCGCAGCGAGGAGTCCGAAGAGCGCGAAATTCCTCCTCCGGAAAAGGGGAGGGAGAAATAGCACTTCGGTCTGTGCTTCAATAGTGCATAGTGCGAAAGATATTTATTCATCACAATGGCGCGCTCGGGGACGTTCTTCTTTCCCTGCCTGCGATTCAGGCACTGAAAGGGCAGGGTTATCAGATTCATCTGGCGGGACGGCAGGACATTGTGAACTTTCTGAGAGATTTCGGCTGCATATCTGCCGGATTACGTTCGGACGACCCATTGTTTCTCACGCTCCATACGGAGAAGGCGGATAGAGACGTAACAGAATACCTGTCCTGCTTCGACAGAATATATGTCTTTACAAGGGAAGAAGATTCGGAGCTTGCTGCAAATATCCGCTTGCTTTTTGCCGGCGCTCGTAGTATCCGCACGGTTCCGCCGGCCGGTCTTCGGAGACATGTGTCCGCTTACAGATTGGAGCAGGTCCGTCCCGATGCAAAAGTGGCCAACTATCCCCTTCTTGCGGTCCCCTCGAATTATCGGGAAATGGCAAGGGCGGCACTGCAAAGTGGCGGATACGGCTTCAAGGACCATCTGATCGCCATACATCCAGGGAGCGGGAGCCGAAATAAGTGCTGGCCCATGGACCGCTTTATAGAATTGATGAAGAGTATAAAGACGCAGATCAGTTGCTTCTTCGTCCTTTTTTCGGGCCCCGTGGAAGACGGGAAACTGAGAGAGGAGATCGAAGGGTGCGCTGAGGATCTTGGAAAAGACTGTCTTTATATCTCAGATGCAGGACTCGGCACAGTCGCTTCCCTGTTGAGTCTCTGCAGTCTCTATATCGGCAACGACTCGGGGGTCACGCACCTTGCCTCTTCCGTAATGAGCAGTAAAGTAATTTCTATCTTCGGCCCCACGGACCCGGTATTATGGGCGCCCAAATCCGACAGGTGCGTTGTCGTTGCGGCCGGGGATGAATGTTCTCCCTGTGACGGAAGTCTTCGCAACAGCAAGGAGTGCGGGACGAAGTGCCTTCGCGATCTTCCGGCCGGGAGGGTCCTGAACCTGGTCAGGTTTGCCTTTTGATTTTTTTCATTGCGTAAGCCGCGCTGCTCTGTTACATTATCTGCTATCGGATATGATCGCGATCTCACTTCAATCGGGCAGCAACGGCAACTGCATTTATGTCGAAACGGAAGATGTGAGGCTGCTTTTTGATGCAGGCATATGCGGCGTAAGGGCGGAGGAGAGGCTTGCGGCCTTAGGTCACGATATCAGAAGCGTCGATGCCCTTGTGATCTCGCACGATCATTCCGACCATATCCGCTATGCGGGCGTATACCAGCGCAAATATGGCCTTCCACTCTATCTGACCCGGGAGACCCTAACGGCTGGCGAGGCGAGGCACAGCCTGGGCCGTCTGGATGACATCAGATATTTCCGCTCGGGCGATATTGTCAGGATCGGAAATACCATTGTGCAGACCATCCCCACCAAACACGACGGGGCCGACGGGTCTGCCTTTGCAATATCCTCGAACGGAAGAAGACTTGGAATACTTACGGATCTCGGGCATGTCTTCAGGGAACTCGAAGAGGCAGTGTCTCTGCTCGATGCGGTATTCATAGAGAGCAACTATGACCCTGAAATGCTCTCGAAAGGTCCATACCCGGCCTTTCTGAAAAAGAGGATCCTCGGTCCCGGGGGGCATTTATCGAACGCGGACGCTGCAGAACTGCTCGGCTCCCATGGCGGACGTCTGAAATGGGCTTGCCTTGCACACCTCTCGGAGCATAACAATCGCCCTGAAATAGCCCTCAGGACCCACCGTGAAATAGCCAGACCGGCTTATGCCCTGCACGTAGCGAGCCGCTATTCTGCGACAAAGGTACTTGCCGTTTGAGGCGGCCTACAGAATATGAAAGGCGGTGAAGTGGGCCTTGCAGATCTGGTAGATCCCTTCTTCGTCGAGGCCGTACTTCTTCCTCAGGATCGCCTGCGAACCATGCTCTACGAACTCGTCGTCTATACCGATCCTTCTCACTGATACGTCGGTGAGACCTGCCCTGTTAAAGCATTCGAGCACAGCGGAGCCGAAGCCCCCGGCAAGGACGTTCTCTTCCACAGTCACAACGCGTTTCACTCGCTGGGCAACCGAAATCAAGAGGTCTTCATCCAGGGGCTTAATGAAGCGGGCATTGATCACGCAAGCTGAGATGCCGTCTTTCTTCAGGGCCTCGGCCGCTTTCTGGGCCGGCGACACGGAATTCCCGATCGCTATGATCGCCATGTCGTCGCCTTCCGCAACCATTTCCGCCTTGCCGATCCTGAGATCGGACGGGCCCTGATAATCGAGGCCGTGCTTCACCCTGCCTCTCGGATACCGTATGGCGCACGGGCCGTCATGATGCAAAGCCAGGCGGAGCATAGCCTTCAGCTCTCCCGCATCCTTCGGCGACATGGAAACCAGGTTCGGTATATGTCTCAGGTATGAGATATCGAACAGGCCCTGATGGGTAGGGCCGTCTTCGCCCACGATCCCGGCGCGGTCGACGGCAAAGATCACGGGCAGATTCTGCAGGCAGACGTCGTGAACGATCTCGTCATACGCCCTCTGGAGAAAAGTCGAATATATTGCGACGACCGGTCTGATCCCCTGGCTGGCGAGTCCGGCAGCAAATGTCACGGCATGGGATTCCGCTATTCCCACGTCATAAAACCTTTCCGGGTATTTCTCGGTGAAAATGTCGAGACCCGTGCCCTCCCTCATCGCAGCCGAAACAGCCACCACCCTGATGTCCTTCCTGGCAAGCTCCGTCAGCGAGCGCCCGAAAACCTCGCTGTAGGTCGGAACAGATGTATCAGCCGTAATGGTCCCGGTGTCCATATCAAAAGGGCCGATGCCATGAAATACACAGGGGTCCTTCTCGGAGAATTTGTAGCCTCTGCCCTTCTTTGTGATCACATGCAGCAGAACGGGCTCTTTAACGCCCTTTACCCTGGCGAGGGTCTCGATGAGCAGATCTATGTTATGGCCGTCTATGGGACCTACGTAGTTGTACCCGAGTTCGCTAAACAGCATGCCGGGAGTAAGAAAACCTTTCAATGTGTCCTCGGCGCGCTGAGCCATCTTGGAGACAGACCCGCCGACACCTGGTATGAGCTCTATAAAGGATTTTGTCTCCTTCTTGAATCTTTGGTATATGTCTCCGGTGAGTATCCTGCTGAGATAAGCGGAGAGGGCGCCCACGTTCTTGGAAATGGACATCTCGTTGTCATTCAGTATGACGATGATATCTTTCTTGAGCTGTCCTGCATGATTAAGACCCTCGAAGGCCAGACCGGCCGTCATCGCTCCATCGCCGATCACGGGTATTACCTTGAAAGTCTCGCCCTTCCTGTCCCGCGCCTCGATAATCCCGACAGCCGAGGATATGGACGTCGAACTATGCCCTGTGCCGAAGGCGTCGTAGGGGCTCTCGTCTATCCTGGGAAAGCCGGAAAGGCCCTTGTGCTTCCTAAGCGTCGAAAATCTTTCATATCTTCCGGTCAGGAGCTTGTGCGAATAAGACTGATGACCCACGTCCCATATTATCTTGTCTTCCGGGGCGTCAAAGACGTAATGCAGGGCTATGGTAAGCTCCACAACTCCAAGATTCGAGGCGAGATGTCCGCCGTCGGACGAGACCTGCTCTATGATTATCTCACGAAGCTCCTCGGCCAGCGACGAAAGCTTGTCTTTTGAAAGTTTCTTTAGGTCATCCGGAGAAGAAATGTCTTTTATCAGCATCGTCCTCACCTGTAAGATTTGATTTTACCGACCGCCGGTCAGTTCCTTCTTCTGAGAATGTAGAGCGCTATCTGTTTCAAGGGGTCCGCCTTTTCAGAAAAGTCCTCAAGTGCTCCGATGCCTTCATGGACGAGTCCCTCGGCCTTTCTTGCCGCAGGCCCTATCCCGTAAACCGCCGGAAAGGTCAGTTTCTTCTTCCTCTCGTCCGAACCTGTGGACTTGCCGAGTTCTGAAGTGTTTCCACTCACATCGAGTATATCATCAATGATCTGAAAGGCAAGGCCTATGTTTTCGCCGTAGCGGGTCAGGGCGCGGAATTCTTTCCTTCCCGCATTTGCAAGTATGCCGCCCATCCTGACAGAAGCCGTGATAAGGGCGCCGGTCTTGTGGGCGTGAATAAAGGCAAGATCCTCGCCGTTGGCGGTCTTGTTCTCGCAGAGTATGTCTTCTGCCTGCCCTCCGACCATGCCGTAAGCCCCGGCGGCCATGGCCACGTCACGAATCAGTCTAATGAGCGCGGGTCTTCCGACGCTGACCCGAGCAAGGGACTGAAGGGACAGGAGATAGAAAGCCTCCGTCAAAAGCGCGTCGCCTGCGAGGACCGCCATCCCTTCTCCGAAAACTTTGTGGCTGGTGGGTTTGCCCCGGCGGAGGTCGTCGTTGTCCATGGCGGGCAGGTCGTCGTGAATCAGGGAATATGTGTGGATAAGCTCAAGGGCGGAGGCAAAGGGGACAATGTCCTCTGCCGTTCCTCCGCATGCCTCATAGGAGGCGAGGGCGAGTATCGGCCTGACACGCTTCCCCCCTGCGAGTATCGAATAAGACATGGCGCTTTTCAGAACCGAAGGCGAAGCAAGCGAATCGAAATACGGCGTCAGAAAAGTATCGACCAGCTCTCTTTTATCTTTGAGATACTTCTTTATGTCCATCATTTCCCATGCCGGCTCACTCCCATTCGATAGTGCCGGGCGGCTTGGACGTGATGTCGTACACGACCCTGTTGACCCCTTTTACCTCATTTATGATCCTGCTGGAGATCCTTCCTAGGGTATCGCCGGGTATCCTTGCCCAATCTGCCGTCATTCCGTCGAGGCTGGTGACCGCGCGCACCGCAATTACGTGCTCATACGTTCTCTCGTCTCCCATGACGCCGACGCTCTTTATAGGCAGGAGCACTGCAAAGGCCTGCCAAACTAGTCCGTAAAGTCCGGACCTCTTCACTTCTTCGAGAATAATGGCGTCCGCCTTGCGGAGAATCTCGAGTCGTACTCTTGTCACATCGCCGATGCACCTGATGGCAAGACCCGGGCCGGGAAAGGGATGACGGTATATTATCTCATCAGGCATTCCAAGCTCTTTTCCGAGCAGGCGGACTTCATCCTTGAAAAGCTCTCTCAGGGGCTCGACAAGCTTCAGCTTCATCTTTTTCAGGAGTCCGCCGACGTTATGATGGCTCTTGATCGTGGCCGAGGGACCCTTGAAAGACGTGCTCTCTATAACGTCGGGATAAAGCGTTCCCTGCGCCAAAAAGGCGACCTGTTTGATCTTCGCAGCCTCTTCTTCAAATACCCTGATGAATTCATTCCCAATAATCTTTCTCTTCCTCTCCGGGTCGGTCACGCCTTTCAGCCTGGCGAGGAACCTCGAAGACGCATCGATGCAGCGTATCTTCATATGAAAACAGCTGCGCAGGGTATCTTCCACCTTAGCGGCCTCTCCAGCCCTCAGCAAGCCGTTGTCGACAAAGATGCAGGTGAGGGCGTCGCCCACCGCCTCGTGGACGAGGACTGCGGTGACCGCGGAATCCACCCCCCCGCTTATGCCGCAGACCACGCGTCTGTCTCCGACCATCTCTCGAATGCTCTTTTTCGCGGAATCGATAAAAGACTTCATCGTCCACGTGGGCCGGCAGCCGCAGATCCCGAGGACGAAATTTCTGATCATCTTCATGCCGTTATCGGTGTGGGCGACTTCGGGATGAAATTGAATTGCGTAGAACAACCTTTTCTTATCCGCCATGGCGCCAATGGGAGAGTTGTCCGTATGGGCCATTCTCTCAAAGCCTTTAGGGGCCTTCTCAATCCTGTCCCCGTGGCTCATCCAGACGACATTCCTCCGGGCGAGACCTCGGAAGAGATCAGAGGCGTCGTCTATGTTGAGCTCCGCCCTGCCGTATTCTCTCTTGGCGGCCTTACCTACCTTTCCTCCCGGAAGCATATGGGCCATGAGCTGCATCCCGTAACAGATGCCGAGGACGGGCACCCCGAGATCGAATATGACCGGATCGGGGATAGGCGCATCAGGGTCGTAAACACTCGATGGTCCGCCGGAAAGCACTATGCCCCGGGGCCCGAAGGCGCGTATCTTTTCTATGGGGACGTTATAGGGTAAGATCTCCGAGTATACCTTGTTCTCCCTTATCCGCCTGGCGATAAGCTGGGTATACTGGGAACCGAAATCCAGGACGAGAATCTTATCGTTGATGAGCATGGCGGGAATTCAGAAAGCAGAACCCCGGATCACGAAAGGCGCAGAAGGTTTTTTACGTCTTCTTCGGAATTCTGAATTAGCCGGCCTTATCATTGTTCGATCCTGTAATTAGGAGCTTCCTTAGTGATTATGACATCGTGCACGTGGCTTTCCCGCAGACCCGCGGTCGTGATCCTGACGAACCTCGACTTCTTTCTCAGCTCATTAAGGTTCCTGCAGCCGCAATAGCCCATTCCGGAACGCAGACCGCCCACCAGTTGATGCACACTCTGAGAAAGCGGACCTTTGTGGGGGACCCTTCCTTCTACTCCTTCAGGTACGAGCTTCTTCCTCTCAATGCCTTCCTGCATATAGCGGTCCCTTGCCCCCTGCTCCATGGCCCCAAGGGAACCCATACCGCGATAGACCTTGTAGCTCCTCCCTTGATAGAGAACGGTTTCTCCCGGTGACTCGTCCGTGCCTGCAAAAAGGCTTCCTATCATTACCGCATGCGCCCCGGCAGCAAGGGCCTTAATAATGTCACCCGAGTATTTTATCCCGCCGTCCGCGATCAGGGGCACCCTGTATTTCTTCGCAACCGAATAGCAGTTCATTATTGCTGATATCTGGGGAACGCCGGCGCCGGCGACTATCCGGGTGGTGCAAATGGACCCGGGTCCTATGCCGACTTTAATAGCGTCCGCCCCGGCCTTTATGAGATCGTTAGTGGCCTCGACCGTAGCTACGTTCCCGGCGATAACATCAACGTTAAACGCCTTCTTGAGCTTTCTCAGTGTATACATGACGGTGTCCGTATGTCCGTGCGCAGTGTCTATAACGAGCACGTCCACGCCGGCCTTTACGAGCAGCTCGGAGCGGTGCATAGCTTCGTCTCCCACTCCGACCGCTGCGCCCACCCGAAGTCTTCCAACGGAATCCTTGCAGGCATTGGGATACTTGCGCCTTTTTTCGATGTCTTTAATGGTTATCAGACCCTTCAGGTTAAAATTCTTGTCCACTATGGGTAACTTTTCAATCTTATATTTATGAAGCAGCCCCTTGGCCTCGTCGATGCCGGTCCCGACCGGGGCGGTGACAAGCCTTTCTTTCGTCATGACGTCCGAGACCCTCTTAGTGAGTTTGGTCTCGAAGCGAAGGTCCCGGTTTGTGAGGATGCCGATGAGTTTCCCTTCCACCGTCACCGGAACGCCGGATATCTTATATTGTTCCATCAGCCTCATGGCATCCGATATGGGCGCATCGGGAGAGACCGTTATCGGATCGATGATCATGCCGCTTTCGGACTTCTTCACCTTGTCCACTTCCAATGCCTGGCGCTGCAAAGACATCGCCCTGTGAACTATGCCTATGCCCCCCTCCCTGGCAATGGCAATCGCCATGGCAGCCTCGGTGACAGTATCCATGGCCGAGCTTACGAGGGGTATATTGATCTTTATGGATTTTGTCAGCTGTGTGCCGACGTCGGCGTCCCTCGGCACGACGTTCGATTTGGAGGGTACAAGAAGAACATCGTCAAACGTTAAACCGACGGCTATCTTCTCTATTGTCATCGAACCTCCTCAATCCGGGCGATTTGAGCATTTTACCATTATTATCGGGTCTAACGCAATTGAATTTCGGTTCTTGCTGAAATCAGACTTGACTTTGACCTTCCAGTATGCAAAATATCTATATTTCCGTCAGGACTGAGAAAAGGGAGGCGTCCGGCTGCTGCCTGAGTTCCGCGGGCGGAATGCCGCCCGATCGAAATTATGGAAGAAATGACATACAGGAGGGCCGGCGTCGACATTGAGGAAGGCGACCGGTTCGTAAGGATCATTTCGCCTCTTGTCAGGAAGACCTTCAGAAAAGAGGTGCTGACCGATATAGGTTCCTTCGGTGCGCTATTCAAGTTGGACGTTGTCAGATACAAAGAACCGGTCCTTGTCAGCGGAACGGACGGAGTGGGCACGAAGCTGAAAGTGGCCTTTATGATGGACAGGCATGACACCGTGGGCATCGACCTTGTGGCCATGTGCGTGAACGATATCCTCACGAGCGGGGCCGAGCCGCTTTTCTTTCTCGACTATTTCGCCACGGGCGAACTCAGACCCGAAAAGGCCGCAAGTGTAATCGAAGGGATTGTCGCCGGGTGTAAAGAGGCGGGTTGCGCCCTTATAGGCGGTGAGACGGCGGAGATGCCGGGCTTCTATGAGAAAGGGGAATACGATCTCTCCGGCTTTGCAGTCGGCGCTGTCGAGAGGTCTGATATTATCGACGGCTCCGGTATAAATGCGGGTGATTGTCTTATCGGTCTTTCGTCCAGCGGTCTTCACAGCAACGGCTTTTCTCTCGTTCGCAAGGTATTCTTTGAGCAGGAGGGAATGGACCCGCAAGCCCATGTTGCCGAACTTGGAACAACATTGGGAGATGAACTTCTGAAGCCCACGCGTATTTATGTGAAGGCCTTCGCGGCTCTCAAAGGGAAGGTCCCGGTCAAGGGCATGGCCCACATAACGGGCGGAGGCCTTACCGGCAATCTTCCGAGGATTTTTCCGGAGGGCATCGGCGCCGTCGTGCAAAAAGGGTCGTGGCCTGCTCAGCCCGTATTCGGACTTATCGCGCGGAAAGGCCGTGTTCCCGAGGAAGACATGAGACGCACCTTCAATCTGGGCATCGGCTATGTCGTCGTTGTTCCCGAAGAGTCGTCGTCAAATACAATAACTCTTCTCAAGGACGCTGGTTACGATTCCTTTGAGATCGGGAGAACCGAAAAAGGAAGGAAGGAGATAAGGTATGAGTAGATTCAGGCATCTCCTGCGCAGGGCCTTTACTCCCATAACGATAATGCTCATACCCCATAGCAATACCAGACACCTGAGTTTCAAGATGCCTTCCATCGGGATCATCCTTTCGGTCGCTATCTGGCTCGTGGGCTCGGCGTACATAGTGTCGATAGCCGTCAATACCTTTGAATACCGCAGGATGAAAGAGAAACTCAATTATTATTCGAGTCAGTTTGCGGAACTAAACGTCACGATAGACGGGCTGAGGACCGCCGAGACCGAGTTTAGAAAGCTCTTTTCTCTCGGGTCAAAGGAAAAAGTGCTCGAAAACGTCCCTGTGTTTGACAGCGGCTCTATCGACATGAAGACCTTGAAAGACCAGATAAAGAAGTCCATGGAGAGCGTCAAAGGCATAAAGGAATACCTGAAGGAGCAGAAAGACATCTTCGTTGCAACGCCAAGAGGGTGGCCGGTAAGGGGACCGATTACATCCGGATACGGAGAAAGGGAGAACCCCGTGCACGGAGGACCTGATTTTCATTCGGGTGTTGACATCTCGGTGGAGCCGGGCACTCCTGTCAAGGCCACTGCGGACGGTGTCGTGAGCTTTGCCGGATGGAGCGGAGGCAGCGGCAATCTTGTGGCCATAGAACACGGCTTTGGATATACGACCTTTTATGCCCATAACAGCAGGGTCGCCGTCTCGGTGGGCCAGCATGTCAAGAGGGGCGAAATCATTGCCTATTCGGGGTCTACCGGCAGCAGCACGGGGCCCCACTCGCACTATGAAATCTGGAAAGAAGGTAAGCATGTCAATCCGATGCCTTATCTTCAAGGGAGGTCATAACCATGTTTTCGAAGAATACTGAAAAGCTTGAATCTTTTGTCGGTGTCAGCAGTCATTTCAAGGGAGACATTAAATCAAAGGGGACCCTGAGGATCGACGGGACGGTCGAGGGAGACATAGAGGCCGATTGGCTTGTCATGGGGGAAAAGGCGACTCTCAAAGGGAACGTGGCCGCCAGAGGGGTGATACTGGGAGGAAAGACGGAAGGCAATATCGCAGCCCGCGAGATACTCGAGATAAGATCGAAAGGCCGGGTCCTGGGGGATATTACCACCCCCAAGCTTGTCGTCTCTGAAGGCGGCATATTGGAAGGGCGTTCTTTCATGCAAAAAAGTGAATCTTCCAATGTGGTCGAGCTCCCTATGAAGGAAAGGGCTAACTAGAAAAGAGCCGTCTCTTGCCTTCGTGCGG
Source organism: Nitrospirota bacterium (assembly GCA_021790195.1). Lineage (GTDB taxonomy): Bacteria > Nitrospirota > Thermodesulfovibrionia > Thermodesulfovibrionales > UBA9159 > JAJYIF01. Next base: position 41,894 of record JAJYIF010000003.1, read on the forward strand.
CATGACTTTATAGGTCAGCGTTGTCTTCGACAATCTCACCGTTTACAGGATGGCTGCGCCGGCACTGACAGGAGAATCTCTTCTTCCAGCTTTACACTTCTGCGCTCTCTCCGCTTAGCCTACGTTCTGACAGGCGAAAAGATACAAGCGATTTTGCGATCCGGAAGAAAGGCAATACCCGCAGCGGATATATTCTTCAGCTTCCCGATAGCCATACTCAAGACTCAAACTTCTGAAACCTCAGTTCAAGTCTTGCCACGTGTATATGATTGATGGTATTTTTATGTATGAATAAGAAGAAGTTTTCGATAGTGACATTTGGCTGCCAGATGAATGTGCACGATTCCGAAAAAATGGCCGGTGTTCTGCAGGAGCAAGGCTACAGCTTCTCTTGTGACCCAAAGGATTCCGACCTCATTATTTTCAATACCTGCAGCATTAGAGAGAAGGCTGAACAGAAATTCTTCAGCGAACTCGGAAGGATCAAGACCCTCAAAAAGAAGCGCCCCGGTCTGAAGATCGCCGTTGCAGGTTGTATCGCCCAGCAAGGGAGCGATGAGATATTGCGCAGAGCGCCTTATGTGGATTTCGTCTTTGGTCCTCAGAACATCGCACTGCTCGGCGATCTTGTTAAGGGCTCAAGGACAATAGCGACTGAGGACAATCCTGAAATCGCCGAGATCGATCTTCCCGTCCGGAGGACAGGCACGGGCAGGGCCTGGGTGACAATTATGTACGGCTGCAATAATTTCTGCAGCTATTGCATAGTCCCTTATACGAGGGGACGTGAAAGGAGCAGGCCGTCCTCGAATATCTTGAGAGAGGTGAGGGGGCTTGCCGAAGAGGGTTTCAGGGAAGTGACTCTTCTTGGCCAGAACGTAAATTCTTACAGGAGCGACCTCGATTTCGCTGAGCTCTTACGGGCTGTAAATTTGATAAAGGGTATCGAAAGGGTGAGGTTCGTTACGTCCCATCCCAGGGATCTTTCGGACGAACTGATAGAGGCGATCCGGGACTCGGAAAAGGTATGCGAGCAGATCCATTTGCCCTTGCAGTCGGGGTCTGACAGGATCCTGGGTCTCATGAATAGGAGATATTCATACGACGATTACCGTAGAAAGATAGACAGTCTGAGGAACAATATTGGGGGCATTTCCATAACAACGGACATAATTTCCGGCTTTCCCGGAGAGATGTCCGAGGACCATGACCTGACGATAAGTGCCCTGCGCGAAATCTGTTTTGACGGAATCTTTGCGTTCAAGTTTTCCCCCAGACGCGGAACGAGAGCGGCCCTGATGGAAAATGGGCTGAGTGATGATGTAGGCAGCCGGAGGCTTTCCGAGGTTCTTGCTGTTCAGGAGGCGATTACCGAGAGGATTAACAAAGGTCTCGAGTCCTCTATCATGGAGATATTGGTGGAGGGTGTCAGTGAAACCGATCGCGAGATGCTGTCCGGGCGGACACGGACAAACAAGATCGTAAACTTCAAGGCCGAAGGCCTCTCGATTGGAGATCTCATTACCGTGAGGATCTTAAAGTCCGGCAAGCACTCTCTTATCGGAGAGGTGGTATGAAGGTATCACTCCTTAGTCTCGGCTGCAAGGTAAATCAGGCTGAGTGCTCCCGGATGGAGGCGGCCTTCCGGGAGAGGGGATGGAGTATAGTGGGTCTCGATGAGGGTCCGGATATTTCTATAGTAAATACGTGTACTGTTACATCAAAGAGCGATTACCAGTCCAGACAACTCATAAGAAGAGCGTCGGGCTGCGGCTCAAAAGTGGTTGTGACCGGTTGCTATTCTGAGCTCAATAGCGACTTCGTCAGATCGATGACGGGAGTCGAGATGGTGGTAAGTAATGTCAATAAAGATAGTATTGTCAATATGATAGCGGGGACATCTTCAAGGACTTTCTTAGACTTTAGCACTCTGAAGAGGAGCAGGTTTCACCTTAAGGTCCAGGACGGCTGCAATAATTCGTGCAGTTACTGTGCAATACCATCGGCAAGGGGACGTTCAAGAAGCATTGAAATCGAGAAAATCATTCAGCACGTGAGATTGGCCTCTGTGTCTTACAATGAGATCGTGCTCACTGGTATTCATTTAGGAACATATGGTTATGATCTGGTTGCTAAAGTAAAACTTTCTGATCTGCTCGGGGAAATTCTCAAGAGAACCGATATAGGAAGAATCAGGCTCAGTTCACTTGAGATAGGCGAAATCGACGATCAACTATTGGAGATTATGCAGGATCCGAGGATATGTAATCACCTTCACATACCCCTTCAGAGCGGCGACAACAGGATATTGAGAGATATGAATAGAAATTACGATGCTGAGAAATTCTCTTCCGGAGTCCTTCATATTCATAGTAAGGTTCCGAATGTGGCCATGGGCACGGATGTGATAGTCGGGTTCCCGGGTGAGAGTGAGGTGGAATTTCAGAATACCCTTGATCTGATCGAAGCGCTGCCCATATCCTATCTGCACGTCTTTCCTTTCTCGCCTCGGCCCAACACAAAGGCCTTCGGAATGTCACAGCAGGTCCCTTCGCAGGGCAAGAGGGATCGTGCGTCGCTGCTTAGGGCGCTGTCCAAGCGCAAGAAGGACGCCTATATGCAGGGTCAGATCGGCCAAAGCCTTGAGATGCTTGTTGAGGAGCGCGGGCACAGCAATGAGGTGACCGGCAGAACTGCGAATTATCTGAGGGTGCGGGCCTTTCATGAGTCAGCGATGCCCAGGAGCCTTGTCAGCGTAAGGATTACAGAAGTCATGGATGATATCCTACTCGCACATGCGATATAAGACGGCTATCTCATCGTATTAAAAGATTTTCCCATATGCCTAAATGCTGGTCAAGGACGCTGGAGCGCTTGAACACGTAAGGCTCAAGTCGAGTGCAAACATGATTAGTAACATTTTACTAACAATCCGTGTTTATATGTTATGTCTGATAAGATATATTATGTAAAGTAACATCTGAAGTCATGACGTGATAAGCTATCTGGTTCCTGGGAAGCGGTTGTTCGCAAGGTGGCTAAACAATGCGGTTTCAAACAGATTACGACTTCAGACTTCCAACTTCTTAAAGATGGCTCTTTCGTTCTAGCTGCACCGGTCCTACCCTTCGTCAGTGTCTTGAGGCATTTGCGGACCGTTATCAAGGGTCTTCCAAATGGGTTAATGGGTGCCCTCTCATTCTTTTCGAAGGTGAAGGTCTTCCTTGATGTTTTAATAGCTGCAGGTCAACCGGCTGCAAAAGCTGAAGTCCCACCTTTACTTTTCCGGCCAAAGTTTTTAGACTAATCGTGATTCATAGCTCCATTTATGGAACTGGCGCTTGGGAGTGGAATATTAGTCACGTACTGATTAATATTACAGGTTTCATATTGATCACGGGGTGAATGCCTTGAAATCAGGCCTTTGCAGCAAATCACGATCATTAATGGAGAGGAATGAGTCGGCATTCTCGGTGTTAGCGGATTAAGGGGTTAATAACTGGTTATCGGACGATATAGGGGCAAGTGACATCAAGACGTAGCATGAAAGAGGGCAGCAAATAATGATAGTGCTACCGAATCTGGACTGGTATCTAAGCATTGGTGCTCACCAACAGCTAAGTCCGCGCTGCCCTTATGCGTCAGTATATCGCTGTCCCAGATTCTATCAAAGCCTGTCGTTATTAGGCAATGCTGGAAGTACCAAAATTGACCCAAAGGAAGACGACAGGCTAAAGGAGTCATGGGAAAGGACCGCTGTCTGGCCTGTAACAGCCGAACAAGCTACCACGATATCTGGCCCTGGTGAAGAGATCAAGCATTTCTCGCATTTCTGCCCGGAAGTGTCGTACGAGCGCTTCGGTCTCTTTGCGACTGAACTGCATAGATATGCGGATGAAATTGATATCGGTGTCGCTCACAGACAACTTTCCGCAGATAAGGTTTCGGTTGATGATTGGCGATGGAATTGGAGCCTTATTGAACCAATGCACTTTGTGGGATGTCCGCTATACTCTTTGCTTGAAAGCGGAAAAGGTATTAATGGCCTAAAACCATCTCTTACAGACGGCGAACCAATAGAGGCGATAAATACTTCGCAGAGTTCAATCGCTCAAATCATAGGCAAGTATCAGGGGCAGCGGATTAAAGCGAATAATGACGCGCAATTAGAACAATTCTTCGTACACAATGGAAAACTTCATTACATTGATATTGGTGCTGCTCAGGTCTGTGATAGATATGGGATAGTTCCTCAGCATGTGGATGTGAAGGATGAGTTTATTTTTTCCGAAGAGGATAGCAAAGGCGGTGGCTATAATGCGGCACAAATGGAAGACATATTAATAAAGTTAGGGGTTGCAGTACGTGAACACGCAGTGAGTTTCTCGGGTGAAAGAACGCCCGATAATCCCTTTCAAGTAATTCTTCATTTCTTATGGCCACCTGACACACTTAAAAAGAAAGCCCTTCTGGTTACGACGTTTTTGATCTTAGCTTGTTTTGCGATTTGGGGTACTCTCCCAGATAAGACTAAAACGGATATGATCGATTTATTAAGAGACAGAATAGTTAAGACGAATGAAGGAGATAATTCCAAGCCGCAAAAAGCCATACCATTAGATAACGTCCAGCATGGTAACAGGGGTACTAATATAGCACAAGACGAGCATAACAAACAACAACGAGAGAATAAAACATCAGAACAGCCGAAGGCTGATTCTGTGAATCATCCATCAATGCAAATTTATGGAGAAAATACGTCAGTTGATTCATCAAAGCGACGTTCTGAAATTGCTTTTAAGTATCATGGTATTCTTGAAAATAGCGGGACGGTGCCAATCAGATTCGAAGGCCTTTTCGTTAAATTTGGCACGGAAGGCGGCAACAGTTGGACACTGTCTCTTCAAAATTCCTTCTATCTCAAACCTAACGAGATATATCCCATTGAATACTCTCTACCTTGGTGGAGAGTTGACGAAATAAGGAAGGGAAGTACTAACGCAAAGTACAGGATTTATATAATAGCACGCTTTCAAGATGAACGAGGCAAAACAGTCGAAAGAAACCGTTGGATAGGCTCCTTTGAGAACAGTAGTCCTTCTCCTGTTATTAATGGTGGAAATATATTGTACTGAGGCGGACTCTTGGGAATAGAAGAGCAGATATGAGGGACGGTGGTGAATTAGGTGAAGTATTGTGGTTTCCAAGCAATCGTTCAACCCGCCAGGCGGGTTAACTCATCGTTAGCTGTAAGAAAGGATAAATATGCAGGAAGATCGAGAGTATTCAGTATATCCAAGCGATCTTGATATTTACGCCTCTTTTAAAGAATTTGCGGACTACTTGAAAAGTAATGGGTACGAGTCCATGGGGCAAAAATCGCGCGATCATTCATTAACAATACATCTCTCAAAATTCCAGCGGCTCCATGCTGAAAATTTTGACGAGTTTCTGCGTACACTTGAAAAGAATAAGAGTGCTCTCCCCATCGAATTACATTACTATTGGGAAAAAGCAGATAAAAGCTTTTCATCTATTATCAATGTTCGCAAGTCAGGCCTGGAGGTCTGCGTGCGTTCAGATGATTTAGATGTAGTAAGTTCAATTCATGATCACATCAGAACCTATTTTAAGGCTAGCAATCCTCTGCAGGACAATACAGATAGGATCTCAAAGTTCGGGTTGAAAAAGTCTATATTTCTTGCTCATCGGTTTGACGAGACTGGAAATATAGTCGCTTCAAAAGTTCTTACGTTTTTAAAACGATTGGGGTTTGACGTAAAAGAAGGTAGTGGATACGAAACAAAGAATATACCCGATAAGGTCACATCAAAGATTAAATCGCAGGATATATTCATTTGCATCTTCACTTCCGGAGACTCATCCTGGATCATCAGTGAAACGTCTTATGCAAAGGCCTTGGGTAAATACATCATCATCCTTTGTGACGAATCATTGAATATCAACAAAGGCATCATCGGCGGCGATTATGAGCACATCCCGTTTCCAAGTGAATTTGTCGAGAAGGCGTATTCTGACCTTCTCTATTGCCTTCCATCGTAATTTGGAATCCGCTCTAAGGAAAGCCAACGTGGCGCTCCACAGCGACGCGCCGGAAAGCGGCGCGTGACAGCCGTGTTATACCCAAGGCAAATATGACAGACAACACTTCAAAGATTGAATCTTATCTTGAGGAATTCAAAAAAGGCGACAGCCAAAACGCACTTTGCTGTCTGACAAACCTACCACACGATATCCTTCCCGACTTAATCGCCGGACTTAAGAAAGAGAGAGACAGCCACGTTCGTGTTTTTCTAGTTGAGACTATTTGGCAGCATCGCCAGCAGTCAGTTATTCCGTTTCTCGCCGAAGTACTTCACGATCCTGAACCGGACATCTGGAAAGAAGCCTTGAACGGTTTAGTTACGTTAGCAAGCCCAGAAGCCATTGAAGCCCTTCGTTCGGCTAGAAAACGTCAATTCAAACACGACAAAGATGCGCAGGAGTTTCGTGAATGGCTTGATGAAGCGATAGGGCAATCCGAGGCAGAAATTAGTAAAAGTGCGAAGTAATAAGGTATAACAAACGGGTTCACAGCGACGCGGGCGTTCTCCCGGTCGCTTCGCTGGCGGAAGAAGGAGAGATATAATGCGATACAACAAACGGATATTTTCCCTTTCTATTCTTCTCTTCATATTTGCTTGCGCTTCGGTATTATATGGTCAGGAGAAGTAGGACATCTGTGGTCTTCACAGTAGTTACCTTGATGCCATGCCTTGCGGTTTACTTTCTGAGACGACGGCGCAAATAGAATCAAACAATGAGGCAAGGAGCACATAACGTCTCACTCGACCCTCGTGTATAATAAAGACAAAAGGAGGCGCTATGGTACACAAACTTGCGGCAATTATAGAGAAGGAGGGCGACGGATACGTAGCTCTATGTCCTGAGCTTGACATAGTAAGCCAGGGCAATACCATCGAGCAGGCGCGGGACAACCTTAAGGAGGCACTGGAGCTATTTTTTGAGGCTGCCTCTCCGGAAGAAATAAGGAGTAGGCTTCACGGAGACGTTTTCGTAACGCAGGTTGAGGTTGCTGTTGGGTAAACTCCGTGTATTTTCCGGGAGGGAAGTGTGCTCGCTTCTTGCCCGGCATGGCTTCAGTGAGGTCCGAAGGAGAGGGAGCCACATCGTCATGCAAAAGAAATTGTCAAACAGTACGATTACTATTCCAATCCCAGACCACCATGAAATCAGAATTGGCACCCTGCAGTCTATCATACGGCAGTCCGGTATCTCCCGATCTGAATTTGAATAATGAAATATCGCCACATAACAAATTACTCGTGCCGATTCGTTTCCCGCCTACCGGCAGGCAGGCGCTCTCGGCACAGTTCCGGCGTTATCTTCGTGCGGCTGATGCATGGCATTATTCCTTAAAGGAAAGATCAAATGGATTCAGGCAAACTATCGCCGGGGAAAGTTTACTTCAATTGTGGCTATGAAGACCTCTGTTGCCTATTCTCCCATTATCCTTCTGACCATCTCCTTCATCAGGGCCGGCAGGTCCGAGGGCTGGCGCGAGGTGACCAAATTGCCGTCCACAACGACCTCTTTATCAATATAGGTTGCGCCCGCTTCCTTCAATTCCGCAGCTACAGACCTATAGCATGTGGCCGCCCTTCCCTTCATGACACCTGCGCTTATGAGGACCTGTGGTCCGTGACAAATGGCGAATACAGGTTTACCTTTGTCAATAAAATGCCTGACGATCTCTAAGGCCCTTTCTTCCCTTCTGACGGCTTCCGGCGCTTTCCCTCCGGGGAGAAACAGTAAGTCGTAACCAGCAGGATCGATCTCCCCCAGCGTACGGTCAATAGCGACTTCATATCCGTGCTTTCCTTTCAGCTTCCCCAGGCGGGCTGAAGCGACTTCCACGCTAACTCCTTCCTCCTTCAGCCGATAATAAGGAACAAGCAGCTCAGTATCTTCAAAATTGTCCGAGCTGATAATCAAGGCGTTCATAAGTTCACACCTCCTTCAGCAGACTTCCTGAATCTATTCTATCACTATGTGACGGACGGAATTATATGGACCTTGGCGGCGTGCGCGAACTATTTTGAAGTTCCGTTCAGTGCGGGCCATGGTCCATCCTGTGGAAAGTGCCGTCTTCAATGATATGGTCCATATGAACCATATGACGCGCAGGGATTTCGTGACGGAGCAGCGCGGCGCAGAAGAGCACACCGACGATGAGGAGCGCTTCGATTCCGACACGGCGCCGAAACCTTACCAGGACCTCTCGAGCGTCGGGCTTAGGCCCGGAGGGCGTGAAGACCTTACCCGTAAAGCGTCCGATCACACTCTTTTCTTTGGCTGCGAGACCCGCGCTTTCTGTCAGAAGGGGAACCATCACATACCGGTTGATCGCGCCAAGACAAATAAGGACAAGAAAAAGGACGGTCTTTACAATGACGGCAAGGCCGTAAGACGTCTTCCAGAGGGCATCCACATATCTCACGTAGAACCAGAAGTTATAGATCGCCGACAATGCGACGACTCCGACCGAAATGCCGGCTATTGTCGAAAATCTGACCGCAGTATGCGAAACAACGGGGAGTGCCGCTGCATCGCTTTTCACAAAATCGGGAAGGACAAAGAGCCAGAGGACCATCAATCCGCCTCCCCAGAAGCAGACCGCGAGCAGATGAAGCCAATCCGCTATCTCGGGAAGACTCAGGTCCCCGGAGTCGGAGGCGTGGCCCGATGCGCTCGCAGTCGCCGAAACAACAAGGGCGAGAAGAAGCATGAAGAGCAGGAAGGGCCGCTTATCGCGATAGCGCACAACCGTTTTAGAAAGCGCCAGTAGACCGAGCGCAAGCATGCGGACAATCCAGACATGCCCGTAATGGGTCTTGAAAAGCACGGTCGGGACCGCCGGGAAATAGGACGGAAAAGGTTGTCCGGTAATCTCGGATGTTCTGGTAAGGAACTCAATAATGCTTCCAGCTGTCAGGACGGCGATGCCGAAGCAGAACAACTTCCACATACCCGAAACAAAACCTTCCCGGTACGAAAAACCGCTCTCAGTCGCAGGTGATAAGACCCACAGCCGGCAGATGATCGCGCCCGTGCAAAACACAAGCGAGACGAGTTCGAGCCATTCAGGGATTACATGCATTCAACGCCTCTTCGCACAGAAGTTATCCATAAGGGTCGATCGTCATTTGACCGTGAACGTGAATTGTCCCTGCGTTCTGTGAGTGTCCCTTGCCACAACATTCCAGATCACCAAGTACGTTCCGGGCGCTAGGGGCGGAACGCTCACCTCCAGGAGTCTCGGGTTAGACGGGTCTACACGACTGTCCCCCTTGTCCACCATCCTGCCGTCCATGCTATGGACCATGAGGCTTGAAAAAGCCGGCTCCAGATCGCTGTCAAACCAGATCCTGACAATTGATGGGGAGGCTGTTACTGTCGAGCCTACCCTGGGGTCGGAATGGTCTGGAAAGGCATGGCCCCGGCATATGCCTCCGGATATGAAAAAAAAGGCGACGAACAGAAAGATGATCGAAGCTCTCATCAATGGAAGATGGGTCTGCCGACGCTTCGGGGAAAAAGGTCGTCAACGTATAAATGAAACAGACCGAGAACGCCGACGCTATGACCCGACCGCGAGTTTACAGGGATTTGCGCCGCCATGCCGAACTCCATATATTTCCCGCACCAGACAATGCCCGGATTCACAGTGCCGGTCGTCTGTCCCTTACAGTCCGCGTTCATGCAGGTCTGCATGGGAAACTCCGTCACCAATATCATGCGCCTGAACGGGTCCCCGAGCCCGATATCTTTCACAAAGGATTGAAAGTACATGAGACTATATTGTACTGAAAATGCCCAGGTAATGTCAGTCGGATTCCGCTCTACGTTGAGTGTTCCGTCAGGGCCCGCCGTCACGTTCTTGCTCCGTGTCGGGAAACTGGGAGCGAACACTCCGGTGATCGCGAAGGGTCTCAGAAAGTTCACTGAGTAGGGAAGATCGCCGAATCCCTTGCCGAAAAAGAAACCGGGCGAAATGGTCGAAAAAGAATCCGCTACCCGATGGGCCCCCGTCCCTCCGATATCGATATCTGTTCCCACCGACATGATCAGCTCGTGCGGCTCATTCGTGAGAAACTGCCATTTTGCTCCCACCCCGAGGTTATCCCAGCCGTTTGCCGAGCCGTCTCCGTTTGACCCGAGGTGGATGTGGGCCTCGTGGAACTCCAGTCCAAAATTGGGTATGATGCGCTTCGAATAGTCGATATCGACCTCTGTCAGCTTGTTCGGCTCTTCTCCGGGCTGTTTTGCGCGGTTGACAAGGATCGAAAACTCATCCGAAATAAAGGGGTCATCCACCTGAAAGGTCGTAGGGAAAAACCTCTGCCCGGCGAAACCGTGAGCCCAGGCCGAAACAGGGACGAGAATGGCAAATACCCCTGTAAACACCACTGCCCTGAATAATCGTTGAATTGCACCATCACCCCTTGCCCGGCTGCGCATGCTTCCCTTAGCTGTCATATATCCTCCCCGAATCGGAGTCTGTGCGACACGTCTCTCAATGCCTCGTGTCATTCTATCAGCGAATCACTATAGCGTCAAATCATCCAGGGCTTTCCTTGCGCGAAAGCATAATGCGCCTCCAGCGGTCTAAGGAGGCACTCCTGTGATATCAGGGCGTTTCGCTTTGACCGTCTCCTGCAATATCCTCATGCGCCTTGCTAGGTCCCTCAGTGCGTCCGCAAGGCTGAGACCATCCTCCATCTTTTCCCTGATAAACTGCGCCTTGGCAAGCTCACAAATCATCCTTTCGGTAGAATCATTTCTGACGCAAATGTTCCTGCCTGTTTCTAGCTGCTGACCTATGCAATTCTCGATCTGCTCCGGAGTGTATCTGCGCGCGAGCTCCCTTATCTGTTTCACTTCAAGACTCATACCTGCTCCGCTTTGAGCAGAAAGACGACCTCCTCATCGCTCACCTGCCTGAAATCCTGATAATAATTGCCGACCGCCATAAAGTCAAAAGGGGCGCTGAGACACACAAGATCATCTACCATGTTCCTGATCTCCTCCCTCGCTTCAACGGAAGCTACCGGAAAGGCCGCGACGAGGCGTGCAACTCTTTCATTCCTCAGCGTCGATATTGTCGCCTTCATTGTAGCTCCGGTGGCAACGCCGTCGTCTACTAAAATAACCGCCTTCCCTGCGAGGGATGTCATGGCCCTGCCCTCCCGGTAAACAGACGCCCTTCTTCGCGTCTCCTCCATCTGCCTCGAAATCTCTCCCTGTATGTATTCTTCGGAAATTCCGTAGGCGTCTATGATGTCCTTATTCAGCCAGACAAGGCCGGTTTCGGAGACCGCCCCGACCGCCAATTCAGTCCGGCCCGGAAACCCCAATTTTCTGACGATAAGGACATCGAGGGGACAATTCAAGATACGGGCCACTGCATGGCCTGTTACAACCCCTCCCCTCGGCAGAGCGAGCACAAGAGCGTCTTTACGTTCTCTATATCTAGCCAGTCTCGAAGCGAGTCTTTCGCCGGCATCTCTTCTATCTCTAAACAGCATATCGACTCCGGAACGGCGGCATGCCTTGAGCGACAAGCCCACCCTCCTGGCCCAAAGGAGCCGGGACTACCTGATCCTCGTCTCGACCGCTTTCCAGTCGATGTTCTTAAAAAATGACTCTATGTAATCGCCCCTTTTTAGTCCGTAATCGATCATGAAGGCGTGTTCGAAGACATCCATGATGAGCAGGGGGTTGCACCCGGCAGGATGCGAAACATCATGTTCATTGATCCAGAAATTGACGAGCTTCCCGCTCGCCGGGTCCTGATAGAGGGCGCACCAGCCGATGCCCCTCATCGAGCCCGTGCCCTTGAAGTCTTTTTCCCAGGCCTCGTAGTTTCCAAAGTCCTCGGAGAATTTATTTGCAAGCTTTCCGCTCTTGTTGAACTCGCCTTTTCCGCCGAGGTTCTCGAAATATAATTCATGGAGCCTCATGCCGTTGAACTCCCACCCCAATCTTCTCTTAAGTTCTGCAAACTCCGGAGCGGCGGTCTTCCCCTCCTTCAACATCTGACCCAGAATGTCCATTACCTTATTTGTATTGGTCACATAGCCCTGGTAGAGGGTAAAATGGTTCCTTAAAAGGGTCTCGCTGAATCCCTGCATCCCGATCAGTTTTGCGTAGTCTTTAGCAGTGTACGACATATTGTTCCTCCTTTTAGTTCTCTAATCTGAAGGTCTGATTCGGAATCAAATACTACCTGATCCTATAGATTAAAGCTTACCCCAAACGTCCGGAATGTCAATAAGCAGCGCATCTTGCGAAAGATGTATTGCGCGAAGGAATATTTCGAGCCCCGATTGGCTTTTTCTATCCGCCGTGTCTTATCCTCGGAAATAATCTCGGCACATCTTCTTTATAGCGTCTGTATTCTTCACCGAAGCGGGCCAGGAGCTCCTTTTCTTCGAGAGGGATAACCAGCAGATTGACCGCGACAAGGTCGATGAGGGTGCTTATCCCCACGGCTATGATTCCCGTCATCAGAAAGACGCCTAGGAACATCATGGAATGCGACAGATAAGTCGGGTGCCTTACGACGCCGAAGGCCCCTTCGGCAACAAACCTGCCCTTATTCTCCCGGGACACCTCGGGCACCCCGATAAGACCCGACAAATGCAGGAGCCTCGCCGTCCACAACTGAAGAAGGGCTCCGGCGGCAAAGACGGCAATCCCCGCCAGAGTCACAAATAGCGGAAATATGATCCTGTAGCGGAGCAGGAAAGCCCTGTGAGAATAAATCAGATATGCAACAGGCATCCACGTAATCAGCGGGAGTATATAAGTTAAGAGGCCGAGCCGCTTAAACAACCCTGGAAGTCCGTGAACCGGGACCCAGAAAAGGGGCACCGCAGGCCACAGCATCATAGTTATGAGTGCTATTGAGTCGGTCACGATGTTCCGGGGTGCCTCCTCAAGAACTCCCGGAGGGCTTCCGCGCTGTCGAGCGGCTCATAACATGGGCCTTTTCTGCAGGGAGTGACGAGCCCCTTGTCCTGGCCGTACGCCAGCACTGTATAAGGATTGAAGGTAAGACGCGCCGACTCGGCGAGACCGCCGCCCGGATCGACTTCCAGATTGAGCTTCAGCATATTGAAATACCGGTCCATGGCGCAATAATAGTATGCCGAGTGAATTCCGAGATCGGAGGACCGCGAAGAAAACGACTTCAGCGCGGTCTCAGCACGTCGCCAGTATGAGTCATCGTCCCTTATGTAAGAGAGTTTGATCAGGCAGGTGACAGCGATGGCGTTGGCCGAAGGGTGCGGAATATCTTCGATGACCTTAAGTCTGACCCCTGCTACAGCATCTGCAGAATCAAAAAAGCCCCCTGCCGCCTCGTCCCATAAACCTGAAACGCACTTCTCCATCAACTCATCCGCCCGTTGAAGGAAAAAGGGTTCGCCGGTGACTTCATACGCAGAGATATTTGCGTCAATCATATGCACGAAGTCCTCAAGCAGCGCCTCAACGCCCTCGGCATGGAAAAGCCCGGCGTTAACGTAACGCAGCTCCATTATTCTTTCAAGGCTCTTGAGGGCGAATTCCTTCAGTCTAACGTCCCCGAAGCCCCTGTAGGCCTTCAGATATGCAGAGATAAACATGCCGTTGAGAGATGTATACAACGTCCTGTCCACAAGAGGGGACTCCCTCTTCAGTCTCTCCCTCAACAGCTTTTCTTTGCCGCGCGCGATTGTCTCAGATACGACATTCGCCTCTATTCCCATCTCCGAGGATATATCTTCGACCTCCGCAGCGACGAACAATACCTTCTTTGATTTATTGTGGTGTGTAGAGCCACTCTCATGAAACAGGTGTGAAGACAGGATCTTGAATTCCTGTTCAGTGAGGGTTCTCCTTAAGTCCTCCTCAGTCCATGTGAAGTAACCGCCTTCGTCTTCAGGGTTGACGTCGGCGTCCTGGCTTGCGAAGAAACCGCCTTCCGGGTCTGAGAGAGTGTCCTGGACAAACCTGATTATTCCGTACGAGACCTCTTTGAAATAACGGTCTCCAAAAAGACAATACGCGTCAACATAATTCCTGAGAAGCCAGGCGTTGTCATCAGCCATCTTCTCGAAATGAGGAACAATCCACGACTCATCAACGGAATAGCGGTGGAAACCGCCTCCCAAATGGTCATGGAAACCCCCCTTCGACATCGCATCGAGGGTTTTTTTTATCGCAAAACCTTTGCTGTCATGGGGCGGCCGTGCCGGTGCCCCCGCGTTTTTCTCTCCCGACTCCAGGTAGTATCGATTCATAAGAAACTCCAGGGCGCCGGAGGCGGGAAATTTCGGCGCCCTGCCGAAGCCCCCGTTCTGCGGGTCGAATTCCTCCAATATCGCGGAAACTGCGTCGCTCAGCATTGATCTCTTGATGACCGCCTCGGGCGTCTCTTTCGGCTGAACATAATCCATTAGCTTCTCCGAGTACTCGGCAACTTCCCCCCTCCTCGACCTGTAGAAATCAACTACGCTCCTGATCACTTTCTTGAACCCCGGTCTTCCGTGGCCGTCCTCAAGAGGGAAATACGTGCCCCCGAAGAAGGGTCTCTTGTCAGGAGTCAGAAACACGGACAGGGGCCAGCCGCCCCCTGATTCCATGGCCGCCACTGCCTGCTGGTATATCCTGTCTATCTCCGGCCTCTCGTCACGGTCGATTTTGATGTTGATGCAATTCTCATTGAGCAGGCGGACCACCTCGTCGTCCTTGAAGCACTCCTCGGCCATAATGTGGCACCAGTGGCACCATATCGCACCCGAACTTAGAAAGACCGGCTTGTCTTCAAGCCTTGCCCTTTCAAAGGGCTCCTCGCCCCAGGGGTACCAGTCGATCTTCTGGGAGGCCGAATGTTTCAGGTACGCTGCCCTTTCTGTCGAGAGCCGGTTCACCGGATGGACCTAGAGGGATGCGATATATTCATCGCGCAGTCTCACGGAAGGACATCTTCAGTTCGTATAAGCCCGCATCGAGTCTCTTCTCGATGACAAAGCCTGCACGTTCAAAGAGACGGAGCATGCCCCTGTTTTCCATCAGCACCTCCGCGGTAAATCCGTGAAGTCCCTTCTTTCGTGCTATATAGGCGAGGTAGGAAAGCATCTCTTTTCCTATGCCCTTATTCTGATAGTCGTCTTTGACTACGAAAGCGACCTCCGCCACGTTTGTTTCAGAGTCAATAAGGTACTGGGCCAGACCGACCACGTGCTCTTTGCCTTCGTCCTCGACCGTTGCGAGTATCACCATCTCCTTCGTATAGTCGATCGCGACGAACTTCTGCAGACGCTCGTGTGGCATGTCCCTTCGCGTCGAGATAAACCTGTGGTACATGGACTCGTCACTCAGCGAGTAAAAGAAGTCCTTCATGAGGTGCTCGTCACTCAGCCTGACCGGTCTTAAGAGGATGTCGAGGGCCACGTCGGTCCTCCGCGCCGTCTCAAGGTCCTCAGGGTATTCCCCACCTTCCCCGGGAACGAAGGACTGGTCCTTATATATTAGGTTCAGCTGCTTTGCTCCCTCTATCAACCGGCTACGGAATTTCGGATGGGCTATAGAGATCAGATCCATGGCCCTCTCCCGAACATTTTTCCCGTGGAGGTACGCAATGCCGTATTCGGTCACGACGTAATGTATGTCGCCTCTCGTCAATGTGACCCCGGCGCCGTCCTTGAGCGAGGTCACTATTCTCGAAAACTCGCCCTCCTCGGCGGTCGACTGAAGGGCCAGAATGGTCTTCCCGCCCTGCGAGAGTACCGCGCCCCGCATGAAATCAGCCTGTCCGCCTATTCCGCTGTAAAAATAATTTCCGATCGACTCGGCCGTTGCCTGGCCGGTCAGGTCTATCTCCAATGCGCTGTTGATGGCGGTCATATTCCTGTGGCGGGCTATGACAAGTGGGTTATTCGTGTAGTTGACCGGCCTGAACTCTATCGAGGGGTTGTCGTGAAGGAATTCATAAGTCTCCTTCTTCCCCATACAAAAGGCCGCGACTGTCTTGCCCCTGTTCAATTCCTTCCTTGAATTGTCTATCACCCCTGCCTTCATGAGATCTATGACGCCGTCCGTCAAGAGCTCTGTGTGGACCCCAAGATGTCTCTTGTTCCGGAGGTGGGACAGTATAGCGTTCGGAATCGTGCCGTATCCGACCTGGATCACATCTCCGTCCTGGACGAGGCGGCCCACGTTCCGGCCTATCCGCTCGGTGACCTCGTCCGGTATAAAGGCCTCGTACTCGAGCAGGGGTTCGTCATGAGCGACCATGAAGTCCACGTCTCTGACATGAAGGAAACTCTCCCCGTGGACCCGAGGCATCCGCGAATTCACCTGTGCGACCACGAGGGAAGCGTTATCAACCGCAGCTTTCACTATGTCTACGCTTATGCCGAGACTCATGTATCCGTGATCGTCCGGAAGCGAGGTCTGTATCAGCGCGACGTCGATCTTTACAAAGCCCCGGCTGAAAAGGTTTGGGACTGCAGATAGAAATACCGGAGTATAGTCCGAGAGGCCTTTATTGACCGATTCTCTTGTGTTGTTCCCGATGAAAAAGGAGTTGAGCCTGAAATTGTCCTTAAACTTCTCGTCTGCATAGGGAGCTACGCCGAGGGTCCAAACGTGGAAGACCTCCGCGTCGAGCAGGGCCTTCGGATGGGATTGCACGTATTCCACAAGAGAGCGCACAAGGTATTGCGGCTCCCCGCAGGCCGTTCCGATGAATATCCTGTTGCCGGGACGTATGCGGCCGAAAATAGCTTGCTCATGCGCAAACTTCTCCGGATATTCTCTCTTTATCCTGTCAAATCTCTGAAAGGCCTCTTCCGCAATCATATTGCTCCACCTTTCCCTTAGGCAATCCTGACTTCGAAATTGCTTCCTTCCCACCGCTGCTCGTTGATCCAAAAAATAGTAAAAGAGATCGCTGTATCCGAGGATAGTCCTTGCGTCTGAATATCGGCAACGTGCATACCTATCCCGCCCTCACGGCTCTTGTTGTCATATGCGTTCTTCCAGCCGTCAATGCTCCAGCGCACCATGACGGGAGACAAGGTTTCTATACGCAGCATCTTTCCCTTACGGATATTCCTGCACTTATGATTGAAACGCCAGATGTCGTATGGGGAACCAATGCGCCCGACCAAATAGCGTTCTGCTGTCTGTAAAGGCATATCGAAGACGCGGCCATCGCGCAGGGAGCGGCATAATTTAAGGTATTCCGAATGCGCCCACACGAGCGGCATGGCAGAGCCGGATGGGCGTCCAAAGAAGAGCTCCATCTCCGGAATGTCCGCCGAGTCCCACACCTGTTCGGATATCATTCCTCCTTCGTTCGCAAAGGCTTCGAGGGTCTCAAGCAACTCCTGCGCTTTGTCCCTTCTTCCGGCCGCAAGCTCATAGTGGGCCCGCTCGCCCGTCAGGAGGGGCCAGAGACGGCCCATTCCGGTTCCGTCGAAAGGAGAGCCGTCCTCGTGTTCACCGTATCCGTCGTCATTGTAGCGGTGCCAGGCAGGACCAAACGGAGTATCCACCTTCAGGAGAGAATCTATAACCTTGACCGTGTTTACAATGCGAGGATCATCGGCAGCCCGCAGTCCGAAGCGTACGAGCGCGAGGGCGTCGGGACTGACTATATGCGCAGCCGGCCTCTCGCTTGAAGCGGGCGGCCGGTTCTTGATCGGCACGAAGCCTCCAACCGGGGAGGAAGCGTCTGCGAGCTCAGGCGGCGCAATGCGCACATAATAACCCTCCACTCCTATTTCACGGGCCAGGTCCGTGCCGCTCACATAAGTCCATCTATCTATGCCCGCGTTCCAGGCATCCGCGGTTTCCCGCAGATATACGCCTATTCCAGTCTCTCCGCAAATATCGGCGAGATCGGCTGCGCAAAGAAGAGCGGCCACCTCCACCGCAAGGCTGAAAGGAGAGTAGCCTGCGTCTTCCTCCCAGCGGTCTTGCTGCGTCACCGGTCCGTTTTTCACTATGAAAGCGGCGGCGCGCCGGACCATGGGCCACAAACTCTTAGCTGCCTCTTCGTCCAGGACCTTCTCGCGCAGCGCGAGATCAACAAGAAGGATGGGAAAGGCGGTCTCGTCCATCTGGATCCCGCTCCAATAAGGCGTTCCGTCAAGCCACATGTTCTGAGGCCAGTGCCCGTCCTCTTCCTGAGTAGACACCAGGTACCGTCCGACGCGGCGCACGTCCTCCGCCGCTCCTGCGGCCAGCAGTCCGCCGGCAGACTCAACAAGGTCCCTCGGCCACACAAGATGATAACCCCCGAGGTCGTCGTCCCCCTTTATGAAACCCCAGGGTATGGAAAGGCCGGCTATCAAGCCGCCCGGGAAGTTGTCGGCCTCATGGGTCAGCAGCACCGCGCCGCTCGTACGGTAAAGCCTGTATTTACCAGGCTTCTCTTCATCGATGGGCAAAAGCGTCCCCTGCCACTTCCGCCATTCCTCTATATACTCCGCGCGCACTGAATCGAATCCGTCTATAAGTCCCGAGCGCGCCCTGTTCCCGGCCTCCGCAGGATTTCTTCCAAATCCCAGGGCCAGAAGGAAAGCCCCGTCGGCACCGGACAGGTCCACCTCTGCGCAGAGCGCCACATTTCCGTTTTCGGCGCGATTGTATTCCCACGTCATTATCTTATGGCCCATCAGGTCCTGCCAGCCATCCGAGACCCCGACGAAACCGACAGATCTTTTCAGGAAAGGGGTTGAGCAGGCAAGGGCCAGTGCGTTCCCGTCGCGCTCGGCAAAAAGCATCGGCACGCCCTTGTAATCGCCGGTCCATGCAGTGTTACCGGAGCCCCTGTTGCCTATGTGGGGGGACAAGAGCACATAAAGATGAAAGTCCTCCGGACCATCCTGCAACGGCACAAAGCGCGTCCACTGCAGAAGAGCGTCGCGCCGGGGATCCGAGACGATCTCTTTCTCTATACGATAGCGGCCCTCCCTGCATGTGTTGATCAGCCGGTAAAGGGGGACACCTTTCACCGGATACTCCACCTTCGATACCGCGTGGCGCTTCTCCTCTGAGAAGAAGTTGCGGCCGTCCGTGACTATCAGGCCGAGGTCCCGCGTGCACGCCTGGTCCACACGGGGAAAATAGATCTCGTTCAGTATCCCGTGGCTGATGCTGAACCAGACCCGGTTCGCATGACTCAGCGAAGTGCCGACCCCGCTCTTGGCGCTCGATGTCCATCGGGCCGATATGCCGGGCCAGCCCGGCGCATAAGAATCTGATATTGTCATGAATGCCTCCTGTTTTTTTTCACAACCTGCTATGCCATTTCTCTCGGATGTCTTCCCGCACGCCAGTGCGCCTCTATTTCTTCCAGGCTTCGTCCCTTCGTCTCCGGGACAAGATAATAAGCAAAGATCCAAGCCCCCACGGCAATGAGGCCGTATATCCAGAACGACCACGCCTTGCCCGCCGCCTGCACGAGCGTGAGGAAGGTCACAGCCACTATCAGATTCGCAATCCAGTTCGACGCAGTAGCTATGCTCATCGCAAGGCCGCGTATCTTCAACGGATAGATCTCTGAGATAAGCAGCCAGAAAACAGGGCCGAGGCCCAAGGCGAAGGAGCCGACATATAGCGCAAGGCTTGCTACAGCGACCCAGCCGAGGGTCCCTGAAAACCCCCGCAGTGAAAACGCGATGCCCAGCGCCGCAAGACCCAGGGTCATGCCGGCAAGACTTGTCAGCAACAGGGGCCTCCTGCCGAAACTGTCAAGGAGCTGGCGGGAAGCGACCGTCATCAGCACATTCACGAGCCCTACCCCGGCAGTGGCAAGTATTGCTGAGGAAGCCGACTTGAAACCCGCAAACTGGAAGATGGTCGGCGCATAGTAGATTACTGTATTGATGCCAGTCATCTGCTGAAAGACCGCCAGGCCGACGCCTGTGAGGAGAGCAGGCCTTACCGACGGTTCTTTCAGTTCCAGCCATCTTCCCCGCTGCCGGCCCAGGCCGGCCTGTATTAACCTAACCTCCGCCTCCACATCGGCAGTCCCGCGGATTCGTTTTAGGACGTCGAGGGCGTCCCCGGAAAGACCTCGGCTTACAAGCCACCTCGGACTCTCCGGCATGAAGAGCATGCCGATACCCAGGGCAGAGGCAGGAAGAACCGCCATTGCAAACATCCACCTCCAACCCCCAACAGCAGAGAACGAGTAGTCAACGATATACGAGAGGACAATCCCTGTGGTAAGCGCAATCTGATTGAGGGCCACCATCCTCCCCCGAGCATTGGAGGGCGACACCTCCGATATATAGAGCGGGGCGGCAAATGAGGCCGACCCAATCGCGATACCCACTACAATTTGTGCGGCAATGAGTGTCCCCACGGCCGATGCAAAAGCCGAACCTACGGCGCCTGAGGCGAAGAGCAGAGCGGTCGCGATAATGATCCTGCGCCGTCCGAAGCGGTCGGCGAGAACGCCTCCCGCAGCCGCTCCGAACAATGCGCCCAGAGCGGTCGAACTTATTACGATCTCTTCGATGGTCGCCGAGAGCAGGAAGTCCTGCTTGATGAAGAGAATGGCGCCGGAGATGACGCCCGTGTTGTAGCCAAAGAGCAGGCCGCCAAGGGCCGAGACACCGGCCGCAATCGAAACAAAACGTCCGCTCTTTGCCTCAGGGGCTGGGTTATGTCTCTGCGGAAGGTCCTGTCTTGGGTCCATGAAGAGGGTCAGGCAATCACGATGCCCATTCGATTACGACTTTGATATCGTCCGCGCCGTGATGTTTGAAGGCCTCCTCGAAATCCGGATAATGAAAGCGCTGCGTGATCAGCTTCTGAACATGGTCTCCCCACCGTTGCGTCGCTTCCCGGAGATCGTTTACCGCCGCCTGAAAATGGTCGCGCGAGGCATTGACGCTTCCCGTCATTACCTGATTGCCGAGCACAAGTCTGCGAATCAGCTCCGCGCCCTGGATCTGCAGAGGCCGGTCCCCGCCCGGTATTCCCGTGAGCACATAGACGCCGTTAAGCGCAAGGGCGTCAAGAAGGTTGAATTCAAGGGACGCAACGCCGGTTGCCTCGAAGATCAGGTCCGCGGGACCCAACTCATTCCGCACGAGGTCCGGCGTCACAGCCCTGCCGTCCACGTACTTCCCTCCTATGAACTCGAGCCACCTGGGCCTGTCCGTCGCCCTGTCCACGATGTCGGTTCCGTAAACTTCTGCGCCCCGCAACCGCAGGGCCATCGCGGCGAGCATGCCGACCGGTCCGAGTCCGGCAACGAGACAACGCTTTCCTTGGAGCCAATGAGGGCCGTCAGAAGCACCGGGCAGGCGTGAGAGCTGGATTCTCAGCGCCTCATCGATCGCCTTCTCCGCAACTGAAAGGGGCTCTGTCAGGACGCCGACGCCTTCGAGCTCCCCAGGCACCGGCACGGCATGGATTTCGCTGTCTACGACAAATTCGGTCTCGTATCCGTCCAGCCCCTTGATGCCACGTTCCATGTAGTCCCCGGTCTCGCACATGTCCGACCGCTCCATCAAACAGGCCCGGCATTTGCCGCATCCCCGCCTCACTGTTAAGACACAGCAGTCTCTCTCCTTAACGCGTGTGACCGCGTTTCCGGTTTCGACGACCTGCCCCAACATCTCGTGGCCGATCACTAATTCACTACTGCCTTTCGGGGACGCGGCACGTCCGCCAGAGGCCTCCTCGCGGTCCGTGCCGCAGATACCTACGCGTAACACCTTGACCTTCACGTCATGCGGATGTGTAATATGAGGTTCCGCCCTATCGACCAACCTCAGCCCTGAAGTTCCCGGAACGACTGCAATAGCCTTCATAACACCATCTCCCTTTTCCAGTTCGGAACAATACTCTAACCCGCATCATTCATAAAATATGGGCAAGTGCGGCGCAAAACCTAATACCATCATAGCAGCAGTTCGACTAACGTCAATATTAGTCTTCTGTCCCTTGGTAGTCATTCCGGGCTTGACGCGCCGTGCCTGTCGGCAGGCAGGGAATCCAGTGACTGTTTCCTTTTATATACAAGTAGCCGCGAATTGCCGACTTGCAATAGTGAAAGTCGCTGGATACCGGCTTTCGCCGGTATGAAAAACCAGAGACAGGCTCTAATGTCCGCCGGATGAAACGACGCGATTGCGACCAGCTGACTTTGCCGCGTAGAGGGCATCATCCGCCCCCTTAAGGACAGTTCCCCACTTGCTGTCAATGCAGTCCTTATCGAAGGCCGAAACGCCGCAGCTGACGGTAATGATCCCCCTGTCGGAACCTGCGTTTTCGATAGACATGGTCTCGATGTCTTTTCTTAACCTCTCGGCGACAACAGCGGTAGTCCTGGTGTTCTGTTCGGGAAGAACTATCACATTTCTTCGGCTAAGAATGTCCTTGAGCAGCTCCCGGGTTACAGGATCGTCCTCTACTACCAATATCAGTCCCTTGGTCACGGAGAACTCTTTCCTTCTCCGTTTTATGTTCCCGCACTGAACCTACTTGCAATCGCCGGAGAGAAAACACTGCGGATCGTCCCCGAGAAAGTCGCTGCCCCCTTTTGACTGGGAATATGCGTATGCGATGGCGCGGCATCCCCTGCAACCGGACCATCTCCCGCAATCTCCGCACCTGCCCCTGTAGCCGCTCTTGTCCCTCAGCGAGAGCAGCACGGGCGACGAGGCCCACAGCTCCCTAAGGTCGTCCTTCTTCACATTCCCGAGCCGCACAGGCAGCCTCCTGCAAGGAGTGACCGTGCCGTCCGGGAGGATAGTAAAGCCTGAAACGCCTGCGGCACATCCTCCGGTGGCTACCGATCCTCCGGCGGATCTTCCATTTACAGACATCTGGGAAGCGACAGGATCTCCGGTGACGAGATCGAGTCCCTCTATCTTCAGGGAGACTATATTCTTATAGAGCGATTCCACCCTCTCCCGGCTAAGCATCTTCCTGAGAAGACCCGCCCCCCTGCCTGAAGGCACAAGCCTCGAAAAACCAAGTCTCTGGACGCCGGCCGAGGCTGCAAGCTCGACGATGTCCATGAAATAGTCAGCATTCACCTCAGAAAGAGTGGCATTAAGTGTCACTTTTATCCCTTCCTCCAGAAGACAGCCGACACCTTTAAGCGAGGCCTGGAAACTGCCCTTGCCCCTGATCATCTCATGGATCTTTTCCGGCCCTTCGATGCTTACCTGCACGCCCCTCACGCCGAGCCAGGAAAGCAGTCTCGCCTTTGCCCTGTTGATGAGAATGCCGTTGGAAAGCAGATAAACGTCAAAACCCCTTCTCCTGACGTCCTCTAGGATCTCGAAGATGTCTTCATGCAGGAAAGGCTCGCCTCCGGTGATATTGAAGCTGCGGGAAAAACCGATCTCGTAGCTTTCAGACCAGGCATTCAGCATGTCCTGGATCTCGCCGATCGTCTCCCTTATCTCCTGAAGCGACATCTCGTCGGTCTTCCCGTTATTCTGGTAGCAGTGCCTGCACCTCAGATTGCACCTTTCGGTGAGATGCCACTGTATAAAAAAGTCTGTGTTGTCGCTTATGGACATGAATGCACCTCTCGGATTTGGCGGCAGCAGAAGGAAGACATAAATAGGCGGACAGTCAATATGTCTTTCATATGTCTCTTACACACTGCCTGTCCGCCTTCCTGTTGCCAGACCGGCAACTTCAGCTCTTTCAGCTCTTTCACTTGTGGCATACCTTGCCAGGATTTTCCTTCACCGCCTTCCTGAAATCGCTCCAGAAAGCTGCCTCCTTGACAAGAGCCTCTTTGCTCAATGCCTTCTTCATCCTGCTCCACCTCCTTTCTTCCCTGCTGATGAGGGATTCATGGAATAAAGCGATGCCGTATGGGAAAGGCATTGCTTCTTCCTATATGCTAGCATGCGTCCTATACCTGTCAACTTTCCTAACCTCCCGCATGGATCGGCCCCGATGGCGCACGGCTCCGGCCCGGCGCAGCCATGGGTACACCTGCAGACAAAGGTGTCATATGCATTCCGGCAATCAGGTCTCACTCCCGTCCGTCTCCCACGATGGACGCCCCGCAGTGAGGACAAACCTTTACTTTCCGAAACTTGTCGAGATACTCGCGCACCGTGGCCACGACCGCCGCATGACTCCATGTCAGCGGCGATACCGAGAGGGGCTGGTTGGTAAAGGGATTCACCTGCTCGGCAAGGACACCGGAAGGCAATCCCCTCTCGCAGACCCACTCTATGAGGGAAAGGGCCTCTTTCAGCTCTTCTTCATTGCGGGCCCTAGCAACATGCCACTGGGCAAGCCAAAGGGTGCATATGAACCAGGGGTTCCCCGGGACGTCAATGATATTGTCGGATACCTTATGGTAGCCGTCACCTTCATATCTGGCTATGCCGCCGACATCGGTCTTTACCCACAAGCGATCTCTTACGGCCCTCATGGTATTCTCGACCCGCTCGTCCCGCGGTCCAAAAGCACCGAAGTAGAAAGGAGCATAGACGCTCGCGTCGATTGTCGGGTCGATTTCGAATGAGCCGTTTCCACGGAAGATGACCGTCTTGAGGAACCTGCCGAGTTCCCGGCTGTAGAGAAACCTGTCCATCGAATCCCTCACCTCTTCCGCGGCCATTTCGTACTTCCGCGCCCTCTCCGTCTCTCCGAAGAAAGCTGCGAATTTCTCCGCGGACTTCAGTCCGGCGAAGACAGCCGATACGGTGAAGGTGTGGACTCCCCTCTTCTCTTCCCATAGATCGTAAGACGGCAGGGGAAGCCCGGTCGCGCCGTCCCTGTACGATACGAGAAAATCCGCGCACCTGACCACGAGGTTCTCATACATCCTGACGGCGAACTCGATATCTCTGTACCGCTCGAAGTGTGACCACATGGCCCAAAGCACGAGACCGGTGCCGTCTTCCTGAATAGGGAGATGCTTTTCGCCGCCGCTGATCCATGGGTGCCACGAACTGCCGAGGCAGCCGTCCGGGTTATATTTATGCAGAAAGAAGCCTTCCGACTCCTTGCCCTCGCTGACTATGTCGAGGCAGAATTCGAAGAATCTCCTCGTGACCCCGAGATGACCGGCCAGGTCGAGGGCATAGGCGGTAAAGGCGCCGTCCCTCGGCCACATGTAGCTGTAGGTGTCTCTGGCAAAATGCTGTATGTCCGAATCATTGGCCGCGATGACCGCGCCGTGGCTGTCTATGTTTGTCCTGAGTATAAGAAGACTGAGCTTATACATTTCCCTTATGCGCAGAGGAAGGGTCGAAAGAGAGAGGTCCTCCTTGCCCGTCCATGCCTTCCAGTAATTTGCGGTCCGCTGCAGGAAATAGTCGGGGCCGCGCTTCAGTAGCATGCCGTTCAGTCCGCTCACCTCCGCATAATTCTTTCCGGCTGCTATCCAGTAATAAAGCGTTTCCTCTTCACCGGGACCCACCTTTATCCCGAAAGAAAGCGCGGAATCTACGGAGCCCTGCGATATCGGGTTCCCCTCAAGAAGGCCGTCTTCAGCGTCCTTCCACGTCCCCTCCATCCCGCGGAATTCCTTGACGCCGGTGGCATACTGGTCCACTCCGTAGAAGCCGTTGCGCAGGCCGCTCATGAGGAAATAGCGGTTTCCCTTGTAATGGATAACAGCCTTCTCGTCGGGATCGTAATACGCAGTGTCGCCTGTCGGGGACCCGAGGATATGATAGTCATGGTGGAAAAAGATCCTGAATTCCCTTTCAGCGCCGGAAAGGTTTTTCAAAGATATTCGCTTTATGTAGATGTTTTCCTTATAATCGACGCTGTCGCTGCAGCGGAGATGTATTCGCAATGACCTGCTTTCTGCTGTGACGCGGGTCACAAGGGTGTCCTCTTCATAGGCGAGAGTCAGGTCCCAGTCGCTGCTCCGCACCCATGAAAGTCTGCCGTCGACCCAGACGCCGAAGCGGAATCTGTGCCCGTCTGTGTGGTTCTCCTGTCCGACATAAGGATAATACAGGTCTCTCAGACAATAGTCGCCGTCGAAGGCGATAAGAAGATTCCCGTTTCCGACGGGTATGTCCCTCGGCATGGCAAATGACCTCCCCGAAAAAAATCGAAAAATGACGGTCGTTTCACCGGGAAGGAAACAGTCGGCCTGACAGTCCTTCCCGATGAAGTTACTTTTTTTTCTTCTTACCCAGCGACTTTATATAAGCCACGATGTCAGCCATCTGAGCGGACTTAACGTCGAGCGCCTTGCCCCTGTTGGCGTTTACGATGCATAGGTTTATCGCTTCCTCCAGTGTCCTTGTCTTTCCGGCAGGAGTGCTCCATTCCTTCTGCATGCCGGCATCCTCCAGTCCCTTTCCGCCGGGATGACAGAAATTGCAGGAAGTCGATCCGCCGAACGCCTTCGGGTTATTAAACAGCGCCTTTCCTTTTGCGGCATTACCCGCAGCAAAGGAAGCCGGCGCCATTAAACCTAACGCAAGAAATGACATCAATAATGTCCTGAGCAGCTTCATATCATTCACCTCCTCTCTCTTAGCCCATTCTACTAAAAGGCAGACCGCTCCGCAACGCGCAGGACCTTAAAGATTTCTTCGGGCTTCATGACCAACGGGATACAACATTAGGGTTATTCTTCTTGAAATAATGGCTTTTCTGAAGATATAGTAGAGCATCCAATATGACTGAATGCGCCCACAGAGAAAGCGGCAGGAATTGTCCCATAAGCAAGACCCCCTGCCTCGGCGAATGCATCTACGCCAACATCCTTGACGATATAAACCTGGGGATCATAGGCATGGACCTGTCAAACAAGGAGGTCTTCTTTCAGAATAAGCTGGCAGTCGACATATTCAAAGGCACGATAAAGCCGAAGGACTATAACGCGCTCGCCTCGCTGCTTCTGCCTGAGAGCCCGCTCACCTCCAAAGACCATAATGTCTCGAGGACCCTGCGGTACGGAAATAAATTTATCGGATGCACTATTTACAACATTTCGGAGAGGTATCTCTGGATATATATCTCTGACGTTACTGAGAAGGTCAGGCTCGATTCCATCGCAGAGGCCGTAAATACGATGAACAACCTCGGATATATCTTTTCGGGGATCAGACACGAACTGGGCAATCCGATAAATTCCATAAAGACGACCGTTACCGTGCTCGGCAACAATATCAACACATACTCCAAGGAGACCGTCCTCGAATACATCAACCGCGCATTGCTCGACATTAACCGTGTCGAGTACCTCCTGAACGACCTGAGGACCTTCAGCATGTACGAAAACCCGGAGCTGAAGGATGTGCATATGCCTTCGTTTATGTCCAACCTCTTGTCCATGATCGACAGGGACTTCAACAGAAACGGCATAAAGATCAGGACCATTTTCCGCCCTGACGCCGAGGTTGGATATCTCGATCCAAGGGCCCTTCACCAGGTCATGCTGAATATATTGACGAACGCCTCGGACGCCCTTCGTTCAAAGGAGTCTGCCGAGATCGCCATCAGCATGTTCAGGATAGACGGCCGGATCATAATAAAGGTCAAGGACAACGGCTGCGGCATACCGGAAGAGCACATGAAACATCTTTTCAAACCATTTTCGACCACGAAGACGAAGGGGACCGGGCTCGGTCTCGTAATAGTCAGAAAGATGCTGTCCAAGATGGACGGGACCGTGGAGATCGAAAGCGAAGAAGGAAGGGGGACGGTCGTGACCCTGAACCTGCCGGAGGGACACAATAGCATTTCCTGATCGCAGGAAGACAATCCTGATCGTCGACGACGACAGGATGTTCTGCCAAACCCTCAGAGACTATCTGAGCGGGGAGACAGTCGACGTGCTGACAGCCCACACCGCCGCCGAGTGTCTCGCCATCTGCTCTCGCACAAGAGTGGATGTGGCCTTGCTTGACCAGAAGCTTCCCGACAGAGAGGGCCATACCCTCTGTTCCCCCATCCTCGAATGCAACGACCAGACAAAGATAATCTTCAGCACCGCCTACCCAAGCTTTGAAAACGCCGTCAAGGCCATCAGGGCCGGCGCATACGACTATCTTTCGAAGCCCTTCGAGCTCGAGGAATTGCGACTCGCAATCGGCCATGCGTTCAGGACCCTCGATTTGGAGCGCGTGGAGCAGATAGAGAACTACCGGATCGACAAGGAGATGGAAGAGACCGTCCTTGTCGGGGGCCGCGGGGGCCTTTCAGAAGTGCAGGAATTAGTGGACGCCGCCTCCCGCGCTGATGCGCCCGTGCTGATTACCGGGGAGACCGGCACAGGCAAGAATGTCGTGGCGAAGGCGATCCACTTCAGCGGTCCCCTGAGGAAGGCGCCTTTCATAAGCATAAACTGCGCCGCCATTCCCGAAAACCTTATGGAGGCGGAACTTTTCGGATATGAAAAAGGGGCCTTTACAGGAGCGGCAGCCGCCAGAAAAGGCATCTTCGAAATGGCGGAGGGAGGCACGCTCTTTCTTGACGAGATCGGCGAGATGCCTCTTAATCTTCAGTCGAAATTGCTCGGAGTGCTCGACGATAAAAGGATCAGAAGGATCGGGGGAGAATCGATCAGGTTCGTAGATGTGCGGATAATTGCCGCGACAAGCACGGATGTGGAGACTGCGGCAAAGCAAAAGAGATTCAGGGAGGACCTCTATTACCGTCTCGGCGTCATCAAGATACATGTCCCTCCCCTGAGAGACAGACTGGAGGACATCCCTGACCTCTGCGGCCACTTCCTGGGCAAGAGCCGCAGGGGCCGTGACATCATGTTGGCGGATTCCGAGGTCGAGAAGCTGAAGATGTATGATTGGTCGGGAAACGTGAGAGAGCTGAGGAATATCCTTGAAAGGGCGGTTGCACTCCGGAAAGGACCGTACATTACGCCATCCGATTTTATCGGTAACAGCCGGAGCTGCCCGGAACCGCAATCCGATCTCAGCGCTTCAGGGGCTACGCAGGGCGACTCAACCCTTGAGGCAATGGAAAAGAACCATATCAGCACTGCCCTCCGGCAGTTTTCGGGAAACTATACCAGGACCGCAAAGGCGATGGGGATATCCCTTTCCACGCTTAAGAGGAAGATCAAGAAGTACGGTATCGTTTCGTAAACTTCTCAAAGCGGCTGACTCACAGGGAACTGAGAGCTTCGGGAGTCCTAAAACAAATGAAGGTCAGGAGCGGTTTCGTTCTGCGCACAGAAGTTAAAACTGTGCAGCATCCTAATAATTGTGCGGAGTGCCAAGGGAAATATTAACTGTCTCATAATAGTCTGTACTTCATAGTCGTCATTCCCGCGAAGGCGGGAATCCAGGTTGAGAAGCATGGATGCTCGACTAAGGACCTCGGGCATGACGGACGAAAGCCAAAAGTCTGTAAATATTATTTTGCGACTGTTAATAATTCTCCTTTATTCGAAAACGGATCAACGATAATCATTTCATGTACCTCTTCATAACGCTATCTTTCTCCATTCTCTTCGCAACCACATCCGGCGAAACCAGAAAAGCCTTCGCCACGTGCTCAGTGATCAGGTCCCAAGCGAAGTCCCAGTTCTTCTCCATCGAAATCCCTTTTTCTTTGATCTTCTTGGTCCATTCGGCGGCGCATTTGATCAGTTTTTCTCTTGGCACAAGGATCAGACCGGCAAAGGCGTATCCCTGATATTCTAGCCAGCTATGCTCTTCTTCGGTCAAAGAGTTGATAAATTCTTTCCATCCGGCAGTGGACTTAAATTTATGCCTGTCGTATAGATGGCGGTGCAGGACTATGTGGCCTATTTCATGCGCCAGCGTGAAACGATAGCGCGTGATGCGGTCGGTATAGACATACTCGTCTACATAGATGTTTTTCAGGTCGCCGGAGGTAAACCCTTCCACCTCAAACTCTCTTTGAAGGCCAAGAACCGGTACTATGTTGATGTCGAACTCGAATTCAACTATCTCCTCAATGGGGATGGGAATGTTGCCAGAAGGATGATACTTCCTCAGAAAGGCGTCCGCCTTCTTACGCAAGTCCTCGTAACTGTAAATAGGGATAACAGGCATGAGCTACGCTTTCTTAATCAACTCAACCAATTTCTCAAGCTTCTTCTCCGAAATCTTCTGACCCCGAAGCGTCCGGAACAGGATCGGCAGGCTCGCCAAGACTGCCTCGTCTTTGAGAAGCTCATCAGGAATACGGCCCGCCTCAATTCTTGCAAGATCGAAAAACTTATACCAGTCGTCCGAACCCTTCTTAATCTGAAGAAGACGGGCATATTCATCAAGTTTATCGCTCCCTTGCGGCGGCGGTATAAGTCCCCGTTCAAGCCTACTGATGTTGCCTGGATCGAGACCGTATTCAGCACAAAATCCGCGCAAAGTCTTCTTAAGGGAAATTCGCTTCGATTTGAAGAATTCACCAAAGGTTAATTTGAACGCCATCAAATTTCACCCCTTTCTGTTTTGTTGTACTAATACTACAACGGATGACGCGTTGTTGTCAAGATACAACGGTTTTAAGAAGGACCAGGGGGCACCCATTAAAGGCCACCATGTCAAGAGCCCGTAGTGATCCGTTCGTAAAAGGAGTCTTTTAACGTTTCCCTTATTAGCTACCATCTCTTCGCCACCCTGGGTGGGAGAAGCCCCAACTCCACTTCCCATATTATTTTCTTCGACCTGTCAGAAATCGCAGTGCTTGCTTCAGTGGTACATTGTACTCCAATTGCACCACATGACAGGCGTATTCTAAAAAGCCTTTCGGCAATTTCGACGTTAAGGTCTTAAAGGGCAAATACGGAGATCTGAAAAGACTGCGCGCGGGAAACTATCGGGTAATATTTGATGAGGAGGGCGATATTATGTCAATCTATGAAGTAAGACATAGACAGGAGGCATATCATGATTAAGACACAAATTATCAAGGAAAACAATAGGCCGGTTGCAGTGATTCTTGATTACAATGAATACCGGAGATTGAAAGAAATCGAGCAGGACAAGGCTGATTATCGATCTGCGATTGCAGTCAAGATGAAGGCTAAGAAGTGGACAACTCATGCAGCTCTGAAAAAACAACTCGGCATTTAGCGTAATGACAGGAAAGGACTTGGAAACCGTAAAAACAAAGAAATTATAAAGACCCCCCCTGAACACTTCCTACATTATTTTCGGTCCTTAAGAAACCAAGCTGCAAAGTCTTGACGCCCCAGACCTCTTCAAGGGAGCGGGAAAAGGATCCTCTTGTTGGGGTAATGGCTCCTGTTCTTTGTAGCGATCTTATGACCGTTTAAAGCGGCAGTCGCATTGATTAGACAGTCTATCGGCGTAAGGGTCAGCCCTCTTCCTCTGAAACCCGGGGAAAAGTCTTTATTCTTATCTTCCTGCAAACGAAGCGCGTCTGCCTGCCGTCAGGCAGGCGTTAGGTAGGTTCGTTAAGCCGATTCAAGCGGCTTGCAAGATATATATCATTAATATATACTTATTGCAGGAGGTGTTTCATGAAAACGGCAAAGCTGTTTCAGAACGGTCAAAGCCAGGCGGTCCGACTGCCAAAGGAATTCAGGTTTGAGGATGACCATGTGTACGTCAAAAAGTCCGGCAATGTTGTCATGTTGATCCCTGCAAAAGAGTCGTGGGATACGTTACTGAAGAGTCTGGATAAGTTCTCGTCGGATTTTATGGCGCAACGGAAACAGGCGAAGGCGCAGAAACGGGAGTCTTTTTGATGAAATACATGCTTGATACAAACATATGCATCTATCTCATTAAGCAAAAGCCTGAGAAGGTACTTAGGCATTTCACGACCCATTCTGTAGGCGATATCGGCATTTCTTCTATCACGCTTGCGGAGCTAAGATTTGGTGTAGAAAAGAGCCGGCAAGTGGAAAATAATCGTCAGGCCCTGGATGAATTCATGCTGCCGCTTGAAATTGCAGATTTCGACGAGAAGGCGGCAGAAAGTTATGGAAAGGTGCGGGCCTCACTCGAAAAGGAGGGCAAGCCCATCGGTTCCATGGATATGCTAATAGGTGCACATGCCCTGAGTCTTAGCGTTACCCTGGTCACAAATAACACCGGCGAATTTAAGCAAATCAAGCATCTCAAGATTGCGGATTGGAGCAGATAGGAGCGTCAGGAGTAATATCATTTAGACCCGCCGGTCCAAAATGAACAACTCATAATGGACCATCCTTTTCCCTTATTCAGCGCCCTCACCTATTTCCGGGCCTTTCTTCTGCATATCCACCCTATTTTTTGATGGCACGGACATTGCTTTAATTGAGGAACACGATGCAAAAAGATCTCAAAATGAGAAACGTCCTGATCGTAGATGACGAGAAGTCATTTCTTCTCAGTCTTGTTGAAGGTCTCAGCATCTATGCGGCCGACTTCAACACCCTGACCGCGGTCAACGGCAGGGAGGCGATAGACGTCCTCGGCTCCAAGAACATCGACCTCGTGGTGACCGATCTCAAGATGCCCGAGCTGGACGGCTTTCAGCTCCTCGCCTTTATGAGCAAAAAATATCCGCATATCCCCGTGATCGTCATGACCGCCTATTGCACGCCGGAGATAAAACATAGGCTCGATTCCCTCGGTTCTTTTCAGCTCCTCGAAAAACCCCTCAATTTCAAGGACCTCGTAGACGGCATCTTCGCGGAGCTCGTCAAGAAATCCAAGGGGTACATCCGCGGCATTACAATGCCGACGTTCCTTCAGCTCGTGGAGATGGAAAAGAAGACATGCACTCTCAAGGTCACGTCGGCTGGAAGGACCGGATTTCTTTATTTCATCGAAGGTGTCCTTATGGACGCGGGAAATGGAGTCAATACCGGGGAAAAGGCGGCATATGATATCGTCAGCTGGACCGAGCCGGAGATAGAGATAGAGAATGTCTGCAGGGTAAAGACGAGGAATATAGAAAGTTCCCTGATTTATATACTTATGGAGTCATGCCGCATAAAAGACGAAAGCGACAAGCGAGACAGGAGCGCAGCTGGCGACGTGCCAGGCGTTGGCGAAGAGGCAACGGGCACGGTTGATATGAATTTGACGACCGGTGATAGGGAAAGTCTGATTTCAGCAGCCCCAACAAAGGAGGAGAAGATGGACAGTCTGAAGGAAATCCTTAACGAATTCGCAAAACTGCAGGGCGTCAACGCAGTCTGTCTTGTGGGCCGGGACGGCTTTCTATTAGACAGCATTGCCAGGACCGGCATAGAGACGGAAATGGTAGGGGCCATCGCGTCAAGCGGCTTCGGCTCGGCGGAGTCGATGGGCAGACAGCTCGGAAAGGGCGAGCTTTCGATGAGCATGCTCGAGTTCGAAAGCGGTCCGGTCATGTTCTCTCCTGTAGGAGAAGACGCCTTTCTCGTGGTCGTGGCGGACAGGGACGCCAACCTCGGCATGGTGAGACTTAAGCTCAAGAAGTATTGCCATCAGCTTGCAGTTGTTGCGGCATTATGAACGAACTGAACACCCGGAGGTCGATACATGAATGAGGGCAAGATTCTAGATATTGCGCACATTAGCTTCCTGGACATGATAAAGATAATGATCACGCTGAGCGGCGCGGCGAGCGCCAAGGGCGCTCTCATCAGAAACGCCCTGAAGACCGCGGAGCGCATACCCGAAACCAATTACGCGTCCTTCTATGACTACCTGAGCGCCATTGAGAATGCAACCAACCCGATCACCATGATCGAGGGACGCTCCTCTCACCACGGAGAATTCGTCTTCGGTCTCAAGTCCTGCCCATTCGGCCCCTCGATAAAAAATTATATGGAGGTCTTCGAGAAGCTCCCGGACGGTTTTGCCGATTATACGGCCGAGTTCAACAAGCCCAGCAATATCACGGACCAATATCGCGTAGGGGAAGGGGCCGGCGTGAGCCCGTTCTGCTCGGTTCATCAGCCGATGAGGAGTGCGTTTGCCGACAAGATAACCATCGGGGGAAAGAAGATCAGAATCTACCAGCTGGGCTGCAAGTCGGGCTCCGGGAAGAAGGGTTTTGCGATGAAATGGGTAGAGCAAAGCGGGGTCCCGAAAGAAGTCGTGGACAGGGTCCTCGACAACCACATGTGCTGTTACTATCTCAAGATACTCGATCAGTCTTAAGAAGGAAGGACTGCGGGAGCCGAAGATTTCCATTCCTCCGGCGCCCATAGTCCTTCTCCTCTCATTCGAGGAAGAAGCCGAGTCTCTCCATAGTCGTCAGTGCCCATTCGTCTTCAAGAAGCTCGTCCCCGGCAAGTTTCGCATTGCTCCTTGCGTATTCCTTCAGCAGGCAATAGGCGAGCCTCTTCTTCACGCTGTTGAGACGTCTTGATGGGTCTGCCGCGTTGTCTTTGAGAGACCACCTTACGCTCAAGGCAGTGATGACGTTGTCTAGCATGTCCTCCGGCACATCAGACTGAAGGAAGAGGACGAGTCTCCCCCCTTCGGTGATGAGCTTCATCGGCTGGGAAGGCTCGCTCAGATCCATCGCTCTTTCCTTCGACCACGCAGGAAGGTCGCTGACGTATCTCAAATCATTGACGAAGAATTCTCTCCCGACTCCTCTTAAGGTCTCCTCAAAATCCTGGGTATAGATCATATCGCCGCTCCGGACCTCAACCCTCAGGCGCGCTCTTTACCGACAGGTAGAGCGTCGAGCCGTTCCGGTAGATCAGGAAGAGCATAGATTTCCCGGCCTTTCTTAAGGTCTCTGTAAAGTCTTTCACGGAGCTTATCGTCTTACGGTCCACTTCGAGGATAACGTCCCCTCTCTGAAGGCCCGCCTCGCTCGCGGAACTGTTTGCCTCCACATTAGTGACGACTACTCCTTCCGCCTTCTTCATCCCCAATTCGGCCGCTATCTCGGGACTCACCGGCTGCAGAGAGATGCCCAGCTGCTTTTCCATCTCCTCGGCAGGCTTTACAGCCTCTTCTTCTTTCAGCTCGCCTACGGTCACCGGGATATCCCGTTCCTTGCCGTCCCTGAGCACCTTGAGGGTGGCCTTTTCACCTGGGGGCAAGACCGCAACCATACGGGGAAGTTCGTTGTATTCATTGATCGTCTTGCCGTTGAATTCCAGTATAATGTCCCCCCTCTTAAGTCCGGCCTTCTCCGCCGGGCCTCCGGCCACGACATCGGAGACAAGTGCGCCCTTTTCCCCATTCATTCCAAAAGACTTTGCAAGCTCCGGCGTAACCTCCTGTATGGAAACGCCCAGCCAGCCCCTGATTACCTTGCCTTTCTCCTTCAGCTGGACAAGGATTTCCTTCACCATGTTTATCGGGACCGCGAAGCCGATGCCCTGGCCCGAGGAAACTATGGCCGTATTTATTCCCACGACCTCGCCGTAATAATTTATCAGCGGGCCCCCGCTGTTTCCGGGATTGATGGACGCATCGGTCTGGATGAAGTCGTCATAGGGGCCTGCGCCTATCACGCGCCCCTTTGCGCTCACAATGCCGGCCGTGACCGTTTCGGAGAGACCGAAGGGGTCTCCGATGGCGATGACCGACTCTCCCTGGCGCAGTTTATCGGAATCGCCGAGAGGGATGACCGGAAGTTCTCCCTTCGCCTCTATCTTTATCAGCGCTATATCGGTCTTTGGGTCAGTGCCTACGACCTTGGCCGGATACTGCTCCTTATTGAAAAGTATCACCGTTATGTCCTTGGCCTTCTGCACCACGTGGTTATTGGTTACAATGTAGCCGTCCTTATTTATAATGAACCCCGATCCGAGGCCCTTTCTCTTAAACTCCTTCGGCTCCTGACTGCCGAAGAACCTCTTCCAGAATTCCTTGAAGGGATCTTCATTCCCGGGCTGTGTATTGAACTCCTGTGGGACCTCGGCCTTAACGACCTGCGTAACGCTGATATTTACGACCGCAGGTTTGAGACGCTCCGTGAGCTTCGACACGGTCTCGTTGGTAATCTGAATTTCCCCCCTCGGACCCGCCTTTTCCAATGTGCTCCAGAAATTTGCCGCATTAGCCGACCCCTGGAGGATGACCGCAAGTGAGAGAGCGACAAGCAGCTTCGGGCACAATCCCGTTAAAAATGAATTCCTTATTTTCTTAAGCATTAGGCCTCCTGATATGGACTTTCTTCTATTATAGCTTACCGGCTCCAAAGGTGCAAAAGGCGCGACTTCTGCGGGCGTCAGATGCGGCGGCTTCCGGGAAGTTGACTAAGATTTTCCTTTTATGGTATTTTTTGAGAACACCTTTTCAGGAGAACGTATGCCAAGCAAGAAACTGAAGACGCCGAAAAAAAAGTCTGTGAAGAAGACGAGGGGCGAGAAACGCGGGTCGCGAAAGACCTCGGTGAAGACCTCCGTGAAGACTTCCGCAAAGAAAGTCTCTGCTGCTTCCCGTAAGACCTCTGCGACCAGGAAGACGGCACCTGAGAGGAAGGTGCTTGTCAAACACCCGTCACGCAAGGCTGTAAGGCCGGGAAAGGACATTCCCCCGAAGGACAAGAAGAAGCTTTCCCCGAGAGAAAAGGCGATCCTCGAGATAAAACGTAACCTCGCGTCGCAGCGGGATGTGCTTTTGAACGAGGCCGAGGAGGCGCTCAACATGCTGCCGGGCCAGACCATATTCCCGGACCTCGGAGACCAGGCCAGCGCCGAGATAGACCGGAACTTCATGCTGCGTCTCAGGGGCAGGGAGCAAAGGCTCCTGAAGAAGATAGAGGAGGCTATCGAAAAGATAGACAGCGGCTCTTTCGGAGTATGCGAAGTCTGCGGCGAGGATATCGATGTAAAAAGGCTTGAGGCGAGGCCGGTCACGACCATGTGCATATTCTGCAAGACGGAACAAGAGGAAGAAGAGAAACTCAGGGGCGCATAAAACCCTCTAACCCGTCAGTTTCAGTCCGTATTTGTCCCTCAGCGCATCCCCCAGCATATTGAAACAGAGCGACGTTACCGCTATGGCGAGGCCGGGGAATATCACCATCCAGGGGGCCGACATGATGAAAATTCGGTTTGCGCTGATCATAGAGCCCCAGCTAGGGGTCGGCGGCTGCGCCCCGAGGCCGAGAAAACTCAGGGAAGCCTCGGTAAGTATATAGCCCGCCAGCTTCAATCCCCCCATAACAAGAGTCAAAGGCATGCATTGGGGCAGAAGATGGACAAAGAGTATCCTGATGTTTCCGCAGCCGATGACCCTCGCGGCCTCGATGAAAGGCGCCTCCCTGCACTGCAGGACATAACCTCTTATCAACCTCGCAAAGGACGCCCAGCCCACGGACGCTATCGCAATCATGACCGTGTAGATGCCGGGAGGCAGGATCACCGATATGCCTATCGCAAGAAGAAGCGAAGGAAAGGCGAGGACCAGATCGACTACTAGCATTATTGCCGTGTCCATTTTTCCGCCTGCGTATCCTGACACCAGGCCCACGATCAGGCCGATACCCATGGAGATAACGGCCGCTACGACAGCTACCGACAGGGAAATCCTCCCGCCGTAAAGGACGCGAGAGAGAATGTCCCTGCCTTTGTTGTCGGTCCCAAGGGGATGATGCATGTCAGGAGAATGCCTCAGTTGATCGAGGTTTATATCATCAGGGCCGTAGGGTGTCAGAATAGGCGCGAAGATCGAGGCCAGAAAGATTACGACAAGGACTGAAAGAGTGACTTTAATCATGGCTTGAGTATAGCCTCACCCTCGGATCGAGGTAATGGTAAAGGATGTCGACCAACAGGTTTATCAGGACATAGACGACCGTGCCGACTATAATGCAGCCCATGATCACCGGGTAATCGCGTTTGATTATGCCTTCCATGGCGAACCTTCCGATGCCGTCCCATCCAAATATTGTCTCGGTGAGCACCGCCCCGTTCAGATAGCTGCCGAAATCCAAACCGACTACGGTGACAAGCGGTATCAGGGCGTTCCTGAGGACATGGTTCAGTCTCACCTTCCATTCCGCAACTCCCTTGGCCCTCGCCGTTCTGACGTAGGGCATCCCGAAAAGATCGACGAGCGTTGTCCTCGAAACCCGTGCGAGCGTGGCGATTGCGGGAAGAGACAGGGTCAGAGCGGGCATGACCAGAAACCTGACATCCCCTGTTCCAGAGGGCGGGAGCATCTTCAGCTTCAGGCTGAAGAAAAGCATAATCAAGAGGCCCGACCAAAAGACAGGAAGGCTAAGCCCCACGACCGAAAGCGAAGATATACTCCTGTCGATTGCGCTTCCCCTTCTGATGGATGAGATGAAGCCTAAGGCAATACCGGCCGGCACAGATATAAGCATCGCGCTGACGGCCAGCAGGAGGGTATGAGGGAACTTGCTCATAAGATCATCGAGCACCTTCCTGTTCGTATAGTAAGACCTTCCGAATTCGCCCCTGAGAAGCAACATCACATAACCTCTATATTGAGCAAAGATGCCTTCGTCAGCGTTCAGCTCTTTGCGTATGTTTGCGATCGCCTCGGGGCTGGCCCGCTCGCCCACAAGACTCAGGGCCGGGTCGCCGGGGAGTGCCCTTGTCAGAGAAAAAGTCAGGATGGTGATACCCAGAAGAAGAGGTACGAGAAGGACCAGTCGTTTGACTATGTATAGCTTGATAGCGTTCGCTCCTTAATCGACTATCAATTCTAAACAAACGGGAGCCTTTACGGCAAGCGGACAGTGCTGCAACGAATCGGATAGCAAGCGTATTCTTCGCAGCTTTGCTGCGGGGTTCTTCATTCGGGTATGATTAGAGAAGAACATGAATTCGAGAAAACTTGCCGAAAGGTCGATCATAAAGGGGGCGGTCCAAAAGATATCGGAGTTGTCCCATCTGATCAGTCTTCTCAAAAAGAGGAGATTACATACGATCGTCGAGATCGGAACGGCAAAAGGCGGGACGTTTTATGCCTGGTGCAGAATAGCCGAGCCGGATGCGACTGTGATCAGCATCGATCTGCCCAACGGACCCTTCGGAGGCGGCTACTCAATAAAGGAAATGCAGCTCTTCAGGAGATACGGTAAGAAGGACCAGAGGCTGCATTTTCTGAGAAGGGATTCGCAGAAGAAAAAGTCAAAGGACCGCCTTGTGAAGATCCTGAGAGGGAAGAAGATCGACTTTCTCTTTATAGATGGAGATCACCGGTATTCGGGCGTAAAGAGGGATTGGACTCTGTATTCGCCGCTTGTGAAAAGAAACGGCCTCATCGCATTTCACGACATACTCTTTCATCCGAAGGTCCGCTCGTGCAAGGTCGACAGGCTCTGGGAAGAGATCAAGATGAATTATAAGCACACGGAATTCCTTGATAAGGACGACGACAGGGGCTGGGGCCAATGGGGCGGCATAGGCGTTGTCTATTTTCAGGGCCGGCAAAGGGTCGATCTCAGAAGGCACGGCCGCTTTCCCTTTGTACCCTAAAAATACCCGGGCATGGTGATTTACATTGCCATCGTCATCCGCTAATCTCATAGGCGGAGGGGGCGCTTTTAGTGACAATCCATTCAAAAATCTGATCTCTCCTCTGCATCTTTTGCGTCACATTCAGGTCCATATAACGAGGCCGAAAGGGGGTGACGAAACACAAAACAGGCCCGTAATAAGGAGGGGGCTTGCCGTTCGACAATATTAACGAACGGCAGGGAGTCGATGTTAACGCTCAAAAAAGTATCAAGGAGGGGATAATGTTTACGCCGTTTAACGAAGTGGAACTTCAGGGAACAAAGGAAATCGTAGGGACAGGATGGCTGCCGCCCCAGCCGGACCTGCGGGACTACACGGAAGAACATGCCGACATTGCGGAACTCGCGAGGGCGCTGGGTATAACTCCACGCAAGATGCCGAAGGCGCTGCCCACCAAGGTTGACTTAAGGCAATGGTGCTCCACAGTCGAAAACCAGGGCAACTTAGGCTCCTGCACCGCAAACGCCGGCATGGGCATTGTCGAGTATTTCGAGCGCCGGGCTTTCGGAAATTATATAGACGGTTCACGTCTGTTCTTGTATAAAACAACTCGCAACCTCATGGGCGTTACAGGGGACACCGGCGCATGGCTCAGGAATGTCATGGGGGCTTTGGTCCTCTGCGGAGTGCCGGCCGAGAAGTTTTGGCCCTATACGGACAAGTCTCCGGATTTCGACAAGGAGCCGTCCTCTTTTGTTTATGCGATTGCGGATGATTATGCGGCGCTCAGATATTTTTGCCATGACCCGCTCGGCATGAGTGTGGCACCGGCGACCGTACTTGACAGCGTAAAAAAATATCTCGCCGCCGGCATACCTTCCATGTTCGGGTTCTGGGGTTTCCTTTCTTTCGGACAGTCTGATGTAAAGGGCGGCATCCCTTATCCCTGCAAGGGCGAACAGGCCCAGTGGGGACATGCCATCGTTGCGGCAGGTTACGACGACAACATCAAGATCAAGAACCTGAAGTGCAACAAGGTGACTACGGGTGCATTACTGATCCGCAACTCATGGGGAAACGCCTGGGGAGATAACGGATACGGATGGCTGCCGTACGATTATGTCCTTAACAAGCTGGCTCTGGATTTCTGGTCCCTCCTCTCGATGAAGTGGGTGGCCACAAAGCAATTCGGGCTTAACCTGTAGGGTTTCACAGGGCGACAGCCCGAACGGCTGAAATCCAACCGCATGCTTTCCGACAGGAGGGGGTCTGCCCGCCCTCTCCTGCCCTTGTACCCCAAAAATACCCCGCTATGGCGATTCCAATTCAATATAGCGGCGCGCTAATCTATATACACATAATACACATAATAGAGTACTGAGATAGCGATGAAGGATTATAAAAAGAAGAAGTCGCCGATCGGTGGAGGTTATATGCTCTCTTATGTCATCCCTATGATCGCCGCGATAATAGTCGGCTTCTGCCTCTGGCTGCTGAGAATCTGAGCGTAGACCAAAACAAGAAAGAAGGTATTTCCTTTATTTTCTTCTTGACAGGGAGACAAGCGTCCCCCTCCCCTCCCGTTAAGACATCTGAGTGACGATAACGTTCAAGTGAACCCCGTTGCAGAGCTGCCGCAAAACGTTACTTCGTCAGTATCTCCATGATTTCTTTGTATCGGGCGACCGTCTTCGCCACGATCTCGTCCGGGAGGACAGGTCCGGGCGATGTCTTGTCCCATTTAAGAGTTAGGAGATAGTCGCGGACGATCTGCTTGTCGAAGCTGTCCTGACTCTTTCCGGGCCTGTAGTCTTTAACGGACCAGAAGCGCGAAGAATCCGGAGTAAGGATCTCATCGATAAGGATCAATTCATCGTTGTCGAGGCCGAACTCGAATTTTGTATCGGCGATAATGATGCCTTTTATTTCCGCAACGTCCCTTGCCTTTGAATAAATCCTGAGGCTTGTCTCTCTGAGCTTCTCGGCAACGTGCCTGCCGACAGTCGCGACTACCTCTTCAAAGGAAACGTTTATGTCATGCCCCTCTTCCGCCTTTGTGGAAGGGGTGAAGACAGGCCGCTCCAGCCGTGAGGACTCCACAAGACCGTCAGGC
Organism: Nitrospirota bacterium; assembly: GCA_021790195.1. Classification (GTDB taxonomy): domain Bacteria; phylum Nitrospirota; class Thermodesulfovibrionia; order Thermodesulfovibrionales; family UBA9159; genus JAJYIF01. The sequence goes on from JAJYIF010000003.1 coordinate 83,386, forward strand.
AATCTTATTCCGCAGATGACGCCGCTCTGCCTGTATTCGCTCCATCCGCTGCCTGAAAGATAGCCTCTTACGATGCACTCCACAGGCAGTTGTCTCGCCTTTCTCACGAGCATACTTCTGCCCTCAAGTATGTCTCTGTATTTTTTGAGCGCCGGGGGAAAGTCGTCCACGTCGGTCGCCACAATGTGATTATGGATGACGTCCTCCATCTGTCTGAACCAGAAGATCGAGATCTGTGTAAGCACCCTTCCCTTTCCGGGGATCCCATTGGGGAGGACCACGTCGAAGGCGGAAATCCTGTCGGTAGCGACAAGGAGCAGATGCTCGCCCAGGTCATAAATGTCCCTGACCTTTCCGCGCCTCGGGGCGCCGGCCTCCGGCATCTCGGTTCTCAAAACAACGGTTTCGTTACTCATCGGACCTCCGCTTCATGAAATTATATTGCATGTTACTCACCATGAGCCGCCGCAGAAAGGCAGTCTGTCGGCCGTTCCATGGCCGGAAATTATGATATAATACCCTATGGCGATTCTTGAAATCAAAAGATATCCTGAAAGCGTCCTGAGAGAGAAATGTCTGCCCGTGGAGAACATTGATGGAAAACTCCAGAGGCTTATAGACAACATGCTTGAGACAATGTATGCCGCGCCGGGCGTGGGTCTTGCGGCCCCCCAGGTGGGGATATCAAGGAGACTGGTAGTTATAGATGTCAGTTTGCGGGAGGAGGAAAAAACTCCCCTTATCGTGCTCATTAATCCCGAGATAGTGGACGCCGAGGGAGAGGTCGAAGGCGAGGAGGGATGTCTCAGCTTCCCCGGATATACAACCACCGTGAAAAGATCGGAAAGGGTCGTTGTCAGAGGTCTCGACAGGAAGGGGAGACCTCTGGAGGTGGAGGGCACGTCTCTTCTTTCCAGGGCCTTGCAGCACGAAATCGACCATCTCAACGGCACGCTGCTGATCGACCGCATAAGCCGTATAAAGAGAGAGTTCTTCAAGAAACGTTTTCAAAAGGCCCTGGCAAAGGTTTAGCCTCGCAATGGGGTCATAAAGTGTCCATCGTTTTCTTCGGCACTCCTGAATTCGCGGTCCCCTCACTTACAGGCCTGATCGCTTCAGGCGAGGATCTGCGGCTTGTCGTAACTCAAACGGACAAGCTCAAAGGCAGGGGGCATGCCCTGTCCACGCCGCCAGTAAAGATTGCAGCGTTAGAGGCGGGGCTGAAGGTGACGCAGCCTGAGCGTCTGAGAGGCGGCGTTTTTCTCGGAGAACTCACTTCTCTGGCGCCTGAATTTATCGTGGTCGTCGCTTACGGGAAGATCCTTCCAAAAGATGTTCTCGCCATACCGGCGAGAGGCTGCATAAACGTTCATGCCTCCCTCCTGCCAAAATACAGGGGCGCCGCGCCGATAACCTGGGCCATAATGAGAGGAGAAAGAAAGACCGGCGTGACAACGATGCTCATGGATGAGGGGCTCGACACCGGCCCTGTCCTCCTGCAGCGAGAGATTCGCATAGATGAAGACGATACTTCCGGCAGCCTCGGCAGGAAACTCGCGACGGAAGGGGCTTCCTTGCTGGGAGATACATTGAAGGGCTTGCGCCGGGGAACTGTTAAGCCGCGGCCCCAGACAGGAGAGGCAAGTTATGCTCCGCCCCTCAATAAAGAAGACGGTTTGATAGATTGGTCGAAGAGCGCTATTGAGATCTCCGCCTTCATTCGGGCAATGCAGCCCTGGCCCGGCGCACACTGTTATGTAAACGGCGAAAGGATTGTTCTTTTGGAAGCAAAGGCAATAGATGGCGGCGGGGAGTCCGGAGCCATAGTGAAGGCCGATAAGGGAGGATTCGTTATAGGCGCCGGAGAGGGTTTGCTCTCGGTCCTTAAGGTCCAGCCTTCAGGCAAGAAACCTATGCCTGCCTCGGCCTTTGTTATCGGAAGGAAGCTCGCAGGAGGCTTGTCGGCAGGATGAGACTCGGCTGGCTGAGAGGCATTACGCTCAAGATACTTTATCCTCTGTTCATGCTCCTTGGGGCGTTTTCACCGTCGAGAAAGGAAAGGCTCCAGCGGCAGATTATAAACCTGAACAACAAGCTTTTGAGAGCGGAGAGACCCCGGGCCACGCGCATACTACTGCTGCTTCCTCATTGCCTCCAGACTAATGAGTGTGAAATCAGGCTTACCTACAACATCTATAACTGCAAGCGCTGCGGCAAGTGCGAGATCAGGGACCTGATTAGCATATCCGACGAACACAATCTCAGCCTCTTTGTCGCTACAGGCGGGAACCTCGCGAGGAAGATCGTAAAGGATGTGCGCCCCGAGGCGATCATAGCGGTTGCGTGTGAAAGGGACCTGAGCAGCGGCATAGCCGATTCCTATCCTCTCCCGGTCCTCGGAATTCCAAATGAGCGCCCCTTCGGACCTTGTTTCAACACCCGCGTTGATCTGAACAGGGTCAGGGAGGCCATAGAGTTCTTCTGTAAGAAGTAGCATTCCATGCCCACCGCAAGGGAACTCGCCCTGATCGCCTTATATGAGATACTGGAAAACGGCAAAAAACCCAAGGATGCGGTCGATGAAGTTTCAGATTCCCTCGATGACAGGGAAAGGTCTTTTCTTATGGAACTCGTTTACGGCGTCCTGAGACACAGGGACACCCTCGATTGGTGCCTCAGGGACTTTCTGAGAAAACCCGCTAAGCTGTCTGTTGACTCGCGGAACAACCTGAGGCTTGCCTCATACCAGATCCTCTTCACGCGAGTGCCCGAATGGGCCGCTGTAAATGAGGCGGTCGAGATGGAAAAAAAGAGAAGGGGAAGACCCGGGGTGATAAATGCGGTCCTGAGAAACCTCCTTCGCAGACCGGGGTCCGAAAGGATAAATCTCGAGACGTTGAAGAAAGGGAGCCGGGCCCTTTATATGTCCGTCCTCACCTCTCATCCCGAATGGCTTATAAAGAAATGGCTGAAGCGCTTTGGTGAGGAGGAAACGCTCCAACTGGCCGGGGCAAACAACACTATCCCGCCACTCACCGTCAGGGTGAATTCTCTCAGGTCGTCGCGGGAAGATGCACTTAGTGAACTCAGCAAACTCGGAATTCGCGGTGAGCCGACACCTGTTTCACCCGAGGGGATAAAACTCAAGGACTTTCAGCTCCTGAAAGAGCTCGCGAACCTGAGGGGCTCTCTCGTGGTTCAGGATGAGGCGGCCCAGCTGATCACCTATCTCCTGGACCCTCAGCCCGGCGAGAGGGTGCTGGATGCCTGCGCCGCACCGGGCGGAAAGACGACGCACATCGCCCAGTTGATGCAGGACAAGGGAGAGATAGTCGCCGTTGACAGCGACGAAAGAAGAATAACGAGGCTAAAGGAAAATGTTGCCGGTTTAGCCTTAAAGAGCGTAACGATTGTAGAGGCTGATGTCTACGGCATTGGGAAAGCTGGTGGACCGGGCTTTGACAGGATACTCGTGGATGCGCCCTGCTCGGCAATAGGGGTAATCAGGAGAAACCCCGATATCAAATATAAACATACGCGCAAAGACATCCTGAGATTCAGGTCGGGGCAGATTGAGATGCTCCGTTCGGTGTCCCGGCTACTGAGGCCCGGCGGGGTTCTCGTATACTCGGTCTGCTCGACAGAGCCTGAAGAGGGAGAAGAGGTCGTAGAAAGATTCTTGAATGATTCGGGAGATTTCTATATTATAAATGCTGTTCATCCATTCCTTGGGCCTTTTATGAAGGATGGGTTTTTCAGGACCTATCCGCATATCAGCGACATGGATGGGTTCTTTGGAGCAAGGCTTTGCAGGAAGGTTTGAAAAAAGCATTAACGGTTCCTTTATATATCCTCGGTTTCGTCCTGATGGGGCTCTTGTCCGGATACGCGGCCTTCAAGATCATGAGCTTCAGCAAGACGGTCGAGGTCCCTGACCTGAAGGGAAGGAGCGTGGTGGAGGCAAACGATCTCCTAACCAGGAAGGGCCTTTACCTGAAGGTCGAAGGCGAGGACTACGATCCCGACATCGCCCCCGGACAGGTGATGAGACAGGATGTGCCCGCAGGCAATAAGGTCAAGGAACAAAGAAGCATAAAGGTCTTTCTGAGCAGGGGTCCGAAGATCTGGTCAATTCCTGACGTCACCGGAATGAACCTCGAAGAGGCTGAGCAGGCTGTCACCGGCAGCGGGCTCAGGATCGAAAAGATCATAAAGGTCCATTCCGACGCAGTGGAAAAAGACATGGTGATTGCGCAGAGACCTAATCCGGACGAGAACCTCGGGGCCGGAGCGCCGCGCAGTCCGCAGGACCTGCTGGGACAGCGCCGGGGTCTCACTATCGTCGTGAGTTCAGGTCCCTATGATGTTATTTACAGATGTCCCGAGTTTCTGGGCAAGAGCAAGGAAGAGGCCCTTGCCCTCATCCAGAAACTCAACCTGACGGCCGACGTGAGCGGATCGGGGGACATTGTAAGATCGCAGAGGCCAAGGCCGAATTCCATAGTAAAGACCGGGGAGACAATACATCTTCAGTTAGGAGGAGAACAGACACTGCCATGACAAGACTGGCGCCATCGATTCTATCCGCGGACTTTATGAGACTCGGGGACGAGATAAGGGCCGCAGAGGCAGCGGGTGTGGACATGCTCCATATAGACATAATGGACGGTCATTTCGTTCCCAACATAACGATAGGTCCCTTTGTCGTAGAGGCCATCAAGAAAACCACGAGGCTTCCCCTTGACGTGCATCTCATGATAGAGGAGCCCGACAGATATATCGCAGATTTCATCAAGGCGGGCGCTGATTTTCTCACTGTGCATCTGGAGGCATCGGTGCATCTGCACAGGACTGTGCACTGGATAAAAGACAGCGGGGTCAAGGCCGGGGTCTCCCTTAACCCTGCAACGCCCGTCTGGAGTCTCGATCATATTATTCAGGATGTAGACGTTGTCCTTGTGATGTCGGTAAACCCCGGTTTCGGCGGCCAGGGCTTCATACCGCAGGTACTCTCAAAGATCAAGACCTGCAGAGAGATTATCCAGGAAAGGGGCCTGCCTGCCCTCATCGAGGTAGACGGCGGCGTCAAGTACGACAACGCCAAGACTGTGGCGGATGCCGGAGCGGACATACTCGTCATGGGGTCTGCGTTCTTCAATTCCGAGGATTACGGCTCTCTGACTTCAGGGCTGAGGAAACTATTGAATGGCGCATAAGATCTTTTCGGACGCCGAGAGACTGAGGGAGCGCTCCAGGTACGCGGAGGCGCTGTTACTATATAAAAAGGCGCTTGCGGTCTTCAGGAGAGCTTGCGACAGTGAAGGGGTTATCGACTCTCTTCTTTCCATAGGCGACACCTCCCGTATGGTAGGCGATTTCCTTCAGGCAAAAAAGGCATACGGCGAGGCAATCTCATTGAGCGCAGCCCTTCGAGACAGACTTAAGCGCGCAGACGCCATGGTCGGCAGCGGTCTCTCTCTGAGGGCGCTGGGAGAATGGAAGAGGGCCCTTGATCTTTTCTCAAAGGCAAGAAATATTTATAAGAAGGAAACCGACAAGTTCGGCATCGCCTTCACGCTTTGGGCCGAGGGAGGCGCCTTCAGGGTCGGCGGAGACTTGCGGAGTGCTATAAGTTCCTTCAGGAAAGCAAAGAAGATATACGAATCGTTTTTGCCGGCGAAGATAGTCTCCGGCAGCGCTTCCTGCGAGGTGAGCGACGCTCAAAGGGCAATCGGCTATTGTCTATGCGGTCTGGGCGGCGTCTCCAGGGTTTCAGGCAAGTTCGATGACTCCCTGGGATACTATGAAGAGGCGAACAGATTGTTCTCCTCGATAAGAGACGCTTTCGGGTCAGCCTATTCTCATTGCGGCATCGGCAACGCCTTGAGGATGAAGTCAGAATATACGAAGGGGATGAGGCATCTGAGAAGGGCGGAAACCATTTACAGAAGCATAGGAGACATTGTCAGTTATTCCTATACCATTTGGAGCATGGGAATGATTTGCGCGATGACCGGGAAGTTGCGGGCCGCTGAGGACTGCTTCGAGAAAGCAGCGGGGAATTTTAGGAAGACAAGGGATGTAAGGGGACTCATCTATTGCCGGCTTGGCCTGAGCGAACTCGATATGTTGAGGGGCGATCGAGCCCGTGCGAAGAAGAGACTCGGGGCGGCCCTGAGGGGCTCGACCCAAATGCGCTTCGCCCTTGAGGGCTGTCACTCCAGGCAACTCCTGAATCACCTGGGAGACAAGGGAGCCGATGACAAATGTTACAGGGCCCTTGGATCAAGGCTGAGATTCGGCGCCTTCCCTTTCAATATCCCATAAGAGAATATAGAACTGCGGGGGACCAAACGTGGCAATACTGCGCTGTATAGTTCGACTTGCTCCCCGGAATCTCTGATCCGGTCTACGGTCACTGAATGCATATACTGAACCTTCCAAACATACTGACGATGATGCGGATAATCCTGATCCCCGTATTCGTCACCAGCATTGTATATATGAGATATGACTACGCCCTCGCACTCTTTGCGGTCGCCGCTCTTACGGACCTTTTCGACGGGCTCATCGCGCGCATGAAGAGCCAGAAGACCGTTCTGGGAAGCTTCCTCGATCCCCTTGCCGACAAATTCCTGCTCATGACGTCCTTTATCCTGTTTTCAGTTTACAAGCTCGTGCCTACGTGGCTGACAATAACAATCATCAGCAGGGACGTAATAGTCATAACAGGCTGGATCATCATCTATCTCGTGACCCATTCTGCAAAGGTAGAACCAACCTTTACCGGAAAAGCGGCAATAGCCTCTCAGCTTGTTCTAATATGCTACATCCTCTTTGACGTCAACGTGCCGGGAGTGCCGTCGTACCTGCGAGGATATCTGATCTGGATCACCGCCGTATTTACAATAATCTCGGCGCTGCATTATATTTATAGGGGGCTAAAGCAAGCCAATGTACAAGAACCGCGGCGCTGAGATAGAAACTGTGCTTCCGGGCAGTCCGGCCCATGCCGCCGGCATGTCGGTGGGGGACGTTATTTCCTCGATAAACGGCAATGCAGTGGCCGACGTGATCGATTACTTCTTCCACTGCAGCGAAGAAGAATTGAATTTCGTGGTGAGGAGAAAAGACAAGAGGTTGTCCTTCAGACTCACTGTCACGGAAGGCGGCAAGGCCGGCATTGAAGTGAAACCCTTCAAGGTGAGGACCTGTGTCAACCGCTGCCTCTTCTGCTTCGTGTCCCAGTTGCCGAAAGGACTGAGAAAGACGCTGTACGTGAAGGACGAGGATTACAGGATGTCGTTCCTTTACGGTAATTACGTGACGCTCACGAACCTGTCGTCCCAGGATAGAAAGAGGATCGCCCAGCAGAGACTGAGCCCCCTTTATCTCTCGGTCCATTCCACAGACACGGCGGTCCGAAATGCCATGTTGGGAAACGCTAGGGCCCAGGACATACTAAAGGAAATCACTTTCTTCAAAGAAAACAGAATAAGGATGCACTGCCAGATAGTCCTCTGTCCGGGTTTCAACGACGGCGGGCAACTCCAGAAGACTATAAGGGATCTATATCGCTTTTATCCATATGTCTCATCGATAGCTGTTGTCCCGGTGGGACTCACTGCCCACAGAAAGTCGGCGGTGAAACTTGACCGGGTGGAAAAGGAGGACGCCGTGAGGGCCATCGAGATGATAGACGCCTTCCAGCGGAGGTTTAGGAAGAAACACGGGGATTCTATAGTCTATGCGGCGGATGAGCTTTATATAACGGCCGGCGTGGACTTCAGGTCAATCAATGAATATGGCGATCTCCCCCAGGTGGAGAACGGGGTCGGCATGACGCCGCTTTTTATGCACCAGGCAAGAAGGGAGAAGATACCCCAGGTGAAGATAAACAAAAGGTTCGTTGTCTTTACCGGCGTCTCCTTCTATCCCTATCTGTCAAAGTTCATCGACAGATTCAGGAAGACCGGCATCGAAATAGAGGCCGTGCCGGTTGAAAATACCTATTTCGGCAAGAGCGTAACAGTAACCGGACTATTGACGGGAAGGGACGTCATGAAGACCCTTTCCGAGGTGGTGAAGAAAGACGACATACTGCTTGTACCGGACGTCGTTATGAGGGAGGGAGACCACGTATTCCTCGATGATATTTCGGTCGGCGATCTTGAGGAACTGCTGGGTATCCGTGCCGTCGTCGTCAAATCTACCCCGAGGGGACTCGCAGATGCAGTCGCCGACATATCGAGAGGTCGATAGGAGAGGATTATGAGGATCACAGGCAAGACAAAAGTGGTCGCCCTGCTCGGGTTTCCGGTAGAGCACAGCCTGTCGCCGGCCATGCATAATGCGGCCTTTGAACATCTCGGTCTCGATTACTGCTATGTCACTTTCGCTGTGGCGCCGAGATTTGTCCACGAAGCCGTAAGCGCGGTAAGGGCCCTCGACCTGCGCGGCGTCAATGTCACTGTCCCGCACAAGGAGAAGGTAATAACCTTTCTCGACGAAGTGAGTGAAGAGGCGTCCTTTATCGGCGCCGTCAACACAATCCTGAATTCGGATGGCGTCCTCAAGGGATACAATACGGACGGCAGGGGCTTCATGGAATCCCTGTCCGAAGCGCAGATCTCCGTAGAAGGCAGGAATGTGCTCATAATTGGCGCGGGCGGCGCTTGCAGGGCCATAAGTTACTATCTCAGCCAAACGGCTTCCTCCTTACAGATATATGATATTGACAGCGGCAGGGTCGATGCACTTGTACGTGACCTGTCAGCGATCCGCTCGAACGTAAGCCGTGCAGGATCGCTCGGCTCCCTGCGCGGCGCCGACATACTGATTAATGCCACACCGCTTGGCTTGAAAGATACGGATCCGTCGCCGGTGGACACTTCGCTTATCAGGCGCGAGATGATTGTTTGCGACCTCATCTACAAAGAGACCCGCCTTCTCAGGACCGCTTCAGACATCGGATGCAGGACCCTCAACGGTCTCGGCATGCTCCTGCATCAGGGGGTCCTCGCCTTCGAGATATGGACCGGGATCAGGCCGCCGGCGGATATAATGCGCAAGGCCATCAGCGGCACTCGATAGACTGCGAAGGGACTGAATAGCGGAGACAGGTCAGATCTTTTTGGTCAGAATGGTTACGCTTCTGCGCTCTTCACACTATTTGTTTTAGTAATCGGCTGTTACATGGTACATTTTTTGCTTTACTAAGCCTTTTTTTGTGTGATACAATTCAACGTGAAGTCGCTCTATGAGCTTGCAGACGTCTTTTCGGTGGGCAAGACCGCAGTGTGGGTTATTATTTGTCTCCTTGTCCTTTTGATGTTTCTCGTTGTCTTCTACGGAGGTCGCGACCGCGCAAGAGATTTCTCCATCACCAGGGGAAACTCCTATATCGAGGGTCTGAGAATCGTCAATAAGAAAGACGGAGCTGATTTATGGACGATCACTGCGCGGAGGGCCGATTTTTCTAAAGATGAAACTGTCGCGCAGTTGTCCGGCGTTACAATAGACCTGAAGAAGGAAGGGGCAGTGTTGAATGCCGACGACGGGACATACAATATGAACAGCCGCGATTTGATCCTCGAAAATAATATCACGATCCGGCAGAAGGACTCGGTGGTATCGGCGGCGAAATTGTCGTGGAATTCCGCGAACGGCATTCTTTCATCTGAAGGCAAGGTCCTGATGCAAGGGGACAAGTTTAAGATAGAGGGCGAGGGGCTTGCGGTAACGCAGAATAACAAGGTTACAGTGACGAAAAATGTTAAGGCGACATTCTATTAAAATCAGGGGCTTGCTTTTTTGCGGCCTTTTTTTCCCGGTCTTTCTGTCTCTCTGCGCGTCTTCCTACGGGGAAGAAAAGCTCTTCGAGAGCAAGGGGCCGATCACCATTACCTCGGAGAAATTGACCGCCGATAATAAGGCTCGCACCGCCCTCTTCGAAGGATCTGTAGTTGCAAAGACCGAGACGACTACCATCTATTCCGACAGTATGCTAGTTTATTACGCCGAGTCCGGAAAGGTGACTAAGATCGAAGCGAACGGACATGTAAAGCTCGTCAAGGGCGACAGGATAATCACCTCGGACGCAGCGACTTACTATGCCGAAGATCCGGAAAGGGTCATATTCACGGGAAGTCCGAGGGCAGTGGAAGATAAGAACGTCATAACCGGCTCGAAGATGACTTACTTCATGAAAGATGACCGCTCTATCGTGGAAAATAGCAAGGTCTTCATGGAGAAGGGATCTACCGGCCGGCAGGGAGCTGCATCTCAGCACTGATGAATCCCCAAAAGGCGACCCATATCCTTCTGGCAAAGGGGCTTTCCAAGAGCTACAGAGGCAAAAGGGCCGTTGAAGACCTGAGTCTATATGTTACGACCGGCGAGATAGTCGGTCTCTTAGGTCCCAACGGCGCGGGGAAGACCACCACATTTTATATGCTCGTGGGTATGATAGGCCCGGACAAGGGCGATATCCTGCTTGATGAGGAAAACATCGGAAGGCTCCCGATGTACAAGAGGGCGCTGAAAGGCATCAGCTATCTTCCTCAGGAGCCTTCCATATTCCGGAGACTGACCGTCAGGGACAACCTCAGGGCGATCCTCGAGATCAAGGGCTATTCCAGGTCCGAGATTGATGAGCGGGTGGAGACCCTTCTGGACGAGTTCGGACTCGCGGGTTTTGCCGAAAGACATTCTTACAAGCTATCGGGCGGCGAGCGGCGCAGGACTGAGATCGCCAGGGCGATCGCGACAAATCCGACGTTCATACTTTTCGACGAGCCGTTTGCCGGGATCGATCCCATAGCTATAATAGAATTAAAGAAGATGCTTCAGTATCTTAAGGAAAAAGGGTTGGGTATTCTGCTCACGGACCACAATGTGAGGGAGACCCTCTCCATAACGGACAGGGCTTATATAATAAGCAACGGGGGCATACTGGACGAAGGGATGCCGGACAAACTCGTTGCCAACCCCAAGGTCAAGGAGACCTATCTCGGGGAGGATTTCAGGCTCTGAAATGGCGCTCGAAAGCAAGTTAGAACTCAGACTTTCGCAGAAGCTTATACTCACTCCGCAGTTGCAGCTCGCCATAAAGCTCCTCCAGATGCCGCAGCTGGAGTTGTCGGAGGCCCTTACGCAAGAGTTGACCGAAAACCCCTTTCTCGAGGAGGTGGTTGAGGACAAGAGAGAAGAGCTGACAAGGGAAGAGATAGAGAATATCGAGACAGTCGAAGAGCCGGATGATACGGAAGCGCCTCTTGAAAAACTGATATCCAATCTCGGCAGTTTCGGCGTGGAAGACTACTTCGATGAGCGCGGCAGTGACGGGAGAGACCTCGGCTACTTCACACCGGGAACCGTTGAGCAGCCGACATTCGAGCAGTTCGTCAGCAAAGAAGCCGATCTTTCAGACCATCTGCTCTGGCAGCTGAGGCTTTCCAATGCCCCGGAGGAGATAAAAGAGATAGCCGAGATGATTATTGGGAATATCGACGAAAACGGCTATCTCAGGGCGACGGACGAGGAGATAGCAGAAGCCGCGGGCACCGATATTAAGAAGGTCAGGTCCGCCGTCGCGGTCGTACAGGGCTTCGACCCGCCGGGAATTGCGGCAAGGGATCTTCAGGAATGTCTTCTCCTTCAGTTGCGGTCGATTGACCTTAAGGGAAGCCCGGTCGAGCAGATTATAAAGAACAACATGGCGGACATCGAGAAGAAGAGGTATCAGCAGATAGGGAGACAGTACGAATTGACCCTCGATCAGGTCTTGGTCGCAGTCAAGATCATAGAAGGTCTTGATCCCAAACCCGCAAGGAATTTTTCGAGTCCGGCCCCTACATACATAGTCCCCGACGTTACGGTCGTCAAGACCGACGAAGGATATCAGATCATTCTGAATGATGATGGACTTCCTCGCCTCAGGCTGAACAGTTACTACAGGAAGCTCTTTCGCTCAAAAAACACGTTGTCAAAGGAAGAGAAGACGTTCATCGAAGAGAAGCTCCGGTCTGCCGTCTGGCTGCTGAAGAGCCTCGATCAGAGGAACAGGACGATCTACAGGGTCACTGCAAGTATTCTCGATTTTCAGAGGGATTTTTTCGAGAAGGGCACGCCGCACCTCAAACCCCTGAATCTGAGAGACGTGGCGGTGAGCCTCGGCATGCACGAAAGCACGATCAGCAGAGTGACTTCGAACAAGTACCTTTCCTGCAGTCACGGGCTGTTCAGTTTCAGGTACTTCTTTAGCAGCGCGCTCCAGAGCGCGTCCGGGGCCGTATCTTCCACGTCCGTCAAAGACCTTATCAAGAAGATCATCCTGGAGGAAAACAGCGCGAAGCCGCTCAGCGACCAGAGGATCGCCGAGCTCCTAAAGACCAAGAGCATCCTCATCGCCAGAAGGACAGTGGCCAAATACAGGGAGGAACTCAGGATACCGCCGCAAGGCCAGCGGAGGAGCCACGGCTGAACCGCCGACACTACACAAAGGAGGAATTATGAAGATCATTGTAAACGGAAGGCACCTTGAGATTACGCCCGCTCTGAAGAGTTATGCAGAGGACAAATTGAGCAAGTTTGACCGTTATCTCTCTCAGATCACGGAGGCGACCGTTACCCTTTCCGTAGAGAAGTACCGTCATAAGGCCGAGGTCTTAATGAAGGCTAACGGGGTCATGATACAGGCGGAGGGGGTAACTGGAGAGATATACTCCTCGATAGACCAGGTGGTCGAAAAACTCGAAAAGCAGGTCAAGAAATATAAGGAAAAGATGTGCTCTCATAGAAAAGGCGAAGGGAAAGGCGCTGCGGCACCGTCGAGGCCCGAGCCGGAGCTGGGCAAGATCATTAAGAAGAAGCGCTTCGATATGAAGCCCATGAGTCCCGACGAGGCGGCGATGCAGATGGAGCTCCTGGACAAGGACTTCTTCGTTTTTACTAACCAGTTGTCTGGTGAAATAAACGTTATCTATAAGAGAAACGACGGGAATTTCGGCCTCATAGAGCCGGCGAAATAATACAAGAAGATGCACCATTCACGATACAAGATGATACAGGATTTCCTTTTATGAATCGGATAGCGCGCCTGCCTGCCGCTTGCCTGACGGTAGGCAAGGCAGACAGGCGCGTTCTTCGATGCTTGCGGGGCTTTGCTTCGGGGTTCTTCAATCCTGAACCTTGTGTCATGTATCCATAAAGAATTGAAACCCTCTGTCGTTATCATAAGCGGTCTCTCCGGGTCAGGCAAGTCGGTCGCTCTCCGGGCACTGGAGGACGAGGGTTTCTTTTGCGTAGACAACCTCCCGGTGACACTCATGGAATCGTTTGTCTCTATTATTACCGGCAACAGCCAAAACACAAAGATAGGGATCGGGGTGGACATCCGCGAAAAAGAGTTTCTGCCGGAATTCGGCACGGTTCTAAAGATGCTGAGAGAGAAATATGCCGTTGAGATCGTTTTTTTAGATGCAGAAAAGGATGCCCTTATAAGAAGGTTCAAGGAGACGAGACGGCCCCACCCCCTTGTGTCGGAGGAGATGCGGATCGAAGATGCCATAGACACCGAAAACCTCATGCTTCTTCCTGTGAAGAGGGAGGCCGACAGGGTCATAGACACTTCATCTTACACTCCGCACCAGCTTAGACATGCGATAGCCTCGCTCTTCAGGACTGCGTCCTCCAACGATGCGATAACGATCAGCCTTATATCCTTCGGCTACAAGTTCGGAATACCGCAGAATGTAGACCTTCTCCTCGACGTGAGGTTCATTCCAAATCCGTATTTTGTGCCCTCCCTCAGGGACCATAAGGGAACCGATGAAGACGTCAGGGCCTTCGTGCTCCGGCAGCCTCCGGCAAACGAATTCCTTGGGAAGGCGGAGGCGCTCCTTGACTTTCTTGTGCCCCAATACCTCCGCGAAGGAAAGGCCTATCTCACTATCGGGGTCGGATGCACCGGAGGCAGGCATCGCTCGCCGGTTATCGTAGAAGAAGTGGCCGATCATATCAGGAAGAGGCACGGGATAGGACCGATCGTAATCCACCGGGATATGGAATGATCTATCTTGACCATAACGCGTCGACTCCCGTCGATCCGGAAGTCGCCGATTACATGCATTCCCTCCTTAAGACGGACTTTGGGAACCCTTCGAGCAGCCACGGAGCGGGTTTGAGGGCCAGGAAGTCCATAGACGCAGCCAGGACTCAGGTGGCAGACCTTATCGGCGCATCGCCTGATGAAATAATCTTCACTTCTGGCGGTACCGAGTCCAACAACCTCGCCATAATCGGATCAGTGCGGCAGAGGAAGAAGGGTCACATAGTCACGTCGGTAATCGAGCATCCTTCAGTAATGAATCCGTGCGCACACCTTGAGGATATCGGGTTCGATTGCACTTATGTCGGGGTGGACAATCAGGGCAGAGTGGACCCGGAAAGAATAAGAAAGGCATTGAGAAAGGATACCCTTCTTATTTCGATAATGCAGGCCAACAACGAGACAGGCGTTATCCAGCCTATAGAGGAGATAGGCGCGCTTGCCTGCGAAAAGGGGATTCTCTTCCACACGGACGCGGCTCAGACCATTGGAAAGATCGCCGTTAATGCCGTTCAATTAAGGGTCGATATGCTGACAATCGTCTCTCATAAATTCTGCGGACCAAAAGGCATCGGCGCGCTTTATGTAAAGCGGGGTATCGAGCTCAGTCCGATCTTATTCGGCGCGGGACACGAGAGAGGACTAAGACCGGGCACTGAAAATGTCCCCGGGATCGGCGGACTTGGAAAGGCATGCGAGATAGCGGGCCTTCATGTTCAGGAGAGGTCGCACCTGAAGAGGGTGACAGACCTTCTTTATAATGACCTGAAGACAAACCTCCCTGCTCTCAGACTCAACGGACATGAAACAGAACGCTTGCCTAACACTCTGAACGTTTGTATACCCGGCATCGATGCATTATCATTGTTGGAAATTATAAAAGACAGGGTAGCGGTCTCGGCCGGATCAGCCTGCCATGCCGGTCAGAAGAAGCCTTCTTCTGTTCTCACCGCGATGGGACTTTCGGATGCGGATGCCATGTCGTCAATAAGGCTTAGCGCCGGCAGGAATACAGGCGAGGATGAGATCAGAAAGGCAGCAGGGATAATCGCGGCGGCTGTACGGGACCTAATAAAGAGCTAAAGGATATAGGGATATCGATAGGTTGTCATTCTTAGTTAAAGTATTCCATTAGCTATGTTCAGGTCCTTGACCGGGCCGAGAACTGTAAGGGCTATCGATCCGTCTCCCACTAATCTTGCCGAAATATCCTTCACTTCCCTGAGCGACACTGCGTCTATCTCTCTCATGAGCTCCTCAGGTGAGAAGTATCTCTCATGATAAATCTCCTGACGAGCTATGCTCTGCATCCTGCTGTTCGTAGACTCAAGCCCCAGTATCAAGTTGCCCTTCAACTGATCCTTCGCCCGCCTCAGCTCATCAGCGCTAATAGTGTCTTTCAGCCCCTTCAATTCACCCGCCACGATCTCAACGACCTCGGCTACCTTCTTGCGGCCCATGCCCGCATATACACACCACAAGCCTGTATCCACATAAGACGCAATGAAGGAATAGATGGAATAGGCCAGTCCTCTTTCCTCGCGGACCTTCTGAAAGAGCCTAGAACTCACGCCTGCGCCCAGAACTGCATTCAGGAGATAGAGAGAATATCTCTCGGGACTTCCCTGCGGCAGACCCACAATTCCCATGCAAACATGCGCCTCCGACAGGTCCTTTCTGTGCACACTTGTAGAAGGGTTGAAAACGGCCACTCTTACAGGTTTAGGTTCGGACCCTCTCCGCATGCCGCCGAGCGCATGGTTAAGCTCCTTCAGCAGTCTTTCCGGGTCGACATTCCCTGCGCAGGCAACGACGGTGTCCCTTGTCCCGTAATACTTCTTCACATAGGAGGAGAGGTCCTCAAAGGTGAAGCTCTTTATTGTCTCCCTCTTTCCGAGAACGGGTTGCCCTATTCCCTCGGGTCCCCACACCGATTGAGAAAAAAGGTCATGGATATAGTCGTCCGGTGTGTCCTCCACCATCTTAATTTCTTCCTTCACGATGCTTTTTTCCTTTTCCATATCCCCTTCCGGAAAGGTGGAATGAAGGAAGATGTCGGTGAGCAGATCGATTCCCCTGTCGAGATGTTCATCCAGGACCTTAACGTAGAAAGTGGTCGTCTCCCTCGATGTAAAGGCGTTGAGGTCTCCTCCGACCGAATCGATGTCGATGGCGATGTCCCTGGCCGAGCGCCTGCCGGTGCCCTTGAAGAACATGTGCTCAAGGAAATGAGATATGCCGTTCTTCTCGGCCGGCTCATACCGGGAGCCGACCTTGACCCATATGCCGAGGGCCACGGAGCGTACGCTGTCTATCCTCTCAATGACAAGAGGGATGCCGTTTTCAAGATAGAATTTGGTGAACATATCGGCCCTCCGGAACATAAAAAGGTTAAGGCAAAGGTCAAGTGCAAGAAAAATCTCAACCTTAACCTCCGGCTTAACCTTCTATTAAAGACTATATTATTATTGATCGGCGGTCTTTTCCCTCAATGCCTCTTTTCTGCTCAGGCGAATCCTTCCCGTCTTGTCGATCTCTATGACCTTGACGGGAACCTCATCACCCTCCCGGAGTTCGTCCGTCACCTTCGCGATCCTCTTCTCGGATATCTGTGATATGTGCAGCAGACCCTCGGTCCCAGGCAGTATCTCTACAAAGGCCCCGAAGTCCATAATCCTCTTCACCTTACCCATATATATCCTGCCAAGCTCGGCCTCGGCAACTATGCCCTTCACTATTTCTATGGCCTTCTGCGCAGAGGCTTCGTCAGAGGACGCGATGTTTATCAAGCCTGAATCGTCAATGTCGATCTTAACGCCGGTCTGCTCGATGATCCCGCGGATAACCTTGCCGCCGGTCCCGATCACGTCTCGTATCTTTTCCTGTTTTATCTGCATCGTGTAGATGCGTGGAGCATGCGGCGCCAGACTTTCTCTCGGGGCCGCCAGGGCTTCCTTCAGCTTACCGATAATGAAGAGTCTTCCCTGCCGGGCCTGCTCGAGGGCTTTCTCCATGACGTCCTTGCTGACGCCCCCCGTCTTCAAATCCATCTGAAAAGCGGTTATGCCTTCCGCCGTCCCGGTTACTTTGAAGTCCATGTCTCCCAGATGGTCTTCCAGTCCCAGGATATCGGTCAGGACCACGGTCTTGTCCCCTTCCTGGATCATGCCCATGGCTATGCCGGCCACCGGGGCCTTGATGGGTACGCCGCCATCCATCAGTGCAAGCGTAGCGCCGCACACAGTGGCCATCGACGAAGAGCCGTTCGACTCAAGGATATCGGACACGATCCTGATAGTATAAGGGAACACCTCCTTGGACGGAATTACAGCTTTAACAGCCCTTTCGGCAAGGGCACCGTGCCCTATCTCCCTTCTTCCGGGAGAGCGCAGCGGCTTCACCTCGCCCACGCTGAACGGCGGAAAATTATAATGCAGCATAAACGCCTTGTATGTCTCACCTTCGAGCGCGTCTATTTTTTGCTCGTCGTCGGCGGTGCCGAGCGTTACGGCTACAAGGGCTTGTGTCTCTCCCCGGACAAAAAGGGCCGAACCATGGGCTCTCGGAAGAAACCCGACCTTGGAACTTATCTGTCTTATCTCATCAGGTCTCCTGCCGTCGGCCCTGATACCCTCTTCTATGATCATCCTTCTGACAAGGTCTTTTTCTATGTCAAAGAAAACATCGGCGATTTCCTTGGTTAGATTCTTTTCCTCCGCATTGAAGTTCTTAAGCGTCTCCTCCAGAAGCAGATCCAAGGCCTCCTGCCTCTTCAGTTTCCCCGGGATCGCAATATATTCCTTAATGCGGTCGATCACATACGCCTTAACATTAGCCTGCAATTCCGCATCAACTGTCTTCTCTGAGAGAAGCCTTTTCGTCTTTCCCACGCGAGAAGCCAGCTCATGCTGCAGGGACACAATTTTCTTAATCTCCGCGTGCCCGTATTCGATGGCGTCAAGAAGTACTCTCTCCGATATCTCGGACGCGCCGCCTTCTACCATAATAACCGCGTGTTCAGTCCCCGCAATAACTATATTCAGCTCAAGCTTATCACTTTCCGACAGGTCAGGGTTGACTACAAGCTCTCCATTCAGTAATCCAACCCTCACCGCGCCGACGGGTCCGCTGAACGGAATATCCGAAATCGTCAGGGCCGCAGACATCCCCGTAATTCCAAGCACGTCGGACACGTTCTCGTCGCCGAAAGAAAGCACCGAAACTATACCCTGTGTCTCCGAACGGAACTCTTTCGGAAAGAGCGGCCTGACAGGCCTGTCAATGAGCCGCGAAGTGAGGACTTCCTTTTCCGTCGGCTTTCCCTCTCTCTTAAAATACCCGCCCGGTATCTTCCCCGCGGCAAACGCCTTTTCCTGGTAGTCCATGGTCAGGGGAAAGAAATCTATCCCTTCCTTCACATTCTTGTTCGCAACCGCGGTAGCAAGCAGAACAGTATCTCCATATCTCACGACAACAGCGCCGTCAGACTGTTTGGCAATCTCGCCGGTTTCAATGGTCAGCGTCTTGCCCCTCAATTCAAGCTCAACTTTTGTCATCTACTCGATTCTCCTATCTTCTCAGTCCTAAGCGTTCAACGACCTTCTCGTACCTCTCTTTGCTGTTATCCTTGAGATAATCCAGAAGTCTTCTCCTCTGACTCACGAGTTTCAAGAGTCCGCGCCTCGAATGGTGATCATTCTTATGCGTCTTGAAATGTTCCGTCAGATAGCCGATCCTCTCGCTCAGGATCGCTATCTGCACCTCGGGAGAGCCCGTGTCCTTCTCATGAATCTTATAAGACCCTATAAGCGACTGTTTCTGCTCCTTTTCGAGCGACATCAAATCACCACCTTTCAAAAAATTTGTTCATTTACTATAACATATCCACGTCTTTTTATGTCCGATTTAAATAAGAAAACTGTCTATAGAAACACCGGGACAGGACTAGATAGGTCTTCAGCTCTGTCTTCCCGCCCCGCCGAAATCGCTCCGGCTCCCGTCGTACTTGAGGATGGGAGCCGGGAGGTTATCTCTTCTTATCTTTGAGTGCGGCCTGCGCCGCGGCAAATCTCGCAATCGGCACCCTGAACGGAGAACAGCTTACGTAATCAAGGCCGATCTTATGACAGAACTCCACGGACTTAGGCTCTCCGCCGTGTTCGCCGCAAATTCCCATTTTGAGGTCCTTCTTGACTTTTCTGCCTTTTTCCACAGCCATACGCATCAGAGCGCCGACACCCGTGACATCTACTGAGATAAACGGATCGTCCTTCAACACTCCGCTTTCGACGTAATACGGCAGGAACCTTCCGGCGTCATCTCTCGATAGACCGTACACAGTCTGGGTAAGGTCATTCGTGCCGAAGGAATAGAAATCGGCAACTGCGGCTATCTCATCAGAAGTTATGCAGGCCCTGGGCAGCTCGATCATCGTCCCTACCGTGTACGGGACTTTCACACCGTATCTCTTTTGAACTTCTGAGGCAGCCGAGACAGCGAGACTCCTCATTTTGTTCAGCTCATTGACGTGACCGACAAGGGGTATCATTATCTCCGGCATGACCTTAACCTTCTGCTTCGCAAGCTCGCACGCCGCCTCCATGATCGCCTGGACCTGCATCTCGTATATCTCGGGGAAGGTCACGCCGAGCCGGCAGCCACGATGTCCAAGCATTGGATTATATTCGTGCAGGGACTTGTTCTTTGCATTCAACTCCTCAAAGGAAACTCCCATCTCCCCCGCAAGCTCAACAAGCTCTCTGTCGGTGTGAGGGAGAAATTCATGAAGCGGCGGGTCCAGCAGCCTGACCGTTACCGGCAACCCCTCCATCGCCCTGAAGATCCCGATGAAATCACCCTTCTGCATCGGAAGGAGTTTCGCCAGCGCCTTCTTCCTGCCTTCGGCAGTGTCGGAAAGAATCATCTCCCTGACGGCCTTTATCCGGTCGCTCTCGAAGAACATGTGTTCGGTCCTGCAAAGGCCTATGCCCTGAGCGCCGAAGTTCCTCGCAATAGCGGCATCATTCGGGGTATCGGCATTTGTTCTGACCTTAAGGACCCTGAACTGATCGGCCCACTTCATCAACTCTTTATAGAAGATATTATGTTCCGGGTCCGCGGGCAGGAGATTAAGCTTGCCCTCATAGACGCGTCCCTTCGTTCCATTGAGGGTAATCCAGTCACCTTCCCTCACTACTCTTCCGTTGACATTCACTTCTTTCCTTGCAACGTTTATATTCAGATCGGAACACCCCACGATACAACACTTGCCCCACCCTCTTGCAACGAGAGCGGCATGGCTTGTCATGCCGCCTTTCGCGGTGAGGATTGCCTGCGCGGCATGCATCCCGTGGACATCCTCAGGGGAGGTCTCGTTCCTCACGAGGATGACCTTCTCGCCTCTCTTCGCCCATTCTTCAGCTTCATCCGCAGTGAAGACGACCCTTCCTACTGCGCCGCCAGGACCCGCCGGCAGCCCCTTGGCCAGCTGCGGAGCGCTCTTCTCGGCGGAAGGATCGACGCTCGGATGCAGAAGCTCGTCGATCTGCTCCGGTTTAACTCGCAGCACGGCCGTCTCTCTCACAATCAGCCTTTCCTTTGCCATCTCCACCGCCATGCGTATAGCGGCCTGTCCGTTGCGCTTGCCGACCCTGGTCTGAAGCATCCAGAGCCTGCCGTCCTCGATCGTGAATTCTATGTCCTGCATGTCCTTGTAGTGTTTTTCGAGCTTCTTCTGAATAGCAAACAGCTGCTTGTATACCGCCGGCATTGCCTCTTCAAGGGAAGGAAGGTGACTCGTGTACTCGGTCTTTCCGGCCTTATTGACGGGGTTAGGCGTTCTTATTCCTGCAACTACGTCCTCACCCTGCGCGTTAGGCAGCCACTCTCCGAAGAAGATGTTTTCTCCTGTGGCCGGGTTACGTGTAAAGGCCACGCCTGTGGCGGAATTGTCCCCGGTGTTGCCGAAGACCATAGACTGCACGTTTACCGCGGTCCCCCAATCTTCCGGGATCTTCTCGATCTTGCGGTACGAGACGGCGCGTTTCCCCATCCACGACTGGAAAACCGCCCCTATCCCGCCCCACAACTGCTCTATAGGATCATCCGGAAATTCCTTCTTCAGCGTCTCTCTGATGATTATCTTGAATTCGTCGCAAAGTTTCTTCAGGTCCTCTATGGTCAATTCGGTGTCACTCTTGTAACCCCTGGCGCTCTTTACCTTCTCCATCGCATGTTCGAGCTTCTGTCTTATGGCCTCGCCCTCCGCAGGCTCTACCCCCCCAGCCTTCTCCATCACAACATCGGAATACATCATCATAAGTCTCCGGTAAGCATCATAGACAAAACGATCGTTGCCGGTCCTTTTTATGAGCCCGGGGATCGTCTTCGTTGTGAGACCCACATTCAAAACTGTCTCCATCATCCCCGGCATGGAGCTGCGCGCGCCGGAGCGCACCGAGACCAGAAGAGGATCTGCCGGATCTCCAAACCCTCTCCCCATGATCTTCTCTACTCTCGCGAGGGAGGTGTCCACCTGCTTCCTTAGCTCCTTGGGATACTTGCGGCTATTCTCATAGTAAAGAGTGCAGACCTCAGTCGTTATCGTAAAGCCGGGAGGGACTGGAATTCCGAGGTTGGTCATCTCCGCCAGGTTCGCGCCTTTACCTCCAAGGAGATTTTTCATTTCGGCCTTTCCGTCGGCCTTGCCAGCACCAAAAAAATAGACGTATTTCTTTGTCCTCGTTGCCATAAGAAACCTCCAGAAAAGAATTGTTAAAGTTTAGCAGGTTAGAATAACTCAGACGGCGGAGAAACTTCAACTCTGTTTTGTCTGATTTGCACCGCAAGGCTTACAGCGACGGAGCAGGGCCACGGAAGAACGAAGGGCAAGATAGACCCTCGATCTGAGCAGGCTAACTGCCGCCAACAGATAATTTACCGCTCTCCATGCAGCCGCATTCATATCGAAAGTGCGCGTCGCCTCAATTCTGCTTACCTTGCCCAGGATATCGCTTCCGTCCACAGGTCCGTCAGTGGTCAGAAGGGCATCACCCTTTGTCTCAAAGGTTACCGCACCGTCATCGCGCATCGTCATTCTGACTATGCGGTGAACAACGGGAAGACCTTGGCGGTTCTTGAAAAGAACAAGGTCTCCTCTCCTCAGGGAGGAGTGCGGCGTCCTCCTTATGGTCAGGGTCTCTCCTCCTCTCAGAAAAGGCCTCATGCTCCTGCCGGTTACCTTCACGCGGAGAAGAGAGTCATCGCCCAGTATCTCTTCAAAGAGACCTGCAACCTCGATGCCTGTTCCACGAGACGGAGCGGAATCCCGGATGGACAATTTACTGTGCCGGCAGGAATTTCTCAAGGACACCAATCACCTCGTCGGAAGGAACAAAGTCAAGTTCATAGGCCGGGACCCTCGAAAGCATTCCATCGCAAAAAAGAAGTATATCCCACATAATCCTTTCGTCGAACCATGGCACGGACGTCACGGAAAGGAGCCTTTCGAGTGCGCTTCTCCTGTCGATCTCTTTTATCTCATTTCCCTTGCCGTGACCGATGAAGAAGACGGCCGCAAGGTCTACGCCCTTATTCACGGCAATGCCGGCATCGCCGGGCCAGGGCGTCCCATATGCGCGAAAACCGGCGTCATTTCCCCTGACAATCATCCGGTCATCGCTCAGGATCTCTGCGACTTTCGATTTGGAGAACAGACGAGAAAGAGTGCTCTTTCCGGCACCTGAGCGGCCCAAGAGAATAAATCCCTTACCCCCGATGCTCATGCCCGCACCATGAAAGATCGCTCCGCCACGCTGCGCTAAGAAAAACATCAGGAGGATCTGGTCTAGCGGATAAAAGAAAGGGCTTAAGACCTTGCCCACATCCTCTCTTCCTGCGATAAACTCATCGCTGCAATACACGGTCACTTCCCGGAACTCCAAATTAAAGCGGGCCGCCCAAATAACCCGCCTATTCAAGAGGGGAGGATCAAGGACCATCAGGTAATCCTTCCCGTCTGCAAACATTGACCAGGACTCACCCGTATCGAAGACTTTCCGCATCCTTTCCAAATCCGGAATGTGGTCCATCTCAAAAACTATAGGGACATCTGATGACAGGCCGGCAATACCCGTTTTCTTCAGGAAGGATCCATATACGGAGGGAATTTCCCCGCTTATGTCGGGACCGCGGGAGGTTATACCGAAACTTACCTCGGCAATATCCAGATGAAGCGACATCAGCCTTTCGACAATACCATCCCTGGGCAGATTCCTACGAACCCAGACTCGATACACATACTCCCGTCAGACATCCCTGGCCTGCAACACCTCTCGGATCGCTGAAACCGGTCTTGCAGCCAACGCTCAGCACCTCCTCTGCCGCAAGCTCGATCAGTCTTAGCACAGGCTTCTCATACTTCCGCTTCTGCCCTTCTTCCTCTTTACGCCGCACTTCGGTCTTCTCCGATAAGCCGCTTCAGGATCAACTCATAACGGCGGCTGCCTATAGAGCACAGATACTCGGACCTGACATATTCAGATCCCGTCTCCATTTGAAAGAATGCCGGACAGGAACCGCAAAGGTATCTCTTTTCGCACTGGTTACAGCGATCTTCAGCTCCAGCCTTCTTCCGGCGTATCTCTGCTATTACGCTATGCCACCCAGCAAGGAATCCCCCCTGAGACAGATCGAAACTCACGTCCTCCAACATAACGCAGGGTTTAAGCCTGCCGAACGCATCAATATGGAAACCCGTGAGGCCCGCACCGCAGTTATAGAGCTTGTCCGAGGTCTCCTCGCCCTGGCAGTCTCGGAAATACTTTTCCCAGCTCACAACCCTTTCGGGATCCGAGAACTCTTTTTCTACGGCCTGATCTGCGGAAACCCTGAGAGATAAGGGGGACTTGTCTCCGCTCAAGCAAGGGAATATTGCGGCATCGAACCGGAATTTTACTCCCAGTCTTGCTGCAAAGGCCTCGATATCGGAAAACTCATGAACGTTCAGGCTCATCAAAATCGTCTTCAGTCTCACGCTTATTTCCCGCCCGATAAGGCTTCTGATTCCGCTGAGACATCTTTCATAGGAACCGGCAACTCCTGTGATCCTTTCGTAAGTCGCCGGCGTCGATCCATAAAGGCTTATCTCAACGCAGCGCGGCGGCAAATCCTCAAAAAGGTCTAATATTTCATCAGAAAGCAACGTACCGTTACTGAAGATAGTTATTACAAGGCCCCGCTTCTTTGCATGCCTGTAGATCTCCGGAAAGTCCTTCCTCAGAAGAGGCTCGCCCCCGGTAATAAGCAAGAACAGGCATCCGGCTTCTGTGATCTCATCGATAACCGACAGGACGCGTCCTGTATCCATCTCATTAAGCTCATTAGTTTGAGGCGGGACTCTGAGATAGCAATGGACGCACTTCAAATTGCATCGGCGGGTCAAATCGATCCCCCCTGATACGGGAATCCGATGCAGGGATGTCCTGGCGTTGAACTGCCGGATAAATTCCCGGTTGCTTACGCAGGCCGTTGTCATAGTTCCCTATTGACTTTTTCTTCCCCGACGACCTTCTTCTCAAGGTGCGATCAAGTTCTCTCGCAAAAGCTCGTCTATGAAATCCCTGATATCGGCCTCTGCCTGCTCCTTCTCCACTTCGAAGTTTGCCATTACCCCGTTCCTAATGTCATTGAGACTTTTCTCTCCAAGCTCCTGCCAGATATATTCAGCAACCGCGTTCAATGCAAATATATGCTGCATGTCCGCCAGATTGCCTCTGATCGGGACAAGGAACAACTCGCCCGCGATATTGCGGGATACCACATTCGCGCTCTTCCTGAACACCTTCTCCCAGATATCTTCGCCCGCACTCGCCGATCTCATCTGATACCATTATTTTACCATAGCTTAAGCGCGGGGTCGCCGAGGAGGTTATATATGTCCAGGATATAAGAAGCTCCACCTGTGCTGCTATAATCTTTCTCCGCCTTCAATATCGCATCTCCCAACACTGCGCCTTTGACAAAGGCCCTCTTGAAAAAGTCCTTGTCAAGCACGACCGCAAAGGCATCAAGGGACAATCCGCTCGGCGCCCATACGGCCGCGGCCCCGCTTGCCTTCTTCACCACAAGGGACTCACCGAAAGAATCGTATCCGGGTATGGCAAACTGCCCGGCGCTGCAGGTCATGGCCGTAAGCACCGGGAGTTCCTGATTGGTCATGGATGCGACATCGGCAGAGGTCAGAAGCCCCTCGCCGGCCAGACGGTCCACCCCGCCGTGTCCTATGTAATTCATGAAACGCACCCCGCTGTTTAAGTCGCTAAAGAGCATCCTTCGCGCATCGACAATCCCATAAACGGACAGGTATATCTTGTCCACTACCGGATATTTAAACGGCACAAGGAGTGCAACATTGTCGCTGTCCAGGGGGAAATCGCCCCCCGAGTCTGCATTGTCGGCCATCATTACTACCCTGTTGTCCCTGACGCTCTCAAAGGCCTTGATCTTGTCCGTTACATCTTTAAGCTCCTGAGAGGTAAGGACAGGAAGCCTCCCTATCGCTATCTCCGGGACATGATCTCCGTTGACATCCACAAAAAGGTTGTCCGAAGGGAAAAGCCCCGAGGGTGTCTTGCTTATCAGGGGCGGCAGCAGGTCGTCGCCATGCCCAAGGTTGTCTTTGTAATCATATGTGCCCTCACCCGCAAGCACTACATACCTGGGAGGTTTGCTCCAATTCTTGTATGCGTACCAGATAAAGTCCCTTATGGCTACAGGACTCGATATCCCATAGTTGAATTCGTCCATGATGTTTTCGAGACTCACTACCATGACTTTGAGTCCCTGCCCGCTACGGTACTTCGCAAGCCCCTGCGCAGCACTTACAAGACTGTCCGGGGTGATTACGATATAGTCGGCCTTGTTGCCCCTTGAAGTGAGTCTTACCATGGCTGCCGTCTGAAGACTGCCGCAATTGTATTGCGTAAGACATCTCTGCCATGAGGTGGCCACGGCACCGGCTGCGTCGGCTGTCAGGGCTATATACCTCGCCCCGGGCACTGCGCCCATGAACCTGACGCTGTAGCCGCCTGAGGTATTGCTTATTGCCGTCTGCGTTACAAGCCTCGGGTTATAACCGTCCGTGACGTCCAATACCAGGATGCCGGGGTTCGTGAATCCGTCGATGGTAAAGACCTGCGCTGTATCAGATGTAAAGGCCAGGATGTTGCCTGCCGCCTTAAACTGCCTCTGATAGCTCAGGTCAAAGGAGTCTACATAGAAGATGCTGTAAGGCACCCCTGTGTCAAGCAGCCCGTCTACTTCAACTGTGTTGCCGCCTTCCTTCAGAAGACTTTGGTCAAAATTGAAAACGAGTGTATCCGCTCCGGTGCCCTTCCACCTGCCCTCCCCTATGACTGTGCCGTTAAGCTTTACCCTTGCATGATGGTCAAGGGCAACTCCTGCATCTGTAAAGCCCTGAAGCCTTACCGTCAGTGTCGCTGTGGATGAGGCGTTTGATACTCCCGCTGCGTTTATGGTAAAGGTCTTTGCCCCCAGCGACGGGTCACCAGCCACTACGTAGTCCCAGAACCAATAGTCGCCCTCAGGATCAAGAAAGGCCGCAGGTACTAAAATATTGTCCTGCTCGGCATGCACTGTCTCGGTAAAGGTGCTGTATCCGCCCGATATATTGCCTCCGCCGTTTTCGCCGGCCATCCGATTGCCGCTTCCGGCATAAAGCCAGTATATGTTGTCCTTTGTGTATATGCTGTCTATGCCGCTTCCGTAAAAGTACAGCCCTGTATTGTCGCTCGCCGGCAGATACGCCACTATCTTCCCCTGACTGCTCAGCACTATGCGGCCGTCCCTTATGAACTGCTGCGCTACTGCCTGAGATACTCCCAACAGGCCCGCTATATGCCCTGAATCGATATAATAAATGCCTTCGCCCTCTATCGCTATCTTCGCTATCTTCCCGGATAAGGCTCCGGCTGCCTGGGCCCCACGCACTGCGCTGCTTTGCGCTTTCATAGAGGTTGCCATCATTGCCTTCACCATGGAGCCCATATGCGCCTTCCTCGTATACCCGGATATGCTGTCTCCTCCCCTCACTAACCCCGATTGGCTTACTATCTTTACCAGGGTCGCGCCGTCTTTGGCTTGAAGCTTCGTTATCTTCTCTATATGTTTATCAGGACTTCCATCAGACAATAACCCTGCGTTTATCGCGTTTACGGTAAGCTTCCCCTGGACCTCCAATGTGTCCGCAATTACGGTGAAAGGTCCATATACGTTCTTCGTGCCCGTACTCTCCACTTCCACAAGCAGATAAGTGTTGTCCCTGCGAATAGAGGCGCTTCCGTCTATAAGACTGTATGTCCCGCCCTGAGGTGAGGTCAATAGGGCAGGCAGCAATCTGCTGTTGATCCTCTTGTACTGCCCCGACCCTTCATCAAGCCTCATTAAATAAAAACCGGCCGTCTCATTCTCAAGCGCCGTCTCCCAACTAAGCCTCAAACTCCCATTGTCATCAGAGGCGCTGAAACCGGAAAGTATTACACGCGTAGGTGTGATGCTTACGCAACTGCTGTTGTTGCTTGCGTTCGTATCCGCAGGCGTCGATGACGTCAGAGATGCACAGTTCTGAACGGTCTGAGACAACCCGAGGGTCGTCGTTAACGTAAGTGTGGCGTTTCCCGCGGCCGTATAGGATGCCCCGGACACCCACGCCGGAGCTGACTGCGCCGATGTCTGTACCCAATAGGTGGACCAACCCGACCCGGTTATGGGTCGATTGGCCGCAGAAGCCACATGATTAAGAATGCACTTGTATATGTTTCCGTCCGATCCGGTAACGAGTGAGGCGGCGGCCAAATTCCCCACGCTCCATACGCCCGTGCCGCTCGTATATGTGCCCTGACTCGGGTTACTGGATACATAGGTCAAACCCGCAGGAAGCAGGTCGGTAACACTCACGGCGGTTTCATTAGCGGTCCCCACGTTTGTCGCAATGATAAGGAATTGTGCTTGGCATGAGCCGGCATAACAGGGAGAAGAGAGGCCCTGGAGACTCTTCGTTACGGCAAGATCGTTGGTGACACTGACGGTTACGTCTTCGGCAGTCGTGGCAGTTTCATCAAAAGGAAGGACCGTAAGAGCAGGGCTCGTGGCCGAAACAGCATTATTATAGGTCCCGGACGGCACTGTCGATGCAATGTTTGCAACAAACGTAATCGCAAGTGTATTATTGGGCGAAGTGCCGATGCTGCAGTTTGTCCATACAGGCTGGGCACTGCCGACAGAGGGGTATGATTGACATGTGGCGCCAGTCGGAGTGGTAGTGCTCGCATACGTAAATCCGGCCGGCAGATAATCCGTAACGGTCACTGTGCTCGCGGTAGATGTCTCATTTGTGAGCGTGATAGTATATGTGGCGCTCGTGCCGCCCGATGTGTTTATCACATATGGCGTGGAAGTTCTCTTGGTCAACTCGACTCCTCCGACAACGGTCGTCGTAGTATTGGAGTTGAAGGTCGGAATTTCCGATGAACCCATTGTTGCGTAATTCGTATAGGTGCCTGTTGCAGAAGGCCGCACGCGAACTCTGAGAATTCCTGATGCGCCTGCAGGCACTGTTCCGAGGTTCCATGTGACTGTGCCGTTCGTATTGACTGGCGGGGCTGAAGCCGGGGCAGGAGAGGCAGAGACATACAACATATTTGCCGGCAAAACATCGGACACCGTAACACTTGTAGCGTCAGCATTCCCGGTATTCTGGTAGGCCAGGTCATAGTTGAAAGTCCCGTAGATAGGCGTATTACTTTGCGGCGATACAGTCTGGTTAACCGTAACCGTATTGGCGTTCTTGTCCACCGCCGTCACGGTAACGGTAGCGGAGTTGTTATTGATATAGATAACATCGCCCACATTGATATATTGTGCGCTGATCACACTGAATGTCGTCACATTATTTTGGTTACCATTCACTCCAGTCGCGACAGGATACGCAATTGCCGTAAGGCCATTCTTCTGGATACTCAAAACCGGAGCAGATGAGGCGTTAATTGCCGCAGTCGCATTTTTTGTGGCAGCGTTTGAGGCTGAGGCAGTCGCCGTGTTCGTGAGCGTCGTTGTCCCATTGAGAAGTTTAGAAGCTACTGTCACCCTGAACTTCATCGTCACCGAAGCCCCTTTGGCAAGTGTTCCTCCAGTAGATCCGTTAGCGCCCGTGCCGACAGCGAAGACAACCCTATTGTTTGCTGCATCAAAATAAGCGTTGTCGCTATCAAAAACGTCGCTCTGTGAGAGACCCTGATAAACGAGAGAGCCGCTCGTATAGGCCGTGTTCGAAGGAATTGGATCGGTAACAAGGACGCTTGAAGCATCGTTTCCTCCGATATTGGTCAAGTTAATCGTATATTCGAGCGTATCTCCCGGAGCCGGGGGGGCATATTGCTGGCCAGAGGCCCACGCACTCCCCCTGCATGAAGGGCATAGTTGCCAATAATTTGACCAACTTGCGCCACTTACAGGCGCGTTAGCAGAACCCGATGTGTGCTTCGCAATACACTGGTAATAATTTCCGTCACTGCCCTGAACAACTGTATTAGGATTTGTAATATCTGATACAGTTTTCGTCATCTGCAGGTCAGGATTCGGAGTAATTGAAACAGTTACAGTATTGCTCGTGACTGATCCGGAAGTGGCGGTATTGTCAACCGCTGTTACGCCCGCGGGCACGCCGGACGAAGCGACAGCCATCTGCAAGGTCACCGTTGCCGATGCCCCGGGGGTGAGAGTCCCTATATTTAGATTTAGAATATTTCCAGAAACAGGGTCAGGGCTCACCGTCACATTGTTCAATTTTGTGCTGTTAGGCACATATGAGAAGAAGCTTGTGATCGAATTATTATTCTCATCCTTTACCGGCAGCGCATCGGACACTGTAACTCCGCTCGCAGTCCCCAGGCCGCTGTTTAAGACATTGAACGTAAAGGTAACGGTGTCACCCGGGAAGAGCTTTGTCTTATCAGCAGACTTGATTATCGAAATGATCGGACCGGTTATTACCTTTGTCATAACAGATGCCGGTAAGGGCTGTAGCTCGCTTGAGCTGATCTGTGCGTTGTTTAAAAGCTGGAAAATATTGGGAGGAAGGGGATTAGCTATGCCGGCATTTATCACCAGCGTCCCAGTGCCGCCGGCAGCCACAACTCCCGATGCCGCGCCCGATGAATGGACTTCAAAAGTTATCGTCTGGCTGCTTATGCAATATTGATTCAGTCCCACAATCGGACAAGTGCCGGAAGCCGTCATTGAGGTTCCGTTCATTGTCGCACTTACGAAGTTGACGCCTGTCGGAAGAGTATCGACAATCTGTGAGTTCGAGGTATTTGCCAGTCCGGAATTGCTGAAGGTCATCGTGTATGTGATAGTGCCGCCTGCAGAAACCGTCAGGTTATTCTCGTCTTTTTGCAGCACAAGTTCGAGCGGCACAAGACACTGCCCCGAGCTGCTTGGATAGGTACTTCCATCATAATATAAGGTAATCCGGGTTCCATTTCCCGTATCAGAGAATATCCAGAGCAAACGATGGCCCTGGGCCAATCTGAACCCTGCTGCCGGCGTAATCGTATCAGTATAGTTCTTTATGGACCCGGATAGACTGTCTCCCGGAGTCGAACCGATAAGTGCCTTTGTGCCGGTCACGGGATCATAGTCATAGACATCTACATAAACATTTGCGTTTCCACCCTGAGTTGTTTTGGTAGCCCAGTAATTAATGGTAATGTTTCCGGCAAAGCTGAAAGCCGGGTTTAAAGCAGGGTCGGAATAGAATCGCATGAATTCGGTCTTTATCGTCCCGACCTGGGGTGTCATGAAAGACTGGTCGGTGCCCGACTGGGTCGTGTTTGCAATTAGCTGGCTGCCGTCGAAACCAACGTTAGTGGATTGGTTGTGGAAATAGTAATAGGATGAAGGTGTCGCACAGGTCTGAGAAGCCGAATTTTCCCAGACTTGCGCGCTGCTTGAAATAGGGGAAATCTGATCCGAAACAATAGTTGCAGTATTTGTTGCAGGGCTGCCTCCAGTGAACGGGCTAGAGGCCTGTAGCGTAAGGTTGCATGAACCGGAAGTGTTGGCAGCCACAGTCCCTAAATTCCAGGTGACCACACCGCCGCTGCTTGACCCCGCAACAGGACAGCCCGGGCCTGATGGTGCGGAAACAAAGCTCCACCCTGTTGGAATCGGGTCGGTAATAACGACATTGGTGTTCGGAGACGTCCCGCTATTGATATATTTGATCGTAAAGGTCACCGGATTCCCCGGACTGAAGATTAAGGAGTTCGCCTCTTTAAGGATAGAGAGCGGCGTATTTATATATACCGTAACCGGAACGCTTGTGCAGGCGGTTGTCGGCCCTGTTATCGAGTTTATACAAACTGAATTTTGCAAGTCGGCCGGAGGTTTGTTGGAAGTGACATTACCGGCAATAGTAAGGGTGTAAGGACCTTCCAGGGAACCGAGGTAGCCGATATTCCAGGTTACCGTACCGGCAGAGGCATTATAAGTGCCGCCATTGGAGACACTGCCGACGATAAAACCATTCGGAATGGTATCGGTAATCGTAACTCCATAGACATCGACAGGTGAATCGTTTGAGTAAGTGATTGTATATGTCAGGGCATCTCCGGGGTTTGCAAAAAATTTATTAACAGTCTTCTGGATCGTCAGCCTCGGCGCGCCGACCCCTACATCAACCGGCTGGCTCGTGAGCATGCCCTTCTCGACGGTTAATGCGGTTGATACATTCGAATATGTGCCTGTAACGCCTCCGACATTCGCAGTAAATATAAGTGTCCCGTTGCCTCCTGCGGGAATAGAAGCAGGAGCAAAATTCCAGGTTACCGTGCCGCCTGAGCCTCCAGTCGGATATGAGGCAGGGGTAAGTGTGCCGCCGGTGGTGCTTACATAAGTAAATCCTACCGGTAGGATATCGCTTATACTGTT
Source organism: Nitrospirota bacterium (assembly GCA_021790195.1). Classification (GTDB taxonomy): domain Bacteria; phylum Nitrospirota; class Thermodesulfovibrionia; order Thermodesulfovibrionales; family UBA9159; genus JAJYIF01. Next base: position 115,505 of record JAJYIF010000003.1, read on the forward strand.
TACCGTAAGAGGAATCGTATCATAATTGTTTATCGTAATCGTAAATATGATATTTTGACTTGCAAGCACATAAGCCGGAGATACGCTCTTGGTTACAGTTGCGCTGACTCCGCAACCATTATTGAATGTCCCGTACACAACTCCCGGTTTGGGAGATGGATTTACGTAGTTAGGTGGAGTAGGATTCGGTGGAGAAGATAGATAACTGAAGGTTGTATGTCCGCTTCCGTCGGTAGCCTGGACTCCTATGAGATATTGCCCCTTAGGAAGAGAAGTTGAATCCCATGTATATGTCCACAGCTGGGGAGATGTAATTGAATTTGTTCCAGACCCAATCAGCGTCCAACTGCTCCCCGTGTCGTTCGGAAGACCGTCATTGTTCTTGTCATAATAGTAATAGAACTGAACACTCGTGAGTGTGGTTGCGCATGGCGGCTGAAGAGCTGATCTTACAGACGCGGTGAGCGTTGTCGGTCCGCATCCTTGGGCCGTCACCCAGTCCACGATAGGCTGTGGAACTATCTGGGGCGGCCCGCCACCCGCCGGGCATAATATGACCTGGTCTCCGAAAGGGGCGCATTGGTCCGGCGAGGCCACGAAATTGATATTGCCCAGCGCAAGGTCTTTCTGAAACGGGTCGGTAATGCTGTTTGCCGTCGCAAACAATAATGCGCTCGGCTCGGAACAGTCGAAGGGAACCGGGCCGCCGCTCAGCATTGCCAGGGGAATCTGATAATCCACGAAAAACTCGTTGACGCCGAAATTGCTGCAAGGCGACGGGCTGTCGGTATTCGTGATGTTAATTGACCTGGTCGTCCCATAGTCCCAAACCGTCTCCGCCGACCCGTTCGGCCAGATCGTATCGGGCGCTGCGCTGTTATGAAAGTTCAGGATAATATTTGTTGCCTGATCAACAAAGGCCGTGGGGTTGGTAGCAAGCGGTGTTATCCCGACCGTATGGGGATCGATATACTGATTCAGCGTATTGCTGTAGATTGTCCTCAATATGTCTATCGGAGCGCCCGGGCTTCCGGAAGATCCGTCCAGGAGCATTCCGAAGTCGCGGTAGCCGTCGCCGTTTGTATCCAGCAGAACCGTCCATAAGCCCGACCACCAAGGGTTGACGTTGCTATATGCGCCCGCGCTGGGGCCTGTTGCATAGTTGACCGGTATTTGTTCAACTCTCCACCTGAAAAAGAGTGTCTGAGAAGACGAGTCGTAATAAATGTAAACGCTCGGCTTTGTCATATCAGGACAGCCTGAACTCACATTCACGTAATTCTGAGGTCTCGCTCCGCCGTTTGAAGGATCGTTTGTTCTGGGATCGTAGATTGTCTGCCCCTGACTGGTATAAGGAATCCAGGCCGAATCTGCGGGCCATTTGACGGGCCCGAAATTCACGCTGCAGGGCCAATAAGGCGACACACAGACGGGATATGCAGTTGCCGAACAAAAAAATGCAAGGCAAAGAAAGGCTACAGAAAACGACAGGACAACAATATTTCTTCTATGCAGATAGGCGGATTCTTTCATGAAGCTCGCTTCCATCACTAAGGTACTGCGAAAAAAATCGCGAAAAACAACGCCAGACTATTCTCGTATGCGCGGTCTGCCGAGGATTTGAAAGCCTTAACGGCATATAATCATTATTAAGGTTTTTTAATAAAAAGGCAAGATAAATATTATCTGAATTGTATAAAAAAGGCCGCATAACCTGACAATAAATCACTATCCTTACAAACTTGAACTGCAAGTATGCGCTTTTGTAGCCCATTCCTACGAACCCAGGCTCGATACGCAGACACCTGTCAGACATCCCTGGCCCGCAACACCTCTTGGATCGCTGAAACCGGTCTTGCACCCTACGCTCAACACCTCTTCTGCCGCAAGCTCGATCCGTCTTAGCACAGGCTTCTCGTACTCACGCTTCTGCCCTTCTTCCATATTATCCATCTCGAACTCCTAACTAAAAAACTCCTCTTAATAATTTCATGCAAATTATGTGCCTAACCCAACGTAGATTAGAGAGAAATTGCCGTATTACTGCCGGCCTTTGCCGGGCTCTTTCCGCTTTTTCCTGCGAAACCGCTGAATGGCAATTCCAAAGGCCGACAGAAACACCCAGGAACAGAGAGGCAATCTGCCCGTCACGAGGGGCATATTGCCCGATGTGCCAATCAACGTGCCCTCATAGAAGAAAAACTTCTTCGCTGCTTCCATAGGCCCCGCTGATCGCTTGTGGTCTATATTGAAAGAGTATCCTCTCTTGCAAATAAAATAGATTAATGTTTAGAATTTCAATATGAAAGACCTTGCCGGACGGTTGCTTATTGCATTGTTCTTGGTGTCGCTTGCTTCCTGCGCTTCAACCGATTCCGGCCATACCGTCATCAATTCCCCAGATAATCCAGGAATGGTGGTTGTTCCCAGGGGCTGGTTCTATATGGGCGTAAATACCGCTGACGTCTCCGACAGGCCGGAACACCGAGTTTATGTGGGGACCTTCCTGATGGACAAGTATGAGGTCTCTGCAAGAGATTTTGCGGATTTTTTGAACGCCGAGGGCAACCCCGACGACAAGTACTTCTCCGTTGACAAATATTCAACGATTATAGGCGTCTCTTTGGTAAACGGGAACATGGCAGAGACACAGCATAATCCTGAGAAATATGTCCCTCGCGCCGGGCTGGAGGACTACCCTGCCAACAATGTATCCTGGTTCGGGGCCGATGCCTACTGTCAGTGGAAAGGTAAGCACCTCCCCACTGAAGCCGAATGGGAAAAGGCTGCGAGGGGTAAAGACAAGAGGGCATATCCCTGGGGCAACAGCGCCCCCGACAGCACAAAGGCCGTCTATGACCAGAAATGGGAAGAGAAGGGCTTCAATGTTATGGCCCCGGTTGAGTCTCACCCTGCCGGCGCTTCTTATTACGGCGTTCTCAACATGGCTGGAAACGTATGGGAATGGGTCAGCGACTGGTATAAACAGAGTTATTGTGATTACTGTAACCCCGATATCGACCCTGGCTGCGTGAATTGCTATCCCGATATTCAGTATGGCGTTTGCGTAACTGCCAAAGGTCAGACAACCGCACAAGCGTCCGAATTTGTCGGGAACGTGGAGATGCCGAACCTGCTTCCTGTGAATAATCCGTCAGGGCCTTCCTACGGAAACTTCAAAGTCCTTCGCGGCGGCTCATGGTATGACAAATACGGCGACCAGACCATAAGAAGCACGTACCGTTACTGGTTCGACCCATCGGACAGGTACTTCAACACCGGGTTCCGCTGCGCCAAGTAGTTCTCCAACACAGACAAGACCTCTCACGCAGGGTCGCAAGGCGCACAAAAAAACAAGGTCATTTATTCGAAAAGCATTTTGTTTCTTTGCGCCTCTAAGCGGAAAGTCTTCTCCTAGTTCCTTAAAGTTTCACGGGGCCTTTGCAGGCGGCGGTGGGACAACAACGAAAGTCAGGGCCTCCGAAAAGGGCCCCTCGCTGCCGTCAGCTGCTACCGAACTGATTTTAAAGAAATATGTTCCATAATCGAGGTTGTCGACAGTGCAGGACGTACCGGGGGTGCGCCGGTCCTCATAAACGATCTTCTTAAATCTGCGGTCCCTCGCGAGGACAAAGTGGTAGCCTTCCGCCCCGCTGGCTTCTTTCCAGGAGAACAACACTTTAAACACGCCTATGATTTCCGCCCTGTCTGCCGGGGACAGGACTGAGGGCGGCTGTATCAGGGACGTCTGAGCCGGGTCCCCTCTTTCAGAAGCGAGCGCCGGTGATGAAGCGTACAGCCACATTATCATGCCTGCCAACCCCGGCAGTAACCATGCGTACCGCAGTTTCATATCACACCTCCTGACGACCCTTCATTATACCTCAAGCCGGCGTAGCCGGAACAACAAATCTCACAGAAAGAGAGACAAGGCACGCTTCACTCCGCATGCCCGCCCTTTATCTCCTTCAATCTGTTCTCTGCATACTGATCCGAAGGGCGGAGTCTTAAAGCGTATTCATACTGAGCCATTGCTTTTTCCGTGACGCCGGTCTTCTCATATAGCTTCGCAAGTCCGATTCTCATTTCATAATCGGATGGAATTTCCCTTACCCCTTCCTCAAGCTTTGCGATGCCCTGCAAAGGCAGACCCATCTTATCGTACAAGGCCGCGATTCTCTGATAAATGTCCGGACCTGCCATACCCGTTTTCTTCATTACGGACAGTGCGTCGAGGTAGGCCTGCACAGCGCCTTCCGGGTCCTCTATCCCCTCCTTATAGTTTCCGTACAGAATAAGGCTCTCCGGATCCTCAGGTATGACGCTTCTCATCTCGGTCTGACTAAGCCCGCTTAAAACCATGGCAGTGATGAATTTCCTCGTATCCGAGGGATCGAGGGAGATCGCCGCCCTCATCTCCGCCTTTCCCTCATCCCTCCTGCCCTTTGAAAGAAGCCAGAGCGCGAAGTTCTTGTGTCTCCAGGCAGATGTCTGGTCATACTCGACTCCAAGTCTCATATACCTGTCCGCCAGGACGGACTTACCCGCACCTTCGAGACTCACGCCGAGCATCTGCAAGTACTCACCATTAACCGGGTTGAGTGAGACCGCCCTGCTATAATCTCTGACCGCCTCTTCCCTCTTTCCGAGAGCAAGATCGATATTGCCCAGGGCAAAGTTATACTTACCATCCAAAGGACTCAAGGCCGATGCCTTCTCCAATATCCGGGCCTTTGCCTTGAGAAGGTCCCTTCCTTCATTTGTCTGTCCGTTGGCCATCCGGAAGAGAATGTCGGCCCCTGCATTCAGAATAGGGAAGACCGAGACAAGTGTGAGTATTACAGCAACAGCCGCAAAAAAGAATGTGCGCCTTTCCCCGGGACGGATCACCTGCCCGACCTTCAGTGATGTCCCGTCTCCCTCGCCACCCGGCCTCATGTGGGACGCCGCTATGGAGAAGGCGAAAATCACTGTAAAGAATAGACCGTTGGCCCCTATGTGGAGATTGAAATCCGTAAGACTGTGAATCAGCATCGCCGTAACACCCGACATGCCGCCGATGCCGAGGAGTCTCGGGCCGAGGGACTTTCTGCGCCCAAGCGACCTGAACATCAGCAGATAGAAAGAGACTATGACATAGACAGCCAGCGCCATCCCGGCGAGTCCGAGCTCGACCGCCCCCTCCACGTAATCGTTATGCGCGTGTTCCCACCTTTCCGGAGCAAGGATTGTCTTATATCGCGGATAGACGTACTCATAAGTCCCAAGGCCCGTACCGAAGATTGGAAATGCCGCCACTATCTTCAGGCAGTCCCTCCAGTTGTTCACCCTGAAATCGCTTGACACTTCCCTGATTCTCGTGCTCTCGAATTTCTGGACGATGGGTCGCCATCCGAACCAGCCCACACTAAAAAGGACTACGAGAAATATGCTCACAATAACCCAACCCTTCTTCCTTGTGGAACTCTTGAGAGAAAGCATCATGCCGAAAAAAGCCATGGAAGCAGTCAGCCCTATAACTCCTCCCCTTGAAAGACTCAGGAAAAGAGACGTAGTCATAATTATCACGGCCATGCTTACAAGAATCAATCTGTTGGCATTTTCATGAGTTAGAAGATCGGACGCCAAAGCCCGGACCCCCTCCCCTCTTCTCACCGGGGGAAGAAGATAAAGACCAACTCCCACAGACACAGGAATGACCATTTCCATGAGTCCCGCGAAATGGTTCTTGTTCAGATAGGGACCGAAGGCTGCGCCAATGTCAATATGACGCAACCAGAGCAGTTTCCCATTCCATGAAATGACCTGAAAGATTCCCGTAACGGCCACAAGGCATCCGGAAGCGAGAATGGCCGCAGCCATCCCGAATACATGTTCGCCGTCACGCATGACCTGCATCACCAGGAAATATGCGCACAGATAGGCGGCAAGCCTTATAACTTCCAGGAGAGTAGCCTGCGGATAGAGAGAGAGGGTGAGCCACGGCAGATTATCCGGGTTGGAGGCCACATCATGATAAATCTTATATGTCTCCGGTGATATTGTCTTGACGAGCATGGGCGGCAGAGGGATGAGCTGGAATATGGCCAGTGCCAGCAGCATGGCAAAGGGGATCAGAAAGGGAGGTTTTATAACATATGCAGGCAGATGATTGTCTTTCACGACTCCGAGCATCCAGAGAAGAAAAAGCACGAAGCAGGTGATCTCCATCACCGCAAGGGACCACGGCTCTACGGTGCCGAACATGAGGGGCGTGAGAAAAAGAAGAAGGACAAGTCCGCGTCGGACGGAATTCACCGATTACTCTCCTTTGATCAAGGGGAAAAGCCCCGGCCGGGCTCAATCAAGAAGTCTTTTCTTTCTCTTGCCTGTAGTCGTAATAATAGGGATACAGATACCTGTATCCCTCCTTCTTTGTATCCATGCCGTTAAGCACAGCGCCAAGTATCCTCGAGTTGGTATCACTCAGAAGCTTCATCCCGCGCTTCGCTATGTCGAAGGTCGTCTTTCCGCTCCTGATCACAAGGATGGTGCCGTTCACCACGGCCGAGAGTATCGTCGTATCGGTGACGGTGATCAGAGGCGCCGCGTCGAATATCACGACATCAAACCTCTCCATGACGAGATCGACGAAATCCTTCATCCTCTTCGAGCTCAGCAACTCTGAAGGGTTGGGGGGCAGCGGGCCGGACGGAACAACGCTCAGATAGGGTATGTCGGTGGTCTTTATGACATCCTCGATCACGTGACGCGTCAGATAGCTGCTCAGGCCGACAGAGTTCTCCATGCCGAGCACGCTATGGACCTTCGGCTTTCTCAGGTCGGCGTCCACGAGAAGAACACTCTTCTCGAGCTGCGCAAAGGCTATCGCAAGATTGACTGCCGTCGTCGTCTTGCCCTCGTTCTCGATAGAGCTCGTGATCACAAAACTCTTTACCGGATCGGCGGAAGAAAGAAGGATGCTTGTACGAAGTCCCTTATATGTCTCGGAGATGCTCGAAGTCTGGCTCGAATGCGCAACGAGCTCTATGGCCCCGTCGCGCAACTCTCCCTTCCTGACCGCGGGGATCACCCCGAGGAGTGGCAGGGAAAGCTTGCCTTCCACATCTTCCGGCGTCTTGAAGGTATTGTCGATATATTCCAGGAAAAAAGCTATGCCCACGCCGCCGAATGTGCCGGTTATGAGTGCAAGCAGGATATTGAAGAACTTTTTCGGCTTGATCGGTCCTTTCGGAACTTCGGCCTTGTCGATAATATAGATGTTGAAAGACTTGACTTCCTCGGTCAGGCTCGTCTCCTTGATCCTCTTAAGAAGAGCGTCGTAGATCTGCTGGTTGGTGTCCACGTCGCGCTTAAGAACCCCGAAGTCTATCGATTTCTCGGACAGAGACATGGCCTCGCCCTTGCCCTGATTGAACAAACTCCTCAGACTCGCCTCCCTTGCAACCGAAAGCTCATACTCGTTCTTGATGGAAGCAATGACCCTCTTTGTCTCATTGGCCAGCTTGTCCTTCAGCGCCTTGAGGTCTTCCTTAAGCCGGATCATCTGAGGATGTTTGTCACCGTACTTCTTCGACGTCTCCAGTATGCTTTTCTCCAGGCTTATCTCTTCAGCCCTCAGCGACTGGACAACCGAATCCCCGGCTATAGCAGGAACCGCCAGCGCGGCGGAAAGCTTGTTGGAAAGACCCTTCACCTGATTGTACAGGTCCTCGGTCTCTCTCCTCTTCGTCTCCGCTACTATGAGCTGGGAACTCAAGGTCTGCAACTTTTGCGGCGTAACGGCCTCTTTATTTTCGAGCGCGACGATGTCCTTGTCCTTCATATATTCCTGAAGCGCCCTCTGCGATTGCTCCAGCTTCGACTTCTGCTCGTCGATCTTCTTGGTCATCCATTCCACCGCCTGTTTGGCGGAGCCCATCCTTATATCGAGAACCTGCTCCACGTAAGCGCTTGCAACGCCGTTGGCGATTTCGGCAGAGAGCCCGGCGTTCGGGCACTGGTAACTGATGTTTACGATGCGGCTGTTCTTGACGGGCTCTACAGAAAGACCGGCCTGCACCTTCCGCGCAAGAGCCAGGTCAAGAGAATCGTCGGCGGCAGCCGGCGCAGGCGCGCTCTTCGGTCGCGACAGGCCTATCCAACTCAAGATGCCGCCGATAATTCCTTCCCCGCTTTCTCCCGCAGCGGGATTGAATTCCGGCCGTTTGGCGAGGTTAAGGTTCTTGACCACCTTCAGCGCTACGGCGGTGCTCTTTATCAATTCGTACTGCGTCTGATAATAGTCTTCTGAATAAAACGACTCATAATAAACGCCCCTCAGGTCCACAAGGTTCTGGTTCTCCTTGTCGATGAGTACCCTCGTGCTTGCCATATATATCGGCGTAGTCGTGAAGGTCCCCACAGCCACTATAAAGACGAGCACAACGAAAAAGGTGAGAGCGCTGTGTCTCCTTTTTAAAATGACCTTCCAGTAGTCCCTTAGATGAATCTCTTCCTGCATGTCTTACCTCTAAGCCGTCAGAATATGCTTTCCGGCACCATAATGACGTCATCGGGTTTAATAAGCTGGTCAAGTCCCACCTTTTCGAGGGTCTTCTCCTGACCGTTCTCTTTTCTCTTGATCTTTATTCTCCCTTCAGCCGCTTTATCCGTAAAGCCGCCCGCCATGGTAATGGCCTGAATTACGGTAGTGCCTTCCTCAAACTTGTACACATTGGGGTTCTTCACTTCTCCCGTCACGTAGAAAAAACCGGCCTTCGGAATATATATGCTGTCACCGTCTTGAAGGGCGACATCGAGACTCGTATCTCCCTTCTCTATGAGCTTCCTGAGGTCCACCGTAATAGAGCGCTCGCCCTGAAGCGACTTCCTCTTCACGATGGCCTTGTCGCCGGCGTCCTTTGTGATGCCTCCAGCCTTCGAAAGGAGCTCGAGCAGCGTGGTCGGTCCCGGCAGCTCGTAAAGTCCCGGCTTGACAATCTCTCCTATCACCGTCACTTTCTTGCTTCTGTATTCCTCGACGAAGACCATGACCTGCGGGTTGACAATATAGCCCTCGGAGAGCAGACCGCTGATCCTTTTCGCGATCTGCTGCATAGTAAGACCCGCCACTTTCACCTCTCCTATGAGAGGGAAGGTTATGGTCCCTTCGCCGCTTACCCTCGCAACAGTCGTGAGGTCGGGGTTGTCGTAGACGGTTATCCTAAGGACGTCTCTTTCGCCGACGAGATAATCCTGAGAGAAAACAACGGAGGGAAGAATCATTAACATTAACACCGCCGCTATCTCGATATAGGACACGAACCGGCGGCGAGTAATCCGAACCGCTCTTCTATAGTGTTCCGACGATCCTGAAGAACACTGTGTCATTCCTGTAAGTGAATTCATCAAAGGTCGAATTTCTGTTAGTATAACTGTAACCAACCTCTGTTAGCAACCATCGCTTAAACTGGTAAGACAGGCCTGCGCCCGCAGTCCAGGTGTCGTCGTCCCTCGAAACGCCGCGATAGCTGTCTCTTTCGTAACCCAAACTTGCGTTCGCTGTGATCTTGCCCGTAAGCCTGTGAAAATATTCCGCGGAGAGGAAGGTCGTTACAAAATAGTCCGCGCCGAGCAGGTTCGTCTCGTTCGTCGCCCTCGAGCCCGACAGCTTCAGGGAATCCCTCGAAGAGAACTTGTGGTCGATAGAGATCTCCATTATATAGCCTCTGTATCCTTTTTTGGACGGATCGTCGAAGCTCTGTGTTCCGTATCCGGCCTTCACGGTCCCTTTGGTCTTCCCGGTCACATCCCACGTTATGCCTCCGAACAGGTGGTGCTCCCTATTGTCGAGATTGTCGAGGGTCCCGGACTTTTTGAAATCCACGACCACATATTCATACTCTACAAATGCCGAAGTCTTCGGCATGAAACGGTAAAAGAGATATCCGTCAAACGAGTTGTCCGTCCTGTTTCTGAAGCTGTTCCTTTGGGCATCATAATTCAGAACATAGTTGGAATAGTCGACCTGGGCCGTGAACCTGTCGGTCAGAGAGTATGCCGCACCCGCAGAAAAAAGATTGTCGGAATAGAAATCAAGCTCCGGACTGAGACTGACTCCCCTCGGGTCGTGCGTTCTTCTGAAACCGTCACTTACGTGCAAATCGAGACCAACCGGAAGGCTCAAATCAAATTTCGCATTTGCCTTATGGTTGTCCGCATCGTTCTGGGATGAGAACCTGTTGAACCTTTCGAAATCCGCCTGATAGAGCAGTTCGAGCCGGTATCTCCGTTTGAACCTTGGAAAGACCAATTGAATGCCCGGACTGATCACCGTGGAAAAATCGCTTTTGGTATCGTCCTTAGTATTGAAAACATTGTCGGTGTATCGCTCGGTGACCGCAAGAAAGGGACTGACATCGAAAGAGCCCAGCCTCATCGCTTCCGCCTCTCCTGCAAGCGCTAAAATAGCGCACAAAAGAAAGAGAGCGGAAAGATATTTCTTCATCAGGCGGCTGAGTTTTAAGGCCTGAACGGGCTGGTAGACACCCCGCCTCCACCGCCCAACGTCGAAACAAAGGTAGGAACATAAACCTGGTCGGCAGGCGGCGGCGTATATCCAAGGCCCGGCAGACAGAGCCTTTCAATGATCCTCGCCAGGACCGTCGAATCCGCGCCTCCCTCAACACAGCAGGTCACTATGACATCGGAGCTCGCGCCGACCCGGAATGCCGCGGACACCACGTCTTCAAGTTTCCCCCCCACCTCCACCGCACACTTGACCACGACGCAGGAGGGATAACCCAGCAAAATGGCATTTTCCACGACATCCGACACATTATTACCGGCCCTTATCAGATCTCCAACCACAGTACAAATGCCCTTTCCCTTGGAAAGCGACTGCGCGATAATATCCCTTACATAAACCCCCTGTGTCGTCGAAGAATTAGCTTTGTTCTCCGAAAATACAGCAGAGGGAAAAACGAGGGAGAGAACCGCCAGGAGAAACATCACAATTAAAGTCCTTTTTCCGTCCATTCCAAGCCGCTTTATTAACATTTCATAATCTTATAAAAAATGCTATCATAGCGGTGATAGTTTGTCAAGGAAATTGTAAATTAATTGAATCCTCAGGAGCAATAAGAGGCCACGATTATGGGCAGGATCACAATCAACGATTTTATCAAGAAGAAGACTGAATGCAACAAGATCAGTATGATCACCGCCTATGATTACCCCTTCGCCCAAATAGCGGATGAGGCTGGGATCGACGCTATCCTTGTCGGCGATTCTTTGGGAATGGTCGTCCAGGGACTCGAAAACACTCTCCCCGTCTCCATGTGGGAAATGCTCTACCATACTAAACTCGTTTCCAGAGCGGTCAGGAATGCGATGGTCATCGGGGACATGCCCTTCATGTCCTACCAGACGGGCACAGCAGACGCAGTAAGAAACGCGGGCCGCTTTCTGAAAGAGGCTGGCGCGTCTGCGATAAAGCTTGAGGGCGGGACTGAAGTTGAGGAGCATATAAGGGCCATGACAAGGGCCGATATACCCGTCATGGCGCACATCGGGCTTACTCCGCAGGCGATCCACAGGATGGGCGGTTTTAAGGTGCAGGGGAGAACCGAGGACTCGGCGAACAAGCTTCTGAGGGAGGCACACCTTGTTGAGGATGCGGGGGCTTTCGCTCTTATCCTGGAGGCCATACCAGTCGATCTAGCGAAGAGAATCACTGAAGAGATCTCGATTCCCACGATAGGCATAGGCGCCGGCCCCCATTGCGACGGACAGGTCCTCGTCCTGCACGATGTCCTCGGACTGTTCGACAGGTTCGTTCCGAAGTTTGTAAAGAAATACGCAAACCTGAAAGAAGACGCCTTGAAGGCCCTTGTCCGATACAGAAAGGAAATTGAAGAGGGCCTGTTCCCTTCCGACGAACATAGGTTTAAGTAGACCTTCTCATCTGAAGATTCCAAGGAGACCGTCGTTTGCCGTCCGATCCGCCGGGGTATTTTGTCTGTAGTCATCACAATTTTTATTTGAAATAATACCTGCTTTCTGGTATAGTCAGAAGGCATGCTATGGAAGACAGGGAGAAGAAATCGCTCTTGGAGGCCTTGTTGTTTTCTTCTGGAGAGCCGTTAACTCCTTCAACCCTTAAAGCCGTTACCGAAATAGATGAGCCCGAGATCAAGAGGCTCATGGAAGAACTTCTTGCCGATTATCGTGACAGGGAAGCCGGTGTGCTCATAGCTGAAGTCGCAAACGGTTTTCAGATGGTTACGAATCCGCGCTTCGCCCCATGGATAAAGAAACTCAAGGGATCGGAATCGAGCAAGCTTTCCCCTGCATCCCTGGAAACGCTCGCGATAATTGCTTATAAGCAACCCATTATAAAGGCCGAGGTGGAGCAGGTCAGAGGAGTAAGCGCAGACGGCGTTATAAAGACCCTCCTCGAAAAGAGGCTGATAAAGATTATGGGTAAGAAAGAGGCCCCCGGAAAACCTCTTCTTTACGGGACTACAAAAGAATTCCTTCAGCACTTCGGACTCAAAGACCTTACCGAACTCCCGACTCTCAAGGACCTTGCGCGGGAGGACGCTGCGTAGCATGATGCGGAAGGGAGAGACCGTTATGATGCGACATTTTCTTTTTGTTCTTATTTTCATGTTCATATTAGGCGCTGGCGAGGTTGGCGCAAATCAGACTTATGTAGTGAAGAAGAGGGATACCCTAAACAAGATAGCCAAGCGCTTCAAGGTATCGGCAAAAGACATCAAGCTGGCCAATGATCTGGATTCTGTTACTCTCAGGCCCGGAGAAAAATTAAAGATCCCCGCAAGAGAGACCAGGCGGAAAAGACACGGCCGGGAGGCCGCCCGGAAAGAATCTTTTAGACACAGACGCGCTGCTCTTGCCAAAGCAGCTTCCGGAGAGACCGTTGCTCCAAAATCCGGCACACTTTACCATACAGTGAAAAGGGGAGAAACCCTCGCCTCAATTTCGAGAAAGTACTCTCTCTCTGCAGGAGAACTCGCCGAGCTTAACGGCCTTAAGAAGTCTGCGCGTCTCAAACCCGGCAGGCATCTCCTAGTAAAAAGAGACGGGCCCCGAACCTATGTTGTTAAGAGAGGAGACACGATATACAAAATAGCGAACAGGTTTAACCTGAGCGCCGAAGACCTTATGGAGATCAATGACCTTGATTCCGAAAAGCTCAAGACCGGTCAGAGGCTCGCCCTGGAAGTGTGGGACGACGGTTCGGACGCGGTCAATTCCAATGCCAATGCCAATGCCGAGGCAAGCGCCAGCCTCTCCGCAGACATCAAGGCCATGGAAGCGTCACCTGAGCTCCAGACCCTCTCTGTAAAGGACAGGCTGATCCTCTTCGCCAAGAAAATGCTTAACATACCCTACCGGTTTGGTGGCAACACCTTCATGGGCATCGATTGCTCCGCATATGTGCAGAAGGTGTTCGCCCTGCTCGATATGTCTCTTCCTCGGACGGCGAGGGAGCAGTACCATGTCGGTGAGCCCGTCAGCAAGGATGACCTGTCGATAGGGGACCTCGTTTTTTTCAGGACCTACGCCTCATTCCCGTCCCATGTCGGCATCTATCTCGGCAACAACCTTTTCATACACGCATCCTCGCGCAATAAGAAGGTTTCGATAGACAGCCTTGACACGCCTTACTACCTAAAGAGGTTCATAGGCGCCAAGCGGCTTTTCAATGACGAGATGAAAGATACTGTCGTCCAGGGCGATAACGGCTGACAGCAGGATTATCCTTTGTAGAGCGTCTCTCCCATGTCGCTGATGTCATAGCCTCCCATAGACAGGACCGTATTTCTGAATTCTTTGTCAGTCCTGATAATATCCAGAAGGGTCTTTATCATCTCTGATTCAATAAAACATCTTGGAATAGCCAGATCGTAGCGCTCTCTTGCCACAGGAACAAAATCGAGATCGAGGGCCCTGGCCGCGGCAAGTATCGCAAGCCCTGTGTCCGCGACCCCGCTCAGGACCGCGGAAGCAACACCCATGTGGGTGTATTCCTCTCTGTCGTAACCCTTGATTCCAGAACTCTTTATGCCCGCCTCACGCAGGTGCTTGTCTGCCAGAAGCCTGGTGCCGGAGCCGGCCTGCCTGTTAATAAAAATGACATCCTCCCTAACAAGGTCCTCAAATCCCCTTATGCCTTTCGGATTGCCCTTCTTCACAATCAGCCCCTGCTCACGGTACACAAGGTTGACAAGAACAATCTTCTTCTCCGGAAGGAGCTTCCGTATGAAGGGTATGTTATATAGTCCCGTCTCCTCATCAAGGAGATGCGTCCCCGCCACGTGGGCCTCGCCCTTCTTGAGAGCAATCAGCCCTCCCATAGAGCCGACGTGTGCAGAAGAGAGGGAAAGATGAGGGTGCCTCTTCTTGATAATGTTGGAGAGCGCCTCAAGGGTATTGTCATGGCTCCCTATGCAAACGATAGTGTTCCTGATCTCCTCCTTCGGCCTGAGAAGCTCTATATCCACGTCAGCGCCGGCTCCGATCCCCTCGGATTGCGAAGGTATTCTCAATATCCCGTCGGCCCTCACCAAAGACATGATCACCCCGGCGCCCCTGGTCACGGGTGTCGCAATGATCTTTTCCCCGACGACCCCGACCTTCACCCTCACAAACTCCTCCTGACCGGGAGAAGATGATATCTGTCTTGACAGGGTCGCCTTGACCGTCTCCACTTGTCCGAAGGACACTCCCTGCAACATATGGATGAGGGGTTTCGCAAACAGATGCAGCGTGATAAACGCCGACACCGGATAACCGGGGATGCCTAAAACGGGTTTTCCTTTCGCCACCCCGGCAATCAGGGGCTTCCCTGGCTTTATGCCGACGCCGTGGACTGCTATCTCGCCGACTTCCGAAATAGCCGCCGCTGTGAAATCCTCCGAACCCGCGGATGAACCGGCATTCACAACGACCAAGTCCGCAGAGCCGCAAGCGCGGACTATCGCTTCCTTCAACATCCCCATGTCGTCCGGGACGATGCCGAACCTCACCGGAATACCGCCCCATTCGGTCACGAGACCTCCAAGGACGCTTGAATTGTATTCTATGATCGAGCCCTTTCTTAGTTCACTGCCCGGCTCGACGATCTCGTCGCCGGTCGGAATAATCACAACAACAGGCCTTCTCCTCACCACGATCTCCGTGTGACCGCCCGCAAGCAGCGCCCCTATATCCACGGGTCTGATCCTATGGTTCTCCGGAATAATAAGCTCGGTGGCTACGATATCTTCTCCGATTATTCGCACATGCTGCCACGGCGTGGCAGCTTCCATGATTTCGATAAACTCGCCCTCTTCGTTCCTTGACCCTTGACCTTTGACCTTTGACCTAATTATGTTTACGTCCTCTATCATAACCACCGCATTAAAGCCTTCCGGCATCGGGTCTCCGGTGTCTACATAGAGGGCCTGTTTCTTCACCTTTAGTCTGACTGGATGCGTTTCCGATGCGCCGAAGGTCTCGGTAAACTTCACTGCATAGCCGTCCATGGCAGCCGAATGATAGAATGGAGATGAAATCCTCGCTGCTACGGCCTCCGCGCTTATCCTGCCCAATGAATCCATGACCTTTATCCGCTCAGGTGACACTGGCTTAAGCATATCTTCTGCGCGAAGCCTGTCAAACCAGGTTCTCAGGGCATCATTTAGGGGAGTGCTGTCGAGATAAATGTTCTTCATGCCTTTCTCCGCTCAGATTATTTGTGAAGATGGATAGTTTAGGGAATCTGCCCCGCTCTTCGCTCCCCCACGGGGGGGCGGTCAGCACTTTCAGAGGCTGCTCGCAACAATGCTCTTTGTCGCCTCGGACGTCAGATGGCAATAGACGTGAGCCGCCTTGCTCCTTATATGTTTCTCCGCATTCGTCTTTGCGACCCTGCAAATCTTCCTGAGCACATCCAGCCTCCTGCCGTAATAGAGCCACGGGAATATATCGGATATCCCCGACTCCCTGAAGGGATGCAACTGGTCGACGGTTATCCCCGCGCTTGTCAGCAGGAGAAAAATGTCCCCTCTGGCAGGATCCGATTTCCACACGGCAAGCCTCACCATGTCCTCCCACGGCGCGGTTATATGAATTCTGCTCAGGCCGTCGGGCAATTCGGCAACCGACCCGATGATATCCTCGCCCGCGATTATGCATGCCCCGTCGCCAAAATGATAGAGGTTTTCATGCGCCTCGCGCGACGCCTGACCCGATGCCAGCACAATCTCTCCTTGGCGGGGCGTCCTGGCCGGGACTTCGCAGATAAGATCTGTTGCATTTCCTCGGCGATTCGCTTTCACCGCATCATCTTCTGCTGAGGAAGACCAGACTTTCTATGTGGTAGGTATTCGGGAAAAAATCTCCCATGTAAACAGCCTCTAAATCGTACTTCTCCTTCATCTTCCTGAGGTCCCTCGCGAGGGTGGCGGGATTACACGACACGTAAACAATCCTCTCGGCAGAGATTTCCAATATCCTTCGCAGGAAATCCGAAGAAAGTCCGGGCCTCGGAGGATCGAGCACGATTAGGTCATAATCAGCGTCACCGAAGAGCTTCGCGGTCCGCTGCTTCTTCCCGCCCTCAAAACAACTTTCAACGGGCAGATGTACAAAGGTGCAGTTCTTTATCCCGTTCATCACGATATTTCTGCGGCCGTCCTCAACGGCATAACCGTTTTCTTCAACAGCCGTCACTTCCTTCGCACCCGGAGATAAGGGAAGAGAGAAGTTTCCTGCCCCCGCATAAAGATCAAGGACTCTCTTGTCTTCGAGATGGCCCAATCTCTCCTTAACGATGTCTATCATCGCCCTATTCAGTGCCCAGTTGCTCTGGAAAAAACTCCAGGGGGTAACGGAATATTTCAATCCATCCATGGGAAGGCTGATATAATCCTTTCCTATGGATTCGCCGTTTTCAAACGCCACCCCTGCAACGCCTGTTTCAAGCATTCCCTGCGCAACATCGTCACCGAGGTCGCCCTTGACGAGGACCGTGACCGTATCGCCTGAGGCAAGGTGCAGCTCTTTGACCCCCCTCAAATCCATGACCCGTATCCTTTTTATCACGTCATTTATCTCGTCAACCATCAGGGGACATTCTTCCACCGGGACGACGTCCCTTGTCCCTTCCTTGTAAAAGCCGAGGGCCCCTTCCGCCGAGACCTTGAACTGTGCCCGACGCCTGTATCTGAACTCCCCGCCGGCCAGCGATGGCGACAGGGTTATATTGATGTCTCCGATCCGCCTGAGCGCATCCAGAAGGATTTCTTCCTTCATGGAAACCTGCCGTTCATAAGAAATGAACTGTAAATGGCAGCCGCCGCATATGCCGAAAATCCTGCACGGCGGGGTCCTCCGAAAGGGCGAAGGCTCGATTATGTTCTTCACCGTTGCCAGAAAATAGTCCCTCTTCTTTTCGTCGAAAGACACTTCGACGAGTTCTCCGGGGACGGCGCCCCTCACAAATACAATCTTTTCATCTCTCGCTATTACGTAACCGCCGTAAACAGGGCTCTCCGCTTTCACAATACACGGCGCCGCCTCATCGCGCTGTGACCCTTCCCTTTCCAGCATTTCACTCTGATGAGTCATTGTTTTCCCAGGAGCTTCTTGATCGTCTCCTTGAGGTCGGTAAGTTCCGCCGATTTTACGATATAGGCCTCCGAAGCCCAGACAGCGAAATCGTCACGGTAATCATATGCCGTCGACATGATTATGGGCACGCGCGGTCTCTTCTCCTTCATCTGCCTCAGCACCTTTATGCCGTCCATGTCCGGCATGAGAATGTCGAGAGTCACAAGATCGGGGTTCTCGCTTTCGAAAAGCTCCAGACCCTCCGCACCCGTCGCGGCAACGACCACTTCGTAACCCTCTTCTTCAAGCTCTTCCTTGTAAAGACGTCTTATGTGCTGGTCATCGTCCACGATCAAAATCTTCATTTCTCCTCCTTTCCTCTCTCCAAGTACACCCTGACTGTCGTGCCCTCTTCAGGTCTGCTCCTGACCTCTATTCTGCCCTTGTGCTCCTCGACTATCCTCCGCGTTATAGCCAGGCCGAGACCGGTGCCGGTAGGCTTTGTCGTGTAAAACGGGTCGAATATAAAAGGCATGTCTTTTTCAGTTATGCCTTTCCCCGTATCGCTTATCTCCACTACCACGTGACTATTTGAAGCGTACGTGGCGGCGGTGATCCTGCCGTGATTTCCAACGGCCTGAATGGAATTGTTCACGATGTTCAGGAAGGCCTCCTTCATCCTGTCCATGTCGAGACGCACGGGAGGCACTGCACTGAATGAGGTCTCGACAGTGATCCCCCGCTCCGTCACCTCGGATTCCACAAGGGAGAAGACGTCCCTGATAAGCCCGTTAATATCGACCTCCACAGTAGAAAGCCTCACCTCCCGGACAAAGCCGAGAATGTCCCTCAGTATGTCCTCCAGCCTCTTGACTTCCCTAGATATGATAGTCGCGTATTCCCTGAGATTTCCCTCCAGCTTGTTTTCGAGTCTCTGGGCGAAGCCGCCTATCGAGACGAGGGGGTTCCTTATCTCGTGGGCGACCTTTGCAGCCACCTCCCCCAGCGCCGCCATGCGCTCTGCCGTCGCGAGTCTCTCCCTTATGCGTTTGAGCTCGGTGATGTCCCGTACGATGTGGACCGTCCCCAGGAAGCTTCCGCCCATATCGAATATGGGCGAAGTGGAAGTCAGAAATGTCTCCCCGGTGCGCGGGTCTTCCACCTCCTCTATATATGGTTTCTTCGTTTCAACCGTCTTATGGTGCGGGCATGTCTTGAACGGCTCGTTCATCCCGTGAAACACCTCGAAGCATTTCTTCCCTATTATCTCGGATTCGCTCTTTCCGAGCCTCTCAGCCACCGCTCTGTTCATGTTCTTGATCACATAATCCATATCGGTAAAGTATACCATGTCGGATATGGACCTGAAGATGTTCTCAAGCTCGGCCTCGGCGATAGAGACCTGCTCGAATAATTTCGCGCTCTCGATAGCGGCAGCCATCTGATTCGAGAAGGCGGTCAGAAACCGCATGTCTTCCTCTGTTATGGCCTTCTTATTAAAGTAATTGTCGACGAACAACACTCCTATTACCCTGTCCCTCGAGATGAGCGGAACCAGAGCGTACGCCTCTGTCCCGAGCTGCTGTATAAGGACCGCATTCGTGAGCGGCTCCTTTTTTGCGTCCGAAATGTTGAATGGCCTTTTTTCCCTGACTGAGACCGCGAATATCGAATTCCCCTCAAGGGGTATCTCCAGGCCGAGACTGAGCCTGTCCAGGAAAGAGTCCCTCTCCCTGGAGCCTGTCTCGATCTCCTGCATCACAGTCGCCAGGGTCTTCTTTTCAACCGATAACCGCTCCCAGACCCTCCCCGCCTCTTCGTAGCTGGCCGGCCCCACGCCCATGGCGCCTTTCAGCAGGCCCCTGTCCTCATCCACGAGGAACAAGACCGCACGGTTGAAGCCGAGCCCGTCCCCCATAGTCACTGCGGTCAGGATCATCCTCAGCAATCTGTCGAGATCGAGTGTGCTTCTCATTGCAGAACTGATGAAGAAGAGCCTCGACAGCTCCTGGTTCCTTTTGATCAGCTCCTTCTCGACCGCCTTCCTCTCCGAGATGTCTCTGGATATGCCGCTCACTCCGATGATCGCTCCTGACGCGTCGGTAATAGGCGAAAGCGTAAGACTCACTTCGATAAGGCCGCCGTCCTTCTTCCGTCGCATAGTCTCGATGTCCTTCAGGACCTCGCCGTTCCTTACCCTCTCGGTATATCCCTTCTCGATCTCTCTTAAAAAGTCGGGAACGAACGGGAGGTACTTGTCCATGGCCTCGGCTTCGGTGAAACCGTAAGTCCTTTCAGCCCCGAGGTTCCAGGAGGTCACGGTCCCGTTTAAGTCGGACGTAACTATGGCGTCCGCTGAATTGTCTATAAGACTTTCGAGGTACTCTTTCGTCTGCGTCACTTCGCGGTATAAAGAGATCATCTCCTCCTGGTAGAGCACCCTGTCAGTGATATCGAGGATAAATACTACGCACTCTTCGACATTCCCCATGTCGTCCTTGATGGGATACGACGTTAGCTCCGCATAGTTCAGGCCGCTCATCTGAGTAATAGTGTTGATCTCTCCGGTCTCGCAGGTGACCTGGGCCACACAGTGCGGACATATCCCCTTGCTTCCATGGAACACCTCGACGCAGCTCTTGCCGACTATCTCATCCACAGGCCGTCCGATCCATGCCTCCACAAACTTGTTTGCCGACAAGATCCTGTAGTCGCCGCCGATGGTCAGAATGCCGCCCTGCACACTGTCGAAGAGAACATCCAGCCTCTTCCTGGCCTCGACGGCCTCCCTCTCCCTCTGAAGTTCGAGCTCAAACATCTTCGCCTTATCAATCGCAACAGCACACAGCGAGGCAAACCCCTCCGCAGTGCGCAGGTCCTCCCCGGAAAAGGGTATTATGGTGTCGCCAGGGCCCGTCTTGTCATAAAGACCGAGTGTCCCTATGACGGTGTCGCCCACCATCAAGGGCACATTAATGAGTGACCTCGCATCAAGATACGGGATCTGCCAGTCTGCGGGCATCTTCGACAGGTCTTCCACCAGTATCGGCTTCCCCTCCTCAGCAACCTTTCCCGGCAGGCCCTCTCCGATCGAGACGGTCATCATCTTCTCTATCTCCCTCGAAAGACCGTATGAGGCCTTAATGACCAGTTTGTCGTCCTCCCTCAGCCTGATCACACATCCCCTTGCGTTCAGCAGTTTCGAGGTCTCCTCGGCCATCCTTCGAAGCAGTTCTCCGAGGTCGAGTGTCGAGGTGATGGCCTTGGCGAGCTCGTACATGGCCCTCAGCTTCTGCAGCTGGCTCTTCGTGGAGAGATAAAGCTCCACGTTCTCCTGACTCATCTTCTGTAACTCGTCCACCATCTGGTCGAAGCGGTGTGCGATAATGCCGAACTCATCCTTTCTTGCGGAGGCAATCCTGTAGTCAAGCTGCCCGGAAGTGATCCTGCTCGTGGCGGTCAGAATGTCGTTGAACGGGACGGCCAGCATCCGTCTCATGAACAAGGCAAGGAGCACAAAGGCAAGAGAGCTGAGCACAAAAAGAACGCCGAGGTTAAAGGCCATCTCCCTTTTGATCCTCTCGGCCAGATCGATCGTCCCGCTAATGGCCCCGGCCGATCTGATATACATCGATTCCACCTTCCCGCTTATCTCCTCGTCCTTTTGCTGGAGCCTCTGCATCGCCGAGAAAACGGCCGGATTGCCGGAAGGCGGCTCTATGGACATCACTTCATCCGAGATCTTCTTCAGCTCCTCGAAGTCCGTCCCTATCGCCCTCACCTCCTCTTTGTCCTTGGCCGCTTTCTCGAGATTTCCAAAGGCCTTATAGACCGCAGCAAGCCTTTCCCGGTATTTGCTCTTCAGCTTCGCGTCACCGCTGACGGCCCATCTCTCAGGGATATCAAGGAACTTGGAAATAGAGGACCGGAGTTCCGCGTTCAGGTTATGCTCCTCGACCGAAGACCGGAGCATTTCAAAATTGCCGCTCATATGCTGGAATATGAGAAAACCGAGCGCGACGAGAACGGCTACCACGATGAGAAAGGCGGTGATAAAGATTGTGAGCTTTGACCTCAGACTCATAATTGTCTTCTCTTCCTCGCCAGAGCGGCCTTATATAGACCGTAATATTTTCGGGCGGAGCTTCCCCACGAAAAATCTTTTTCCATTGCACGCCTGAGCAGACCGTTCCATCGAGCCGTATCCGTATATGCACACATGGCCAATCTCACGCATTCCCTCAGAGACCCTGCCCTATAGTCATCAAACAGGAAACCCGTTCCCAGGCCCTTCAACGGCTCATACTCCTCGACCGTGTCGGCAAGCCCTCCGGTCCTTCGCGCCACGGGCAGCCCCCCGTATCTCATCGCCGCGAGCTGACCAAGGCCGCAGGGCTCGTATATCGAGGGCATAAGGAACATATCGCTTCCCGCATAAATGCGGTGGGCAAAAGACTCATCGTATCCCACCTTCAGAAAGATCCTGCCCTTATGCCTTCCGGCAGCGGCTGTGACGCTTTTATGTATCTCCTCTTCTCCCCTGCCCAGGATAATGATCTTTGCGCCCATAGAGACTATGTCATCCGCCGCCTCAACAAGGATATCGAGCCCTTTTTGAGCGGAAAGTCTTCCAACAAGAGCCATCACCGGCGCTTTTCTGTCATTCCCGCTGAAGGAACATTCCTTCAGAAGCGCCCTCTTGCAGGAAGCTTTTCCGGACAGGTCCGAGGGACTATAGACGGAATCAATGAGACTGTCTCTTCCCGGGTCCCACTCTTCGTAATCGATGCCGTTGAGCACGCCGTGGAGATCTGAAGCCCGCTTCATCAAAACCCCTTCCAACCCGCTCCCGAATTCCGCAGTAAGGATCTCCCTGGCGTAAGTCTCACTGACCGTAGTGATGATCTCGGCTCCGATGAGACCCGCCTTGAGGAAATTGACTTTACCGTAAAATTCCGGTCCCTCAGGGTTGAACAGCTCGGGCGGCAGACCGGTAAGAGCATAATCCCGGGCCTCGAATAACCCCTGATAACCGAGATTGTGGACGGTCATCAGAGTCACAGTGCCACGGAAGAAATCGGAACTATATATCGTCTTCAGATACAGCGGCAGAAGCCCGGTCTGCCAATCGTTGCAGTGTATGACGTCCGGCCTCAGGCCGAGCGCCTTGCACGCCTCGAGCACCGCCCGGTCGAAAAATATGAACCTCGACGAGTTATCGGCATAGTCCCCCTCCGGAGTTCCGTAGAGTTCGGACCTTCCAAAGAACTCATCACACTCCACAAAAAAAGCGACCCCCTCGTGTGAAAAAATCCTGCCGGAAATCCTGCGGCCCCCGATCGGAACGGTTACCTTCCGGCCCGTGTCCTCAAGCGAAAAGCGCTCCTTTATCCCGCGGTAGAGAGGAAGAAAGAGATAGGCTTCCCTGCCCGCCTTTCTGTGCTCCTTCAAGAGGGCACCCACAACGTCCGCAAGACCGCCGGTCTTGGCATAAGGCACTGCCTCCGAGGCTGCGATAAGCACCTTCATCTTCAAATACCCCCGCAGCCTGCACACGATGCATGACGTGCAATACGGGATGCACGATGCATGATACACGATTCATAACGCACGGATGTTCCTTTCATCCTGTATCCCGTATCGCGCATCCTTACTTTATATCTTCGCCTCTCTCATGAACCTCGCGGCCTCCTCCGGGAGTGTCGGGTTGATGTAAAACCCCGATCCCCATTCGAAGCCAGCTATGTTCGTAAGCTTTGGCATTATCTCTATGTGCCAGTGATAATACTCATTTATCTCCTCTGTGAAGGGAGACGTGTGAATAATGAAATTATACGGCGGAGTATCGAGGATCCTGTCCATCTGTCTCAATACCCGCTGGAGGGCCTCGGCGAGGGAAGAAAAACTCTTGTTGGGCGGATAGAACGCCGACTCATGCTTCTTCGGCAGCAGCCAAGTCTCGAACGGCGCCCTGGGCGCAAAAGGCGCAATAGCTATGTAGCCGGAATTCTCATATATTACCCTTTTGCCGGACTCCATCTCCTGATTTATCACGTCACAGAAGATGCACCTCTCCTTGAACTCGAAATAGCGTCTAGAGGAATCCACTTCCTCCCTGACAAGCTTGGGGACGATGGGCAGCGCGATAAGCTGTGAATGCGAGTGCTCCAGCGACGCCCCTGCGGACTCCCCCTCGTTCTTGAATATGACCACGTATTTGAACCTCACGTCTTTCTTGAGGTCAGAGAGCCTGAGATGATATGCCCAAAGCACGTCCTCAACCGCCTTAAGCGACATGGATGACAAAGAGAGCCTGTGGTCCGGAGTCTCCACGATGACCTCGTGAGCCCCGACGCCGTTCATCTTGTCGAACATCCCCTCTCCCGACCTGTTGAGGTCTCCGTATATCTGAAGGGCCGGAAACTTGTTGGACATCACGCGCAGGGTCCATCCTGAGGTATTCGGTTGCATAGAGGAAGGCCTGAACGCCATAATCTCCTGCGGAGTGGTGCGCTCATTTCCCGGACAGAACGGGCAGAATCCCCCCTTCTTTCTCTGCACAGGAGGCGATATGAAATCCGTGGGTCTCTTGCCCCTCTCCACAGCAATGATGACCCAGCCTCCAGAAATAGGGTCCTTTCTCAGTTCCGGCATAAATCCTCCTGTTTCATGAGCGCTAATTCGTTGTGCAAGGGGTCACAACCCCCTTATGCGTTTCCCTGCAAGACGGGGTTCAAGGAAGCTCGCTCCACGGCTCAGAAAAAAGTCTCTTCAACCTTAATCTGTTAAATTTTAAGTATTATATCACAATAAGCTATAATCTCTTAGTGCCCTGTATGAAGCCTACTTTTCATCATAAACCGGTAAACAACGAGTTTGAAGACCCCTCTCTTTTTGTCCGCATGGTCCGCGAAAGAAGGGCATTTCTCTTCGACTCCGGACGCATAGACCGCCTGGAGACCGGGGACCTTCTCAAGATAACGGACGTGTTTGTGACCCATACGCACATAGACCACTTTATAGGCTTCGATACTCTTCTCAGGACGTTCCTGCGAAGGGCGGCTCCTCTGAGGGTCTACGGCCCGGAGAACATCGCTGACTGCGTCGAAGGGAAACTTAAGGGATATACCTGGAACCTCATCCATGAATACCCGATAAGAATAGAAGTCTTCGGTCTGACTCCACGAGAGGTCAGACACGCCAGCTTCTACGCCGAAAACGGTTTCGGAAGGATCGACAGGGACTCCCGGCCGTTCGACGGAATTGCCTTGAGAGAAACGCCGTATACTGTCAGGGCCGCGGTCCTTTCCCACGGGATACCATGTCTCGGTTTTTCATTGGAAGAGGATTTTCACATCAATATCGACAAGGCGGCCCTGAACGATATGGGCCTGCCTGTCGGTCCGTGGCTCGGCGTTCTTAAAAAGATGGTCCGGGGCAGCGCAGCCCCGGATTCGACCCTGCGGGTCGATGGAAGAAACTTCCTATTCTCGGAGCTTTCTTCCCTGGCGCGAATTTCCTCCGGGCAGAAGGTCTCATACATAACCGACGTATCTCCGGAAGAGGCAAACATCGAAAAGATAGTAGGTCTCGTAACCGATTCAGATACACTCTACTGCGAGGCCTATTTCCTTCACGAAGACATGGAAAGGGCCGTGGAGAGGCATCATCTCACGGCAAAGATCGCCGGAGAAATTGCAAGGAAGGCCGGGGTCAGGAATCTGTCGCTCATTCACTTTTCGCCAAAATACATGGACCGCGTGGAGGAAATAAAAGCTGAGGCCATGAGAGAATATACGGGGTGATAGGCGCGATTTTCAGTGTGGGTCAGGCGCGCTGTGAAGCTCGCCTTTTCCTTCTTGCCTGCCGTCTGCTTTGAATCCTTCGTGGAAAGTGACGACGCCTTGCGGAATATGCCCGTCGAAAGACAGGGCGAAGAAGACCTCCTGCGGCACTCCTTCAAGCACAAGTCCCGGCATATTCTTGAACCCGAATTTCCTGTAGTACTCCGGATGTCCAACGAGACAACACCCTTGAGCATTCATATCCTTCAGCCGCGACAGCCCTTCCCGGATCAAGGCTTTGCCAATGCCCTGCCGTTGGTATGCCGGCAACACAGAGACAGGTCCAAGGCCGTACCAGCTCCGAGTTCCGTCCGAAATGCTCACGGGAGAAAAAGCAATATGACCTACTACATGGCCATCTATTACTGCGACGAGAGATACCGCGAGGGCCTTGGCAGCGCGCAGCGCCTCGATGATAAACTGCTCCGTGTGATTGCTGATCTCCAGGGTCTTGAACGCGGCTACAGTCCCTTCGCTTATCGCCCTCACATCGGCATCTGTCTCGCTCCTGATGGCGATCTTTGGATTCATGTGCTTCGTGTTCCTCCTTCTTCCTACCACTGCGGGAGCAAGTTTGCAACTTGGTCCCGCAGAGAGGGCCGTATGATCGGTGTTATGGTAAGGGACGGTCAGCTACCGTCCCTTACCCGATTGTGCATTCTTTATATGGTCTTTCTGGTAGCAGTGCTCTAAGTCTTTTGTTCTATGTCTACGTATAAAGCTTTTTATGATCGATAACCACAGCAGAAATACACCCCAGATTGCAAGCGCCATGAAACCACCCCGATATAGATCATCCCAATAAGCTGCGCCAGCAAAGAAAACCAAAGGCGCGCCACCGACAAACGCGCCAAACCAGGGACTGACTTTAATATCGCCTTTATAAAACCTGCGCCCGCCAGAGACATAGGCGAGCATTATAAAGGTAAATGTAAGAATTACGATTCCCGCCGATTTCAGAAGAATTTGCACGAAGGGTTCTCTGTGATCCAGATCTGTTAGGAAGACATGACCGGCGATTCCGC
Organism: Nitrospirota bacterium; assembly: GCA_021790195.1. Lineage (GTDB taxonomy): Bacteria > Nitrospirota > Thermodesulfovibrionia > Thermodesulfovibrionales > UBA9159 > JAJYIF01. The sequence continues at coordinate 141,978 of JAJYIF010000003.1, forward strand.
AGCCAACGAGAAATGCGAACAGCATTACGTAAACATCTTTTGTTTTAAATATTTTCATTTATTATGCACAACGACAGCCATGAGCCGCTGGGGAAATATGATAAATTGGAAGAACCGACAGTTTATCCCCGCTCGGTTCGATGCCCGTGTTATAGCTTGTTGTCATTTACTCTTTTCAAGTCCTCTAATAATTGAATAGTGTCATCAGTAGCCGACAGATTGAAGGCGTGTCTGCTTTTGGCAAATAGATGTGTAATTTTATTTACCAAGACTTTAGAATCATCAATGAGCTTTTTGAGTTCATTTGGTGTAATAGCCGCCTGTTTCCAGATGTCATTATCATTGAGCTGATTTGATTTGTGGCCGAACATGTCATTTCTCAGTGTCTTCACTTTCAGCCAGTACGGCCTGATGCGGGCAATGTCAGTTTCAATTTCTTTAATTTCAGCATGTGAAAGGACGTTGTGCTGCTTGAAAAGTCTAATGAGCTGGGGGATATTCAGTGAGTCTTTTCGCGTCTCGTAGAGACGATAGAGAGCTATTATCAGCGCAACAAAATGAGCATGCAAAGACGTCTGAAAGAAAAGCGGGTAGTTATTGAGGATGTTTAAATATTTTCGTCGATTATTCTTTTCCTTGTAGACCCACCATATATCATAGTTAAGCTCAGCAACTACAATTGCGTGTTGGAACTCTGCAACATGGCTATTGATTTCATCAGTCGTAGTAATATTTACTAAGGAGGTCATAAGTAAAGCCCCGTAATTAGGCCGCATACCTGAGATTGGGCTCACGGAAGAACCCGCATATTTTTTCCGGATCACGTTGGAGAGACTTCAGGTAATATCTCACCTTCTCTT